>NZ_JBQYLE010000008.1:51554-317160 GCF_052681095.1 Granulosicoccus sp. 3-233
AGCAGGCAAGCAGGCAAGCAGGCAAGCAGGCAAGCAGGCAAGCAGGCAAGCAGGCAAGCAGGCAAGCAGGCAAGCAGGCAAGCAGGCAAGCAGGCAAGCAGGAAAGCAGGAAAGCAGGAAAGCAGGAAAGCAGGAAAGGACGCTGACTGGTGCTAGCCAGCATCCCTATCATGCGCGCATTGACCCTGGATGAAGGTCTTGCGCACGGCACGATCGTCACCGAGCATGAACAACGCGAACAACTTCTCTTTCAGTGTCTTCGCAGCCTGCATGCGGCGGGACAGCAAGGGGGTTGACTGCCAGTCGAGCAGCACGAAATCGGCTTCCTTGTTCACGGCGAGGTTGCCGACATGCTCATCGATGTACAGAGATCTGGCACTACCCAGCGTGGCGAGGTACAGGGCACGGTAGGGCGATAGCGATTGTCCGGCCATCTGCGAGACCTTGTAGGCTTCACTGAGGGTCTGCAGCATGCTGAAGCTGGTTCCGGCGCCAACGTCCGTACCGAGGCCAACCCGCGCACCGACGGATTGGGCGGCGGACAGATCGAACAGCCCACTGCCGAGAAACAGATTGGAGGTGGGGCAGAAGGCCATGGCGGCGCCACTGGACGCCAGCCGTTTGCGATCCTCGGTATCCAGATGAATGCAGTGAGCCAGTACCGATCGATCCCGAAGCAGATTGAACTGGTCATAGACATCCAGATAACTGCGACTCTTCGGGAACAGTTCGGCAACCCATTCCACTTCGCGAACATTCTCGGCAACATGGGTATGCACGAAGGTATCCGGATGCTCGGCGGCCAGCTGTCCAGCCAATTGCAGCTGACGTTCAGTGGAGGTGGGGGCAAACCTGGGCGTGATGGCATATTGCAGGCGAGCCTGCCCATGCCAGCGTTCGATCAGTGCCTTGCTGTCGCTGTAGCCGGTCTCCGGTGTGTCACGCAGGTATTCGGGGCAGTTGCGATCCATCAGCACCTTGCCGGCGATCATTCGCAGTCCACGACGTCGTGCGGTTTCAAAAAAGGCATCCACCGATTCGGTATGCACGGTACCCAACACCAATGCACTGGTGGTGCCGTTGCGCAACAACTCCGAGATGAAGAAATCGGCGGTATCGGCAGCATGTGCAGCATCGGAGAACTGCCGCTCGGTAGGAAAGGTGTAGTTGTTCAGCCATTCCAGTAGCTGCGAGCCGTAGGAGGCAATCATGTCGGTCTGCGGGTAGTGAACATGAGTATCAATGAAACCCGGTACGATCAACTTCCCGCGATAGTCCTGCACACTGATGCTGTCGGGCAGGTTCTTCAGCAGTTCATCGGCCGGGCCGATGGCCTCGACGCGCCCCCCGGAAACCAGTAACAGACCGTCCTCCAGATACTCCACCGCCGTATCATCCTGCTCGCCGGGGTCGCGCACACAGTGCAGAATGGAAGATCGAAAAGCCTGTACTGCAGGTGTTGTGTCAATCATGGTGTGGTCATGCAGGTTCATGTTGGGAGGCGGCAGTGGCCGCATCGGCAAGCCGGGCAAGTTGCCGCTGTCTGATATCGAGAATCTGGGCCGCCACCGAGACGGCAATTTCCCCCGGATGCTTGCCCTCGAGCCCGGGCAGTCCGATCGGGCAGGTCAATCGTGCAATGGCGGCTTCACTGATGCCGCGAGCGCGGAAACGTTGCAGGAACCTGCGGCGCTTGCTGGCCGATCCGATCAGACCGCACCAGGCGAGTGTGTCGTTCTGCAACGCCTGCGCACAGATGAATTCATCCAGAGCATGATTGTGGGTCAGGATAAGCACAAAACTGCCGGCAGGGGCTGCCGCGAGTTCCAGCTCCGGCTCCGAGGAGACAATGGGGCTGACATTGGCAGGAAGCGAGGGCGGAAATTCACCTGCGCGGTTGTCTATCCAGCTGATGCTGCAGGGCAGGGTGCCAAGCACATTGACCAGGGCCTTGCCGACATGACCTGCACCGAAGATCAGTATCCGGAAGTCATCGGGTGGCAGTCTTTCCAGCCACAGGGAACGATCGATGGTATCCGGCAACGCCTGGTCACTGCCCAGATGCTGCCGTGCAACCGCGACAGCGGCCTGCTGGATGTCGAGCAGTTCACCATGCGTGTCGATGTCCGTGACCAGCAGTTTGCGAATGGCTGCAATTCTGCTCTTCTCGCGAGTATCGGCCACGGCCTGGGTCATCAGCATGACAGTGCGGTCAGCCTCATGATGTGAACGAATGTACTGCAACCACGGGACTGCCTCGGCATTCAGCGGCTCGAACAGCAGATGCACCAGGCCCCCGCAACATTGGCCCAGGGAGGCACCGAGCGGAAAACGGTGCAACGTCGCAACCGGTCGAGCCGCTTCACTGCTGCCGAGCATTCCGTTCGCCAGGGTGCCGTGACCCTGTTCCTTCGACAACTGCTCTCGTGCCAGGGCAATCGCCTTGTATTCCAGATGACCGCCGCCGATGGTGCCGTGGCATTGATCGGCACAAACGATCATGCGTGTGCCGGCATCGCGAGGCGCGGAACCGCGTGTGCCGATGACGCTGATCAGGACGGCAGATTGCTGTTGCCCGATCAGTTCCAGAGCCGTTGTCAGCCAGTTGTTCATCAGCTGTGCGTGCTCACGGAGTCGATCGCAGACAGAATGGCTTCAGGGGTTGCCGGTGCTGTCAGGGTCGGGTTCACCTGATAGGCGGCCAGGCTTGCAATTGCATCACGAATGGCGAAGAACACCGAGAAGGGCAGCAGCAAGGGAGGTTCGCCCACCGCCTTGGAGCGCATCACGGTGTCCTCATGATTCTGATTGTCGAACAAGCGGGTATTGAAGATGGCAGGACAGTCGTTACTGGCCGGTATCTTGTAGGTCGAGGGGGCATGGGTGGTGAGTCTGCCCTGGTCATTCCAGCACAGCTCCTCACTGGTCAACCAGCCCATACCCTGAATGAAGGCTCCTTCGATCTGACCGATATCGATATGCCTGTTGATCGGGTTGCCGGCATCGTGCAACAGATCGGTTTGCAGCAGCTTCCATTCTCCGGTGAGCGTATCGACGATGACTTCCGATACCGATGCGCCATAGGCGAAATAGTAGAAGGGGCGCCCGGTCATGCTGTCCTTGTCCCAGTGCAGGTCCGGAGTTGCATAGAAGCCATCCGACCACAGTTGCACGCGATTCGTATAGGCTTCCATGATCAGCTGCGGGAACGCGGTCTCGACGCCATTGGCCGTGACCGTGTCCTGGCTGAAGATCACGTCATCGGCTGTGCCACCGTGCCGACGAGCAGCGAACTCTGCCAGGCGAGTGCGAATCTGGCGCGCTGCGTTCTCGGCGGCCTTGCCATTGAGATCGGCACCTGTCGAGGCCGCCGTGGCCGAGGTATTGGCAACCTTGCTGGTATCGGCGGCCGAGGAGCGAACCCGGTTGACGCTGATACCCAGCTCTGCGGCCACCACCTGAGCCACCTTGGTATTGAGTCCCTGGCCCATCTCGGTGCCGCCATGATTGACCAGCACCGATCCGTCGGTATAGACATGGACCAGAGCGCCGGCCTGATTGAAATGCACGACATTGAAGGAGATGCCGAACTTCAGCGGTGTCAGGGCGATGCCCTTCTTCAGTATCGGACTGCCGAGGTTGAAGTCCCGACAGGCCTGGCGTCGTCCGGCATAGTCACTGCTGGTTTCCAGTTCGGCCACCAGCTCGTGAATGACGTTGTCGACCACCGGCTGTCCATAGGGGGTGGTGTTGCGCTCCTGCTTGCCATAGAAATTGACCTTGCGAATCTCCAGCGGGTCCCGACCGAGATCGCGAGCCATGTTGTCGATGATGTACTCGATGGCAATGGCCCCCTGCGGGCCGCCGAAGCCACGAAAGGCCGTATTGGACTGGGTGTTGGTCTTGCCGCAGAACGCCTGGATATCCACTTCATTCAGGTAGTAGGCGTTATCGAAATGACAGACTGCGCGGGTGGCCACCGGTGCGGACAGATCGGCCGAGAAACCGGCACGGGACACCAGCTCCACTCGCGCTGCCTGGATGCGGCCTTCATCGTCGTAGCCCACCTCGTAGTCATAGTGAAAGCAGTGGCGCTTGCCACTGATCATCATGTCATCATCGCGATCCAGACGCAGTTTGACCGGGCGTCCGAGCCTGTGCGCACCGAGCGCCGCAACGCAGCAGAACAGGGCAGACTGGGATTCCTTGCCGCCAAAACCGCCGCCCATGCGGCGCATTTCCACCACCACCTGATGAGCACTCAGGTTCAGCAGGTGGCACAGAATGGTCTGCATTTCGGTGGGGTGCTGGGTAGAGCAGTGAACGTGGAAGCCATCGTCTTCGGTGGGCAGTACGTAGGAGATCTGCCCTTCCAGGTAGAAGTGTTCCTGGCCTCCGACCGACAGTTGACCGCTGAGCCTGTGGGCAGCTCTGTCAATGGCGGCACGCGCGTTGCCGCGCACCAGCTGCATGGGTGGCACCACATAGGACTCCTGTTTCCGTGCCTCTTCGGGGCTCATGACAGCGGGCAGTTCGTCGTAGCTGATGTCGGCCTTGCGGGCCGCGATACGCGCCTGTTCGTAGCTCTCTGCGTAGACCGCAAAGATGGGCTGGCCCACGTACTGAACCAGCCCGTCGGCCAGGATCGGGTCATCGTGCACGATGGGACCACAGTTGTTCTCACCGGGAATGTCCTCGGCCGTGATGACGAGCAATACCCCCGGGGACTGGCGCACGGCGCTCAGATCCATGGCGGTGATGCGAGCATGAGCCTTGTCGCTCAGACCCAGAGCGGTATGCACCGTGCCGGCAATTTCCGGAATATCGTCGATGTAGCGGGCCTCGCCAGCGACGTGCAGATGAGCGGATTCATGGGGCGTGGCTTTCATGCTGTCACCTCCGTGCGGGCAAAGACGCTGGTCCGATGAACGTCCAGCGGCTCCTCCGGCCGGGTTTCCAGGAAGTAGCGCTGGAGCAGATTGAGGCTGGTCCGTTGGCGATAGGTGGCACTGGCACGCATGTCGCTCAGGGGAGAATAATCGCCGCTCAATGCCTGTCTTGCCGCTTGCAGAGTCTCTTCGTTCCAGGGCTTGCCGCGCAGACTGGCTTCGCAGGTCGTGGCACGCTGGCAGGTCGCCGCCATGCCACCGAATGCGATGCGTGCCGTCGTGATGATGTCATCCTGCAGCACCAGATTGAAGGCTGCGCAGACTGCCGAGATATCCGAGTCGTAGCGCTTCGAGAGTTTGTAGGTTCGGAACTGCTGCCCTTCAACGGGCAGTGGCAGGATGATGGCGCCGACGATCTCTCCTTCCTGCATGGAGTTCTCCATGTAGCCGGTATACAGGTCTTCCAGAGCAATGGTGCGCTGCCTGCCCTTGCCCAGCAGTTGCACCTCGGCGCCCAATGCCATCAGCCAGGGCATGGAATCACCGATGGGCGAGCCGTTTGCCACGTTGCCTCCCAGGGTGCCAGAGTTGCGTACCGGAACCGAGGCAAAGCGCTTTTCCATCTCCAGCAGCTGCGGATAGTACTCCACGGCCTGTCCATAGGCATCGCTGAGCGATACGCCCGCACCGATGTGCAGATGGCCCTGATCGACGCTCATCGTCCTGAGCTCTGCAACATTGCCCAGGTAGATGATGTCGGTGACCGGTCGCACCAGCTTGTTGACCCACAAGCCGACATCGGTACCGCCGGCCAGGATCGTGGCCTCGGGTCGAGCACTGCATAGTGTCGTCAGTTCCTGCAAACTGCGTGGTGCGTTGAATGTGGCATCGGCATGAGTCAGCTCCAGAGAGTTGTCTCGAGAGCATTGACTCAGCGCATCGATGATCGGCTGGCGAGACAGTGGACTGGCGGGTAGATCGAACATCTTCCAGCCTGCCTCCAGTATCGGCTTGTAGCCGGTGCAGCGACACAGATTGCCGGACAGGTGATCGGCCAGTTCCTGGCGATCGGGACGAGTGTCGGTACCCGAGTATTCGTTGTACTTGTCCCACAGGGACATCACGATGCCGGGGGTGCAGAAGCCACACTGTGAACCATGGCAGTCGACCATGGCCTGTTGTACCGGATGCAGCTCGTTGTTCATGCGGCGCAGATACTCGACGGTGAACAGCGCCTTGCCATCCAGAGTGGGCAGAAACAGGATGCAGGCATTGACAGTCCGTGTCTGCAGCTCACCCTTGACCAGTTCGCCAATGACTACGGTGCAGGCACCGCAGTCTCCCTCGGCACAGCCCTCCTTGGTGCCAACCAGCCCTTGTTCCTGACGCAGATAGGCGAGCACGGTACGTGTCGGGTTGGGGTTTTCCACCACGATCGTCTCGCCGTTGAGCAGAAACCGGATAGCGTGTTTGTCGTTCGTCATGTCAGCCTCTCATGGCCGTTGCTTGTGTCGGCCTCATGGGGCGGATTGTCGGTCAGCAAGACCAGTGATCCGCGTAGTTTTGCAGGCGATCCTGCAGCAGGTTCAGCAGGTATCGAAACGGTTCCGAATCTCTGCTGCCGCTCGCAGCACACAGACTCAATTGCTGAAACAGCGGGTCAGGATCAGCCAAGGGTATCAGCACCAGCTCACCACTGGTCAGACGCCTCTCGATGCCCATGGCTGTCTGAAAGCCGATTCCCAGCTGCTGATTGATCATGGTGCGCAGGAACTCGACCGAATTGGATGTGGTGAGAATGTTCGCTCCTCCATCCAGCTGCTGCAGCATGGCATCGAGTGTTCGCCGCAACGGCCAGGACTGGTCCGGCAGGATCAGCGGAAACCGGCTGCAGTCCTTGATCGACACGCCGCTGTGGGCGGCAAGTGGATGGCCCGGACTGACGATGGCGCCCACCGGCAGCTCTCGACTGAGCAGGCAGTCGATGCCGGGATCGGGCTGTGGGTCGAACATGATGGCAATATCGGCCGCATGCTCGAGTAGCAAGCGGTTGAGGTCCTGGCCTCCGGCGGCCTTGAAGGACGACTCGGTCTGCGGGTGAGTGGCATGCAACTGAACCAGCACCGGCGGCAGGAACTCGGCAATGACCGATTCCTGCCCGGTGATGGTCAGCAGGGTGCCTGCCACGCCCTTGAGCTCCGCAAGATCGTTCAGACAGCGTTCTTCATCGGACAGGGTCCGGTTGACATGCTCCGACAGTATCCGTCCGGCCGGCGTCAGCTGCATGCCGGCGGTGGTCCGTTCGAACAGACGTGTACCCAGTTCGTCCTCGACCTTGAGTATCTGCCGGTTGACTGCCGATGACGAGATATGCAGCTGTCTGGCCGCCAGGCGCACCGAACCGCAGTTGGCGACCTCGCGAAAATACCGCAGAAACGGAGCATGAAACGACATCTCAGAGCAGATCTTCCGTGTCTTCACGTTCCAGCGGATAGCGTGCGGCTACCCACAGGATCGCTGCCAGCAGCAGATAGCCCCAGACGATGGGGTTGGTGAGGTGCGGCCAGTGCAGCGCAGAGTCATGAATGATGCCGAAGCTGGTCAGCACCGCTGCCAGGACGGCGACGATCTGAGCCTCGCGCACCTTGCCGTCGATCAGAAAAGCGGTAAAGGATCCCCACAGCATGCCGCTGACAATGGCGCCGTTGGCCAGTGCCGATTCGCCGATGACATGCGCACCCTGGGTCACCATGGCACCGACAAAGGAGTCATCCAGCAGGTTCGGTACGCTCTCGATTCCCATGTCACGCAGAGCATTCAGGGCAGAGCCCCATTTGACCACGATGATGCTGGAAACATGCGGCAGGAAAGCGATGGCGATGGCGATGTGATGTTTCGGTTCGCAGGAACGAAACGACACGGCAATGATGGAGATGCCGACGAAGACGAGAATCGGCGCAACGGCGGCCGGTGGAATCAGGTTGCCGAGGAAGGCCACCAGGCCGAACAGGGCGCCGAGCATGAACACGATACCCACGCCCAGAGCGTAACCCGAGCGGGCGTGCATGCGCTTGTAGGCCGGATGTCCGATGTAGACGGTGGTCGGAAAGGGGGAGCCGAACAGGCCGCCGAGCATGGTGCCCATGCCATCCGTCACCTGGCAGGCACCCACCGGGTACTTGTCGCCGGCTACCTCGGCCGACTCCACATTGTTCATGGTTTCGATGAAATTGTAGATCTGCACGGGGATCAGCACCGCAAACAGCTCCGGATTGTCGAACAGGTGTCCGAGACCGACCATCAGGTCACCGAAGTAGGGTACGGGGATGTAGAGGCCGACGCCCTCGAAGCTGAATGAGGATTCACCGATGACCAGCGCCACGATGGTGGCCGCGATCAGCGCCGCCAACCCGGAGGGCAGGCCGAAAGGCAGACGGAAACGCCCGACCATGCCCCACAGAACAAAGGCCAGGGAGGTGAAACCGATCAGGGGGCTTTCATAGATCCGGGCCATGGCGACCGTGGCAATGAAGACCAGGGCAATGCCCGACAGGGTGCCCAGCATGCCGGCACGTGGCGTGACGCGCTGCAGCCAGGGGCCGATGGCGGCACCGAGAATCTCGACCAGGCCACCGATGACACCGGCTGCAATGCCCACCTGCCAGGCCAGCACGGGATCATTGGTGCTCCAGTAGATCGGACCGATGACGCCGAACAGGTAGACGAACATGACGGGTGTGCTGATGCCGTATGGCAGAGCGGTGACATCGGAGCGTTCCTCACGCCTCGCCAGTCGCTGCGCCATCCAGACATAGACCGCGATGCCGATCATGATGGAGATGGCAGCGCCTGGCAGGATGCGGCCGAAGACAATGTCGTTCGGCATGTTGAAAACGAAGCGACAGACCCCGGATATGATGAGCAGGTTGGCCAGTGTGTCGGCAAACAGGGCCCAGAAGCCGTTGATATCGTTCCTTGAGAAAATCGGGTATTGCATGCAGTCTCACCCCTCGTCTGATTCCATTGATCCCTGAGTATCCGACGCCCATTTGTGATAACAGGGCACTTGATCTATGCACTTGCCAGTCAAGACTAAGCGATGTCAGCCGGGGGGAGGTAGCAGAATGATTCGCGCAGGTGATGCCGATTCGGCATCACTTCAGCTACATGAGAAGGTTCAGCATCAACAGGCTGACAAGCAGAAACAGTATGGTCATGATACCGCCGGCTCGCATGAAATCGGCGACCTGATAACCCCCGGGCCCC
Source organism: Granulosicoccus sp. 3-233 (assembly GCF_052681095.1). NCBI lineage: Bacteria > Pseudomonadati > Pseudomonadota > Gammaproteobacteria > Chromatiales > Granulosicoccaceae > Granulosicoccus > Granulosicoccus sp. 3-233. The sequence continues at coordinate 60,710 of NZ_JBQYLE010000008.1, forward strand.
ATCAGCAGCGCGTTGACCTGATGCGTGGGTATCAGGAAGGAGTTGGAGGTGGAGATGGCCACGGTCAGCGCGAACAGTGCCGGATCGGCATCCACGGCGACGGCAATGTTGACCGCCAGCGGTACCAGCAGCACAGTGGCGCCGATATTCGACATCACCAGAGTGAAAAAGGTGGCCAGCAACGCGATCACCACCTGTAACACCCAGTCGGGCACGTCCCCCACCAGTCTCAGTATTTCCTGGGCAATCCAGGCCGCTGTGCCGGACTGATCGACGGCAATGCCCAGAGGGATCAGGCTGGCGAGCAGAAAGACCGTCTGCCAGCTGACCGCTGTATAGGCCTCGTCCATGGTCAGTACCCCGGACAGGACCATGCCCATGGCTCCTGTCAGCAGCGAGATGGCCAGGCTGTCCGTCACCAGGAACAGGACGAGCCCGAGGAGAAAGAATGCCGCGGCCTCCCTGACCTTGTTGGTTCTCAGATCCTCGTATTTCACGTCCGTGGCCAGCACGAAGTCACTGCTGCGAGACAGTGATTTGAGATCCTTCCAGCTGGCGTGAACCACCAGAGTGTCGCCAGGCTGCAGTACCTGATCACGGAAATCATGTCTGATGACGTCTTCGCTGCGAAAGATCTGCAGGATGTTGGTGCCGAAATTGCGGCGCGGCTTGATGTCGCCGATACGCTGCCCGATGAGGCTGGAGCCGGGCGGAATGACGATTTCGGCAATACCGCTATGCTGGGCATTGAGTACGTCGGCAAAGCGATCCGGCTCCCCCAGGACTTCCCAGTGATTGTCTCGGCAGTAGCGTTCGATCTGTTGCCGGTCGCCCATCAGGCCGAGGTGGGTGTTGACCCAGATGATTTCCTCGCGATCCGGTGGCACCTTGACCACATCGCCGCTGTACAACGCCAGTATGACCGGCGTGTCGGGGTTGGCGTCTTCCAGTTGATGAATCGTCATGCCGGCCTGCGGGCTCTCCGGGGTGACCCGGATCTCGACCAGTTCGCCCTTGATGCCGTAGACATTCTCGAAATAATCGGCCGCTCGCGAAATGCGCTTGTCGTCCGTCTTGCTGGTAGCAGGCAGGACAAAGCGACCGGCCAGCACGAAATACATCACGCCGGTGGCCACCAGGGCCAGCCCCAGCGGTGTCACCGAAAACAGGCCGAAGGTATCCATCTGCTGTTCGGCCGGCAGGGTACGGTTGGCCGATATCAGCAGATCGTTGAGCAGAATCAGTGGGCTGGAGCCGATCATGGTGACCGTGCCACCGAGAATGGCGCAGAAGCCCATGGGCATCAGCAGTCTGGACATGGGGATGGCGGTGCGGTCGCTGATACGCGACACCACAGGCAGGAACAGGGCCGCCGCACCGATGTTCTGCATGAAGCTGGAAATGAGCGCGACGGTGCCGGATACCAACGGAATGATGCGTTTTTCCGTCTTGCCACCCTTCTGCAGAATGAGTGAGGCCACCTTGCCCATCAGGCCGGTCTTGTCCAGACCGGCGCCGATGATCATGACGGCAATGACCGAAATCACGGCATTGCTGGAAAAGCCCGAGAACAGCTCCTCACGCGAGACCAGCGGTTCGAGGCCAGGCAGCAGCGTGGTCAGGCCCAGCAGGACCATCACGCAGATGGCGGCCACATCGACACGCAGCAGTTCGAATGCAAACAGGGCAATGGTAACGGACAGCAAGCCCATGACAACCAGCATTTCGATGCTTAGCGTGAGCTCCTGGACCATTGTGCTAGCGTATTGGAAGCGGGTTGTCGGGGGCGAGGGATTCCGGCATCAGCGGCGCTGGTACAACAGGTCCGTGACGTCGTGTCCGAGGCGATGGCCGCGCCGTTCAAAACGCGTCACCGGCCGCCATTCGGGGCGCGGAGACGGCAGCCCCTTGCCGGCCATGTTCTCGAAGCGCTCGTCCTGCTCCAGATGTTCGATCATCCATTCGCCGTATTCGGCCCAGTCGGTAGCGCAGTGCAGAATGCCACCGGGTTTGAGCGTGTGGGCCACGGCGTTCAGAAAATCCGCCTGTACGATTCGCCGTTTGTGGTGGCGTTTCTTGTGCCAGGGGTCCGGAAACAGCAGCAGTACCTTGTCCAGTGAAGCGGGTGGCAGCATGTTTTCCATGATCTCCATGGCGTCGTGCTGAATCAGGCGCACATTGTCCAGTTCATTGGCTTCGATGCCGATCAGGGCATGACCGATACCGGATTGATGCACTTCGGCGCCAATGATGTTGGTATCCGGATGGTTGCTGCCCATGTTCAGCAGCACATCCCCATTGCCAAAGCCGATTTCCAGCCACGTGGGCGCGGCCCGGCCGAAGGCATCGGCAAGATCGATGGTGTTGTCGGAGTAGGGCAGCCCGAATCTGGGCAGCAGACGCTCGAGGGCATCCGCCTGGGCTGCAGTGATACGCCCGTTGCGTACCACAAAGCTGCGAATGGAGCGGCGTGTCAGCCGCCCGGCAGGCGTTGTTTCCTTGTCAGCCTGCTCAGCTGGATTCTGGTTTACCGGGTTCAGCGACGACGGCCTCCACGCTTGCCACCCTTGCGTGGTTCTTCGAACTGGACCTTGAGGGACTTGTCACCCATGATCTTGCCGTTCAGGCCCGCGATGGCGGCGCGTGCTTCATGCCCTTCCATCTCGATGAAGCCGAAGCCCTTGCACTTTCCAGTGAATACATCCGAAGCGAGCTTGATGGAGCGCACCTTGCCGTATTCAGTGAACATTTCGGTTACTGTTTCTTCCGTCGACTCAAGCGGCAGGCCGCCAACAAACATCTTTTTCACGTAAAAACCTCGTATTTCAAGTTCGGTAACCAATGCCAGACATTGCATCGTGTTGCCAACTCTCATGCGATGGTTTGCATGAGTCGTGACAACTGAGTGCTAGGTCAACAACGGTTGATGCCGGCACGGCCCTTTGCCGTGGCAGCAGACAGCGGTACACCCGGTACCGCGAAAGGGTCCAGGCTGAGCTACCGGCAGTCAATGGATAGTGCCAGTCTACTCCTAAGTTTACACCTTTGCCAGACAAGGGTGCCGTGACGCAATCAGCGTCTCTTTCGATGCGCGGCACATTTGCTTGATCTGCCACTCGTGGCGACTGGCCGAAGACCTGTCTGGACAGGCACAAGTATAGACCAGAGTCACCGGTCGGCGTGCGCGGGTGTAGCGGGCCCCGCGAGCGGTGCCATTGTGTTCGGCCAGCCGGCGCATCGTATCGGTCGTGATGCCGGTGTACAGTGAATCATCATTACACCGTACCATGTAGACCATCCACTGTCCCGGCTGCAAAGAACGTTCCTCCGATGTCAATCCAGTCTCCCGATCCGGCGTTTGGCGCTTTGTCACGCGTGTATGGCCATCAGGCCTATGAATGTCTGTCGCAGCTGCGTATCTGCGTTGTCGGTATCGGCGGCGTCGGTTCCTGGGCGGTCGAAGCGCTGGCCCGAACCGGCGTCGGACAAATCACCATGATAGACCACGATGATGTCTCCACCAGCAATATCAACCGCCAGTTGCATTCGCTGCACGATACGGTCGATCAGTCGAAGGTGGAGGTCATGCAAGCGCGGATCCGTCTCATCAATCCACGCTGCGATGTTGCCGCCATTGATGATTTTCTGGCAGAGAAGAATCTGGAAGCCTACCTGGACTGCGGTTTCGACATGGTCATCGATGCCATCGACAACATTCGCTTCAAGGCCGCCATGATCGCGTTCTGCCGGCGCCGCAAGATTCCGATCATCACGACCGGTGGGGCCGGTGGGCGCACCGATCCACTGGCGGTGGAAGTCGCCGACCTGTCACGGACCTGGAATGATGCGCTGGCCGCCAAGGTGCGCTCCCGGTTGAGGTCGGACCATGGATTCACCAGCAACCCGAAACGACGCTTCGGAATCGAGTGCGTGTACTCCACCGAGCAGCCGGTGTACCCGGGCAAGGATGGTCAGGTAACACATGCGAAACCCGGTGTACCGGGGGCCCGCCTGGATTGCGATCAGGGCTATGGGTCGGTGTCTTTCGTGACGGGTACCTTTGGCCTGGTGGCCGCATCACGTGCGGTCAACCGGTCCTTGGCGCAGCGATTGCGTAAGGATCCCTAGAATCTGGTCCGGTCAGTCCATGCAAAACGTTCACGCCCCCATTGCCCGCCGGCATGTCGCCACGCTCTGCGGAAATACGCTTCCTGCCGCAGTCCTCCTGTGTCTGGCGCTGGCCTTGTCAGGCTGTTCGGGCTCCTCTTCCGCGCCGCCGATGTCATCCGGAGTGGTGACAGGCTCTGGTCAGGAAGAGGACATCGGGGTGCCGGACAGCCTGTTGCAGCTGGAAGACGACCCGGGCCTGCTGGCGGAGATTCCGGAGGTACTGGTGACCGTGACAACGTCCGGCGTCGGCTTGCAAGTGGCCTATACGCGGGAAGGTCAGGCGGAGGTGGTGCCGGCGCAGCTTGTCGAGGCACAATGGCTGTACATGCAGGATTGCCTGGGGCAGTCCGGTACATCACCGGTGGTGGTGGTGCGCGATGGCCCCGTGACGCCCTTCACCGCAACTGATGATGTGATCTACGATATCGAAGGTACGCCGGTTGCCAGTGGCAGCCACCGTACAGTGCCCATACTGCAGATCCAGGAAGACGACTTCGACGTATCCAGCAGCAATCCGGGCTTCAACCTGCGTTCCATCATGGGACGATTGCTGTGGCTGTCGGCGAGTCTGCCCGAGCGGGATTACCCGTATGAATGTGCGAGGCAGCGGCCTGACTGATTCGTCGCCGCTCTCGCCTCCGCGTGGACAGTCGTTGTATGTTGCGGGTCTTCTTCCGATTGCTCCTTCACGGATTTCCATGATCAGCGATACTCCCGCACCTGCCGACTCTTCTGCTCCCGACGCCACGACAACTCCGCCGACTGCCGCTGTGCTGCTCATCGGCAACGAACTGCTCAGTGGGCGCACCAGGGACATCAATCTGCCGCACATCGCCGAATCCCTGGTGGCTCGCGGCATTCGCCTGCGTGAAGCGCGGGTCATTGCCGATATTCCGCAGGCCATCGTATCCGCGATCAATGAGCTGAGAAACGGCCATGACTACGTGTTCACCACCGGAGGTATCGGACCGACGCATGACGACATCACGGCAGACTGTGTTGCCGAAGCCTTCGGAGTCGATCTGCCTGTCAATACCGAAGCGCGCGCACTGTTGCAGAGCTTCTGCGACGAGCGGCAAATCGAGCTCAATGAGGATCGTCTGCGCATGGCTCGCATACCGGAAGGTGCATCGCTGATCGACAATCCGGTGTCTGCAGCACCGGGCTTTCGCATGGAGAATGTGTTCGTGATGGCCGGTGTGCCACGCATCATGCAGGCCATGCTGGCTTCGGTACTGCCGGATTTGAGAACCGGGCCGATCGTGCACAGCGTCAGTGTCGGCTGCGACCTCGGCGAGGGTACGGTGGCGTCGGCGTTGCGGGCCCTGCAGGAGGCTCACCCGGCCATCGAGATCGGCAGCTATCCGGGCAAGACCGGGCAGCTGGGCAGACTGTCTCTGGTTGCGCGGGGAACGGATGAAACCGAGCTGGAGAGCGTCAGGCAGGCACTGGTGCAGATGGTGTCAGCGCTTGGTGGTCGCCTGAGCTGATGATCCGGCGGGGCCGGTGGACACGCCAATGGTCAGTTGTGCCTCCAGCAACTGTGTCCGTGAAGCTCTGTCGGGGTCGTCGATGAGGTCCAGCAGCATCTGCGCGGCCAGTTCGCCTGCCTGTCTGACCGAGGATCGGGTGGCCGTGAACTGCGGTTCCGGATCGTTGTTCTGGAAGAAGGACAGCTCATCATCGTGAATGATCACTGATACATCCTTGCCCATGCGCAAACCGGCATGCGCGATGGCCCGTCGCACTCCCAGAGCGACAACATAGGAAGAGACAAGAAAGGCACTGGGCGGCTGGGTGTCGGCCAGCATTCTGCCGGCCGAGCGGTATCCGTGGGTTTCGGTGAGTTCATCACTGCACAGGATGTCCGGATGCGGTGTGATTCCGGCATCGAGCAGGGCTTCCTCATAACCCTGGCGTCGCAACCAGGCGTACGTCAGGGATTCCGGACCGTTGATCAGAGCAATGCGACGATGCCCCAGGTCAAGCAGCAGTCTGGTCGCCTGGCGAAAGGCACGCCGGTTGTTGGTGTCGATCCAGGAGTAGTCGAGCGAGGTCTCCGGCACCCGGCCGTGAATGACAAAGGGCAGGCCGATGTCCTGCAGCAATTGCACCCGGGAATCGTCACGGCGGGGGGAATGCACGATCACTCCATCCACTGTGCCGCGGGCTGCCATGTTGCGATACGTGTCCTCTTCGTTGAGTTGTTCGGCAATCGTCAGCAGCAGCTCATAGCCATTGGCGCTGTAAATCCGGCTGGCGCCGGTGATGAATTCGCCGAATATCGGGTTGCCCACATCATTGCTGGAGTGCATCGGAATCACGTGGCCGATGGTCATGGCACGGCCTGTGGCCAGGCTGGTGGCGCGGGCATTGGGCTGGTAATGGTGCTTTTTCGCCATTTGCAGGACGCGCTGGCGAGTGGACTTGCTGACTTCCGGATACCCGTTGAGCGCTCGACTGACCGTCGTTTGGGAGAGGTTGAGCAATGCTGACAGTTCCTTGAGGTTCATGGGATGACGCAGATACTCGGTTCAGAATTGCATTCAAAGCGCTTTGGGCGAAAATAGTACGGAAGAACAACCCTCATGTCAAAAAATATGCTAGCGAATAGGTCCTTGATAGCCTTGTTTTACCGTGAATATCGATCAGAAAATCACTGGCTTGACACCTTCACAAGTGTCATGAATACTGCGCATTCCAAGGCGCTTTGGCTATGGATTCCAACTGCCTGGCATCCAGATCCGCTCGTCAACAAGAATTCGATCCGGGGAAACACCATGAAACCTGCAATGAAGTCTGCTGTCGCTACCGGCCTGACGCTGGCCATGCTGTCAGCAGGTGGCGCCAGCGCCGCCGAATTGAAATTCACTCCGGGGGAGGGTGATTTCAACTGGGAAAGTTATGAAGCTCTCAAGGAAATGAATCTCGAGGGCGAGCAGGTGACCGTGTTCGGTCCCTGGCTGGGTCCCGATCAGGTGCTGGTGGAAAGTGTGCTGGCCTATTTCGCGGAAGCCACCGGCGCGGATGTCAAGTACACCGGTTCCGACAGCTTCGAACAACAGATCATGATCGATGCAGAAGCCGGTTCCGCTCCCGATGTCGCGGTATTTCCTCAGCCCGGTCTGGCATCCGACATGGCGAAACGCGGATTTCTGACCGAGCTTGGCGATGACACTGCAGCGTGGCTCACGGAAAACTACGCTGCCGGACAATCCTGGGTAGATCTGGCCACCTTCCAGGACGAAAACGGTGAAGATGGACTGTTCGGTTTCTTCTTCAAGGTCGACGTCAAGTCGCTGGTCTGGTACAGCCCTGAAAACTTCGAAGATGCCGGTTACGAAGTTCCCGAGAGCATGGAGGAACTCAAGGCGCTGACCGATCAGATCGTGGCCGACGGAGAGACTCCCTGGTGCATCGGTCTGGGTTCCGGTGGTGCAACCGGTTGGCCGGCTACCGACTGGGTTGAGGACATGATGCTGCGCACCCAACCTGCCGATGTCTACGACCAGTGGGTCAGCAATGAGATTCCGTTCAATGACGAGCGCGTCGTCGCTGCCGTGGAAGAGTTCGGATACTTTGCGCGCAATGATGACTATGTCGCTGGCGGTGCGGGGGCTGTTGCCTCCACCGACTTCCGCGACAGTCCCAAGGGGCTGTTCTCCTCACCACCGCAGTGCTACATGCACCGTCAGGCTTCATTCATCCCGGCGTTCTTTCCGGAGGATACCGTGGTCGGTGAAGATGCCGACTTCTTCTACTTCCCGTCCTACGCCGAGAAGGATCTGGGCAAGCCGGTACTGGGCGCCGGAACCATGTTTGCAGTCACCCGTGAAAGCAAGGGTGCCATGGCACTGATCGAATTCCTGAAATCGCCCATTGCCCACGAGGTCTGGATGGCACAGGAAGGGTTCCTGACACCGATGAACAGCGTCAACACCGACCTGTACGCCTCGGATGCGCTGCGCGGCATGGGCGACATTCTGCTCAACGCCACCACCTTCCGGTTTGACGGTTCCGATCTCATGCCCGGCGGTGTGGGGGCCGGATCCTTCTGGACCGGCATGGTCGACTACGCCGGTGGCAAGGATGCATCGGAGGTCACCACGGCCATCCAGAACAGCTGGGATGCCCTGAAGTAGGCCAGCCAGTCCAGCCAGTCAGGATCGTGTCAGGCACCGTCAGTGCCTGACACGCGGACGCCTTGCCGAGGCGGGTGTCCTTGATCAACTACGCTCCATCGCCTGTTCGTCGGAGGATTCATGCATCCAGCACTTCAGGCCATCCTCACCATCATCATCGGTGTCGGTGGTTGCGTCGGCTATTTCTATTTTTCCAACCAGTTTCTGGACAAGGTGCTGTTTCCGGGCAAGGGGCCGAATGCCGGGCGCAACATCACCCGGGCCAACATGATTCGTCCCTGGTTGTTCCTGATGCCGGCTCTGCTGGCGCTGGGGATCTACCTGGCCTACCCGGTGGTGGAAACCCTGCGATTGTCACTGACCGAGCGTCTGCCGGGTGGCAAGTCGCAGTTTGTCGGTCTTGACAATTACCAGCAGATGTTCGCCGAGCCGAAGTTCTGGGAGGCGATGGGCAACAACATGATGTGGCTGCTGGTGGTACCGGCGCTGTCCACCGTCTTCGGGCTGCTGGCCGCGCAATTGTCCGATCGCGTGCGCTGGGGCAATCTGGCCAAGTCGCTGATCTTCATGCCCATGGCCATTTCCTTTGTCGGCGCTGCCGTCATCTGGAAACTGGTCTACGATGCCCGTCCGGTCGGCCAGGATCAGATCGGCGTGCTCAATGCGCTGTACATGTTCTTCGGCGGTACCGAACCGAAGAACTGGCTGACCATGATCGGCCCCAACAACTATCTTCTGATGATCGTGCTGGTCTGGATCCAGACCGGTTTTGCCATGGTGATTCTGTCAGCAGCCTTGCGCGGCATTCCCGAAGAGACGGTGGAGGCGGCCATCGTCGATGGCGCCAACCCCTTTCAGGTGTTCTTCAAGATCAAGGTGCCGCAGATCATGGGCACCATCGTCGTCGTCTGGACCACCATCACCATCGTTGTATTGAAGGTCTTCGACATCGTTTTCGCCATGACCAATGGCCAGTGGGAAACACAGGTGCTGGCCAACTACATGTACGACAAGCTGTTCCGGGCCAATGACTGGGGTGTCGGCTCTGCCAGTGCCATGATCATCATGCTGCTGGTCTCACCGATTCTTGTCTGGAATGTGTACAACGCCCGCAAGGAGATGAAGTGATGTCGAACATTGCCGGTACCAAATCCAGTCTCACCTGGGCCGTTCATCTCTCGCTCGCCGCTCTGGTGTTGTTGTGGCTGTTTCCCACGGTGGGCTTGCTGGTGTCCTCGTTTCGCACCTCCGATCAGATAGCCAGCACCGGCTGGTGGAAGGCCATGGTGCCATCCGAGCAGAACATGACCTTGCGAACCGGCGGGGCCGATGAACAGCTGCAGAAGGATGGCGGTTTCGTGATCGAAGGCAATCTCTTCGAAGAGCCCGGTGATGCGGTGATCTCCGTCTGGGGTACCAGCTCGCGCGCCATCAGCGATTATCAGGCTGGAGAGACGGCAGAGCTGAAGGACGGCGCCACGGTGTCCGTGCAGAGCAACGGCGATTATCTGCTGCAAAGCCCCGAGGAAATCACCGGCAAGCGAGGTCAACGCATATTTGTCACGGCGAAGACACCGCCTGAATTCACTCTCAGAAACTACAAGTATGTGTTGTTCGATCCTTCCAACCGGGAGGGTATGGCCAAGGCTTTCTTCAATACCCTGACGGTGACCATCCCCGCCACCATCATTCCGATTCTGGTGGCCGCCTTTGCGGCCTATGCGCTGGCCTGGATGGATTTTCCCGGCCGGGCGCTGCTCATTGCCGCGGTGGTCGGCCTGCTGGTCGTGCCGTTGCAACTGGCCCTGATTCCGCTTCTCAAGTTGCATAATGAAATCGGTATCGGCAAGGGGTATCTGGGGGCCTGGCTTGCACATACCGGATTTGGCCTGCCGCTGGCCATCTATCTGCTGCGCAATTACATGGTCGGGCTGCCGCGCGACATCATCGAAAATGCCAAGGTGGATGGCGCGACCGACTTTCAGATCTTCATCAAGATCATCCTGCCCTTGTCCTTCCCGGCGCTGGCCTCCTTTGCCATCTTCCAGTTCCTGTGGACCTGGAACGATCTGCTGGTAGCCCTGGTGTTCCTGATCGACTCGACCGGTGATACCACCGTCATGACCAAGCAGATCGTCGAATTGCTGGGTACTCGCGGTGGCAACTGGGAAATACTGGCAACATCGGCCTTCGTATCCATTGCAGTGCCTCTCGGCGTGTTCTTCGCCATGCAGAAATATCTGGTTCGCGGTCTGCTGGCCGGTTCGGTGAAATAGGGAGAAAAAACAATGACCAACCTCAAGCTGACCAATGTCGAGAAAACCTACGCGGGCAACATCAATGTGCTCAACAACATCAACCTGGATATCAAGACCGGCGAGCTGATCGTTTTCGTTGGTCCTTCCGGTTGTGGCAAATCGACCTTGTTGCGCATGATCGCCGGGCTGGAAACCATCACCGGTGGTGATTTCACCATTGATGGTGTACGCATGAATGACATGCCGCCAGCGCAGCGGGGTATTGCCATGGTGTTCCAGTCCTATGCCCTGTATCCGCACATGACGGTGCGTGACAACATGTCATTTGCACTGAAACTGGCGAAGAAGCCCCAGGCCGAGATCGATGCTGCCATCGAGCGAGTCGCGGCGACCTTGCAGCTGACGGAATATCTGGATCGTCTGCCCAAGGCACTTTCGGGTGGGCAGCGGCAGCGCGTGGCCATTGGTCGCTCCATCGTGCGTGATCCGAAGGTGTATCTGTTCGACGAGCCACTGTCGAACCTGGATGCGGCGCTGCGTGTTGCCACACGTATCGAGATCGCCCAGCTGAAGGAGAGCATGCCGGAATCGACGATGGTGTATGTCACACACGATCAGGTAGAGGCGATGACTCTGGCGTCGCGCATCGTGGTGCTGGCCAACAAGGGCATTGCGCAGGTGGGGACACCGCTGGATCTGTACGAACGCCCGGAAAACGAATTCGTGGCGCAGTTCATCGGTTCACCCGCCATGAATCTGCTCGGTGGCACTGTCGAGCAGACCGGTGAGGTGACTCAGGTGCGCGTCAATCACGGGGGTGGCACCATCAGTGCAAACATACCCACAACCGCCGACATGCAAGGTCAGCCGGTCAACATCGGTATTCGTCCCGAAGACATGAAGCCCACGACCAGTGACAATTACGCCTTCGAGAATGTCGTGGAAATATCGGAAGCACTGGGTGAAGTCACGCAGGTGTATTTCAAGCGGCAGACTGCGGGTGCCAATGCCGTCATTGCCAAGCTGCAGGGCATTCATCGGGACGTCAGGGGACGTAACATGCGCATGAGCGCCGACCCCGACAAGGTGCACCTGTTTGCCGACGGGCAGTCCTTGCTCTACCGCTGAGCACACCGGCGGCCCGCGCCAGTTCCCGGCAATCGCCGACCTGCCGTACCTGAGCTCGTTCACAACGTTTCGGCATGACTCTCATGCCGGCAAGGACATGGAATCTGGCATGCGCAATGCCGTGTCTGGACGCTGCTTGCTTGATCGCGAATTGTGATTTAATCGCCTCGTCAGTTTTTACCTCGGAATGCAAAGCTATCCATGATTGTTTCTTCAATCAGTATCGTCGAGCCCGAAATCATCGTTGACAAGGACTGGTGGCGTGGTGCGGTCATCTACCAGATCTACCCGCGCTCCTATCAGGATTCCAATGGCGATGGCATCGGTGATCTGGGGGGCATCAAGGACCGGCTGGATCACATTGCCGAACTGGGTGCCGATGCGGTCTGGATCTCGCCGTTCTTCAAGTCGCCCATGAAGGACTTCGGTTACGATGTCTCCAACTACAAGGACATCGATCCGATGTTCGGTGACCTGCACAGCTTCGATGAGCTGGTCGAGCATGCCCATGCGCTGGATCTCAAGGTCATGATCGACCTTGTGCTGTCCCATACCTCGGACCAGCACAGCTGGTTTGCGCAATCCTGTTCCAGCCGCGACAACGAGCGACACGACTGGTACGTCTGGGCAGATGGCAAACCTGACGGCAGTCCGCCGAACAACTGGCTATCGATATTCGGTGGTCCGGGCTGGAGCTGGCATTCCACCCGTTGCCAGTATTACCAACACAACTTTCTCAGCTCCCAGCCCGATCTCAACTTTCATAATCCTGACGTTCAGGATGCACTACTGGATGTCGTGCGCTTCTGGCTGGATCGTGGGGTGGATGGCTTCCGGCTGGATACCATCAATTTCTACTTCTGTGACAAGGAACTGCGGGACAACCCGGCGCTGCCTCCGGAGCTGCGAAACGCGGACATTGCGCCCGACGTGAACCCCTACAATTATCAGGAACATCTGTACGACAAGAACCGACCCGAGAACATCGACTTCCTGAAGCGCTTTCGCGCGGTTCTGAATGAATACCCGGCAGCGACGGCTGTCGGCGAGGTGGGGGATGCGCAGTATGGCATGCAGATTCTCAAGGATTACACCAGCCACGAAGACCGCGTACACATGTGTTACACCTTCGATTTCCTGTCGGCGGAGTTACCCACGGCGCAACGTGTGGCCGAGGTATTGCAGAAATTCGAATCCGAAGCCGAAGACAGCTGGGTGTGCTGGGCGTTTTCCAATCACGACGTGGTGCGCCACGCGACTCGCTGGAAGCTGCCGAAGAAGCACTATCTGCAACACCTGAAGATGCTGGCTGCTCTGCTGATGTCCATGCGCGGTTCGGTCTGTCTGTATCAGGGTGAGGAGCTGGGTTTGCCTGAGGCCGACATTCCCTTCGAGCGTCTGCAGGATCCCTATGGCATTACCTTCTGGCCCAAGTTCAAGGGCCGCGATGGCTGTCGAACGCCCATGGTCTGGGATGCCGAGGGCGACAATGCCGGCTTTTCGACAGCCGAGCCCTGGTTGCCGGTCACGGAACCTCACCGGCGTCTGGCCGTGTCGCAGCAGATCGGCGATCAATCCAGCCTGCTGGAACAGTACCGCCGCTTCCTGACATTTCGCCGTCAATGCAAGTCGCTGATCAAGGGCTCGCTGGATGGCATCAGTGTCATCGGCAATGTGCTGAGTTTTCTGCGAACCGATGGCGACGAAACCATCTACTGTGCCTTCAATATGGGCAGTGAGCGAGTGCGCTGTGAAATCGATACGGATCGCGAGCTGCGTCTGATGGAAGGGCATGGCTTCGAGCCGGTATTGAAGGACGGTGCGCTGGAGATTCCTTCATACAGTGCGGCCTTCGTGCAATTGGGTTAGCTGAAGCCTCGGAGCGTTTGGAGCGTTTGGAGCGTTCGGAGCGTTTGAGGCGTTTGAGGCGTTTGAGGCGTTTGAGGCGTTTGAGGCGTTTGAGGCGTTTGAGGCGTTTGAGGCGTTCGGGGCGTTCGGGGCGTTCGGGGCGTTCGGGGCGTTCGGGGCGTTCGGGGCGTTCGGGGCGTTCGGGGCGTTCGGGGCGCTGGCCCGAGAATCCGGATGTCTGTCCGCTGTCGCCTTGCATGGCGTTGCCAAGAGGCATCGACCGTGCCGCCTGAGCGCGGAAATCAACGAACTTGATGGTGCTTCCTGGCGGACAACGCCGTACTGGCACGAACCATGAGTCATGAAACAGTGTTGCCATGCACACAGGTAGCAATTATTCTTCTCGGTACCCGGGTAACTACATCAGAGGTAGATATTTTGTGCAAGCTGGGGTTATAGAAGGTTAACTAGAGACTTTATGACTGTAACTGTTTACAAGCTTTCGATCGTTGCAGTCGTATCGTTACTGCTTGCCGGTTGCTCACTTCCGGGAAAACTGCCGTTTGTCGGCCTGTGGAAGGATACTCCGCAGGTGTCCCCGACGGCGGCGTTCGAGAGCTCAGGCGCGCTGGAGTCCTGCTCACCCGATCCGGGTACGCCATTTTCCTACAGGAAAGCCATTCTCGTGGCCGGTACCATCAGCACACCGGATCTGGCCAGAGACCTGCCCGGTCTGCCCACCTTGACGTCTCTGCGCCTGCAGACACATCTTGATGAACTCGGGCGTTTCAATGTATTTGCGACCCACGATTCGAGTTTCGAAAGCATGGGGCCGAGCACTGCGGGGCGTGTCAGGCAGTTGGGGAGGGAGTACGCATCCCAGTTCGTGGTCAAGCTCGATCTCGAGGATCTGAGCATTCAGCCCTCCGGTGGCTGGTTCGACGAGCTGCTGGGGGGCAGTGATCAACGCAATATACAGATGAGGCTGTATATCTACGATGTCGAATATGGTGCCCTGTTTCATTCTCGGCAGTATCAGCAAACCGTCAGTGGTGATGTCGTCGGTTATCCGGGAAATGGCAGAACCGTTTCCACTCCCTGGTTCGATACGGACCTGGGAAAACAGATTGACACGATGCTGGAAGGCATGAGTCTGGAGATCAACGAGAAACTGGCCTGCGTGCCATTTTCGGCCGAGGTGACTTCCATCAGGGGTAATGACATTCACATCAATGCCGGATTCCTGCATGGCTTCAGGTCGGGCGATACGCTGCGAGTCTATCGGCGCACCGACATCCTGGAACCCGATGAAATACAGCAGCCGGGCGAAAACGATAGCTGGATCAAGGTGCACACCGTTTTCCCGAACCACAGTATCGCCAGTACCGCCCAGGAAGGCATCGGGGGCTATCTGATCGATACCGGAGATGTCGTTCGGGCCTGGTAGGCTCTCGAAGGCCTGAACCTCGGCAGGGGAACGTTCTTCGCGCCTGCGCAGATGCCGATAGCGCACTGTCCTGCATCCCGCTTCGCAACTTGCCGGTTCGCCGAATCGGTCGCGTTGGTGTTCGTGGGTTGCGCTGCCGCGTCGGCGCGCTTTCCCGAGGTTCTCTCCATGCACCTGGACAAGCCCGGTTCGCGGACTGTCGACTTCACCCCCGAGTCATCCCATTCGGTGAAGCTGCATGAGTGGGCCTTGCGAACTTGAGAAGGCCGCCAGTGCGAGCCTCATGCGGTGGCGCAGGGGGCGGCGGTGCCTGCTGATGTACGGGGGCGCTCTGTCCCGGATAATGTTGAAAACTCTACTGGGAATAGTAGTAGCAACTCGGTGACGGTGGTTGCGTCAACTCCACATTGCTGCAGGCGTGGGCAAGCTGCTTCTGCAGATTGATCCTTGCCTCCATGTCTTCGGTCAGGCCACGGGTAAGCGCATGCTCTGTGCGCTCCGGCAGGTTCACGATTCTGCCGGCTTCTTCCTGCGTACGCAAACCCATGATGACGGCCTGTTCGACCGGTACCGGTCGAGTCACGGCATCGCTTTCTCCGGGCAGCTTCACGATGACCAGCGGTTCAGGCCGTTCCAGCCGTTGCTCGGCGGTGTCCTGACCGAACATGCCGCTGATGACCGTGGGTGCAGCATCTTCTGATGGATTGCCGGTCAGTCCTGACAAGCTGCTGAGGCGGGTACTGTCTTCGGGCATGAGACTGCGGTTGAGATAGGCGCGTCGTCTGGCAGAGTCACTGTCGGCATCGGTAAAGGCGGAGCTTTTACCGATCATGAATCCGGCAACGCTTCCCAGTATCGGTGCCAGCGGATTTGCCACGGCGGCGCCGGCAATGATGCTGCCGACCAGGCTGCCGGTCCGACTGGGGTCGGACAGAAATTCCCTCGTTCTTTCCGTCAGAGTCTCAGAGGCGGACAGGCGTTCCTGTGCGTGCAGGCCGGATGCGGAAAACAGTGTGCCAGCCAGAGTCAGCATGCAGACACCCTGACGGGACTTGAATTTTCTCGTTCTCATGCCGATTTCCGGTCTCGGTGGCTGCGATTGTCTCACTTCGTCTGGAAGACCTGCTCCGCCCACAGGACACCCTCGTATTCATTGAGCCCTTCGTAGGCGACGCGAACCAGAGCCCCTTCGGGAATGCGGGCATCGCGCAAGGGGATGGTCAAGGTACGCTGATCCACTTCATGATAGATGGAAAGTTCGCCGTAGTGGCCGATCTGCTCCACCGGGCTGTTGGCATCACGCTGCATTTCCACCGAAACCTTGCCATAGCTGCTGGCATTGCCTTCGCGATTCAACGTCAACTCCAGGCCAACGCGCTCGCCGCCTTTGGCTGGTACGGCCTTGACTGTCTTGATCGACACCATGGGAGTGTCGGTGTCGTGTCGAACCACCACCGGAATGGAAAACGACATCTGCATGAAGACCTGAACGCCCACTCCTTCCTGCGGGCCGCTGGATTCGAATGTCGCGTTGGGTTCAGAGACATCGGGTATGACCTGAAGCAGCAGATGCGAGCGGTATTCGCCCGCTGGCAGCTCGGCAGGGGGACGCCAGTTGAAGCGCACGGTCTGATTCTCACCAGGCCCCACGGTTATCTGCCGTGGAGAAAAACGAACCATGTCCTTCGCGGATGACCATTCTTCGTTTTCGGAAATCGGCTTGTAACCGCCATCTTCACTGGCACGCTTGTCTTCCCAGCTCAGACGATAGGTACGGGGACCGTCACTGGGGTTCCGCAATACCATGGTGGCACTGGTATTGTCGTTGTTCATCAAGACCCTTGTAGGGCTGATCAGCATGTCGGCGGTGGCCATCGTTGCTGTCCATAGCCACAATGCCAGGCTGAAGAAAATCGACGTCGCTAGCCGCTGTCTGTGTATCATCAAATTGCTCATGGATCGTGAAGTGTCTATCATCAACTCTGGACCTGTTGTCCGGTCTTCTAGTAGGAAACCGTGAGTTGGTAGGTCCCCTCATACTGGCCGCTGGGGTATGTCACCGGCGATGCAGTCAGTTCCGTTTTCAACGTGCCGCCGAGCCTTACCAACAGTTCGCCATTGGCGTCGGTTATTCCCGTTCCATCGGGCAATGTCGTCAATGAACTCAGGACGAAGTGCGGCGCACTCCCCGGAAATTCGCTGTGCTCCAGCAATACGTCTGCAGTCTGAGGGTTTATCGTCAGACTGTAGTTCGCTGCGGCGCCACTGACTCTGAATATTCCCAGATCCGGCTTCGCAAGAGAGACCAGACGGGAGTTGTCCGGTTCGCTGATCGTGTAGGATCCTGACGGTGACAAGGTCAGAGTTGCCTGAGCCGTGGTACTGGTTCGAGCAAATAGAGTGCCAAAATGCAGTGGCTGGTCCTCATCGAGAATCAGGGTGGAGCGCAACTCTGCACCAAGATCAATGGTGCTGGTGTTGAACACACGGTTCTGGACATCCGGATGCCAGTAGTCAACGCGCATCAGTGTGGTGCCACTGAAGGGCGCATCCACATAACT
Source organism: Granulosicoccus sp. 3-233 (assembly GCF_052681095.1). Lineage (NCBI taxonomy): Bacteria > Pseudomonadati > Pseudomonadota > Gammaproteobacteria > Chromatiales > Granulosicoccaceae > Granulosicoccus > Granulosicoccus sp. 3-233. Next base: position 78,264 of record NZ_JBQYLE010000008.1, read on the forward strand.
GTTGCCGTTGCCGGTTGTATCAAGTATGGCACCCAGTGCCAGCTCGGCTTCGCCCTGAGCATCCGTAGTGACGTCGCCAAGATCGTAGTCGGTCACGGTCAGCGGTTCCAGCGAGCCGTTGGACCCGGCCGTGAGTACGGCGGAATTGAGGCTGACATCCAGCGCTGTATTGGCAGGGAAGCCGGTAAACCGGTAGCGTCCCGGTGTACCGCCTGCAATCAGGGCGAACTGACCCTCCACGGACATGTTGGTGCCTGTCCTGGGCAGACTGAAGCGTGATATCGATGTATTGCTGGCGATGGCCAGGGTACCGAAATTCAATGGCTGCAGTTCTTCGATTAGTGGTTGGGCCGGGGCAGCGCTGCTGCATGTCATTCCCGCCAGCAAAGACAGCTGGCGCATCAGTCGTGAATGACAAAGCGGTGTTTTTCGCCGCTGTCTGCGGCTGACCGAGAGCACGGAATTCGCCGTGTCTGTCATGCGCCTGCCAGCTGTGCACTCCTGTCTTGTCGGATGCAGATGGAATCGCATCGATTTCCAGAACATGGAACGCCTCACCAATGGCCTGTGTGACAAGGGCAACACCCGATGAGGTGTGCCGGGACAGGCAACCGGGAGTACCCCGGTTTGCCGATGTTGCAGGTGACGATGCCGAAGTGCAAGGGCAGCTGCTGACTGGATGAGCAAGTACGATGCCAGATTGGCAAGGTACCGTATCATGGGGCTGAGGCAATCCGGGTGGCATGTCCAAAGCAGAAACGCAGAAAAATCAGTGAGCCGGCGGGACGTGCCGAATGAGGGGCGTAGTACACCCGGTTGTTCCTGGCGGCATGTATTTCGACAGGCAGATCAGCCTGGCTGTGACTGGCTTTGTCAGATGCTCATGACCTTTTCATGAAAACACAAGCATGGTACTCATGGGCTGATGAGGATTCGCCCGTCTGCTAAGGCGTTCAAGAAAATAGCCCATGCGATACCGGTGTTGAGCAGACCGTGACAGGTCGGCTCGCAGTCGTTCCCGATACGTACGGGCTTGCAATAAGTAGAGAAAAGCCTGTTGTTGTTATGATCGTCAGTAGCACCAGGAAGGGGTGCAGTGCTCATGCCCCTTCCTGGTTTCAGCTGAATTCACTCAGTATGCTGCAGTGACTTCGAAAGTGCCTGAATATACACCTTCCTGATAGGTTTGTTCCGATGTTGTTGGCTCGGTCGTCAGGGTCGCACCAATGTTGAATACATAGGTGGTTTGTCCGAAGTCGGGAACAATCGTGAAGTCACCTTCGTTCAAGGTGCCGGCAGTGCTCACGCCGCCACTGACATCGCCGACTGTGAAATGCATCAACCACAGGCTCGGTACTGCAGGGTTGGCACTTTCATGAACCAGTTCGGTTGCATTGCCGGTGCCGTTGGTGATGTTCACGAGGGTGCTGGTTCCATCGGCAGCAAAGTCAGCTGCGACAATGGCTGACGTGTCTGGCAGTTGCAGTGTGAAGTCTGCTGTCATGTCAACCGAGCCCTGTGCCGCTGTCGGGCTTGTCAGGCTGGTGAGGTTCACTGTTGCGCTGTCCGAGCCCTGATCGGCAATGGTTCCACCAGGGGCGATTACCAGAGCGCCCACACCATTGGCCAAGGCTGCGCCTGTGACTGTCGCAAAGACAGAACCGATGTCCAGATCCTGGAGGTTGGTTACAGCGAGTGTGTTCTGCAAAGTGGCGCTGGCAGTGAAATCCTCTGCCTGGGCCATTGAGGCTCCCAGACTCAGGGTGCCGGCTACGGCCAGTGCCAATCGTTTCTTGCTTGTATTAATCATCATTTTATAATCCCGAAATGTAAAGATCGAACGCTTGTTCGTACGTGTACCAGCAGCGGTCTACGCACTTGCCTGAAAGATCAAAAAAGGTCTAGTTCAGAGTAGTCCGCCGTTTCCCTGAAAAGGTTACCTTGACAAATATAACGTCCGTATCTGGGAAAACTGAGTCGGTAAACTCGCTCCGATCCACGCATAAACGGTAACTGAAGCTCAAAATCGAACTTTCCGGGAAAAGCAGCATGATCTGCATCAATTTCACAATAGGACGAGGTTCACACGCTCTGGCCGAGGAGCGGATCATCTGCGAACAGGGTATTGCCAACACTCGCCGCAGGCATCGTTGTCGCAGCATCGCCTGTTTGTCCGTCCGGGATTGCGCGTCATGCACGGTATGCCGTGCTTGTCTTGTTGGAGAGCTGAGTTTCGTCGCTGCTGTCCCGGGACCCGTCGTGGAGGACGCTGCATCCAGCTATCCATCGAGTGACCTGGGTTGCCAGGTAGTAGTGCGGCATGGCGACTGCCTGAGCCGGGGTGCGGCGAACCATGCACCATTGGCAAATCACCACCGTCTTTTCAGTGTCTTTACAAGGCGTCGGCTTGCATACGCCAGTAGTGCCGGTTCGCTGGGTGAGCAGGTCTCGCCACTCCGGACGGTGCTGTCTTTGGTGGAAGTGGTCGGGAATCCTCGGCTCTGGTGTGGGGGCTACACAGACCCAGGGTCCGGTTACATCCTGTAGGTAAGCTGTTTTTCCCGGACTGTCATGAGTGAATCACAGAGCTGGTCTGCCGGTTGATAGCTCTGCTTGCCGGAATCCGTGATACCCCCCGAATTGATGCCCCGGCGGTACATCGGGCCTCATCCTTGCTGGCTATGGCGACCGCTTCGGCAAAAGCTGAAGCATTGAACAGCATTTTCTCTGGAAAAGTTATGTTTGCCGATGGCGATTTCATTCAAGGTTGGAAGTATCTCTTCGTCCTGCTATGTATCGCATTTGGAACACAGGCTCTGTCAGCTACGGCGGAATTGAAGCTCGAGAACGAATTGCTGTTGGAGCTGCGTGTCGACGGCGAGCGGCTTGGCCTGGACATACTGGGTTATCAGCGTGGAGATGATTTCCTGTTGTCACTCGACGAGCTGGCTAGCGGCCTGGGCTTTCCCATTGTCGTGGACGGGCAGCAAGGTACGGCCAGCGGTTGGTATCTGTCCGAGGATCGCCCGTTCTCGCTGGAGCTGCAGCGCGGCACCGTCATCAGTGGCGATAGCGAGTTGCCGATTGGCGATGGGGAAGCCGTATTGTTTCAAGGTGAGGTGTTCGTTGAAACGCGGGCTCTGGAAAAGTGGTTTCCTCTGCGTCTGTCTGCGGTGGTCCGAGAGCTTTTTCTGGATGTCGAACCGTTGGAGCCTCTCCCGTTGCAACTGCGTTCCGATCGGCGTGAGCGGGTGTTCAATCGAACATCCGCTTACCAGGAACCGCAGTACCCGCTTCAGGAAACCCCGTATCAATTGATGGGACCTCATACGACAAAGCTTCGTCTGGGCTACTCGACGGTTCGTCAAACACCTGACAGTCCTGCAGATTACGGCAGCAACTATGCGCTGCTGTCCCGTGGTGATCTCGGGTGGATGACATCCACGCTTGCGCTTGCCGGACAGTCTGGCGAGTCGCTGACCGGCGCGCGCATGAAGCTGGAACGAACAGCCTTCGACGGGCCATTGGGTCTGGACCATGTGGAGGTGGGTGACGTGGATGTCGGAGGTTATCGCGGCCTGTTGCTACGTGGTGGTGGACGCCGGGACGAGGGCGGACGCATTGACACAGAATCGGTCAGCCTCGAGGGCAGCCAGCTGCCTGATTGGGATGTGGAACTCTATCAGAACGACCAACTGCTCATGATACAGACGACCGGACCGGAAGGACGTTATCTGTTCGAGGACGTACCGCTGCAGTTCGGTCAGAACCGTTTCGAACTCAAGTTCTTCGGGCCGAATGGAGAAATGGAATCGCGCGAAGAGTACCACTACCTGGGAGTCGGCATGCTGGAGCCCGGGCGTGTCAGCTATGAGTTGTCAGCGGTGCAGAGCGGACGTACCGTGTTGGGAGTGAACGATTCGAATGGTGAGGGAGATCGGGATAGCGGGCTCTACACGGGCGAACTGAACTTTGGTCTGTCACGCAACATGACTCTGGGGGCAGGTATCAGGAGTGTGGAGCAGGATGGCGAACGGAATGAATCCCGCAATCTCAGCATCGGTCTGAGTACATCGCGACTCTACGGAAACGTCAGGTATGTCGATGCTGCCAATTCACAGAATTCGATTGGGACGTCACTGCGTACCCAACTGGGGGACACCAGTCTCGGCCTGGGGTTTACCCGTTTTCTCGAGGAAACCGAGCTGCCTGCCTCTCCACAGAAGTGGAGCAGCAACGTGAATATCACATCGTCTGTCAGAGGGGTTCCGTTCAAGGTCGAGGTCAACGCGCAGGAGCAGGAAACCAGCTCTGCCTACGATGCCGTTATCGGAGCAACGACACCTCTGGCCGGTTCGGGAAGGTTCTCATCCTCGCTCTGGTACACCTCCGTTGAAGAACAATTGGATGGCATTGACACCAGAACGTCCCAGACAGGTGGTTTGTCGAGCTTCCACACCACCATCAGACCATGGAGTTTCCGTCTGGCGGCCAGTTATGGTCTGGCGCCTGAAACCGAACTGCTGGAACTCAGTGCCGACAGTAATCTGCGGATAGAAAGAAACATGAGTCTGGATCTGAGTATCAGCCAGAACGCCCTGACGGATACGACCTATTACCGAGGTGGTATCAATTGGTTGCTTGATCAGGTGGCGATCAATGCCAGCGTCAGTTATGACAGTGATGAGCGCTGGGGTGGCTTGATCACCCTGTCGACCGGTCTGGTGCATCAACCCGGCACCTTGCGGCCGATACTGGATAGTCGTGCTTCGGTGAGTGCCGGCAGCGTCGATGTCCGGGTATTCGAGAGAGCCAGCGGACTGGAAGACAGACCCATCGCCGGGGTGGGGGTCAAGGGGGTGCAAGCCTGGCGACACGCGACCACGGACGACAACGGTTCTGCCTATCTGTCCCGCATGCCGGCTTATCTCCAGGTGGACATCGAGTTGGATGAGTCCACGCTTGTCGACGGTGAACTGCGATCGCGAAATCCGGGCGTGTCGGTCATACCTCGACCGGGGAGTTTCGCCGTCGTCGAATTTCCGGTGATTCGTACTGCCGAACTCGAAGGTCATGTACTGATGATCGAGGGCGATCAGGAAAAGCCGGTCAGTCGCGTGCTGGTATCGCTGAAGACCTCTGATGGTGAGCTTGTCGCTCAGCGGCGTACCGCGTTTGATGGTTTCTATCTGTTTGACGGCATAGAACCCGGTGGCTATCGGATAAGCCTCGAAGATCCTCTGGGCAGACGCTTGCTCAAGCAACCGGGGAGCGTGTCGGTACTGGGAAACAATGATGTCATCCGAGGACTGGATTTCGCCATGCGAGAGGTTCAGGAAAAACCTCTGACATTGAACAGACTGGCGCAACAGGAGGGCGCGCCACAGCCAACGCTTGCAGTATCGGCACCACCGCTGATTGCCGGTGCTCTGCCTGAGGTCGGCAATGACACGAAGTCGGAGCCGGAGGAGGGCAAATGGTTCGTACAACTGGGAGCCTATGGCTCACGTGAACTAGCGCAGGCGTTCTGGGACCGGGTCAATGGCAGCCTGCAGGCATTCGACGGAAAGACTCCCCGGTTTGAGGACTATCGGAGCATGACGCGCCTGCTTGTTGGTCCTGGTCGAAGCCGTGGCGCTGCCAACGATCTTTGTGAGCAGGTCAAGGCCGGCAATCTGGATTGCCTGGTGCGGAGTGTCGAGTAGTGGTGTTCAGCAGGTATCGCAGGAGATGACAGGAATGCCGAATCGGAGGCCAGCATCTGAAACAGGTAAGTCCTAAAGCCGTATGGTGCCATGCCGATTCCTGCTGTACTCGGCGAGAACCTTGCCCGGACGGTGACGGATTCACTCCAGTGCGGATTCAATTGGCAGCATCATGATGAGTTCAACAACATTGTCATTCAAATCCATCGGACTGCTGCTATGCGCCGGTCTGGTGATTATCGGTGTCGGGATTGTATCGTCCAATTTCCATATCCACGCGCAGGCGACCGAGTCACTGCAATCCTGGGAAGATTACAAGTTCGGACCCAAGCGCAAGGGCGAATTGATAGGTACCCTGCAGCTTTATCTGGGAGATGAATCCCTGTCACATGCTTTCGAGGAATTCCAGCAGCACGACGATGACGAGCATCTGCATCACATTGAAAGGAGTATTGTGGCTGCGCGAGTCGCTCTGTCTGAATATGCTGACATGCCCATGGATCCGGTCGAGTCGGCAGCTCTGGACGATATCGAGTCGGTTCTCGAACAATTCAGTACGGCCGTGGCATCGTTCGAGTCGCATGCTCAGACAGACTCCCGGTTGCATGGCCAGGAAGAGGCAGCAGAAATAAGTGATGCCGCTGCGGCTCGAGCGCTGGATGTCCTGAAGGCAAGGATGTCCGAGGAGTTGGCAACTACAGAGACCGAACTCGAAGATCACCTGGTTGCGATCAACCGCATTACCTGGATATTCTCGATTGTCATGCTGGTGATGCTGTCGCTCCTGGCACTGGGATTGATGGCCACATTTGGCAGTGTCAGACGCAAGGTGGGTGGAGAACCGGATCGCATTCTGACCATCGTGAACCGTATCGCCGAAGGTGATCTGTCCGAGATGTTGCCCGAGGCTGGAGCCGATACCGGGATCTACAACGCCGTTCATCAGATGCAGTTGAAATTGCGGGAATTGAGTATCGATCGGGCGGAGACTGCAGCCAGGACACTGCGTCTGAAACTGGCTCTGGACAATGCGTCTGCCTCGGTGATGGTTGCTGACGAGAACAGTGACATCATCTACATGAACAAGGCTGCCGAGACACTGTTTGCCGAGTCCGAATCGGAGGTGCGTCGAAAATACCCCGATTTTCGTGCCGACGGTATCATCGGACGCAGCGTGGATCTGTTCCATGCCGATCCGGTCAAGAGTCGGGAAATCATCGACTCGCTGCGTGAAAAGCATGTGGTCAATACCAGCTTTGGCAAGATGACCATCAGACTGGTTGTCAACCCGGTGTTTGATGAGCAGGGGAAACGCCTGGGTACCATCACCGAATGGTTCGACCGGACCGAAGAATTGAACAATGAGGAAAAGGTGCAGGAACTGGTGGAGGCGGCTGTGCAGGGGGATCTGAGCCGACGTATCGACGACCGGGAGATGGGTGGCAGCTTCGGTAGGCTGGTGGCCGGCATGAATCAGTTGATGCAGACCAATGAGCAGGTGATCAGCGACATGCAGCGTGTCTTCGGCGCGCTGGCCGCGGGAGATCTGACCGAAACGGTCAGTACGGAATACAAGGGTGTCTATGATCGTCTGAAGCAGGATGCCAACAAGACCGTGGCACAGCTGACCGATATCATCAGCAAGACCAAGCGTGGAGCTGCCGTACTGTCGGAATCATCCGGTCATCTCAAGCGTACCAATGATGAGCTCAGCAGGACTGCCGAGGAGGCGGCAGATCACGCCAGTGTGGCCACCGATGCCGCCCGGCGGGTCATGCACAATGTGGACAATGTAGTGGGCGCTACCAGTGAGCTGAACGGTTCTGTTCAGGAGATCTTCAAGAACGTCTCGGAGGCTGGCAATGTGGCCCGCGAGGCCGTCAAGCTCGCTCACAGTACTGATGCCCAGGTCCGTAATCTGACGGTATCCAGTGGCGATATCGGCAACGTCATCAAGGTCATTACCTCGATTGCCGAGCAGACCAATCTGCTGGCGTTGAATGCCACCATCGAAGCGGCTCGTGCGGGAGAATCGGGCAAGGGCTTTGCGGTCGTCGCCAATGAAGTCAAGGAACTGGCGAAAGAGACTGCCAAGGCGACCGAGGAAATCGCCTCCAAGGTCACGGCGATACAGAGCGATAGTGACAGCGCAACTCGTGCGATCGGTGACATTCGCGACATCATCGAAACCATCAGTCAGTTCCAGAACACCATTACCAAGGCGGTTCAGGAGCAAAGCGATATCACCTCGCGCATCAGTCAGGATTCCAGTGATGCTGCCAGCGGCAATCAGGAGATATCACGCACATCGGAGATGGTCATACAGGGTAGTCGCAGCACGCTGTCGGGAGTGAATCAGGTACAGACGTCCACGGATGAGCTGGCTCGAATGGCGGTCGAACTGGACGAGCTTGTTGCGCGCTTTCAGATCAATGATTGATCAGCTGCTCGGCCATGGTCTGCAGCCGCTGTCCACAGTCGCCTGCGATTTTCAGCGCCGCCAGTGAGTCGGCACGTGTCATCCCGTCATTGAGCAGCACGATGGGCTGGCCGTTGTTCTGCGCGGCTCGACAGAATCGAAAGCCGGAGTACACCATCAGCGATGAGCCGGCCACCAGCAGGGCATCGGCCGAGGCCAGTGCGCCCATCGCTCGCTCGACCAGTGCGCGGGGAACATTCTCGCCGAAGAACACGACATCCGGCTTCATCAGTCCGCCACAATGCGTGCAGGGTGGCACGTACATCTGCTGCAGATCCCCGGGTTCCAGATCGGCATCTCCATCGGGTGCATGAGCGGCGGTCAGTGATGCCAGCCAGCTGTTGCCAGCCAGCAGCTGTATCTGGTAATCGTCTCGACTCAGCGATTCGGCGCACTGAATGCAGCTGACCGTGGCCAGCACACCGTGCAGGTCCAGCACATCTTCATGCCCGGCTTTCTGGTGCAACTGATCGACATTCTGAGTCACCAGCAGTGTCAGTCGGTGGGCCTGCTGCAGGCTGGCGAGTGCATGATGAGCCAGTCCGGGCCTGGCACGGCTGAAGCTCGGCCAGCCAACGAAACTTCTGGCCCAGTAGCGTTTGCGAGCGGCTTCATCGGCGATGAATACTTGCCCGGTGATGGGCTGACGACGCTTCCATTGTCCGCGACTGTCACGATAGTCGCCCAGGCCCGAAGACGTGCTGCAGCCGGCACCGGTCAGTACGAACAGGCGAGGATGCCGCTGGACGAAGTCCAGCAGCTTGAGATCGTCTGAATCGGTCATTGCAGGGCAGGATTATCGACCAGTCCGTCGACATTGAACGGGATGCGCGTTGGCCAGTTTGACAGCTTGACAAACCCTCTGACGTCGTAGGCTATCTCTCGTTCATTGTTGTCCGTTGCCAGCAATAGCTGACCAAGCAATTTGTTGATCCGGGTATTGACCATGATTTCGATGGTTGCGTCCTCGTGTGCTGGCAGATTGACGCGTTCATTGCTGACGCCCTGCGCCAGCTCCTTGCCATCGAGAGCTGCCACGAAGTTCAGGTACTGCAATGGCAGGTCGTAGTCATTCGGATTGCCGACCTTGAGTCTGAAGGCGAGTTGTTGGCTGCTCAGACTCATCTTGACTGCTCGGATGGACTCGATCTCGACGTCCGGGGGCAGTGGTTTGCTGCGGGGAATCGACTGACAGCCGGCCAGCAGAAGTGCCAGCAGCATGAGCAGAACCGATAGTCTGAAATGGCGTTGCATGATGGACCTTGCGGCTGTCTGCATTGTGATTCCCTGTCTGTCTGTACATTCCAGCATCAACCTTACCCCAGGTCTCCGAGCACGGCCTGTACCATGCCAATGCAGGCAGGGCCCGCCGTTTCCGTACGCAGGATGCGTGGACCGATGGTGACCGGTGTCAATCCGGCCTCGACGGCCATGCGGATTTCATCGGGGTCAAGTCCGCTCTCGGGGCCGATGAGCAGGCCGATATCGGGTCGCCGCCCGGGTGATGCCTCGTGAGCGACAGATGCTGCGTCTGTCGGTAATTCATGCAAGTGTGTCACCAGGGAACCCGTGGCGGTCGGGTCCAGAACGTAGCAGTGTTCGGGCAGATGCGTGTTCTCGCCGCTGGACAGCTCGTTCAGCCACTGCTCCAGAGTGACCGGTGATGCCAGCGTGGCAAGCTTTGCTCTGCCGCTCTGTTCACAGGCGCTGACCAGAATGGCTTGCCAGTGTTCGAGTTTCTTCGCGGTGCGTTTTTCATCCAGGGCCCGGGCTGCCTGCCGGGTGTACAGAGGCTGTACATGATTGACGCCCAGTTCCACCGATTGGCGGATACTGGTGTCCATGCGATCGCCGCGAGAGATGCCCTGCAGCAGGCTGATACGCACCGGTGACTCGGTGTCGGCCGGGCGCGCTTCCTGCAGTTCCAGCAAGGCACATTTGCCGGCTGAGCGCTGACCGGTATCGATCACGATTGCCCGGTAGTTGCAACCATCGCCATTGAACATTTCGATGGTGTCGCCCTGGCGAGTTCGCAGTACGGTCACCAGATGGTGGCTGGCGGCCTTCGACAAGGTGAGCTGTGAGTTTGCCTGCAGCTCACCCTGATGATGGAAGCGGGCAATGCGGGCGGAACGGGTACTTTTCTTCATCAGCGGCGTCTGAGTCCGAGCAGGCCGGTACGTGCCGAGAGTTCGACCTTGTCGGCCAGTGTCTGCCGGCTACGCTCGCGCAATCGGCCTATGCAGTGGGCAAATTCACGGGTAGCGCCTTCGCTGTCGATGTCGCTTCCGTCCGGGTAATAGGGTTTGGTTGCCAGCTTGACCAGATAATCGTTGCTTCTGCCATCACGAAAGCGTTCGAGCAGTCGTGCGGTTGTCATCTGCGGGTCACTGTCGCAATAGCCGATCAGTTTGAGCAGAACATCGGCACCGGGCAATTGCGGGTTGATGTCGAAGTCGTCCGCCGGTACCGTGCTCACGACCTGGGGGAACTGCAGGCACAGGAGTACAGCACGGCTCATGGGTGTCAGGCCGCTGTCCTTGCCGCTTGGTGTTCGGGATGGGCTGGCAGGCCGCTGTGGTGCTGCCGCCTCCCTGGAAGTCGCCGGTTTGCTACCCAGCGACAGACCGATCAGGGCTTCCAGTCGTTGCAGGGCCAGCTGCTTGTAAACACCTCTGGGAATCGTGGCCAGCAGTGGTTTGGTCTTCTCGGCAAGGCTTGCCTTGCCACCGATACTGGTCATGTCCAGTTCACTGGCCAGGTGCTGATACAGATAGTCGATGATGGGAATACGGGTGCTCATCAGATCCCGAAATCCGGCTGCCCCTCCGGCTTTCACCACTGAATCCGGGTCCTCGCCATCGGGCAGGAACAGGAAGTGCGCATCGTGGCCATCCTGCAGGCAGGGCAGCGTCGCCGTCAGGGCTCGCCAGGCGGCAGCGCGCCCGGCACGATCGCCATCAAAACAGAAGATGATATTGGGTACCACCCGGAACAGGGCTTCGGAATGCTGCTGGTTGGCGGCTGTACCCAGGGTTGCCACGGCGTTGTCGATACCGTGCTGGGCAAGCGCCACGACATCCATATAGCCCTCTACCACGATGGCGGCCGCGGCATCCTGTGCCGCCTTGCGGGCCTCGTACAGGCCGTAGAGTTCGCTGCCCTTGTGAAACAGCGGCGTCTCCGGCGAGTTCAGGTATTTCGGTTCCTGATTGTCGAGCACTCGTCCGCCAAAACCGATGACGCGTCCACGTCGGTCGCGAATGGGAAACATGATGCGCTTGCGAAATCGCTGATAGGGGCGTTTGCCGCCATTGCCCTGGATCAGCATGCCGGTCTTGAGCATCGCGGCCTCTTCTCCGGGAAAATGGGTCAGAAGGCCATCCCAGCCGTCCGGTACATAACCGATGCCGAAGCGTTTGGCGGTCTCGCCGCTCAGTCCCCGAGCCTTGAGGTAGTCGATGGCCTCGGGCGACTTGCGCAGCTCCGACTGATACCAGGCAGCGATGGATTCCATCAGCGTGTACAGGGGTTTGCTGTCGTCACGAACCTGCTTGGCCTGCGCATTGCGCGGCACTTCCAGACCGACACTGTCAGCCAGTGATTCGATGGCATCCACGAAATGCATGCCTTCGTATTCCATCAGGAAGCCGATGGCATTGCCATTGGCACTGCAGCCGAAGCAGTGATAGAACTGCTTGGTCTGACTGACGGTGAAGGAGGGGGTTTTCTCGTTGTGGAAGGGGCAGCAGGCGCTGTAATTGCTGCCGCTTTTCTTCAGCGTGACGCGTTTGTCGATCACGTCGACGATATCCACCTTTGCAAGTAGATCGTCAATGAAATGTTGTGGTATCTGCCCGGCCATTGGCAGAACTATACGCCTTCCGGACAGCGGCGACGAGGCCGAGACCGGTGCTTGTGTGAACTGCGTGCACCACGGGCGGCTGCCCGTGGTGCACGCCGGTTTTCAGACCGGATCAGGCCGCATGTCCGAGCGTGGCCAGCAGTTCGCTGAGCTCCGCTGCCTTGGGCTTGACCATCCAGAATCGCGAAGCCAGAGAGTAGAAATCGTCAACCATCTGCTGTCCCAGGCTACTGTGGGTTTCTGCCACGTGATCTTCGATCAGGGTCTGCAGATAGTTGCGATAACGCTCCATGGATTCCGAATGCAGACGATGGATGTCGATGAGTTCGTGGTTGTAACGATCGACGAAGACATTGTGACGATCGAAGACAAAGGCCAGTCCGCCCGTCATGCCGGCACCGAAATTCACGCCAGTTTCACCCAGTACAACCACGCAGCCACCAGTCATGTATTCACAGCCGTGATCGCCGATACCTTCTATCACGGCAATGGCGCCACTGTTGCGAACTGCAAAGCGTTCTCCGCCCAGTCCTGCCGCATACATCTTGCCGCCGGTGGCACCGTACAGACAGGTGTTGCCCACGATGGTGGAGTCACGCCCCGTGAAGCGGGCATCCGAAGGTGGTCGAATGACGATCTTGCCGCCGGCCATGCCCTTGCCGACATAGTCGTTGGCATCACCATCCAGATACAGGTTCAGTCCACCGGCATTCCAGACACCGAAGGACTGACCGGCGGTGCCGGTGCAGTGGATGTTGATCGGGTTGGCGCTCATGCCGGAATCACCATGAACTCTGGCAATCTCGCCGGACAAGCGAGCTCCGATGGAGCGATTGATGTTCTTGATGGGGTAATGGAAATCCCCACCGGACTGTTTGCGGATGGCTGTCTTGCAGTCGGACACCATCTGTTCCGCCAGCAGACCCTTGTCATGCGGCACATTGCGTTCCACCATGCAGAAGCGTGGCGCATCTTCCGGGATGCCACCTGTGGACAGCAGTGGGGTCAGATCGAGTCGTTGCTGTCTGGGCGTCTGGCCCTTGGCCGGCGTCAGAAACTCCGGATGCCCGATGATGTCGGCCAGATTGCGAACACCCAGATAGGCCAGGTGACGGCGCACGTCTTCGGCCACGAAACGCATGTAGTTCATCACCTTTTCCACGTTGCCGTGGAAATGACGCATGCGCAGCACCTTGTGTTGAGTGGCCACACCGGTGGCGCAGTTGTTCAGGTGACAGATACGCAGATACTTGCAGCCCATGGCAATCATGGGGCCGGTACCGAAGCCGAAACTCTCGGCGCCCATGATGGCCGCCTTGATGACATCCAGACCGGTTTTCAGACCGCCGTCGGTCTGCACCCGCACCTTGTCGCGCAGATTGTTGGCACGCAGTACCTGATGGGTTTCCGACATGCCCAGTTCCCACGGAGAGCCGGCGTACTTGACGCTGGTCAGTGGTGATGCACCGGTTCCGCCATCGTAGCCGGAGATGGTGATCAGATCGGCATAGGCCTTGGCCACACCGGCAGCGATGGTGCCCACACCGGCTTCGGCAACCAGCTTGACCGACACCAGCGCTTCCGGATTGACCTGCTTGAGATCGAAGATCAGCTGTGCCAGATCCTCGATGGAGTAGATGTCGTGATGCGGAGGCGGTGAAATCAGGGCAACGCCCGGATTGCTGTGACGCAGTCGCGCGATCATCTCGTTGACCTTGTGTCCGGGCAGCTGACCACCTTCACCGGGCTTGGCACCCTGGGCAATCTTGATCTGCAGGACTTCGGCGTTGACCAGGTAATGCGGTGTGACACCGAATCGGCCCGAGGCAATCTGCTTGATCTTGGACATCTTCAGCGTGCCGTAACGCGCCTTGTCCTCGCCACCTTCACCCGAGTTGGAGCGACCACCGAGCCGGTTCATGGCTTCGGCCAGCGTCTCATGGGCTTCCGGTGACAGCGCCCCCAGCGACATGCCGGCGGAGTCGAACCGCGACAGGATGGACTCGACCGATTCCACGGCCTCCAGTGGAATGGAAGGCCCTGCGGGTTTCAGGTCGAGCAGGTCGCGCAGCATGGCCGGACGCCGCTCGTCGACAGTCTTCTGGTAGACGGTGTAATCATCATAACTACCGCTGGTGACGGCCGCCTGCAGTTGTTGGACCACGTCGGGGTTGTAGGCGTGGTATTCGCCGCCGTGGATGTACTTGAGCAAGCCGCCCTGGGATACACCCACCTGTGGGTTGAAAGCGGCCTGACCCAGTATTCTGAGGTCATCTTGCAGGTCGCTGAAATCCATGCCCTCGATGCGACTGGTAGTGCCGGAGAAGCACAGCTTGACCACATTGGAATGCAGCCCGACGATTTCGTAGAGCTTGGCACCGCGATAACTGGAGATGGTGGAGATACCCATCTTCGACAGAATCTTCATCAGGCCCTTGTTGATGCCCTTGCGGTAGTTCTGCTCCAGCTGAGGGACATCGCTGGACGAGACTTCGCCGCGACGGGCCATGCCATGGATGGACTCGTAGGCCAGATACGGAAAGACGCAGGTGGCACCGTAGCCCACCAGTACCGCTACCTGGTGAGAATCCCTGGCAGTGCCGGTTTCGACCACGATGTTGGCGTCGCAGCGGCAACCGGCGTCGATCATGGCGCGATGTACGGCACCGGTTGCCAGCAAGGCGTGTACCGGCAGCATGCCACTGGTCAGTTCCCGGTCGCTGAGCACGATGACCACTTTCTGGTCTTCGGTAACGGCCTTGATGGACTCTGCACAGATGCGACGAATGGCTGCTTCCAGCGATTCCTGCTCGGGATCGTATTGCAAGCCGATGCGGAAGTGCGAATAACCGGGTTCATCGTCCATGACCAGCAGCGTCTCGAACTTTTCGCTGGACAGGACCGGAGAGCGCACCAGCAGGCGATTGGCATGATGGTGGGTTTCCCGGAAGAGGTTCTTTTCGCGACCGAGACAGGTTTCCAGAGACATGACGATGGTCTCTCGCAAGGGGTCGATCGGCGGATTGGTCACCTGGGCGAACTGTTGCCGGAAGCTGTCGTACAGGGGGCGAACATGCTCGGACATGACCGGGAATGGTGTGTCGTCCCCCATGGAGCCGACTGCTTCCTGGGCACCTTCAGCCAGGACTCGCAACACCTGATCACGCTCTTCGAAGCTGACGTTGAACATCTTCTCGTAGATGGCCAGCTGGCTGTCTTCCATGATGGGAGTGGACTGGGCCACGTCGCGCAGGCGTGAACGCAGATGACGTGAATTCTTCTGCAGCCATTTGGCGTAGGGCTGGCGGTGCTTGAGCAGATCGCAGACATCCTGGGGCAGCAGCAGGCGACCGGACTGGGTGTCAACAGCCAGCATTTCACCGGGCTTCAGGCGGCCTTTCTTGATGATTTCACTGGGCAGATAGTCGTGCACACCGACTTCCGAGGCCAGTGTGATGTGACGATCCTTGCTGATGACATAGCGGGCCGGGCGCAGACCGTTGCGATCGAGCACGCAACTGGCGTAGCGACCATCGGACAGGACCACGCCGGCTGGACCATCCCAGGGCTCCATGTGCATGGAGTTGTATTCGAGGAAGGCGCGCAGGTCGGAGTCCAGCTCCCAGGTGTTCTGCCAGGCTGGCGGCATCAGCATGCGCATGGCGCGGAAGATGTCGATACCACCGGCCATCAGCAGTTCGAGCATGTTGTCCAGTGACATGGAGTCCGAGCCGGACTGGCTGACCAGTGGCAACAGTTCGTTGAGTTCAGGCAGAACCGGAGAACGCAACTTGGAAGCACGGGCATTGGCCCAGCTGCGGTTGCCCTGAATGGTGTTGATTTCACCATTGTGCGCCAGATAGCGGAATGGCTGAGCCAGGCGCCACTGTGGCAGGGTGTTGGTCGAGAAGCGCTGGTGGAAGACGGCGATGGACGATTCCAGCGACTCATCTTCGAGATCGACGTAGAACGTGGCCAGATACTCGGGCATGACCAGTCCCTTGAAGAGGATGACGTCGCTGGACAGAGAGCAGACGTAGAACTCGGGGTCCTCATCACGCAGTTCGATTTCCGCACGGCGACGAGCCACGAACAGATGACGGTTGAATTCGGCCGAATCCATTTCCTCGGTGGCGGATACGAAAATCTGTTCGATGCCCGGCACGCTGCGCTGGGCTTCCTCGCCACAGGCTGACAGATCGGTTGGCACGACGCGCCAGCCGTTGACTTCCAGCCCACGCGCCTTGCACTGATCACTCAGGACTTTCTTGGTTGCGGCGGCCTTGTCTGCATCGCGGCTCAGAAAGACGATGCCGGTGGCAAACTCACTGCGCAGTTCGATACCGGCATCCTTCGCTGCACGGCGCAGGAATTTTTCCGGTTTTCGCAGCAACAGGCCGCAGCCGTCACCGGTCTTGCCATCCGCGCCGATGGCGCCACGGTGCGTCATGCGTGCCAGCGAGGTTATCGCCGTGTTGACGAGCCAGTGGCTTGCGCGACCGTCCATCTGCGCGATCAGGCCGAAGCCACAATTATCGCGCTCGAAGTCGGGTTGATACAGGCCATGTTCGGCCAGATTGTCCAGATACGTCATAATTTTCGACCGGTATAAGCCAGAACGAGGGGCGAGACGATATGCGATGCAATTCGCCAGGCGGCCGGGCATTATACCGAGTCAGAGAGGACTTGATTTCACCCGAACTCGGGCAAGTGCAGAAAACTTCTATTCTGCACCGTTTGCCATGCACCTCATGCGCCGAAACGAAGCGTTGTTGCGCCCATTTTGCACCGTCGTGGTGCGGTTGACGGCTATTGGGCCTTGAGCACGTCCTGTACTCGTCCGACGTTGCGGATCCAGGGCTGGTCCGTCACTGCGGAATCCGGCATCTGCTCCACGGCGCTCTGAGCTTCCTCGAATGTGGAATAGAGTCCGTGCAACAGGGCATACCAGGTTTCACCGCGTCTCTGGAAGGTGTAGATGGAATTGGGAGCAGGCAGCACGTCGCGATTGCGCTTGAGAAAACTCTCGATGGACGGACGGTCGCGAGAGGCACTCATCTGCACCGTGATCTTGCTCGAGTCCTGCACCAGGATCCAGGTAGGGGATTCGAGAATATCGACCAGTTCGGGGTCGACCTCCGGTGTTTCGTCGTTGCTCGCCGGTTGGGTCGCTGCGCCCACGGCATCGTTGCCCGGGTTGCTGTTGACGTTCACCTCCGCTACCGGTTGAACCGGCTCGGCAATGGCGGTGTCAGGAAGTTCGTCGAGTGTGTCAGCCGGTGTGTCAGGCAGCAGGTCGGCATCGCTGAGGGTGTCAGCCGGGCCGTCTGCCGACAGATCGTTGCCGGCTGCAGGGTCGGAGTCATTGCCTGCTGGCGTGACTGAGGCGGCAGGATCGGTTGCCGGATCGTTCAGGTCGTTGCCCGCCGGCTCGTTGGTCGCCACTGTTTCTGCTGCGGAGTCCAGCGGGTCGGAATCGACGGCCTCGTTGGCCGTGTTGGCTGCGTCGTCTGCGCTGGAGGCTGCCGTGGAAGACCGGGAGGGGCTGGGGATTTCCGGGACCAGGGACTCGATGGCTTCCGAGGTGAATGGCACGACCTGGCGCTCTTCGACAATACGCAGGCCCGGAGCGTCCTCGTCGATATCGTCTGCAGGCTCTGCGGCAGGTTCGATCACGTCATCCGTGCTCGAGTCTGGCTCGTTGTTGTCGGCACCACTGCCAAGACTGCTGGTGGGCAATGGTGTCGTGGTTCCGGCGTTGTCCGCGTAGCGTTCTTCGTCATCGGCAGCATCCGGGGTGAACATCAGCAGACCGCCGAGAATGAGGGCAATGGCCAGTGCGCCCAGCCCGAACTTCGCATTGCGCGATTGCAGCAGGGGCGGCTTGCTGACGCTGTGCAATTCCTCCAGAGGCGGTTGCATCGTCGGGTCGTACAGCTGGTTGAGCACGTCGGCTGCGGCCGGGTGAATGCCGCCAGGCAGTCCGCCGGACTGGGCGATGATATCGTCCAGATCCTGATCGGAAAAAGGCAGTTCTTCCGTGTAGCCGGCCTGCTGCAGACGGAAAGAGAGGTATTCGACAGCCCGTTCAGAGTTCATGCCTTCGATGGTCAGGCTGGAGTAGGGCAGGTCGGCACCTTCGGGCAGCAGATCGGGGATGCGATCCTCGAATTCAGGGGGGGCTGCCAGCGCCACGCGCATCAGTGTTTCATCCTGACTGTTGACATACAGCATGCTGCTGAGCAATTGAGTCAGTTCGGTTTCGCTGATCTGATCGGCATCGTCCAGCACGATGGCGCTCAGTGTGTTGCGCGCCACCATGGTCTGCAGGCAGGGGAGCAGTTCGTCCAGAATGTCCTTGAGGCTCTCCGGCGGCTTGCGCTTGAAGGCCTCCAGCATGCCGGCGAACAGATTGAGGGTGCTGAACCGGGGACTGCCCTTGACAGCGAAGCACTGGATGTTCTGCCCGCTGTTGATACCCAGCTGATGCAGCAGCACACTCTTGCCGGACCCGGTTTCGCCCAGAATCAGCAGCAGATCATCGCCGCTGACCAGTGCCTGTTTGACGTCGCCCAGCTGTTCCAGGCTGGTATCGTCGATGAAGGTCTCCGAATCGGGCGCAGCAGGGCCGAACGGCTGCTGGATCAGCTGCAGCGCGGATAGAGTAACGTCAGACAGCAGGGCGGGCTGCTGGATGTCCGATGCGTCCTGTGACGGCATGCTTGGCAACTAGAACTGTGGATGCGTGATCTTACTATAACCGTGAGGGAGGTCGCAGGATGTCAGGGGGTAAATGACCGTTAATTGACCGGTCATTGGCTCTTGACAGCCCAGGCTGCCCCGAGCAGGGCGGTTTTTCTGTCAATCGGGATCCTTCAGCCCGCAAAATGCGCCAAAGTCGCATGCAGTGCGCGCTGATCGTAATCGGCGCTGACATGAGCCTTGCCGATGCTGTCAAGCAGGATCAGCCGGATATCGCCGGCATTGGCTTTCTTGTCGCGGGCCATATAGCGCAGAAAGGTCTCGGGCGTCATGTCGGAGGGTGGTGTGACTGGCAGGCCTGCGCGTACCAGTAACTTCAGACCGCGTTCCCGGGTGGCTTCATCGATCAGTTGCAGGCGGACCGAGGTATCCAGCGCCATGGCAATGCCGGCACTGACGGCCTCTCCATGCAACCAGCGCCCGTAACCCATGGCGGCTTCGATGGCATGGCCGAAAGTGTGGCCCAGATTGAGCAGCGCCCGCAGCCCGTGTTCGCGTTCGTCAGCTTCGACCACACGTGCCTTGATCTCGCAGGAGCGGCGCACGGCTTCACCGGTTGCATTGGTGTCACGCGCCAGCAGAGCGTCCATGTTGTCCTCCAGCCAGCGGAAGAAGTCACTGTCGATGATGAAGCCGTACTTGATGACCTCTGCCAGTCCGGCCCGCAGTTCGCGTTCCTCGAGTGTGGCCAGCGTATCCATGTCGGCGATCACGGACACCGGCTGGTGAAAGGCCCCGATCATGTTCTTGCCCAGTGCATGGTTGACGCCGGTCTTGCCGCCGACGGAGGAGTCGACCTGCGCCAGGAGTGTGGTCGGCACCTGAATGAAGTCGACACCCCGTTGATAGCTGGCGGCGGCATAGCCCGTCATGTCACCGACCACGCCGCCACCGAGCGCAATCAGCGTGCAATTGCGATCGAAATTTTCCTCGAGCAGGGCGGTGAAGATGCGGTTCAGCTCTTCCAGGTTCTTGAACGATTCACCATCGGGAAGAATGACGCTGGAGGACGGCAGATTACCCAGACATGCCAGGGTCTTGTCCAGGTACAGCGGAGCGATGGTTTCGTTGGTGACGATCATGGCCCTGCTGCGCACCTGCCCGGCAAGCAGGCCGTGCTGTCCCAGCAAGCCACTGCCGATATGGATCGGGTAGCTTCGATGTCCGAGATCGATATTGACGGTTTGCATGGTCAGCAGCATGTAAGGCGTGAACAGGAAGAACGCCTAGTGTAATGCAAGCCGACAAGTGATCAAGTCATGTTGTCGGTTGGTGATGCACCAGTAATCCGGGGCGAGGCAGGCGACGACCGACAGGGGCGGCTTGCCATGGTCGGACTATTCGCTTTCGGGCCGTCGCAATGGCTCGCAACCGCCAATCTGCTGGTCGGTGAGCTCCGGCTTGCTGGCTGATGGGTCCAGGCTGATGTCGGCCTTCTTCAGATGCCTGAGGATGCGAGAGACCACGTGATGCATCCGGCGTGAATCGGTGGAAATCTCGGCATCCGCCACCGATTTGTAGATTGGTTCACGTTCTTCCATCAGTGCTCGAAGCCGGGCTTCCGGATCGGGTGTCTGCAACAAGGGGCGGTTGGCATCGAATCCGACCCGTCGCAGTTGCTCCTTGATGTCTACCTGCAGCAGCAGCACATGACCACGGGACATCAGGTGTTGTCGGTTTTCCGGTCGCAGAACGGCACCGCCACCGGTGGCCAGGACAATACCGGGGAGTACTGTCAGTTCGGCAATGATGCGCGCTTCGCGTTCACGAAAGCCGGCTTCGCCTTCGTAGTCGAAGATGGTGGGGATGTCGACACCGCAACGGGCTTCGATTTCGCGGTCGCTGTCGACGAAACGGTAACCGATCTTGCGGGCCAGGGCTCGACCAACGGTACTCTTGCCTGAGCCCATCGGGCCGACTAGAAAAATGCTGGTCATGGCGCAGAGGATGTTTTGGACCGTTGCATGATACATAACAAACGCGGATCAGATCATCCGGGTCGGTGATGCTGGCCGATGAATTGGCCGATCCGGCTGACAGGGCTGTGCTCGGTGAAGCCGGTCAGGCACTATCGGACAGGTTGCCCGGCAGACGGGGGCAGGATCGGACTGATGCGGCGCGCATGAAAAAGGCCCCGGTCTTGCGACGGGGGCCTTGTTCTCGATCCACTGTTACGGTCTGTCGGTCAGTAACTCAGTGACACGTTTTCCTTGATGATCTTGGGTGTCACGAATACCAGCAGTTCGGATTTATCGTCCTGGCTGGTGGTGTGCTGGAACAGGCGTCCTATCAGTGGCAGGTTGCCGAAGAAGGGCACCATGTCGACCTCGTTGAGCAGTGTCTGCTCGTAGACGCCGCCCAGTACGACCGTCTCACCGTTGTTCACCAGTACCTGAGTGCTGATTTCGCGAGTATCGATACTCGGTACCTGCACGGAACCGGAGGAGAAGATCTCACCGACGGTATCCTTGTTGACCTTAAGATCCATCACGATGCGATCATCGGGCGTGATCTGCGGCGTGACGGTCAGTCCCAGTACGGCCTTGCGGAACGAGACCGACGTGGCGCCGCTGGACGAGGCTTCCAGATAGGGGATCTCGACCCCCTGTTCGATATAGGCTTCATGCTGATTGGCCGTGATGACGCGTGGACTGGAGATGACCTCACCGGTGCCTTCTGCCTGCATGGCCGAGAGTTCCAGTTCCAGCAAGGTGCCGAAGGGCAGTTTGGCCAGAGCAACCCCCAGTGTACCGGCGGCATTGTTGCCAGGCAGATTGACATTGAAGCGACCGTCGTCAACGGTATCTCCATTGATCAGGTCCTGGATGCCGTTGGCGTTGCCTGACAATGCAAACCCGCTACCGGTGCTGTCGCCACCGGGGTTGACCGTGTTGCGGTTCAGTCCCCAGCGTACACCGATGTCCTTGTTGAAGGCATCAGAGGCAATGACGATCCTGGATTCGATCAGGACCTGACGAATCGGTACATCGAGGCGGTGTACCAAAGCCCGGATGTTCTCCAGTTGGTCGACGGTGTCGGTGATCAGCAATGTGTTGGTACGTTCGTCGACCGTGACACTTCCGCGCTCGGTCATCATGCCGCCTTCCTTGGTCTGGAGCAGTGTGGCCAGCTCGGAAGCCTTGGCGTAATTGGCCTGGAAATACTCGGTGCGCAGGGGAGCCAGTTCGGTCTTCTGCTTCATGCCTTCCAGTTCGATACGTTCGCGATTGGCAATCTCCTCGGCAGGGGCGATCATGATGACATTGCCCGCCTGTCGCTTGCCCAGGGCCTTGGTCTGCAGGATGATGTCCAGCGCCTGATCCCAGGGCACGTTCTTGAGCCGCAATGTCAGCTTGCCCTGTACCGAATCACTGACCACGATGTTCAGGTCGGTGAAGTCTGCCAGTAGTTGCAGTACCGAACGCACCTCGATGTCCTGGAAGTTCAATGAGAGTTTCTCGCCGATGTAGCCGAATTTGGCCTTGCGGTTTTCCTCGATTTCCTCCTTGCTCATCGGCTTGAGTTCGACGGTGAACATGTCATCCGACTGATAGGCCAATTGTTCGAATTCCTGGGTTGCAGGTTGAATGACCACCCGGGTGCCACGCTTGTTGGAAATGGCATCGATGAACTGCACCGGTGTGCCGAAGTCCATGACATCGAGGCGTTTCTGCAGCTTGGCGGCCAGTTGTGTGTCGGGGAATTCGACGATCAGGCGACCACCTTCCTGGCGCATGTCGGTCACGACACCGGCGGACGAGAGGTTGAACATGATGCGTCCTTCACCCATGGGACCGCGCCGGAAGTCCAGCGCATCAATGGTATTGCTGCGCGGCTTGATCGGTCCGCTGGTCAGCAGCGGGCCGGTTTCCTCGACGCCATTGGCTGCGGCCAGTTGCGCCGGCTCTGTCGGCTCTGCGTTGCCGTCGGAATCGAGCGTCACCAGCAGCTGATTGCCACGTACCGATGTGGAGTAGGGGGACAGGGCGGTCAGATTGATGACCACTCGTGTGCGACCGCCAGCTTCCACCGCAGTGACGTTCTGCAGCAGTCCGGAGCTGATGGCGATGCGACGCTGATCCAGTTCATTGGAGGTATCCGCCAGATCCAGCGCGATGCGTGCCGGGTTGTCGATCGTGAAAGCCTTGGGCGTTTCGGCAGGGCCACTGAGTGTCAGGGCCAGCTGCTGCTTGTTGCCCGGCAATGAGACATGACTGATATCGACCAGTGAGTTGCTGGCAGCCTCCAGTTGCTGGCAGGCCAGAACAATCCCTGCCATCAGTGCCAGGCTTGCGGCTCTGACAGTCATGCGGCCTCTGTTCCGGCTGATGGGGTGAGTTTTCTCACAGACTTGAGTTTTCAACGTATTCTCCGTGTTCATCCTAGTCTTCAGACATCGCGAGTTGAGCATCGCGATTGACCCAGCCACTGAGACCATCAGCCACCAGCTCGACTATATCTATCTTGGTTTCAGATACTTTTACGATCTTGCCGTGGTTCTGCCCGGCATAGTTCCCCGGCTGTACACGATGAATCGTTCCATCGGGATCTCTGACGAGACCCCAGGTCTGTGACTTCTGCTGAAGCAGACCTACCATCTTCAGAGCATCCACCGGATAGCTCTCCAGGGGCTCGCGACGTCGTGATGCTTCCGGTCGCGGTCCGTTGTACTCCGCCTCGGCGACCACCGGAGAGGAATTCAGGTCGGTCTGTGGACGGAAGGGATCTCGCACATCCAGAGCATCGTAGGTAAATGTCTGGTAGGGCGGGAATTCGGGCAAGGGGTCAACCTTGCCATGATGAGCCTGTTTGGTCTCGACAATGAATTGTTCGAGGTCGGACATGTCACCACCGCAGGCGGTCAGCATGCTCAGACAAGCGAACAGCGGTATGAGTTTCAACCGTTGCATGGCCTATTCGTCCTCCTCGATATAACGGTAGGTTGTCGCCATGAGATCCATCTTCAGCCTGCTGGATTCGTTGACATTTCTGGAACTGTTCCTGGGGGAGAGTTCGGCGATGTCGATGTTGCTCAGGGTGACGATCCGCGGCAAGGCGGCCAGACCGCTGATGAACTTGCCAAACTGGTGGTATTGCCCGGTCACGCTGATACGTATCGGGTACTCGGCGTAGAATTCTCGCGGAAGCTCGCTTTCGGGCTTGAAGAATTGCACTTCAAGGCCGCTGGCGACGCTCGTCTGTGACAGGTCGACCAACAGGCTTTCGATATCGGTCTTGTTGGGCAGTTGGCGCAGCATCACGTTGAAAGTCTTCTTCATTTCTTCCAGCTGTTCGACATAGGCCGTTCGGTTGGCAGCCTTGGCCTGTTCGCTGTCAAACTTGTTCCGCAGTTGTATTTCCTGTGCCTCGACCACCTTGAGCTTGTCGAATTGCGGCTTGATCATCAGATGAGCCATGCCGCCGATGACTGCTGCGCAGGCCAGAATGATCAGGAAGGCACGCAGAGCAACAGGGGCCGTACCGATACGCTTGAAGTCCTCGCCGTCTATTTTCTGCAGTTCGGCGATGGTGTCGCTAAATGCCATTGTCAGACTCCTGTTCCGTTTTCGGTCTGTCCTGTATCACGCTGAGCTTGAAGGTGGAAATGTTGTCGTCCTTGTCCGATTCGATTACCTCCAGGCGTGGCCTGGTGAAGTACTCGCTGCGATCCATGCGCCGCATCAATGCAGAGACTCGGGCATTCGATTCGGCTCGGCCTTCCAGAACCAGCTGCTTTTCACCCTGTTGCTTCATGCTGGTCAGGAAGATGCCGTCGGGCAGGCGTGTGGCGATTTCGTGAAAGGTGTGAACGATCTGTGGGCGCTGTCCCTGCAATTGCTGGATGATTTCCATCCGGGCCAGCAGATTGTTCTTGGTTTCCTCCAGCTCCTTGATCTCCTTGAGCTCTTCCTGCAACAAGGCGATCTCGGTATTGAGTCTTTCATTGCGCTTGGTCTGGAAGTTGACCTTGTCCTCGGCAAACTTGAAGCCGGCGAAGCCGACTCCTGCTGCCAGTGCCATGCAGAACGCCAGCACCACATAGAACTCGTTGTTCTTCTCGACGCGATGGGTCTCGCGCCAGGGAAGAAGATTGATGCGTGTCATTGATCGGCTCCTCGCATGGCCAGTCCGCAGGCAATCATCATTGCCGGTCCGTCGCCCTTGAGGCGTTGAGTGGGAATGTCGGAGGCAACGGTCATCTGGCTGAACGGGTCGGCGATGACGGTCGGTGTTCCGATACGCTGTTCGATCAGCTCATCGACTCCGGGTATTCCCGTACACCCGCCAGCGAGCACGATCTGGTCAACGTAGTCGTTCTTGTCGGCGGAAAAGAAGAACTGCAGGAAACGATTGGCCTGCTGCACCATCAGATCCCTGAACGGGGTCAGAACCTCGGGATCGTAGTTGTCAGGCAATCCGCCGACTCGCTTGACGCGACCTGCGTCTTCGTAGGAAAGACCGTAACGGCGCATGATTTCCTCGGTCAGCTGTTTGCCGCCGAAGGGTTGTTCGCGGGTGTAGATCAGTTGCTGGTCGCGCAGTACACACAGGCTGGTCATGCTGGCCCCGACGTCGAGAATGGCCACGGTCTGGTCCTGTCCCTCGTGGGGCAGCTGGTGCTTGATCAGCTGGAAGGCCCCTTCGGTGGTGTAGGGTTCGACATCGACGACCTTGACATCCAGTCCGCCGATTTCCGCAGCTGCCGTTCGATCTTCGACATTTTCGCTGCGAGACGCTGCGAGCAGGACATCTACCATGCCGTTCGCCTCCTCGGAGGGGCCCAGAACCTGAAAGTCCAGATTCACCTCTTCGAGCGCGTAGGGTATGTACTGATCCGCTTCGAGCTGGATCTGGGCATCCATCTCGTGATCCTTCAGATCGTCCGGCATCTGAATGACCTTGGTGATAACCATGGCACTGGGAACGGCGACAGCGCAGGCCTTGGTTCGCGAGCCGGAACGTTTCACGGCGCGGCGAATCGCTTCACCCACTGCCTCAACGTCCTGCAGGTTCTTTTCGTTCACCGCATTGGCCGGCAAGGGCTCGACGGCGTAGCTCATGACCTTGAACCCTTTTTTCGAAGGCTTCAGTTCAAGCAGCTTGACCGAGGTTGCGGTGATGTCCAGGCCGATGAGGCCTGCGTTTCTGGATGATAATTTGAGTGCCATGTCAGGTTTAGCGCCCATTCCGTGAAATCCCTTAGGGCTGGTCGAGGTTTTTCCCGTCCAACTTCACGACCTGGTTCACATTTCTCCGTAAGTAGCTGTTAGCAGCAAAATTCAACCTGACGGGCAGAAGCGAGCTTCTGTCACGCCAGTGGCGGTGTTCCGGGGTACGATCCGACGGCTTGGATGAAAAGGCGCATATTGCGGAAGTGCCGGACAAGTTTTACTTTCGTGTACTGGCCAGTTGATATAATTCGGGCAATCACTTACCTAAGCGGCGAGTCAATGCCTTCATTCTCTGGTTCTAGACGCAGTCACCGCCGGTCAGGGCGCCGTTCTCGCCGTTCCCGGCGCGCCGGTTCCCGTGGCGGATGGCTGGGCAGGATATTCAAGTGGCTTGCCATTGCCGGTGCGTCGCTGGGAATACTTGCCGCAATGGGAATTGGTTATCTTTATTACACGATAGCTCCCACCCTGCCGGACGTGCAGCAGCTGCGCGAAGTGCAGTTGCAGCTGCCATTGCGCATCTTCACGGCCGAAGGCGACCTGATTGCCGAATACGGGGAGAAACGCCGGGAACCCGTCATGATTTCCGAGGTCCCGGACAGCCTGAAGAACGCCATCATTGCGGCAGAAGACCAGACGTTCTATACACATCCCGGTGTGGCCTGGCAGGGTCTGGCTCGCGCGGCCTTCTATCTCATCAAGACGGGTCGCAAGGGGCCGGGTGGCAGTACCATCACCATGCAGGTGGCGCGTAACTTCTTCCTCACCAACGATCGCACCTACGATCGCAAGATTCGTGAAATATTTCTCTCCTTCAAGATCGAAAGCGAGCTGGCCAAGGATGAGATTCTCGAGCTGTACATCAACAAGATCTACCTCGGAACACGTTCCTACGGTTTTGCGGCAGCTTCGCGCGTCTACTACGGCAAGCCGATCTCGGAGCTGGAAGTGGCAGAATCCGCCATGCTGGCCGGTCTGCCCAAGGCACCTTCGCGATACAACCCCATTGTCAACCCGGAACGGGCCCTGATTCGCCGGGATTATGTCCTGGGCCGCATGGTTGCGCTCAACATGATCGACCAGGCGACCTACGAAGACGCCAGATCGAGGCAGGTGACAGCCCGATTGCACTCTTCGGAACCCGATGTGGAAGCCGATTACGTGGGCGAGATGGCCCGATCACGGGTCGAGCAGCTGTTCGGCAAGAACTGGGCAAATGCCGGTTATCGCGTGTTCACATCGATTCGCTCGGACCAGCAGCGGGCTGCCAACAAGGCGCTGCGCACGGCTCTGTACGACTATGAGCGTCGCCATGGTTACATCGGGCCCATCACCCGGCTTGAGGAGGCAACACTGGCAGACCCCGAGGCTCTGTCGGCGGCTTTGGAAGAGTTGTCCAACCCGGGCGATCTGGTGCCGGCGGCGGTGATGTCTCTGGGCGACGACAATACGGCCACCGTCCGGATGCCCAACGGCATCGAGCATGTGTTGCCGTTCGAGGATGTCGAATGGGCGCGCCAGCGCATTTCCATCGATTCCAGAGGTGACGAGATCACGCAGGTGTCCGAGGTGTTGGCGGTGGGGGACGTGATTGCCCTGCAGCAGCTGGAGGATGGTTCGGTCAGGTTCGTGCAGGAGCCCCATGTGGAAGGTGCCTTCATTGCCCTGCAACCCGATACCGGGGAGATCACCGCTCTGGTGGGAGGGTATGACTACTATCGCAGCAAATTCAACCGGGCCACGCAGGCACGACGTCAGCCCGGTTCCACCTTCAAGCCCTTCATCTACTCCGCGGCACTGAATGCCGGCGATACAACGGCGACCATCTATAACGATGCTCCCGTGGTGTTTCATGACAGCGCCCTGGAAGGTGAGTGGCGGCCGTCGAACTACAGCGGACGCTTTTTCGGTCCGACGCGCTTGCGCGAAGCACTGGTGAAATCCAGAAACCTGGTGTCTGTCAGGGTGCTGCGGGAAATCGGCATTCCGTATGCCGTGGATTACGCCCAGCGCTTTGGCTTTGCGCCGGGGCATCTGCCACCGGATCTGTCGCTGGCGCTGGGCAATGCATCGGTAACACCGATGGAGATGAGTGGTGCCTTTGCGGTCTTTGCCAATGGCGGTTACAAGGTGACGCCTCACTTCATCGAACGTGTCGAAGACCCGCGTGGTCATGTCATCTACAGCACGCCCAAGGTGGTTTTCTGCGACGATTGCGATCCGATGTTCGCCAACCCGCTGGCCTCCGAGCTGGGAACCGAGGGCGGGGCGGACGAGCCGGCCAGCGGAGCCGCCACTGCGGATGACGAGAGCCTGGCCGCTCTGCTGGACGAAGATGCCACGGCGGAGGAGAGTGCAGCCGCCAGTCTGGAACTGAAGAAGGTGCAGCTGGACACGGTGGATGCGCCGCGAGTCATCGATGAACGCAATGCCTATCTGATGACCAGCATGATGCGGGAAGTGGTGCAGCGTGGCACGGCTCGTCGTGCTGGCGAAGCGCTGCAGCGCGGCGATCTGGCCGGCAAGACGGGCACTACCAACAATCAGCTGGACGCCTGGTTTGTCGGTTACAACCCGGAAGTGGTGGCTGCGGCCTGGATCGGCTCGGACGGTCTGGACCCATTGGGTCGCGGAGAGGCCGGTGGTGTTGCCGCTCTGCCGATGTGGACCACTTTCATGGCCGATGTGGTTACCGGTACACCTGAAGAGGAGTTCACACCGCCAGAGGGCATAACCACGGTACGCATCGATCGCAAGACGGGTGAGCCCGGCGCTGGCGACAACACCATGCTGGAGCTGTTCATGGAAGACAATATGCCCGACGAGGCCGCCATTCGTCGTGCTGCCGCTGCGCGTGAATCGGCCGAGGGCGAAGCTGCGCCAATGGCCAAGAGTCGCAGTGAAAAGGTCGAGGAGGTCGAGCAGCTGTTCTGAGGTCAGTCAGCGGAGTCGTGACCGGATGCGGCAGGGTTGCGCACTGCCGCCACACTTTTGTCAGCCAAACAGCACGCCCGGTAGCCATGTCACTATGCCGGGCGCCACAGCCAGCAGCGCGACAAAGCTCAGCATGATGAAAAAAAACGGCAGGGCTGCCAGAACAATCTGCCCGAGCGGTTTGCGAGTCAACCCCTGTAATACGAAGAGGTTCATTCCGACGGGCGGCGATATCTGGGCAAGTTCCACCATCAGGATCAGGAAAATGCCGAACCAGATCGGATCGTAGCCTGCACCCACAACCAGTGGCAGAGCGATGGGTATGGTGATCACGATGATCGACATGCCTTCGAGAAAGCTCCCCAGAATGATGTAGATCACGACCAGAAGCAGGATCAAGGTCAAGGGTGAGAGATCAAGGTTGGCGATATGCGCCTCGATGGCTTGTGGCATGCCCAGAAAACCCATCGTTACCGACAGGAACGAGGCGGCGGCAATGATCAGTCCCAGCATGGAAACCGTTCGTGACGTGCCGATGGCCGCAGCGCTCAGGCTTGCAATCGACAGGCTGCCCTCGAAGGCCATGATGCCGATGGTGGCAACGACCGCCACAGCGGCAGCTTCTGTAGGGCTTGCCAGTCCACCATACATGGTGCCCAGAATCGAGACGATCAGTATCAGAAAAGGCAACAGACGTGGCAGCCTGGAGAATCGGGTTCGCCAGATGTTCTCGTCACTCGTGTCGACGTGGCCGATTTTTTCGGGGCGCAGGAAGGCCACGATCATCACAAACCCCATGAAACAGGCAGCCAGCAGCAATCCGGGTAGCAATCCGGCTGCAAACAACTTCAACACGGACGTCTGTGACAGAACACCGTAGATGATCATCACGATGCTGGGAGGTATCAGGAAGCCGAGGGTTCCCGCCCCGGCCAGGGTGCCGTGAATGAGCTTCTCGTCGTAGCCGCGCTCGGAAAGCTCCTTGATGGTGATGCGACCCACCGAGCTGGTAGTCGCGGCAGATGATCCGGATATCAGGGCGAACAGGGTACAGCCAACGATATTGATGTGTAACAGTCCGCCCGGCAAACGTCGCAGCCATGGCTCGAGGGCCTCGAACAGGCCATCGATGAAGCGAGACCGGAACAGCAATTCCGCCATCATGATGAACAGTGGAAGTGCCAGCAGTTCAGGCGAATTCAGGCCGTTCCAGACGGCCTGTGCCAGCAGTTTCTCGACGGGAATCGACCTGAACAACTCCATACTGATTATGCCGATGCCAAAGAGGCCCAGACCCACCCATACACCAGAGCCAAGGACGAGGACCAGCAGGATCAGCGGTACAAGAATGGATGCGGGCATGGCGAGGTCTGTCCGGTTTCCAGGCGATTGAAACTACGCAGCGGGATCGATTTCTTCGGGCAGTCCTCTTGCCAGGGATAACGCCCGGAAGAGAATCTGCAAGGTCAGAAACAGTGCACCGAATGCCATGACGCCGGCCGGATACATCAAGGGCGTATCTGTTATCGAGCCACTGGTCCTGCCTGACTGAAAATAGGACCAGGCCAGCTTGATCAGTGCAAAACTGACATACGCTGAAATCACGAGCCCGATGAGCAAGGCCAGCCATTCACCGGCTCGTGGGAAAACCGATTTAAGCCAGGTCACACGAATATGCCCACCCGTACGAAGCGTCCAGGCCAGGCCGAGAAAGACAGCAGCCATGTGCACAAAAACGCCGATTTCCCAGAGAAAATGCAGGCTTATGTCAAACACGTTTCTAAGGATGATCTCGAGCACGATAAGCACGGCAACACATCCCAGGGCAATGCCTGATATCAATGACAGACACCGGGAGACTCTGTCCATGGGAGTGATCATGTGCCCTTGTCCTGTGTTGTCCGCGGCTCGGAATTCGAGCCGCAGAAAATGCTGATATATCGGCTGAGAGATCGTGGAACCATCAGCGATCCATTTCACGAACCCTGATGGGTAGACAGTGCCGCTCTATTGGGTAGCGAGGTAGCCCTCGTAAATTGCCTTGCCCTTTTCTCCAAGCTCCTCCACGGCCTTGGTTCGCAATGGTTCAGCCCTGGCAACCAGTGCGTCGTGAAGCTCGGGAGACACCGTGCCCAGGGTCATGCCATTGTCGGCGAGCGTGGCCATTCTGGTCGCATCCTCGGCGCGTGCTGCCTGCCAGAAGGTGGGTTGCAGGTCCGCGGCGATCTTCGCGATGCTTGCCTGATCTTCGTCACTCAGGGCATTCCAGCTATCCAGGTTCACGGTCATGGCGTTCAGGTTCCAGGAGTGTGCCGTTGGATACCCGTGTGAAAGGAATTCCCAGAACGATCCATCGACGGCAGATGACGAAGAGGTGACGACACCTTCGATGGCGCCCGATGCCAGAGAGGGAATGACTTCGCCCCATGGCAACTGAACTGGCGTCATGCCAGCCGCGCCGTAGACTTCCGTTGACGTCTTGTCGTAGGTCCGGACGCGAATGCCTGCCATGGAGTCGATATCGCTTATCTCCTTTTCGACCCACAGCTGTGGAGCTGGCCAGGGGATCGTATAGAGAACCTTCTGATTGTGATTTGCCATGATTGCGTCAAGATCGTCACGGAAATAGTTGTCGAACGATTCAAACGCGTCAAACGATGCAAACATGAACGGCAGGCCCGGCAATCCGAGCAAGGGTTCATCACCGATCTGCTGTGGTAGCAACAAGTCACCAATGGGGACCAGCCCGTCGCGAACCGTTGCCAGCATTTCAGGGCCCTTGAAGCCCAGAGAGCCACCAGGGTGAATGGTGATATCGACGCGTCCCTCTGTCGATGTTCTGACTTCGTCAGCAAAAACGCCTGCACTGCTCGTGATGAAATTGCCATCTGGCCAGGCCATTGGCAAATCCCAGCTGTCGCCCATGACCGGTGAGCTTGCAATCATCAGCGCCGCAATTGTACGAAACACCATCTTGTCTCTCCTTCAGGATTGTTGCCAAATACACATCTACCTCACGTATGTTCAGGCATTGGCAGGACAAGAGAAAGCGATATAAATTCGTATGCTTGCATTCCTTCCTGGAATGTCACTGTCTATCCGGCAGCCGTCATCACTACCGGATACGACTGTATCAAGGTCAGATCTGATAGCTTTTGCCAAAATCGCAATGCAGTTTTACAAGCTCGGCTATCTCGTGGACAAAGGTATGAGGCCTGTCGCTTCGGTACATGGCCACGTAGGGAACAGGCGGCAAGGGCGTTTCTGTTTCAATGACTTCAAGTTTCCCTGATTCTTCAAGCCGCTGACAGAATTCGTAGGGCAGGTACGCAACCCCGAGCCCCGCAACCGTCAGGCCGAGCAGTGCGGTCATGGAATCGCACACCAGGGTTTCCTGGAAAACGACGCCGCGGTCTTTGAGCCATTTGTTCAGGTACATTCCCGACCCCGATGAGTGTCCCTGGACCAGGACCGGATACTGGGCCAGATCCCTGTGTCGGATCGGTCCTGGCAGATCGACAAGGCCTTTTTTCGCCATCCAGTAGTTCTGCACCTTGGCAACTGGAATGGAGGAGAACTCAGGCAGTGTGAACGTTTCGGGAATGATGACCAGGTCAAGCTGACTTTGCTCCAGATCATTGAACAGTGCTCTGGCCATATCCACTTTCGGGAAGATTCTGACATTGGCGAACTGCTCCTTGATGGCCGAGATGAGCTGGGGCAGCCAGGTGATGGTAGTCAGTTCCGTTACCCCGATACGTAACGATCTTGGCTGCTTGGAATCCCCATGCTGGACTTCGATGATCTGATCGTGAAGCTCGAGAATCTGCCTGGCCACTTCGAACAGCTGTTCACCGCGCGCTGTCAATCTGGCTCCACGCAGGCTGCGATCGAATATCTCTATCCGGGATCCTCGCTCCAGCTCCTGTACACGCTTCGAGATGGCTGATTGCGTTGTGCACAGATGGGCGGCTGCCCGTTCAAATGTGCCTAGTTCGGCGATCCAGTACAGTGTTTCAAGCTGCTTCAGGGTAATGCGTGTGTTCATGCCTGTTGCTCAAATCCGGCGGATTTGATTCCACCGTGGCACATTTTTGCTCGGTTCGGGATGCTTGTATGGAATGAATTCGTAGCGCATCAAAGCGGATAGGGGGCAATCTCGAATCCTGCGGCTGCAACTCCCCTCCTGATGGCATGTGCAAGGCCGACGCTGCCTGGGGTGTCACTATGGACCAGAACAGAGTCGAACTCGCACGGAACCTCGCTTCCATCGATGAGACGCAGTTTCCCGCTTGACAGTGTCTGAGCCACTCTTGACTCTACAGCTCCCAGATCGCTGATCAGCGCAGATTCGGTTCCACGTGGCGCCAGTCTGCCAGCTGCCATGTAGCCGCGGTCTGCGAGAAAGGATCGGATGGTTTCGACACCCGCATTTTCTGCCGCCAAGGCAGCCTCGGTATGCGGTAAACCGATGAACTTGAGTGTCGGGTCAAAGGATTTCATGGCCTGTATCAGTGTGCGCGCGACATCGGCATCGACAAATGACAGGTTGCCCAGTGCGCCGTGAAAGTTGGCGTGAGTCAGCCTGTGTCCACCATGTTCTGCAATTGCGCTCAGTGCTCCCAGTTGCGATAGGGTCTCGAGTTCCAGTTCCTTCAGCGACATCGTCAGGGCGCGTCGGCCGAAACCGTTTCTATCGGGGTAACCGACATGTCCGCCTATCCGGACCTTGTGTTCGCCTGCAAGGGTCACAGCCTGAGCCATCACCATCGGGTCGCCGGCGTGAGCCCCGCAGGCAATGTTGGCGGATGTGACCAGGGGAAAGATCTGCTCGTCAGGGGCGATGCGGTAAGGGCCGAAGCCTTCCCCCAGGTCGGAGTTGACGTCAATCGTTTTCAATTCATTGCTCCCCGGTAGTCCTCTCGAGCCATTGCCATCAGGCACCGTATTCTGTCTGTTTGCCTTTGCTGTGCTTCTCGCGCTGCCACGGCGTCCTCGACAGCGCACGCTTGGAAGCGAACTGGTTTTCCCAATGGGACCTGTGCCAGAACCGGCAAATCCGCGTCGATGATCTTGCCCAGTTTCGGATAGCCACCCGCGGTGTTCGCATCCATCAACTGAACCACGGGTTGTCCTGAGGGTGGCAACTGAATCGTGCCTGGCAATATCCCGTGAGACAGCATTTCACGCGGGGTCCTTGTTCGCAGTTGCGGACCGGAGAGCCGGTAACCGACGCGGTTGCTTTCGGGGGTAATTTGCCAGTCGGTGCGCAGAAATTCAGCCTGATTGCTGGTGTCCAGTTCATCCCATTCGTTCGCCGGCACGAATCTCAGTGTTGGTGTCTCGTCCAGATCTCTCCAGAGCTCGGGAAAGCTTCTGGGGCTCAGGCCAAGCCTCGTGGGTTTGACCGGGTTGCGGCTGCCTCCGACGCTCAGCTTGTCGCCGCTCTTCAGCACTCGACCGTCGACGCCGCCAAAATGCCCCTTGAGGTCGGTCGACCTCGAACCGAGAACCAGCGGTACATCAATACCACCCCGTACACAGAGATAGACACGCATCCCGGACTGGCAGCGTCCGGCCTTCAGTTGTTGCCCTTTCAAGACGGTCTGCACCCACCAGCGGAACAATGGTCGACCGTCTATCTCTGCATCCAACGGTGCGCCTGTCAGACATAGGGTGATATCGCTTTGCGCCTTGATCTCGAAGCCGCCCAAGGTGAATTCCAGAGCCGCGGCGTCGGCCGTATTGCCCAGGGCTGCATTGCCGATGGCAAGCGCTTGCGCATCCATGGCCCCGCAAGAGCCAACGCCAGCGGATCGATGGCCGAATCGACCCTGATCCTGAACCGATGAGTAGAAGCCCGGTGTGATGATCTCGATCACGTGCTCATCGCCACTGCGGTAAACCGGACTCTGTCACCGGGTGACAACAAGGCAGCCTGTGTTCTGTTGATGTCGAACAGCTGAGTCTCGGTGTGCCCGATAATGTGCCAGCCGGATGGCGATGTGCGTGAAATGATGCCCGTCTGGCCACCGCCGATCACCACACTGCCAGCTTCGACGCGTACCCGAGGCTCGGTCCGTCGAGGTTCGGCAAGACGTTCATCCAGACCTCCCAGGTAAGGAAAGCCGGGCTGGCTTCCCAGTGCAAACACCGTGTATTCGCCGCTGGTATGAAGTAGCACGATCTCTGCAACAGACAGATGCTTGCGGGCCGCTATACCGTTCAAATCTTCCCCGTCATAGACTACGGGGATATCCACAAGGGTGGACCTTGGAGCCATCGGCGTGATCGATCTCCACGATTGTAATACCCGCTGGTGAATATCTTCCGGGTCTGCGTCCGGGGACAGGCACAGCAGCAGGCTGTGCATACCAAGAACGCATTCAGCCACGCCCTGAATGTCCCGGCACTGCAGGTCCAGAGACCAATAGTGTCCTTGAACATCCAGGCTGAGCGGACCCTTGCTCTGAAACAGCAAGCCGCTTTCGCCGAGCCTGGACATCTGCAAGTCGGGGCTTTCCACCAGTCAGTCCACGTCGTGCCGAGTCAGAGTGTCACGACAAGACAAGGCCAGCAAACTGTTCATGTAGTGATCTCGCGTTGGCTGGGGGAGGTCATTTCACGAAGTGACGTGTGACTTGCTGCTGATGATTTCCCTGATCGCTTTCAGCGTCCGAGCCACTTCATCCGTTGTGTTGTAGTGGCACATGGAGACACGTATGCAGTCGGGCAGATTCAATGGAATCAGAACATTGCCGCTGTAGTGGTCAGCCTTGCGGGTGTGGGTGCGGATTCCTTGCTTCTTCAGCAAGTCGACAATGTCAGCGGACGCAATACCATCCACCACGAAAGACACGGTGCCTTCACGTTTCGGATTGTCTGCCCCGGCAATGATGGTGACGCCATTCATGCTGCGCAGCCCGGGCAGGTTGGCGGTGCCATTGACCAATGCATTGGTCAGATGGGTTTCATAGGTGTGAATTGCTCTGCCGGCCGCCTCGATGCGTAGCCGAGGTTCGGTCTCATCCGAGACTTCGCCACCCAGCCAGTCGAAATACTCGACCACATTGGAGATCGTTGCAAAGGCACCGGTGTCGCGTGTGCCCAGTTCCCAGTTACCAACGGGCCCGCCATTCAAGGCTTCATGAGGCAATTCGGTGAGTCGGTCGGAGATCCAGGCGATGCCATAACCATGGCGTGAAAATACCTTGTAGGGTGAAATCGCATAGCCGTCGACATCGTAGGCTTGCAGATTCATCTGGCCATGAGCGGCGTGCTGGATGCCATCGACAATGATGAAGCACTCTGGCGCTACGGCACGGATAGCTCTGGAAATGGCGGCCACATCCATACCGATGCCGGTGACAGGGGAGGCGTGCAGGATGGTTGCTACCGCCACGTCCGGGGTCATGCAGGCAGCATAGTCGTCGGCAGTGACGAGGCCGAGTGAATCCTGGTGCGGCACGTTCACATACTCGAGATCGGCGATACCCGCCCAGTGCTGTGCCGCGCTGCGACTGGAAGGGTGTTCGATCGAGCTGCCGATGACCCTGGAACCCTTTGCTGCGTTGACACAGGCAGTGCGGATCATGCGAAACAACAGTTCCGTGCCGGTCTCGCCAACAATGAACTGTCCTGCGGCCGGATTCATGAAGGTCCGCAGATCTGCCCGTGCCTTGTCAATGATGCCGGACAGCGCGGCGGCCGCCGGATTGTCTCGACCCTGGTTATCGGGAATGGCGGCATGGAACGCCGAAGTCTCGATCACCGATTTCAGGGTCAATGCACCACCGCCATTTTCCAGGTAGATGCGTGGTCCCTGAAAGGGGCAGCTCTCCACATGAGCAAAACGGTCACGAATTGCTGCGATGAGAGCGGGGTTGTCTTGAATCATTGGGCAATCCTTTTCGGCGTCAACGCTCAGCTCACGAATGGCAGCGACGATCAGACTGACGTCGTCCATTCCATTCGTTTGATGAACACGGTTGTCACTTGACCACGATGCAAGTGCTCCTGGAAAGCCATCCGCTTTCTACCAGAGCCGCAGGAAGCTCGTCACCCGGGTTTCGTTATCGCAGCAAGTTGGACTGAGATTGCCTGATTCGGCTCCTTACTTAAAGTGATTAATTATCATCATTAATCATCGAAAATGCGCATGTAACGACGCGGCGCGGGTGACGTGTCGTTGCAGGCAGGTACTACTGACGAAAGCCGGCCCTGCATTGAGCCGCAGGAGCCTAGCGTTGGCTCAATTCACGCACCGCTTCCACCATGACACCCAGGTGATCCGGATTGACGTGCTGGTGAATGCCATGACCCAGGTTGAAGACATGTCCCGGGCCTGCACCGTAGCTGTCGAGCACACGCTTGACGTTGCTGCGAATGCTCTCGGGTGAGCCATACAATGCGGACGGATCCAGGTTGCCCTGCAGGGCAACGCGATCGCCGGTTTTTCGCCGGGCATCGGCCAGGTCGATGGTCCAGTCGACACCCAGGCCATCACAGCCGGTATCGGCCATGATATCCAGCCATTGTCCGCCGTTCTTGGTGAACAGCACGACAGGTACCTTGCGCCCTTCGGCCTCGCGAGTCAGACCGTCAACAATCTGCTGCATGTAGCGCAGGGAAAACTCGCGATAGTTGGCTGGTGACAGAACGCCACCCCAGGTGTCGAAAATCATCAGAGACTGCGCACCGGCTTCTACCTGCGCGTTCAGGTAACTGATGACCGAGCGTGCCGTCTTGTCCAGCATCTCGTGCAGCAGGGCCGGGTCGGAGAACAGCATGCCCTTGATCTTCGAGAAATCCTTGGTGCCGCCACCTTCGACCATGTAGGTGGCCAGTGTCCAGGGGCTGCCGGAGAATCCGATCAGTGGCACACGGCCATCGAGTTCGCGGCGTATGGTGCTGACAGCATCCATGACATAACGCAGCTTGTCGCTCGGGTCGGGCACGGGCAGATTCTCGACATCGGCACGCGAGCGCACCGGACTGGAGAATTTCGGGCCTTCACCGGCCTCGAAATGCAGCCCGAGTCCCATGG
This sequence comes from Granulosicoccus sp. 3-233, assembly GCF_052681095.1. Classification (NCBI taxonomy): domain Bacteria; kingdom Pseudomonadati; phylum Pseudomonadota; class Gammaproteobacteria; order Chromatiales; family Granulosicoccaceae; genus Granulosicoccus; species Granulosicoccus sp. 3-233. The sequence continues at coordinate 116,227 of NZ_JBQYLE010000008.1, forward strand.
CATCAGGGATGGTGAGAATGTCCGAGAACAGGATGGCCGCATCCAGATTGAATCGGTCAATCGGCTGCAGAGTGACTTCGCAGGCCAGTTCCGGGTTGCTGCACAGTGACATGAAGTCGCCGGCCTGCTGACGCACTCGCAGGTATTCTGGCAGGTAGCGACCCGCCTGACGCATCACCCAGACGGGCGTGCGTTCCGTCTCCTCGCGGTTCAGGGCGCGAAGGTAAAGGTCGTTCTGCAGAGCTGCGGTCATGGTCACATTGAACTGGGCAACCGTCAGGCTGTGACGGTATGAGTGGAGGTCTGTGCAGCCCGTTCGGTGGCGAGATATTGCACGATGCCTTCTGCAGCGTTGCGCCCTTCGAAAACGGCTGTTACCACGAGATCGGAACCTCTGACCATATCGCCACCGGCAAACACCTTCGGATTGCTGGTCTGATGCATGAGCGCCCCGTGGCCGGGAGCAACCACGCGACCGCGATCATCGGTGTCGATTCCGAACTCGGTGAACCATGGGGCCGGATTGGGGCGAAAGCCGAAAGCGATCAGGACTGCGTCTGCCGGAATGACTTCTTCGGTATCAGGCACGACTTCCGGCATGCGGCGACCGCGATCGTCTGCTTCACCCATGCGGGTCGTGACCACTCTGACACCGGTGACGTTGCCGGAGTCGGAGCCGACCAGTTCGACAGGCTGGCGATTCCACAGGAATTCCACGCCTTCTTCCTTGGCATTCTTGACCTCGCGGCGCGAGCCCGGCATGTTCTTCTCGTCACGACGATACGCGCAGGTGACGGACTGGGCGCCCTGGCGAATGGAAGTACGGTTGCAATCCATGGCAGTGTCACCACCACCGAGTACCACGACTTTCTTGCCATCGAGATTGACGAAATTGTCCGCATTCTCGTCCCAACCGTACTGATGGTTGACGTTGGAAATCAGGAAAGGCAGCGCTTCATGCACGTTCTTCAGGTCTTCGCCCGGGAAACCGCCTCGCATGGAGGTATAGGTTCCCATGCCAAGGAAGACTGCATCGTATTCATCCAGCAGTTGCTGGAAGGGGATGTCCTTGCCGACTTCGGTATTCAGCACGAACTCGACGCCCATCTCTTCCATGATTTCCTGGCGGGTGAAAACCACTTCCTTCTCCAGCTTGAACGGGGGGATGCCGAACGTCAGCAGTCCGCCGATCTGGGAGTACTTGTCGTAGACCACCGCCTTGACACCGTTGCGGGTCAAAACGTCGGCACAGCCCAGACCTGCCGGGCCTGCGCCAATGATGGCGACCTTCTGGCCAGTGGCAACAACGCCGGACATGTCCGGTCGCCAGCCCTGTTTCAGCGCCTCATCGGTGATGTACTTCTCGATGGAGCCGATGGTGACGGCGCCGAAGCCGTCGTTGAGTGTGCAGGCCCCTTCGCACAGGCGATCCTGTGGACAGACGCGACCACACATCTCGGGCAGTGAATTGGTCTTGTGTGACAACTCGGCAGCTTCGAACAGATTGCCCTCGGCAACCAGCTTCAGCCAGTTCGGGATGTAGTTGTGTACGGGACACTTCCACTCGCAGTAAGGATTGCCACAGGACAGGCAGCGGGCAGACTGGCCGGCTGCCTTCTCGGGAGAGAACTGCCCGTAGATTTCATTGAAATTCTTGATGCGAACAGCTGCCTTGACTTTCTTGGGGTCTTTCCGGGGCAAGTCGAGAAACTGGAATGTCGTGTCACTCATGGGATTTTCTCTGCTGAGGCATCAAAGGGGACAGGATTCAGCCGTTCAGGCGGTCCTTGATCGATTTGCTGACAACACTCATGTCAGCGCGTCCCTGCATCTTCGGCTTCACGATGGCCATGACCTTGCCCATGTCCTTGACCGACGTGGCGTCAGCCTCGACGATGGCGCCATCGATCAGCGCCAGAATCTCGGCTTCACTCATGGCTTCGGGCAGGTAGGTCTGAATCAGATCGGCTTCCGTCTGTTCCTGGGCGACAAGGTCGTCCCGGCCCGCGGCCGAATACTGACTGATGGACTCGCGACGCTGCTTGAGCAGTTTGTCGAGTATGGCAATGGTGGCGGTCTCATCAAGCTCGATGCGTTCATCGACTTCCTTTTGCTTGATGGCAGCTGACATCAGGCGCAACGTGGCAAGGCGAGACTTGTCGCCTGCTTTCATCGCAGTCTTGATGTCATCCAGAACGCGTTGACGGGTATCACTCATCACGTGGATCCGAAGGACAGCTAGAAGGGATGCGCACGGTAAGACCGTTGAGACTGGCTCAACCTGAGGCGGTGCCGACGCACACTGAATTTTGCTTACTACTGAAAACGCTGGTATTGCAGCTTCACTGTACCAGCAAACCGGCTGTAATCAACCGGGGCACATTGTGCCCGGTTGGCACCAGTCCTGATCTACGAGATCAGTACAGACGAACGCGACGAGAGGACTCCTTGGAGACCTTCTTCTGGTGACGCTTGACGGCTGCTGCTGCCTTGCGCTTGCGCTCGGTAGTCGGCTTCTCGTAGAACTCACGACGGCGAGTCTCGGTGAGAACTCCCGCCTTTTCACAGGATCGCTTGAAACGGCGCAGTGCCATTTCGAAAGGCTCGTTTTCTTTGACGCGTACTGAAGGCATTAATGAATTACTCGGTGAATCGCGGAAAGTTCTCTAGTATAACGGTTTTCGACCCGATTGCTCAAGATACCGGAAAAATCTGACTGGCTGACAGGCAGAGCCCGTCCGGTTCTGCGCGTGCACAGTGCCTGAGCGGTCTGTGGTCCGACCCGGAACCGAACCTGAGCGGCTGTTGACGACCGAACTTGAGAGAAATATAACCGTAGCCCGACGCCCGAGGTGTCAGGCTGTTCTGGCGAAGGACGAAATGCTGCTGCTACACTCGCCGGATTTTGACGGAAAGTCCAATGATCATTCTCGGAATCGAGAGCTCCTGTGATGAAACGGGGCTGGCTCTCTACTGTACCGAGCGGGGTCTGCTGGCCCATGCCCTGTTCAGTCAGGTGGATCTGCACGCCCTGTATGGTGGTGTGGTGCCGGAGCTGGCTTCGCGGGATCACGTTCGACGCCTGGTACCGCTGACCCGTCAGGTCTGCGATGAGGCGGGTATCGAGCTGGCGGCGATCGACGCTGTGGCCTATACCGCCGGACCGGGTCTGGCCGGGGCCTTGCTGACCGGTGCCATGATGGCTCGCGGGCTGGCCTGGGCACTGCAACGGCCGGCCCTGGGAGTGCATCACCTCGAGGGCCATGTGCTGGCGCCGATGCTGGAGCCGGAAGCGCCGGAGTTTCCGTTCATCTGTCTGCTGGTGTCCGGCGGGCATACCCAGCTCATTCACGTGCAGGCACCAGGTGACTATCGCCTGCTCGGAGAGTCCATCGACGATGCCGCTGGTGAAGCCTTTGACAAGACGGCCAAGATGCTGGGTCTTTCCTATCCGGGTGGTCCGGCGCTGTCGAGGCTGGCGGAGACAGGTGATCCGGCAAACGTCAGTCTGCCACGGCCGATGATGGATCGAGCCGATCTGGATTTCAGCTTCAGCGGGCTGAAGACCGCTGCCATAACCCGTTACAAGGCATTCAACGGGAAGCAGGGAACCAGCGATGATGAGCTGGCGCGGTTCAAGGCAGATCTGGCCGCTTCTTTCGAGCTGGCCGTGGTCGAGGTGCTGATCGGCAAGAGTCGGCGAGCGCTGCAACAGACCGGACTGTCGCGACTGGTCATCTCGGGTGGGGTCAGTGCCAACCGGCAGCTGCGTCAGGCGGCTGATGCGCTGGAAGCCGACGGAGTGCAGGTGTTCTACCCGCGTCTTGAGTTCTGTACCGACAATGGCGCGATGATCGCACTGGCGGGAGCCAGCCGCTTGCAGCGAGGTGAATCCAGTGATCTGGCGGTCAGCGTCAAGCCGCGCTGGCCGCTGGAGTCATTGATGGCCTGAGTGTTTCGCCGGCTGTTCAGCGTTTGCCGATGACAGGCTCGGTGCCGTTCAGCAGGCGCTGGATATTGCCGCGATGCGTGTAATAGAGGAAGGCGCCGATGACGAAGAAGCCGGCGGCAAATGTCTGGTGGCCTTCGAACAGGAGATAGACCGGTACCAGGGCGAAAGTGACCAGAGCCGCCAGGGAGGAGCGTTTGAAGGCAAGACTGACGGCCAGCCAGGTCAGTAATGCCAGGGCGCCCACCGAGAGATCGATACCGAGCAGGGCGCCCAGTGCCGTGGCGACACCCTTGCCTCCTTCGAAGTTGAAGAATACAGGGTAGAGATGGCCGATGAATGCGGCCAGCGCTGCCAGAGCGATGGTAGCCGGATGGTCAATCAGGTTGGCCGTGATGAGCACGGGCAGAAATCCCTTCAGTCCATCGCCCAGCAGCGTGAGGATGGCGGGCAGCTTGCCGCCGACACGCAGGACATTGGTTGCGCCCGGATTGCCGGAGCCGGCCGTGCGCGGATCTTCCAGGCCCATCATGCGGCACACCAGAATGGCGGCAGAGACGGAGCCTGCGAGGTAGGCAAGTACAGCCACGAACAGGGCGGGTATGGCAAGATCTGCGCTGAACACAAGTAGTGGGTGTCTGATGGAATTGGCACCACTATATAAGAATCGCGACGACGGGATAAACGCCTGATGACAAATCGACTAGGAAAAGGGGTTTCACCGTGCCCTTCGCTGGCAGTTCGTTCGTGAGCTCGAACGCATGAGTCTGCTGATACAACCCGGCCCGATGTCGCTGGTGCGTCGCCATTTCCAGAAGGCTGCAGGTGGTTTCGATGCGCATGCGGCGGTGTTCGAGACCGTTGGGGAAAGGCTGCGGGAGCGGCTGGATCTGCTGGCGATCGAGCCGACACGTGTGCTCGATCTGGGGTGTCGCAGTGGCTATCAGCTGGACGCCTTGCAGCGACGTTTCCCGCAGGCGCAGATTGTCGGTGCGGATCCTGCCCCGGGGCCGGCGTCGACCGCGGGCAAACCGGATTCCTGGTCACGCTGGCTGCGGCGACCATGGCGTTCGGTACGTACCCGTCTGCAAGCCGAGCCGGGTTCTCCGGAAACGGTCGCCTGCGATCCGCATGCCTTGCCCTTTGCCGACGGCAGCTTCGACCTGGTGGTCTGCAACCTGCTGCTGCCCTGGTGTCATTCACCGCATCGGGTATTCGAGGAAGTCGCCAGAATTCTGACTGGCGGCGGCGCCTTCTTCTTTACCAGTGCCGGACCGGACACCCTGCTTGAGTATCGGGCGGCCTGGGCCACCATCGACAGTCATCCGCACGGCTTCGGACTGGTGGACATGCATGATCTGGGGGATACCCTGATGGCATCGGGGTTTGCCGCGCCGGTGCTGGATCGCGACAATCTGCGAGTCGACTACCCGAGCATGGGGGCATTGCAGAGCGAGTTGCGGGAGTTGGGTGCGCTCAATATCGCCAATGGTCGCCGTCAAGGCCTGATGTCGCCGAGTGTGCGACAGGCTCTGGATACTGCTGCTGCAGATGCGGAGCGCTTTGCCGTTACATTGGAACTGGTGCAGGGGCATGGCTGGAAGGGGGAGCTGGATTTGCCAGGCAGACGGGCGGGTGACGAATACCGGGTGTCGATCGACAGTCTGCGTGGCAGCCGGGGGCGGCGCAGCGAGGGCGTGCCGGGCGAGTCGCGCGATTGAATGCAGTGCCTGACGGTGGCGGATGTGCCACAGCGTTGGTACACATTCGGACAACCATCTTTCGTCTGCCATCGTACAATCGATGAGGGCGGCATTCGATGAATACCTCCGTGGTCAACAGGCAGTCTGCGAATGATCGAGATACAGGATGACAAGGGGGCGACCGTGCGCATCATCGTGATGGCCAATCGCTCGATGAGCTGGCGCCAGAATCTTTATCTGGCTGCATCGCTCGGAATTGTCTGCATGGGCATGGCGATTGCGATGGCCTGGTTCGGCATGTGGATGATTCTGCCGTTTGCGGGAGCCGAGGTCGTGCTGATCGTTGTCTGTCTCTATCTGACACAGAAAAGATTGTCCAGAAAAGAGGTAATCACCGTCGACAATGAAGCGATTCGTCTCGAGTGGGGCTACAATCATCCCGAAGTCACTGTAAACTTGCCGCGCCAGTGGAGTCGGTTGGCTTACAGTTTTCCCGATAGCGTGTTCGAGGTCGGTCATCTGAGTGTCGTGGCCCATGGCGAGCGGTATGCCCTGGGCAGCTGTCTCAACAAGGATGAAAAACGAGCACTCTACGCAGAATTGAAGTCTGCTCTGGCGCGCTAGCTGCGTGTCGGAGTTTCGGTTTTTGGTAAAGGTCAGGTGCAGTCGGCGGTGATGCGATATCGGTAGCGAGGCTCATGGAGTCAATGGACCAGCGCTGTTCGAACGCTTGCATTGATTGTTTCATTCGGTTGATAATTTCGGTAATACATCTTGGAGAATGGTTATGACGTCTAACGTTAGTCGTTGGGCGCTTCTGTCATTGGTCCTGCTCATGCTGCCTCTCGGGGCATGGGCTGACTGGGGAGCGTTGAACATGCCGAAAGGCGTTACAGAAATCAGTAACGAGGTTCATACCTTGCACATGCGGATTTTCTACGTCTGCGTGGCTATCGGTGTGGCCGTGTTCAGCGTGATGATCGTTTCCATGTTCCTGCATCGCAAGTCACGTGGCGTCAAGCCTGCCGATTTCCACGAGAGCACCACGGTGGAAATCGTCTGGACCGTCGTGCCTCTGGTCATTCTGATCGCCATGGCCATTCCGGCAGCCCGCGTTCTCATCAAGATGGAAGACTTCAGCGACTCGGAGCTCTCCATCAAGGTAACCGGTTACCAGTGGCGCTGGCGCTACGATTATCTGGACAGCGGTGTCTCCTTCTACAGCCAGCTGAAGAGCGAACACAATCTGGCACGTCAGCAGGGTTCCGACATCGATCTGGCCACAGCGTTCCCGGGCGAGTCATTCAACGGCGAAGAAGATGTCTACCTGCGTGAAGTCGACAACGAGCTGGTAGTGCCGGTTGGCAAGAAGATCCGTTTTCTGCACACCTCCGCCGATGTCATTCATTCCTGGTGGGTTCAGGATCTGGCCATCAAGAAGGATGCGATTCCCGGCTTCATCAACGAGAACTGGGCGCTTATCGAAGAGCCCGGCATCTATCGCGGCAAATGCGCCGAACTGTGTGGACGCGACCACGGCTTCATGCCGGTTGTCGTGCGTGCCGTTCCCCAGGATGAATACGACGCGTGGGTAGCCGATCAGAAGCTGGCCATGGCTTCACGAGGTGATGAGTCCGAGCGTCAGTGGGCCCACGAAGAACTGGTCTCCGCTGGAGAGCAGGTCTATCAGGCCAACTGCATGAGCTGTCATCAGGCTGAAGGACAGGGCATCCCCGGCATGTTCCCGGCCATCGCAGGCAGCGACGTGGCCACCGGCAGCATCGACAAGCACCTGAGCACGGTCATGAACGGTGTCGAAGGCACCATGATGTCACGCTTCTCCGAAGTTCTGTCAGACGCCGATATCGCCGCCGTCATCACTTATCAGCGCAACGCCTTCGGCAATGGTACCGGCGACACGCTGCAGCCGTCGCAGGTTCAGTCGCTGCGTCTGGGTAACAAGACAGCCGAGAATGACCTGACTCTGCCAGGCAAGGTGGCTGCCATGCCTGAATTGAATTCAAACACGGGAGTCAACTGATGAGCGCTTCAGACGTCACTCACCACGCGCCAGGCGAGCAGCACGATCATCACGATGATCACGACCACCACGGACCTGCACCGGGTCTGATGCGTTGGGTCACCACGACCAACCACAAGGATATCGGTTCGCTCTACCTGTGGTTCTCACTGCTGATGTTCTTCATCGGCGGTGCCATGGCTCTGGTCATCCGTGCGGAACTGTTCCAGCCGGGCATCCAGATCGTGGATCCGATGTTCTTCAATTCCATGACCACCTTGCACGCCATCGTCATGATCTTCGGTGTGGTCATGCCTGCATTCGTCGGCCTGGCCAACTGGATGATTCCGATGATGATCGGTGCACCCGACATGGCGCTGCCACGTCTGAACAACTGGTCCTTCTGGATCATGCCGTTCGCCTTCATCATCATGCTCTCCACGCTGTTCATGGACAGTGGTGGTCCTGCAGGTGGCTGGACGCTGTACCCGCCGCTGGTCCTGCAGATGGGTGACAGTTTTGCCTTCGTGATCTTTGCCATCCATTTCATGGGTATCTCCTCGGTCATGGGCTCCATCAATATCGTGGCCACCATCTTCAACATGCGTGCACCTGGCATGACATTCATGAAGATGCCCATGTTCGTCTGGACCTGGTTGATAACGGCCTATCTGCTGATTGCCACCATTCCGGTCTTTGCCGGTGCGGTTACCATGCTGCTGACCGATCGCTACTTCGGTACCAGCTTCTTCAGCGCTGCAGGCGGTGGTGATCCGGTCATGTTCCAGCACATCTTCTGGTTCTTCGGTCATCCGGAGGTGTACATCCTGATCCTGCCGGCTTTCGGTATCGTGTCTTCCATCATCCCGACCTTTGCGCGCAAGCCATTGTTCGGTTATGACTCCATGGTGTACGCAACCGCTTCCATCGCCTTCCTGTCGTTCATCGTCTGGGCTCACCACATGTTCACCACCGGTATGCCGCTGGCAGGTGAGCTGTTCTTCATGTTCTCGACGATGATGATTTCGGTGCCCACCGGGGTCAAGGTGTTCAACTGGGTCGCTACCATGTGGCGCGGTGCCATGACCTTTGAAACACCGATGCTGTTTGCCATCGGCTTTGTGATCATGTTCACCATCGGTGGCCTGTCCGGGCTGATGCTGGCGATCACGCCGGCCGATATCCAGTATCACGACACGTACTTCGTGGTCGCGCACTTCCACTACGTTCTGGTCCCGGGTGCGATCTACTCACTCATGGCTGCAACCTACTACTGGCTGCCGAAGTGGACCGGCAACATGTATGACGAAAAGCTGGGCAAGATGCACTTCTGGATCTCCACCATCTTCGTCAACGTGCTGTTCTTCCCCATGCACTTCGTTGGTCTGGCGGGCATGCCGCGACGTATTCCGGACTACAGTCTGCAGTTCGCGGACTGGAACATGATCGCAACCATCGGTGCGTTCGGTTTCGGTTTCAGTCAGCTGATGTTTGTCTACATCATCGTCAAGTGTGTGAAAGGTGGCGAGAAGGCGACGGATGAAGTCTGGGAAGGTGCTCGTGGTCTGGAATGGACCGTGGCCTCACCAGCTCCTTATCACACCTTCGAAACTGCACCGGTCATCAATCCGGACACGGTTACGCGATAAGACGTGAGTCGGAAACATGCGGACAACTCACATCATGAGTGAAGGGCAAGCACCTCAGTCGAAAACCCGGGAGCAGGACGCGGCTCCCGGTTTCTTCCGACGCTATCGCCTGCCGCTGTTTCTGGCCGCAGTCGCCCTGTGTCTCTATGCCGGCAGCATCATCTATATCCTGTATTTCCGGGGGCAAGTGGCATGAGCGAGGGTACTGGCGAGCAGGTGGCAGAGGTACGCGAGCAACGCTCACATGGCCTGGTGGCGGGCAAGATGCTGTTGCTGGCTTGCGCCATGTTCGGCTTTGGTTATCTGATGGTGCCGTTGTACGACATCATCTGTGATATCACCGGGCTCAACGGCAAGACCGGGCGAGTCAGTGTCAGTGAAGTGGCAGAAGCTCCGACGGTTGCCGAGGAGCGCGAAATCATTGTCGAATTCACTGCCAGCATCAACCAGAGTGGCTCGTGGATCTTTCGGCCGGATGTCCAGACCATGACCGTGAAGCCCGGCACGCTGTATCACGCCAGTTACTATGCAGAGAATCTGTCGAATACGCCGGTAGTTGCCCAGGCGACACCCAGCGTGACGCCGTTTGCGGCAGCGAAGTACTTCAACAAGACGGAATGCTTCTGTTTCACCCGGCAGGCGTTCGAGGCGAAGGGCTCGATGCACATGCCACTGACCTTCATCATCGACCCTGACATTCCCGTCAATGTCGATCGAGTGACATTGTCGTACACGTTCTTCCGTTCGCCAGAACAAAGCTGATTTTTCGTATTCAATGACTATCCGGGCGCCAGCGCGCTCGCAAAGGATCAAGACATGAGTGGTGCCACAACAGCCTATTACGTCCCTCATTCAGCACGCTGGCCAATCGTCGGGTCCATCGGGCTGTTCATCTTCTTCTATGGATTCGCATCCTGGTTGAATGACGCACCGCTTGGCAGGGAGATGTTCTTCCTTGGCGTGGGTGTCATGGTGTTCATGATGTTCGGCTGGTTCGGACAAGTGGCCAAGGAAAGTGAATCCGGTGCCTACAACTCGCAGGTCGATTCATCCTTCCGGCTGTCGATGATGTGGTTCATCTTCTCCGAAGTCATGTTCTTCGCAGCCTTCTTCGGGGCGTTGTTCTATGCACGTACCTTCTCCGGTCCCTGGATTGGCGGTATCGGCGGCGGTGGCGCCGATGTGACCAATGCCTTGCTGTATCAAGGATACGATTACGTCTGGCCCACAAACGGTCCGGGAGATATCGGCGGCAATTTCCAGCAGATGGGCTGGTTCGGACTGCCACTGATCAATACTCTGCTGCTGCTGACCAGTGGTGTCACCTGTACCTTCGCCCACCACGCCATCCGGGCAGGTCATCGCAAGCCTTTCATTCTCTGGTTGCTGGCCACGGTCACACTGGGCTTCATCTTCGTCTTTCTGCAGGCTGAAGAATACATGCATGCCTATTCGGCGATGAACCTGACCATGAACAGTGGCATCTACGGTTCCACGTTCTACCTGCTGACAGGATTCCACGGTTTCCACGTCACCATGGGAGCCATCATCCTGCTGGTGGTCATGATTCGCGCCATCCGCAACCACTTCAGCGCCGAGAATCACTTTGCCTTCGAAGCCGCTGCCTGGTACTGGCACTTCGTGGACGTAGTCTGGTTGGGACTGTTCATCTTCGTCTATCTGGTCTGATCGGGATTCGATCGGTCCGACAGCTTCTTCCTGAACCTTGACGAGCGCTGGAAACGTCAGGTCGGGCAGGGCAGCAGGGCGCGAAGCAGTCGAGAAAGGGCGAGATGATTCTCGCCCTTTTTTATTGGGCAATGCGTAATCGGTGTAAGGAACGGGGCAGAGCAGGGGAGCTTGTACCGGAGTTGTCAGGAGCCTTCTTCGACGCGTCGTCTGCCACCACTGCCGAAGATCGATGTTTCCGGGGTTGCCGTCGTATCCGGTGGGTCGAGCGTCTCATCACGGCTCACCGAGGGCGACTGGCCTGACATGGGGTCCGGGTTCATTTCCAGTATCCCGGTGGCTCCGGCAATCAGCACGATGATGATGGCGATGACGGACAGGCCTATGCGCAGGGTCAGAGCATTGACCGTCCGGCTGGACTGGCCCTTGTCCTTGACCAGAAAGTACAGTCCGCTGAACAGGCTGATGATGACAAAGCACAACAGCAGAATGACGACAAATTTAACGAGTAGCATCAAGCAGGACCATGAGATTCTTTGATTACCAGTTTACTCCCAGACTCTGGGCGGTAGTGCTCTATGCAGCATTGCTGTCCTGCATGCTCTGGTTGGGGAACTGGCAGCTGAATCGGGCGGCCCTGAAGGTATCGATGGCCGAGGCGGCGGAGGCTTCTCGCCGTGCACCGGCGATTCCGCTGACGAACATCGAGGACATCGAGGCGGCGGCAGCATCCTATACACGGGTGTCGATGCAGGGTGAATACGATGGAACCCGTCAATTATTGTGGGATAATCGTACGCACAAGGGACAGGCTGGATTCGAGGTTCTGGTGCCACTGCAACTTGAAGGTGGGCAATGGGTACTGGTCAACCGCGGATGGATCGCACCCGGACCATCGCGAGCGCAACTACCCACTGTCAGTTTGCCGGAGACGGCATCAGAGCGGTCAGTAGCCATCGAAGGCTTCCTGTCCAGACCTTCCAAGGGTTTTGCCAGTGGCGAAGCACTGCCTGAGGAGGGCGAATGGCCCCAGCTGCTTCAGTATCTGGATTACCAGGCCATCGAAAAGGTGCTGGGTGTTCCGTTGTTACCTGTGCTGGTCCAGGCACAGACTCTGGCAGAAGACGGTTCCGACCGCACGGTATTGACTGCTCGCCCAGAATGGCTGATTGCCAACTGGCAACCGTCGGCATCCGGACCGGCAAAACACTATAGTTACGCGTTTCAATGGTTCGCGATGGCGCTGGCACTGACCATCATCTTTGTCGTGGTCAACACGCGCAAGTCACGAACCGGATCAGATCAGAGAAAACCATCATGAGTGAAACCGCCTCGCCCAAGAGCGAATCCGATTATCCCGAGATCGATCCGGTCAAACGTCGTGCGTCGCGAATCAAGCTGCTGACCATTCTGGCGGTTTTTGCCGTGCCATTGATTCTGGCGACGATCTACCTGCAGGTGGTGAGATTGAGCGGCGGTCAGGTGGGCGATACATCGCGCGGGCAACTGATCAAGCCGGCGGTTCCCCTCACCGAATTCAGCCTGCAGGCGTCGGATGAAGTATTAGAACTGGAAAGCCTTTACGGTATCTGGACGATGTTGTACATGCCCGAAGGTGAGTGTCTGGATGCATGTAGAATGAGTCTCTACAACATGAGGCAGGTACGGCTTGCGCTGAATCAGCGTATGGATCGTGTGCAGAGAGTGGTGTTGGCAGAATCGGCCGAACAACTGGATGAAGCCTTGCAGGCGGAACACCTTGGTCTGATCGTCGCCACGGGTAGTCCAGCGGAACAGGCCGTTCTGAAGGACCAGGTTCGTGCGGCGGAGTCCGCCATGGAATCCTCGACCGGCGCCATCTATCTGCTGGATCCGTTCGGCAATGTCATGCTGCGCTTTCCTGCCGATCTGCCTCCGGAATCCATGCTCAAGGATATCAAGCACCTGTTAAAAGTATCGCGCATCGGTTAACCTCAGGCACTTGATATCGCAGCTGAATGCCGCGATCGGCAGTGCAATACACCATGAAAATCTCTACTGACATCAAAGCTTCAGACGGACTGCTCAGTCATGCTGTTGCGCACTGGCGTGACTACCTCGAGATCACGAAACCCAAGGTCGTGCTCTTGCTGGTATTCACGGCGCTGGTGGGCATGGCGCTGGCCGTGCCCCTGTGGCTACCCCTGCAGGAAAGCGTTTTCGGGCTGCTTGGTATCGGTCTGGCGTCGGGCTCTGCGGCTGCCATCAATCATGTGATTGACCAGCGTACCGACGCCATCATGAAGCGCACGGAGAATCGGCCGCTGCCGATGGGAGCGTTGTCCACTCGCCAGTGTCTGGTCTTTGCACTGTTGCTGGGGGTCATTGCCATGGCGATTCTGGTGTTTCTGGTCAACCCGCTGACAGCCGTACTCACCTTTTTCTCCCTGATCGGCTACGCCATCATCTATACGGTGTATCTCAAGCGTGCCACTCCGCAGAATATCGTCATCGGTGGGGCTGCAGGCGCCATGCCGCCGGTACTGGGGTGGGCGGCGGTGACCGGTGAGGTCAGTGCATCGGCCCTGCTGTTGTTCCTGATTGTCTTCATCTGGACACCACCGCATTTCTGGGCTCTGGCGATTCATCGTCGTGATGACTATGCCAAGGTCGATATACCGATGCTACCCGTGACACATGGCATCCCGTTCACACGTGTGCAGATCTTTCTCTATACCGTGCTGCTGGTTGTCATCTCGATCTTCCCGTACCTGATTCACATGAGCGGTCTGTTGTATCTCGGTGGGGCGCTGATTCTGGGTGCCATGTTCCTGTATCACGCCTGGAAGATGTTCGACGACAAGGCTACCAGCCAACCCATCAAGACCTTCGTGTTCTCCATCAACTACCTGATGTGGTTGTTCGGCATCATGCTGGTGGATCACTATGTGCCGGTCGTCATGGCGCTGATGTCCTGATCCGTTGTCGTGACCTGAATTCGATGGTCAGGGATCTCGAATAGTCCGGGAAAGCCGCTATATTGCGCGGCATGATTCGTGATTCACGAATCGTTCAGCAGGAAAGCACGACTGTTCAGTGCTTGCCGAGTGGCCGACACTATGTATGGATGAGCCGCCTGCTGGAAACATTCCTGCACGCTCAGCGGGAGATGGATCGACACCGCAGTGCAGGTTCGCGGCTGGTTGTCCATCACACGTACATCAATGGATCCCTAATTCGTCATGTTTCTGTTCCTGCTGGCCATTGCTTGTGGCTGTCTCGGCCTGTATTTCGGTGGAGATCTCCTTTTGAAGGGTGCCACGGTTGTTGGCCGTTTACTGGGTTGGTCTGCCGCCGTCATCGGCTTCGTCCTGATATCACTGGGGACCAGTGCGCCAGAGCTGTTCGTGAGCGCTGGAGCGGCCTTGCAAGGCTACGGCGACGTGGCGGCGGGCAATGTGGTCGGCTCGAACATCGTCAACATCGCCATTGTTCTGGGCCTGGGCGCGCTGATCATGCCGTTGGCCATCAATCGTGCCATCCGGGTGCACCAGTTGCCCTTGATGCTCGGACTGACGGTGATGGGGTTCGGGTTTCTGGTGGATGGACATCTGGGGCGAATAGCGGGCGCATTTCTGCTGTCTGGCGCCGTCGGTAGTGTCTGGTGGGTCATGCGCGTGGACGGTGTGCCCGACCTGGAAGAGGCCCTGGGCGAGGAAGTCCGGCAGGCCGAGCCGCACAGCATCTGGCCGAGTCTGTTCTTCATCACTGCCGGGGTCTTGCTGCTGCTGCTCGGAGCGCAGAGTCTGATCTGGGGAGGGGTGGGGCTGGCCACGTATTTCGGTGTGCCGGATGCCGTTGTTGCGCTGACGGTAACCTCGATTGGTACCGGTCTGCCGGAGATCACGGCCACCGTGATGGCCGTCATTCGCCGCGACACGGACATGGCCGTGGGGAATGTCGTGGGCTCCAACATGCTGAATATCGGCCTGGTTCTGGGTTTCAGCGGCCTGGTGTCACCGATCAACAGCCGTGGTGTCGACATGCTGCCACTGAGTATCATGCTGCTTCTGTCTTTCCTGGTTCTGCTGCTGGCCTGGCGTCCCGGGCATGTGGGTCGATGGGTCGGAGGCAGTCTGCTGGCGGCGTTTGCTGCCTATACGGTTCTGCTGGTTCAATGACGTTCATTCCGGTTACCTGGAGAGTTCATGCATGCGACACCTGAACTACAACCATCTGCTGTACTTTCACACCGTTGCGCGTGAAGGCAGTGTGGCGAAGGCCGCAAAGGTGTTGCATCTGACCCCGCAGACCGTCAGTGGTCAGATCAAGTTACTCGAGGAGGCCATCGGAGAGCCATTGTTTCTGCGCGTCGGGAGAGGCCTGACGCTGTCTGAGACGGGGCGAGTCGTGCAAACCTACGCCGACGAGATCTTCTCGGTCGGAACGGCTCTGGCGCAGCGTCTGCAATCAACAGGGGAAGAAACCCCTCGCTCACTGCGTGTCGGCATCGTCGATTCCTTTCCCAAGCTGGTTGCCTGCCGTTTGCTGGGTGTGACACTGGGCGGCGATGAGCCGGTTCGGTTGTCCTGCTCGGAGGGCAAGCTGGAGTCCTTGCTGGCTGATCTGTCAGTTCACAAGCTGGACCTGATTCTGTCGGACAGGCCTGTTCCCACCGGGCTGAACGTGCGCGCCTACAATCATGCCCTGGGGTCGAGCAATCTGGCCTTTTTTGCACCGAATGAATGGGCACCGCGCTTGTCGAGCGGTTTTCCGCAGTCCCTGGCCGATGTCCCGGTATTGCTGCCGGATGCATCCAGCGCCCTGCGCCGCAGTCTGGATCACTGGTTCGATGAAATCGAGATCGTGCCCCGCGTGGTTGCCGAGTTCGATGACAGCGCGCTGATGAAGACATTCGGAGAGGCGGGTCAAGGTGTCTTTCCGGCCCCCGGTGTGGTGGCGTCCGATATTGCCGGTAGCTGTCATGCGAGTCCCATCGGCTACATCGATGAAGTGGTGGAGACCTTCATTGCCATCTCTCCGCAGCGTCGCCTGCGGCACCCTCTGGTGTTGCGTATTGCTGACCATGCGCGCGAAGTATTGGCCTCCCTGACTCGTACGACATGAAAAACACCATACAGAACCGTAAGTTACCGGCAATGGCGCTGACAGCTTCATGTCCGATAGTCTCGTTCAGGGATCCAGCCTGAAGACAGGCCAGCCATCGCTGCCAGCCCCTTCGAACAGGCGTGGTCACAACCGGACTACATCGCATGACATTACCAGACCTTGCATTGGAAACAACGTCCCTGTTGCCGATCCGGGGAGAAGACGGCCTGCGCGGCGTCTGTGGTAATGCATCGTGCCTTGGACAATGATTCAGGGGATGGAATATCATGGATTCCAGCAAGCCTCGTCACGCGCTGAATGCAAGCGTTGGCACTGACCAGGCCGATTACCTCCACGGAGAACTGATGCACATCTTGTTGGTTGAAGACGATAGCCACACAGCCGACTATGCCGCCCGGGGTTTCAAGGAAGCGGGTCATGTGGTTGACGTTCTGGAGAATGGTCGGGAGGCCATGATCCAGTGTCTGCAGGCGGAATATGATGTGCTGGTGGTGGATCGAATGCTGCCGGGACTGGATGGCTTGTCACTGGTGAAGAGCCTGCGAGCCTCGGGTAACAAGACGCCGGTGATCTTTCTGACCGCCGTGTCCGGTGTCGATGACCGGGTTGCGGGGCTGGAAGCGGGTGCCGACGATTATCTGACCAAGCCTTTTGCGTTTTCGGAGCTGCTGGCTCGGGTCAATGCCCTGGCTCGACGCCCGGCAGCGTCTGTGGAAACGACCCATCTGCAAGTGGCCGATCTGCATCTGGATCTGTTGTCCAGAACGGCTCGACGGGCCGATCAGGATATCGAGCTACAGCCGCGCGAATTCACCCTGCTGGAGGTGCTGATGCGCAATGAGGGGCGAGTCGTGAGTCGTACCATGTTGCTCGAACAGGTGTGGGACTTTCATTTCGATCCCAAGACCAGTGTTGTAGAGACGCATATCAGTCGTCTGCGCAGCAAGATAGACAAACCTTTCCCGGAGCCTTTGCTGCACACGGTGCGCAATCTGGGTTACAGCATGCACGCCCCACGTTGACAGCGTGGCGCCCAGCGCCGCAGTCGCGTAAATCCGGGCTGCGGAAGGAGACGGGAATCAGTTGATGGCAGCGACATCGGACAATACGGTAGCAGGTGGCAAGGTTCGTTCTCTGGCGAATGCCATCGGCAACTCTCTGGGCAGTTCCTGTCCGGGGCGGGGCATCACCTGCCCGGAAGAATCGACCACTGCGATCCCTGTCCAGACAGATTCACTGAGTGCTCGGCTGCAGGGTCGTTTGTTTCAGCGATTCGGACTGCTGCGCAGCATTTCCTTTCGCATGGGCTTCCTGTTCTGGTTGCTGTTCACCCTGTGCTTTGGTGGCGGTGCCTACATGGTCTACACGACCTTGCAGGATCGGGTGCTCGAGCGGATCGACAAGTCCATCGAGGGGCGCTTTGCGGACATGCAGGATGTCTACGAAACCATTGGCATCGAGGCTGTCGTGAAGATGGCCGATGCGCGCAGCAACCTGCCGATGGTGTCGTCAATGGGTTTTCATCTTTCGAATGCCGAGGGTGAGCGAGTGGCAGGCAATCTGCCGGTGTGCCAGGCCAGCTCGGGCTGGGAGATACTCACCGGTGAAGATCTGGGGCTGGAAGGTGACAACAGCCAGTACCGCTTCTATACCGGCAATATCGGTGATTTCGAGCTCTCGATGGGAAAGAGCCTCGATGACCTGGTCGAGCTGCGCAAGATCACACTGTCCTGTCTGCTGTGGACATCCCTGTTGTCCACACTGCTGGCTTTTGTGGTCGGGGGGTACTTTGCACGGAGTACCCACAAACGGGTGGGCCGCATATCAGCTTCACTGGATGCCGTCGGCAAGGGCAATCTGCGTGCGCGTCTGCCTGTCAGTTGTGCCGGTGACGACGTCGACCAACTGTCCGAGAAGATCAACGGCTCACTGGAGCGTCTTGAACACACGGTCAACGGTATGCGACAGGTCAGCACCGATATTGCGCATGACTTGAAAACACCGCTCAACCGGCTGTATATCGGCCTTGAAGAGGCAGCCAGCAAGAGTCGCTCGGGTGCCTGTGTCGGGCAGGAGCTCGATGAAGCGCTGGAAGAAACCCAGGCAATCAACGCAACCTTCGAAGCGCTGCTGCGAATAGCTCAGATCGAGGCCGGAGCACGCAAGTCGCAGTTCAGGCATTTTGATCTGGCCAATGTGCTGGAGACCGCGGCCGAGGTGTATTCGCCCGTTGTCGATGAGCATTGCCAGGAGTTGATCATGGACATGCCGACGGGGCAGTCGTTGCCGATGTTCGGTGACAGGCAGCTGCTACTGCAACTGGTGGTCAATCTGATCGAAAACGCAGTACATCATTGTTCCGACAATACCGTCATACGATTGAGTGCCGGTGAAGAGGGTGGCATCGTCTGGTTTCGGGTGGCCGATTCAGGGCCGGGGATACCTGCCGCTGAGCGAGAGAAGGTATTCCAGCGCCTGTATCGGCTCGAACGCAGCCGTACGACTCGTGGTACCGGGCTTGGCTTGAGCCTGGTCAAGGCCATATCGGATCTGCATTGTGGCCGTATCGCCATGGATGACAATGAGCCGGGGCTGGCAGTGACGGTCCGTTTTGATCGAAACTGCCCCAGTGACGCTCAGTGACGCTCAGTGACGCTCAGTGACGCTCAGTGACGCTCAGTGACGCTCAGTGACTAGCGGTGATGGTTGCTGATGGGCCTTCACCGACATCAAAGGTCGGCTGCCAATTCGTAACTGGCATCCACATGCACCGGAAAATTCAGTGAACGTGCTATGAAGCAGTACTGGTGAATGAGACCATGTACGGCATCGGCCTGCTGACAGTCCGAACCGGCTGACAGGCGGATACGTGGATGCAAGGTGGCAGACAGAAAACGCCCCGCCCCGTTCGGACTTGTTTCTCCGACCCCCACCGGATTGTCGACATAACCCTGCACGACGATGCCCTGGTTGCTGGCCAGGTGCAGATACCAGAGCATGTGACAGGCGGAAACCGTCGTCAGTAGCAGATCTTCCGGATTGTGGCGATCGGGATCACCGCCCAGGAGCGGATCATTGGAACAGTGAACGGTCGGTTTCCCCGGGGTGGAGATGTCCCAGCTGCGCTGATAGGCGTGATAGCTGCTGGTGCCCTGTCCGGTATTGCCGGTCCATTCGATTCGGGCGGTGTAGTCGTGTTGGCGCGGTGAGTCAGACTTGGGAGTGGGCATGGTGGGGCGGTTCCGGGGCAAATGCGTGGACGGAAACCCAGCGTACCCCGACTGGTACCGAATTTCAGTGGCTGGGGAAGGAGCCTCCGGGCAGCGGCATGGTCCGGATTCGCGCTGTCCCATGGTTCATGTGAGCGAATCTGCATGCAGTGCAGGGGTAGCTCATTGAGGGAGGCAAAAAAAAGCCGCCCCTGATCGAGCCGGGGGCGGCCTCTTTTTCCTTTATTCCGGCCTGACGCTACAGGCGTCAAGCGTTCGGATTGGTGCGAGATCAGGCAGCCATCAGATGGGTCTTGATCTTCTTCATCGCAGCCTTCTCGATCTGGCGAATGCGCTCGGCAGATACGCCATATTCATCGGCTAGTTCATGCAGAGTCGACTTCTCGTCTTCCAGCCAGCGACGCTGCAGGATCGTACGACTACGCTCATCCAGAATTTCGAATCCGGCGGCCAGACCCTCGTGAGAGTTGTTTCGACCGTCTTCGCGCTCCAGAATCATGGATGGATCATCCTGTTCCTGAAAGAGCGATTCGGAAGGAGACAGGCTCACACGATCTTCGCTGGCACCCGGAGGTGCATCGAAGGCACTGTCATGCCCGTGCATGCGTGATTCCATCTCGACAACGACTTTCTCGTCAACACCGAGATCCTTGGCCACGGCCTCTACTTCTTCCTGGCTGAACCAGTTCAGTTGCTTCTTGGCGCTACGCAGCTTGAAGAACAGTTTCCGCTGTGACTTGGTGGTTGCCACCTTCACGATGCGCCAGTTACGAATGACGTACTCGTGAATTTCGGCACGAATCCAGTGAACGGCGAAAGAAATCAGGCGCACACCGACATCGGGGTCGAATCGCTTGACCGCCTTCATCAGGCCGATATTGCCTTCCTGGACCAGATCGGCCATTGGCAGACCATAGCCCTTGTACGTGCGCGCGATATGAACCACGAAGCGAAGCTGCGACATGACCAACTGACGCGCAGCGTCCAGATCCTCATCATCTCTCAGGCGGCGCGCCAGCTTCTGCTCTTCCTCGACGGACAGCAGATCGATATTGGCGATTTTCGCAAGATAGCTGTTCAGGTCATCAGCAATGACCGGGATGGTCATGGCTGTGTTCTTGTTAGCAGTCAGGGCGTTACTCATTAGATATTTCTCCAACAACCGTCGGGACGGCGTTATCTTAGCACTCGACAGTTATGAGTGCTAAATAGCGGCAAGGTTCCGGTCTTATTTACACACTCTGACCGTTACCTGCCGATTTGTTTCTTGATGCTTATTCTTACGAAAACAAGGACTTGTCAGATCAACTGCCGTTTGATCCACGGTGAGTCAGTTGCTGTGATGGTCGGTACATGCTGGACAGTGCTCCCACGATTCCCAGTGCAATGGATACAGCGAGAACGATGCCTATCTGGGAGGCCGTGGGATGACTCAACCGAAAGGTACTCTCATACAAGGATGACAGGTCATCGGCGGGCTGCTTGATCGCATTGAATGCAATAACGGCAATAATGCTGGCCACAACGCCGCCCAGCAGTCCATAGAGTGCTCCAATATACAGAATGGGCCGGTTCATGAAGAAACTGCCGGCTCCCAGAAGGCTGGCGACCTCCATTTCACTGCGTCGGCGCAACAGCTCCAGGCGAATCGTATTACCAATGACCAACAGTGCCGTCAGCGTCAGGAAGAGTGCCAACAGGCCGCCTACCAGCTGTATCAGGGAAACCACGGCCTGCAGACGGCGTATCCACCGAAGATCGAATTGCACGCGTTCCACGGCTTCGTTCTGGCGCAGCGTCGCTGCCAGCGACTCGACCGCACCGGCCCGCAATATATTGCCATCTGGAAAGACGATGATCGCACCGGGCAGAGGATTGCTGCCCAGCGCATCAATGGCCGCGCCGATATCGCTGTTTTCCCGAAACACGGCCAAGGCTTCGTCACGGCTGATGTAGCGCGTATCGCGTACCCCTTCCATGGAGGCCCATTGCACCGCCAGTGCAGCCCCGTCCAGATCACTGACACTCTCCTGCAGGTAGGCCGTCAGGCTTTCACCATCGATACTGCGGCTGCTCAGCTGTTGCAGGGCGCTGCTGGCAAACAGCAGCATGACGGGTAGCGCCAGGGTGATGCCCAGAACGAGCAGAGTGATGAGACTGGCGAACTTGTGGCGTTTGAGTTGCCGCAGGCTCTGAGCCAGGGCATAACCTCGCTTGGTGTAGGTCCAGCGAGGACCGGCGGCATTGGCAGCTTGTTCAATACTCATGACTGCATGTGTCTCGCAGACTGTCGAAGATGGCTCAAGACGTCGTCACCCCTTGCCCGGGTTCTGCCGGTTCCGCGGCGAGGCAGCCTCGTCAGCATTCTGAGGCGCGCTGGTGAGCTTGCCCTGATGCAACTGCAGTCGCGGGTAGCGGAAGGTGTCCAGCAGGCTCTGATCGTGGGTGGCAAACAGGACGGTCACTCCCGAGGCGTTGAACTGCATGAACAGCTGCATGATTTCTGCGCTGATGTCCGGGTCAAGATTGCCGGTGGGTTCGTCCGCCAGCAGCAATTTGGGACGCGCCACGATGGCCCGGGCTATGCCGATGCGCTGCTGCTCGCCGCCGGAGAGCACTTGCGGATTCTCGAGAGCCTTGTCGGCGAGGCCGACGCGATTGAGTGCCGCGCCGACACGTGTCTTGATATCACTGTATCGATAGCCGCCGATGATCAGTGGAAAGGCGACATTGTCGAAGACACTGCGATCGAGCAGCAGCTGATTGTCCTGGAAAACGATCCCCATCTGCTGACGCAGCGCCGGTTCCTGCCGGGGGCGCAACTGACTGTAATGGATGTTGCCGACCTGAATATCGCCACTGCTGGGCCGTTCCAGGCGTGCCACGAGTCTCAGCAGGGAGCTCTTGCCGGCACCGGAATGTCCGGTCAGAAAGGTGAACGAGCCCGCACTGAGTGTGAAGCTCACATCCTGCAGGGCGAAACGCCCCGGAAGATACTCCAGACTGACGTGCTCGAAGGCAATCACGAGATGCTGACCAGCGCATTGACATAGCGTTCGGCTTCGAACACTTCCAGATCTTCCACTTTTTCACCCACACCGATGAAACGGATGGGCAGTCCGAGTTGCTCGGCAATGGCGAAGATGACTCCCCCCTTGGCCGTGCCGTCGAGTTTGGTGACCACCATGCCGGTCAATTGCATGGCCTCATGAAACTGCCGGGCCTGGTTGAGTGCGTTCTGACCGGTTCCGCCATCGAGTACGATCAGGGTTTCATGTGGCGCCGTCGGGTCGATCTTGCCGATCACGCGCTTGACCTTCTGCAGTTCCTCCATCAGGTTGTTCTGCGTGTGCAGACGTCCGGCGGTATCGGCAATCAATACATCGATGCCACGTGCCTTGGCTGACTGGACCGCATCGAAAATGACCGAGGCCGAGTCCGCACCGGTACCCTGGGCGATGACCGGTACCTGGTTTCTTTCTCCCCAGGTCTGCAACTGCTCCACGGCCGCTGCCCGGAACGTGTCGCCAGCGGCCAGCATGACGCTCTTGCCGCCATCCTGCAGCTGTTTGGCAAGCTTGCCGATGGTGGTTGTCTTGCCCGAGCCATTCACACCGACCACCAGGATCACGAAGGGTGAGTCGCTGTCGGGAATCTCCAGGGGCTGCTCCACCGGCAGCAGCAGGCGGGTGAGCTCCTTTTGCAACGCCAGGCGAAGGGCTTCCGAATCGCCGACCTCCGAGCGATTGACCTGCTGGTTCAGCGAGGCCATGACTCGTGAGGTGGCATCCATGCCGACATCGGCCATGATGAGCTGGCTTTCCAGTTCTTCCAGCAGGTCGGCATCAATCGGCTTGTTGCCGAGCATGAAGTCGAGCAGATTGTCGCGAAACCTGGAGCGCGTGCGAGAAAGCTTTGCATCGAGGGGTGCATCGCTCTCGGGAGCCTGCTCACGCTGTGATTTTTGTCGTTTGAGAAAACTGAATATGCCCATCGCTGGTCTGCTGACGTTCCTGAATGGAGGGAGTGTCTTGAGTTTCGTCTGTACCGGGCTGCCTGTACGTCGGTATCATGGCAAGTTTCCGGCTCGCGCAACATCCTACCACCGTGACCCCACCTTCAAACCGTAGTAGAAACCCGCGTCAGGGCAAGTCTGATCGCAAGGGCAACCGTAACTCGGCTGGCCAGGTACGCATCATTGCCGGAGAGTGGCGTGGCCGCAAGCTGGCGGTGGCCGACGTGGAAGGATTGCGACCCACTGGCGATCGTGTCAGGGAGACCCTGTTCAACTGGTTGCAGCCTCTGGTGGCCGGCAGTCGCTGTCTGGATCTGTTCGCGGGCAGCGGTGCATTGGGGTACGAAGCCCTGTCTCGCCATGCCACCTCCGTCACGCTGGTGGAGCCGAACGGCAGGGCCCATGCCGTCCTGCAGCAGTCCGCGGAAGTTCTCGGGGTACCGAAAAGCCGGGCACGACTGGTTCAGGGGAGTGCCGAACAGTTTCTGTCGGGTAATCGAGACAGGTATGACATCGTCTTCATCGACCCGCCATTCGATTACGAGCTGCAGTGGGATACTCTGGCGGTGCTGGCATCGGGCCATGTGACGGACAACGCTCATGTCTATATCGAATCGCCAACCGTGCAGGCCATGCCGGAACAGTTGCCGGGTGGATTTTGTGTCCACAGGGAAAAGGTATTTGGTGACGTGCATGCGCGTTTACTGGCCCGAAAAGACATAATGTGATCTCGGAGGCGATCTGTGGCATTGCACCACGGGATTAATTGCCTCACACTCGATTGTTCGATCCGTAGGGGCACCTGAATGCGCGTAACTGCCGTATACCCTGGTACTTTCGACCCAATGACTGTCGGGCACATCGATGTTGCACGCCGTGCCAGCCGCATGTTTGACGATGTCATTGTCGCCGTTGCTGCCAGCACCTCGAAAAGTCCGTTCTTCTCGCTCGAAGAGCGAGTGGACATGGCGACCACCATTCTGGAGGAGCTGGAAAACGTTACCGTGCAATCTTTCGGCGGCTTGCTGGTGGACTACGCTGCTGAAGTGGGCAGCAAGGTGATCGTCAGAGGCTTGCGTGCCATCTCGGATTTCGAATACGAAGTGCAGATCGCCGGCGTCAACCGGCATCTGGATCCGGAAATAGAAACGGTATTCATCGCGGCTTCTCAGGAATACACCTTTCTGTCGTCGAGTATCGTGCGCGAGATCGCCCGCATGCATGGGGATGTCAGCGAATTCGTTCATCCGGTGGTCATCGAGTCGTTTTCGCGTCGCCACCACCGGGCCTTGCATGAGGGAAACGCGTAGTGGCCTTGCTGATTACCGACGAATGCATCAACTGTGACGTCTGCGAGCCGGAATGTCCCAACGATGCCATCTATCAGGGTGAAGAGATCTACGAGATTCATTTCCACCTGTGTACCGAGTGCGTCGGACACCATGACGAATCCCAGTGCGTGGTGGTGTGCCCGGTCGAGTGCATCATCGTCGACACCAGCAAGCCCGAGTCCCGGGACGATCTGCGTCTCAAGTACGAAGGTCTGATGCGTTCTGCCTGAGGCGTTTGTCCGTCGTATCCCGACGGGGGGCAAGCGCGCCGCTGTTGCCGCGTCGAGATGCCGGATGGCAGTCGACAGCAGCCGGTCGCGTGCGGCTACCCGGTATTCACATTGGCGCGATAGCGCCATTTCAGCGGTTGGACCATGACTTCAAGGCTTGCTCTGTTTACCTTTGGAACGCTGATGGACCCGGATGTGCTGGGTCTGGTCGCTCAGCAGGATCTCGCGACCCTGGTGCGTGAAGCGGCTACCGTGCCCGATCATGTCAGGCGTTGGGTGCTGGATGATCACTATCCGGTTCTGGTGCCCCGGCCTGGTAGCCGCACTGCCGGCCTCGTCATCCGTGGTCTGCAGGAAGAAGCCATGCGTCGCATCGAATTCTTCGAAGGGAACGAGTTCAGTCTGCGCACTCTGCGCATTGAAAATGCCCTGGGACATCTGGAAGAGGTCAGCTACTTTGCAGACAACCAGCGGCATGACATCAGCGATGAGGAATGGTCGCTGGAGCAATGGCAAACGACAACCAAACCGGACACCATGTTGCGTGTCGAACGCTACATGGGCTGTTACGGGAAGATGACGACGACCGAGGCCGACGCGTACTGGTAACGTCGAGGGCGACGAGCCGCTGGCCAGCAGGCAGAAATCAGTAGCCTGTGAATGAGCAGCGAGGCTGACAGCTGAATACCATGAGTCGTAAGCCGCGAACCGCGAACCGTGAATCGTGAATCGTGAATCGTGAACCGTCCACCGTCCACCGTCCACCGCCTACCGCCTACCGCCTACCGCCTACCGCCTACCGCCTACCGCCTACCGCCTACCGCCTACCGCTTGCCGCTTGCCACCCACTGCCTACCGCTTGGGCCTGTCGCACATCACGAATCGCTAGCCACCGATACTGTTGCTTCGCTGATCTGACGTCGGATCAAAGCGACTTTCGGCAGTCCTGTTTTCGATGAATTTCATGAATAATATGTCAGACTAATGGGGTGCGGGTTATCAGCCAGTGCCTCGCATATGGACACTGCATGGTGTTGCGCTGATTGCCGGTGTAACGCCTGAATCAGGCGCGGACAGGGGATCTTCAGGCCACCCGTTCGACAGGAACCGGGAGGAGCCCGACAAATGATGGAGAACCTCGCACAGATCCTCATGCTGCTGAGTGTGGCTGTGACCGTGGTCGTTGCGTTTCAGCACTTTCATATTCCAACCAGTATCGGTTATCTGCTGGTGGGCCTGATTCTCGGCCCGCATACCATCGGCCCCACGTTCAACGTGCCGGAATTCAAGACGCTGGCAGAATTCGGCGTCGTGTTTCTGCTGTTCACCATTGGCCTGAACTACTCCTTGCCACAGCTGCATGCACTGCGCCACCAGGTGCTGGGTCTGGGGACGGCACAGGTGATGCTCGTGACCATCGTGGTGACGCTGGTATTGTGGCTGGCCGGTCTGCCAGCCAGCGCGGCTTTCGTGATTGGCGCGGTGTTCGCCCAGTCTTCCTCGACCATCATCAGCAGTCAGCTGACTGAGCAGGGCGAACAGAGCAGCCCGCATGGGCGCCTCGGTCTGGCAATGTCCGTCTTCCAGGATGTCACGGCAGTCCCGTTTCTGGTCGTCATACCGGTGTTGGGTACGGCGGTGGGCAATCTCGAGCTGGCCGGGGCTCTGGGTTGGGCCGTTGGCAAGGCCGTACTGGCCTTCGCACTGGTATTCTTTGCCGGACGCTGGTTGCTGCGACCGCTGTTCCAGCTGGTTACCCGACGACGGTCTGCCGAGGTGCTGACCCTGGCGGTGTTGCTGGTTGCCTTGCTGGCCGCCTGGACGACCAGTACGCTGGGTCTGTCCCTGGCCTTCGGTGCGTTTCTGGTCGGCATGATGCTGGGGGAGACCGAGTTTCGTTATCAGGTCGAGTCCACGATACGCCCGTTCCGTGATGTCTTGCTGGGACTGTTTTTCGTGGGTATCGGGACACTGATAGATCCGGGTGTGCTGCCCGA
The DNA here is from genome assembly GCF_052681095.1 of Granulosicoccus sp. 3-233. Lineage (NCBI taxonomy): Bacteria > Pseudomonadati > Pseudomonadota > Gammaproteobacteria > Chromatiales > Granulosicoccaceae > Granulosicoccus > Granulosicoccus sp. 3-233. The sequence goes on from NZ_JBQYLE010000008.1 coordinate 143,149, forward strand.
CATCTGGCATTGGGCTGTGTTGGGGGCCGTACTCATTCTTGCCAGCAAACTGCTGCTGGTAACCGCGATGGTGCGCATGAGCGGCATCGTCACGCAGACGGCCTGGCGCGTGGGCTTGTTACTGGCCGTGGGTGGGGAGTTCGGTTTTGCCCTGCTGGCCATTGCGCTGCAGGCTGATGTGATCGATGTGCGTCTGGGGCAGATTGCACTGGCATCCGTGTTCTTCTCGATGGTCGCCGGCTCGTTTCTGATTCGTTTCAATCAGGCAATTGCAGCGTGTCTGGGTGGCGCTCGGCACGTTGAACCCACAGACCTGCCGGCAGCACTGGACACGGTTGAACCGCGTGTACTGATCGGTGGTTATGGCCGTGTCGGTCACACGATAGCCGTGATGCTGGAGGACAGTGGCATTGCCTTCATGGCACTGGATACCGATATGAAACGGGTGGCTCAGGGGCAGGCGGATGGTCATCAGGTGGTCTATGGTGACATCAGTGATCCCGAACTTCTGGTGGCAATCCAGGCCGAGCGCGCCGCACTTCTGGTACTCAGTGTTGATGATTTCGCGGTGGCCTTGCAGGCCGTGACGCACATGCGCAGCGCGGCGCCACATGTACCGATCATTGCACGTGCGCGCGATCTCGAGTCGAGTTCCCGCTTGCTGGCAGCGGGTGCTGCACATGCTTATCCGGAAACGATTGAAGCGAGTTTGCGTCTAGGTGCGTTCGCTCTGAAGGTGCTTCGCGTGCCGGGCAATGATATCGATCTGCTGATGCAGGCGGTCAGGGATCGGGATTACGAGCCTGTTCTGGAAGAAGACGATACCGGGAAAGAAGGGTCAGAGCCGTCGGGAAAGGGCCAGAGCAGTAGTGAGTGACGAGGAGCCGGGCGATGCTTCCGGCCAACCGGAATCGCGGGTGGCAGGGTTTGCCGTCCTTCATCCGGTTTGCCTGAAACGGCGATCTGCCTGTTCATGCAACAGGGCAGTCATGTCGTGCACGTTCAATGGTCGGGCCAGATAGTAGCCCTGTGCCATATCGCATTGCCGGCTTTTCAGAAAATCCAGTTCGCTTTGCTGCTCGACCCCCTCGGCCACGACCTGCATCTTCAGGCCATCAGCCAGCATCAGAATGGCCGATACGATCTTTTCATTGGGTGAGCCGATCGTCAGATTGGTCATGAAGCTGCGATCGATTTTCAGGGTATCAACCGGCATGGTGGCAATGGTGGACAGGGAAGAGTAGCCGGTGCCGAAGTCGTCCATGGCAATGGCTATGCCACTGGCCCGCAGATCGCTCAAGGTGTTGAACATCTCTTGTGGCGATTCGATGATGCAGCTTTCTGTCAGTTCCAGCTCGAGCGCACTGGCAGGCATGTCGTATCGTTTCAGGACCTCATCGACCAACTGCTGGATGTTACCGCAGGCGAATTGCCGGGCAGAGACATTGACGGCGATGTGTTTCAATTCAATACCGCTGTTCTGCCACTGCTTCCACTGACGACAGGCCTCATCGAGGACCCACGCACCGATCTTGTCGATCAGATCGCGTTCCTCTGCAATTGCTATGAATACATCCGGTGGAATCATGCCTCTATCGGGATGCTGCCAGCGCAACAGCGCCTCGGCTCCCACGATCTCCATGCCATCGACGCAATACTGAGGCTGGTAAACGAGAGAGAGCTGCTCTTTCGGCATGGCCTGCCTCAGATCCAGCTCCAGTTGCAGGCGATCTTCGAGCATCTGCTGGATATCACTGCCATAAGTCCGGTAGTTGTTCTTGTTGAGGCGTTTGGCTTCATACATGGCTGCATCAGCACACTTCACCAGGTCGTCCACATTGTCTGCATGGGTTGGATACTGCGCAATGCCGATGCTGGTACTCACGACAAATTCGTGTTCGTTCAGGGAAATCGGTCTGGCCATGGCGTCCAGAATGCGGGCTGCGGCGGCCTCACCTTCATTGCCGTTATCAGAATGCGGTAGCAGTACGATGAATTCATCGCCACCCATTCGCGCAACGGTATTGTTCTCAGGGCGTGAGGTATGGACACAGTCAGCGCCAGGGGCCGTCTCGGCAAGGCAGTTCAGCAGTCTTTCGCTGACGGTCTCCAGCAGCCTGTCACCGGCCTTGTGTCCCTGTGTATCGTTGATGCGCTTGAAATCGTCCAGATCGAGAAACAATACGCACAGCCCGTGACCCTGTTCCCTTGCCTCCTGGATTCTCAGCTCGGCCATCTGGTTGAACAGGCGCCGGTTTGCCAGCCCTGTCAGAGCATCACGGTAGGCCAGAGTCTCGATCTGCGAGTGGGAGTCCTGCAATTCACTCATGGACAGTTGCAGTCGTTCACTGGTTTCCTTGAAGGCTCTGGACAGATCGCCAATCTCATCGCGTCGTTGCACATCCATGCAGGCATGGGTATTGTCAGGCGGTTCGCGACCGATCGACATGGCGAGATGGCGAAGTCTGATCAGAGGGCGCATGACGAAAAATCGCAATAGTGTGAAAAACGTGGCGATGCCCATGAAGGTGCTGACTGCCGAGACGATCGTCAGCTGATCGGAAAACTCGACGTAGCTGTCCTGCACTGCCGACTCCGGTAACAATGCAACCATGGATAGATTGTCCGTCAGCGGCTTGCGAGTGATGATCGTGGGAACGCCTCGGTAGAGCGCATTGTCGATCTTGCCGGAAGCCGATACTGTGCTGGCATCCTGCATTAGCTCCCTGTCCACGTTGCCGATCAGAGACCGGTCGGCATGCAGGATGATCTGCCCCTTGTCATCGACTGCCGACCAGAATATTTCCCTGCTGATGGATTCGAAGGCTGTACTCAGAGCCAGGTGCTCGGAGTGAGCTTCCTGAAATCGTGCGACAGCGTTCCGCAGCTGTTCCTGCGGGGCGCGAGCCTGTGAGTTCTGCTCGCTGGCAGAGGCATGGGCGCGCTCTGACGGCATACCCGCCAACAGGCTTGCATCGGCATTTGCCGTGGTAATGAATTGCCTGAACTGAAGATCGGCCAGATCCAGTGCAAGGTTCATCTCTGTCAGCAGTTGACGGCTGGTCCTGTCGTGCAGCCCGGCGTTGGTAAAGAGGTAGATCAGAACGAGCGACAGTATTGCGCACGGTGCAACGAACAGAAGAAGTTTTGCTTGTAATCGCATTGTGTGGATATCTGTTACTGATGCATCGAACAGCCTCAATGAGTATGCCCTCGGAGCCAGCCCTGGCACCCGACCTTGCGCAGATTCTGACACTCTCCATGGGGCGGCAAGAACCGGTTGCAATGTCGATTCACGGCATTCGAGAATATCAGTGTGCCAATCCGGTTGTGGATTCCCGGACACGGAGAGTGACAACCTTGTAGGGGGTATCGGCGGATTGCAGCAGAAAAAGACTGAATTCGGATGACAAGATACCGTCAACAGGTTACGCCTGTCGTGAGGCACGCCCGGTTGCCGTCGATGAGGGCGAGCCGGCATCTCTGCGCCAACTTGTATACTGGTAAAGAGAAGCCGCAGTCCATCAATCGGTGGTTCAGTTTGGCGCTTCGGTCTGGAACAGGGGAAACATGCCATGACATTCGACGACGAGCTGACAGGTGATGCCGGCTTGCTGGCGCTTTGCAGCACCGCAGACATGCGCGCCCTGCGCGCAGCAGTGGGTCAAGCGGGCCTGATGGGCGAGAGCATTGCTGCCATGGTGTCACGCATGAGCCCGCATCTCGGATCCACCAGCGACATTCCGGGGCATGGTGAGGCGGGTGGTTACGCGCATAACCAGCACCAGTTCAACTGCCGGGCGTGCGAAGAGGCAGGCACACTGTATCAGTTGACGGGAGAGCAGGGCTACGCGGACTTCGCCGTCGACCTGCTGCAACGCTATGCAGACTGCTATCTGAATCTGGGGTTCCAGAAAGCCAGAAACACCAATCCACCGGGCCGGATATTTCACCAGATTCTCAACGAGAACATGTGGCTGTTGTCGATGTCGATCGGCTACGGCAGCGTCAGACATGGCCTGTCGCAGGCGCAACGGTCTCACATCGAGAGTCGCCTGTTGCGCCCTGTCGTGGACATGATGACGCAGCGTTATGCCCATGACTTCGGCACCATTCACAATCATGGCCTGTGGAGTGTGGCGGCAGTAGGCACCTGCGGTCTGGTCATCGGTGATGAAGGCTATGTGGCGCAGGCTGTCAATGGATTGCAGGGTGATGCTGTTGCGGGTGGCTACCTGGCCGAGATCGCCCAGTTGTTTGCACCGTCGGGCTATTACATCGAGGGACCCTACTATCATCGCTTTGCGTTGCGGCCACTGGTGGTCTTCGCCGAAGCCCTGCACACACACCGTCCGGAACTGGACATCTACAACGTATGCGAACAGCGTATCGGCACCACGATCAAGGCCCTGCTGTCACTGGTATATCCGAATGGTCGCCTGCCGGCCCTGAACGATGCATCACTGAGCATGGGCATTCAGGACGAAGGTCTGCTCATTGCCGCCAGCGTCTATAACGCGCGCTACGGTGATGACCCTGCCGTGCATGCACTGGCGCGGCAGCAGGGCCAGGTCTGGGTTCATCCGAGCGGCCTGGCACTGGCGGCAGAGGCAGATCGGCTGGCTGAGGGCACCCTGCCGTTCTGGCCGAGTGTATTGCTCGGCGAAGGGCCGAATGGCGACAGGGGGGCGCAAGGTTTTCTGCGAGCCAGGGCCGCGGATGGTGATATCAGTCAGGTATCGATGAATCATGGTCAGCATGGCATGGATCACGGACACTTCGATACGCTTGGCATCACCCTGTTCAATCGTGGTGACGAGGTATTGCGGGAATACGGCTTTGCCCGCTGGCTCAATGTCGAGCCCAAGTTCGGTGGACGCTACCTGCCCGAAAACAAGAGCTGGGCACGCCAGACACTGGCACACAACTGTGTCGTCGTCGATCGGCAATCACAGAATGCAGCGGAACTGCAGCGCGCGGACGCTGTGCACGGTTTGCCGCATTTCTTCGTTGATGCAAGACCGGTGCAGGGGATGAGTGCCTTTGCCAACGACCACTACCCTGGCGTGGGCATGCAACGGACTGTCTTGCTGATAGAGGACGAGAGCTTGAAAACGCCCCTGCTTGTCGACCTGTTTCGTCTGAGCAGCGACTCGGAGCACGATTATGATTACCCCTTGCAGTATTCAGGGCAGATCTGCGATACGAACCTGACCCTGGAACCCGGTCTGACCCAGTGGTCGGTTTTGGGGCAGTCCGGTGGTTATGAACACCTGATGGGGACGGCGCGGGCCGGTGTCACCAGCCCGACTCGTATCACCTGGTTGCAAGGGCAGCGCTTCAATACCTGGCTCAGCGCTGCGGATCAGGGCGAGCTGGTGTTTGCCCAGCTCGGCGGCAATGATCCATCGTTCAACCTGCGCCGCGAAACGACGCTGTTGCTGCGTCAGCGTGGCAGCAGTCATCTGTTTGCATCGGCCTTTGAAACGCATGGATTTTTCGATGAAGCAACCGAACGCTGTTCGGGGGCGCGAGGTGAAATCGATGCGATACGAACGCTCGGGCATGACGATAGTGCCAGTGTGATCGAGCTGCAAGGCGAACGATTTCACCGGGTGATCATGGTCAGCAATCGGCCCGATGTCAGGTCCGACAGCGTGAACGAGGTCAGCTTCGCTGGCCAGACCTATCGCTGGACCGGCTTCTTCGCCTGTCAGCCGGTCTGATGCAGTGGCGCCTGCACGGGCACCAGTTCACTGCATTCTGCCTTGTGCACCAGAGCCAGTGAGGCGATGGCACAGCTGCACAGACAGATCGACAGGGGGATCAGCGTCTGGTCGTAGAAGTGTCCGCTGGTCATGGATACCACAACTGCCACGGCGCTGGAGACCGAGGCGATGACCGAAGCTCCGACACCGGCGACGGCGCCCAACGGTTCCATCGCCATGGCGCCCAGATTGCCGAACAGGATTCCGATGGCGAACAGGCTGCCACTGAACAGCAGCATGAAAACCATCAGTGAGGGTGCGCCGCCAAGAGCCGTGGAGAAGCCGAGCAGCAGCGCACCGCTGGCCACCATGCCGATCAGCGCCAGTTTCGAGAGCCGGTACATGCCCAGACGCATGACCAGTCTGCTGTTGGTGAGAGTGGCGATTCCCATGCCCAGTGCCAACAGGGCAAAGAGTGTCGTGAAATAGCTTCCGACAGCATAGATATCGTGGAAAATCGACGCTGCGATCCCGTAGTAGCTGGTCAGACAGCCGAACATCAGCCCGGCGGCGATCGTGGGCGGCATGACACGCGGATTGGCGCAGATTCGCAGCGCGGTTGCCAGTGTCTGACCCCACAGAAACGGCCTGCGATGCTGCAAGGGCAGGGGCTCTGGCTGACGCAGACACAACCAGAGTGCGCCAACCGTTGCCAGCACGCAATAGGCAATGAAGATGGTACGCCAGCTGCCGAGCAACATGACGAGCTCGCCAAGCGCTGGCGCCAGCATGGGAACCATGATCAGCACGGTCAGGATGATCGACATGGCACGAGCCATCGAGGCCCCCTCGTAACGATCCCGAATGGCAGCGCGTGAGCCGATCTTGGGGCCTGCAACGCCGACTCCCTGGATGAAGCGTGCCAGCAGCAATGTCTTGAGATCCTGCGCCGTGACGGCAAGCACAGCGCCGCTCACGAAAATGGCAATGCCCAACAGGATGGCGAACTTGCGCCCACGAGCGTCGGACAACGGGCCAAACACCGGTTCCCCGACCGCCATGCCCAGTACCAGCGCTGAAATGATCAGATGCACATCGCTATCGGCACCGTTGGACAACTCCCGGGCGATGATCGGCATGCCGGCGATGATGGCGTCGATGCTCAGCGCTGTCAGCGACGTCAGGAAGCCGAACAGCGCAATGAATTCGACTTCGCTGGTCTGTCGTACTGGCATGGGCGGGGTATGTCCAGTCTGGGGAGGCGGGGGGACAGGGTATTGTAACGTGCAGTGTGTCGAGGACACACTGCCTTGCCTTGCCTTGCCTTGCCTTGCCTTGCCTTGCCTTGCCTTGCCTTGCCTTGCCTTGCCTTGCCTTGCCTTGCCGGTCAGTGCGGGGCTGGCACGCCGGCATGCTGTCTGCCTGCAGCCCGGTCAGTCACTGCTTCGCTGAGGACTGCCCTGAGCAGGGACCGGCTCCGGGAGTCTGGCGACGATGATGGCCGACAGTGCGATGAAAAAGGCCGAAACCCAGAGACAGGCGGTCAGGCCGTCGCGCTGATACAGCCAGCCTGAGAGCACCGTACCGACGAGCCGGCCCATGGCATTGGCCATGTAGTAGAAACCGACGTCCAGTGACACGCCATCACGCTTGGCACTCTTGACGATCAGAAAGCTGTGCAATGAGGAGTTGATGGCGAACAGCACACCGAAGACAAGCAGGCCGAGAACCAGTGTGTATTCGGTCTGGATGTCCGCGCCGATTGCCAGTGCGATGCCGGCGGGTACCAGTGCCAGCAGCGCTGCCCAGAAGAATGCTCCCTGTCCGTCCGTACGGTTTGCCGTGGATCGACCGGTCAGTCGTGGCGCAATGGTCTGCACGAGCCCGTAGCCAATGACCCACAGGGCCAGATACCCACCCACGGTCCAGTGATCCCAGCCGAGCGTCAGGCTCAGATAGACCGGTAGAGCAACGACGAACCAGACATCCCTGGCGCCGAACAGAAAGAGGCGCGCGGCGGACAGAATGTTGATCGTCGGGCTTTTCGAGAACATGGCGGTGAAAGGCGGCTTGTCGCGTGCCTTGCCCAGATCTCGGCCCAGGGTCATCAGACTGACAATCCAGACCACTGCCAGCGCTGCCGCCATGATCAGCATGGCACCACGAAAACCCACGAGGCTCAACAGTGCACCACCGAGAAAGAACCCGACGCCCTTGAGGGTATTCTTGGAGCCGGTCAGCAGTGCCACCCAGGTATACAGGCGTCCGTGATCTCCATCCGGAACCAGCAGCTTGATGGAGCTCTTGGCGCTCATCTTGTTCAGATCCTTGGCGATTCCGGAGAGCGCCTGTGCCGCCATCACCCAGGCCACACTCAGTGCGCTGACTGGAACCAACAGCATCGACAGAGCGATAATCTGCAGGCCCAGGCCGATGTTCATGGTCCGGTTGAGCCCCAGTCTGGCTCCCAGCCAGCCACCGATGAGATTGGTGACAACCCCGAAGATCTCGTAGAACAGAAACAGCATGGCAATCTGTAGCGGTGAATAGCCCAGATCGTGAAAATGCAGGACCACCAGCATGCGCAGCGCGCCGTCGGTCAGCGTGAAGGCCCAGTAATTGCCGGTGACGATGCCGTATTGCCGGATGGGCTCGGGCAATTGCTTCCAGGATTGCATGCTTGCTGTGTCTCTCAGTTCTGATCGAGACGACCAACCAGTTGTGCCAGTTCCACTGTGCGATTGGCATAACCGAATTCGTTGTCATACCAGGCATAGATCTTGACGTGGGTGTCATTGACCACCATGGTCGATGCGGCATCGATGATGCTGGAGCGAGGGTCGCCCTTGTAGTCTATGGAGACCAGAGGCCTCTCCTCGAAGCCGAGAATGCCGGCGAGTTCCTGCTCGGCGGCCTGCTTGAGCAGTTCGTTGACTTCTTCGACACTGGTCTTGCGACTGGCGTCGAACACGAAGTCGGTCAACGAGGCATTGGCCAGAGGTACTCTGACGGCGTGGCCGTTCAATCGCCCCTCGAGTTCGGGAAAGATCCGGGTTATGGCGGTCGCCGAGCCGGTGGTAGTGGGTATCAGGCTCATGCCGCAGGCTCGGGCGCGACGCAGATCCTTGTGGGCTGCGTCGAGTATGGTTTGCGTGTTGGTCAGGTTGTGGATGGTCGTGATGGAGCCTTGCTCGATGCCGATGTGCTGGTGCATGACCTGGACGACAGGTGCCAGACTGTTGGTCGTGCACGACGCTGCAGTAACGATTCGGTGCGTGCCAGGGTCATACTGCTGGTGATTGACTCCCATGACCACATTCAGCACGGAGTCCTCTTTCACGGGCGCGGTGACCACCACTCGCTTGACCCCCTGATCCAGAAAACCCTGCAACTTCTCGGTCGTGCGCAGGGCACCCGAAGACTCGATGACGACATCGCAATCGGACCAGGGGGTGTCGGCCAGCGCCGTATGGCGAGTGCAGGCCGTATGCTGTCCGTTCACGATCAGTTGTTCACCTTCGGTGGTAACCTGCTGATCCCAGCTGCCATGTACCGAATCGAATTGCAGCAGATGGGCCAGGGTTGCTGCATCGGCAGCAGGATCATTGATACGGACGATGTCGATATCGTCTGCCTGGCTGGCAATGCGGAATGCCAGTCTGCCGATTCTGCCGAAACCGTTGATACCCAGTCGAATGCTCATGGAAATGCCTGTCGGAATGTGAAAATGAGAGGGCAGGTCGCTGTAGGTCGAGTACCTGTGTGAGTTAATATATACGCCAATCCATATGTAGATCAAATGAAGATTTGATGACAGCGAAGCTGCTCGTCCGGGGCAGGCCTTGCCGCTACACTATGCGTTCAGAAACGCCGCGTTGCGGCAGGAGATCCGATCGATGACGCCCACCAGCGTGTTCAAGTGCCTCAGTGATGAAACACGTCTGTTGTGTCTGTTGCTCATTCGTCAGGAAGGCGAATTGTGCGTGTGTGAGCTGACGGCGTCTCTGGCATTGAGCCAACCGAAGGTCTCACGACATCTGGCACAGCTCAAGTCCTGCAATCTGGTGAGGGATCGCAAGCAAGGCTTGTGGAGCTTCTACCGGGTTCATGAGGATCTGCCGGAGTGGGTGCTTACTGTGCTGGATACGACGTTGAGCGGGAATCGGTCCAGTCTGGAGTCCTGCATGGAGAATCTGCGCAGCATGGGCGAACGTCCCGAACGACTGGCCTGCTGCGACTGACGTCGCGACAGTGGCTGCAGCCGGTCCACGGTGCGTGGTTGTCACCTGTCGCAGTGGATTCGATTCTGGTAGCTACCTCATTTCTGGCACTGCTTGCAATAGAAGCTGGCCCGCTGACCGAGCACCTGATGCCGGATGGGTGAACGACAGCTGCGGCAGGGCTCGCCAGTGCGACCATAGACATTCAGCGATTGCGCAAAATAACCCGGGTTGCCATCACTGTTGATGAAGTCGCGCAAGGTCGTACCGCCTTGTTTGATGGAACGTTGCAGAACGTGCTTGATGGCATCGACCAGGGCATGAGCTTCACGACGAGTGATGCGACAGGCGGCACGCCCCGGGCGAATGCCCGCCATGAACAGGGATTCGCTGGCGTAGATGTTGCCGACACCGACCACGACCTTGCTGTTCATGATGAAATTCTTGATGCTGACCTGCCGCTTGCGCGACAGGGCGTACAGGTACTCACCATGAAAGTCGCTCGATAGCGGCTCGGGTCCCAGGTCTGCCAGCAGGGCGTGCGTCCTTTCACCGGCACTCTGCCACAGAAAGCAGCCGAACCGACGCGGGTCGTGAAAGCGCAGGATGGAGCCGGATGCCAATTCCAGTTCGATGTGATCGTGCTTGCGTCGTTCCTCGTCAGCGGGACAGATGCGCAGGCTGCCTGACATGCCCAGATGCACGATGGCCGTTCCCGCCGGCACGTCCACCAGCAGGTACTTGCCACGACGGGTCACCGATTCGACGGTGGCACCCTGCAAGGCCTGGATGTCCGCCGGCACCGGCCAGCGCAGATTGGGGTTGTGTACTCTGACCTGCAGTACGGTCTTGCCGACCAGATGAGGTTGAATGCCACGGCGCGTGGTCTCGACTTCGGGAAGTTCGGGCATCAGGGGAAGACGCTGTCGGGAAGTGACGTTCGGGGCATTATGTAGGCGCAGGCGGCGTTCTCAAAGCGCAAGGCCAGAAAATGCTGGAAATCATGAAGCGTCAGAGGGGTACGCTGTCCGGCGATATCGGCTTCCAGATGTCGCGCGGCGATGGCCGTTTCGCTGTCTGCCAGCGGCCAGCTGACGATCTGCTGCGCACTCAATGTTCTCCATTGTTCCAACGAGTCCGCTGTCAGGTTCAGCGCGGGCAGGGTCATGTCGTCGGTCGGCGATGATAGTGCGCTCAATGCGTCCAGACCCGTTGGAAAGACTTCCAGCACGGCCAGCGCGGATAGCCCACCATTGAGCATGGACAGGAGCCACTCGGGCACGAATTCCACGCGTTCGCCTCGCTGCAGATAACGACGCTCTCCTGACAGATCGGTGCCGCCGAGAACCAGACGCTGTTCATCGAGATACACCACTGCGGCAGGGTCGAGCAGGCCGGCCGCATCCAGATCCACTTCGGAGCTCGCGTATCCGTGGGCTGCGGGTGCCAGGGCGTCGAGCAGTGGCTGCAATCGCTGATCATTGACCGGCAGGGGACAGGGCTCGACAATACGCCACTGTTCGTCTTCCTGCCTGGTCAATGCAATGGTGGCGAATCCGGGGCGCTCGATGCGCAGGCTCTGACCCGAGTAGGCAATTGCCTGCGTCTGTCGAGACGAGTGCTGGTCGGACCACCAGACGAAAGCGATGAGACACAGCAAGACGACCAGCAACAAGCAGCCGGTGTACAGGAGACGTTGAATCTTCTGCGAATGTGTCAGCGAAGGTCCAGGCATGAGTGAGGTGTCATTTGGACGATACCGGTTCGGATCTACTGATCCGCTGGCCGTGTGCCCACTCTATCACCTGCGTCGTCGCCAGCGTACGATCACGGCGATCAGCAGCAGCAGAGCCGGTAGCGCGGCCAGATAGGTCGTGCTGATGATGACGATGCTGCGATTGTCCAGTTGCAATTCGCTATCGAGTGCCTTGTGAGTCACGAACTCCAGAGCATCGGCTTCACCGGTCAGCCACAACAACAATGACTCTGTAAAGGCCTTGTTGCCGCCGTTGTCGAGAAACTGCGAAGCGGCAAAATCGGCATCACCCAGTACAGCGATACGCTGTGTCCCCTGCGCCCGCGGCCGCTCGATGCTGACGCCGAGCAGCAGTGGGCCGGCCACCTCGGTGGTGTCGGCATCAAACTGGATGGCCCCCGACAGTACCCCGGTTTCCGTCCAGCTCGAGGCCGGAGTCTGCAACAGAGGCAATGTTTCCTGACCGGCCAGTGGTGTGACCGACAGGGCAGAGGCCTGGGGCAGCAGGATGGGGCTGGTCAATCTGTCGGTCACGGGGTGAGCCGGGAATCGGTCGAGCAGTACGAAGTCCGGTGACTGGGCATTGAGCGCCTGACTGTTGCTGTCGATCACTCTGCCGGGCAGCGTATCGACACCCAGCTGGTCTGCCAGCAACTGCAAGCCTGGTCCGGCTGGTGCATCGTTCGGCACCTCGCTGAGCCACAGCAGGTTGCCACCGCGCAGCAGATAATCGTTGAGGCTGGCGATTTCTCCCGGGAAATAGGGGCGTCTGGGGGCTGCCAGCACGACAAGGTCGATATCATCGGACAGTCGCGGCTGACTCACCAGGCTCACTTCGCGGCTGACCAGACCAATGGCCTGGAGGTCTGTGGCCATTCGGCTCCAGCCATCGTTGTCGCCGCGTACCGGACTGCGCTCCTCATGACCTGTGATGAAGACGATATCGCGCTCGCCTTCGCGATTGAGCAGACGCAGACTGTCGACCAGGGTTCGTTCAGAGAGCGTTTGCAGGCGTTGCTCTCGACCGGCTGTTCGCAATATGAGTTCACCGCCCGGTGCTGCATCCAGGGCCCGTGCTGCGGCCGGATCGGTTTCGGGATTGATGAATTGCAGCTGCAGATCCGGCTTGATGGCCTGAAAGCGGGACACCAGTGCCCGGACACCGGCCTGTTGCGCAGGATCGGGACCCAGTACCGCGATCAGTTCCACCGGCTTGTCCAGAGACTGCAGAACATCCACGGTCGCCGGCGCAAGACTGTGGCGTTCGTTGGCCGTGACGTCAAAGGCGGTACTGAAACGTTGAGTAAGCCATCCCAGCGAGAGCACGATGCCCAGCAGCAGCAGCCCCAGTGCGAGATGCAATCTGGAACCGTTCATGGGTGTCCCTTCTGTCGGAGTGAATCCAGACGGATGATGGTCAGCCCGAGAAACAGCAGGGTCGTCAGCAGGAAGAAGGCTATGTCGCGAGTCTGCACATAACCCTGAAAGAAGCCGTGCAGGTGTGTGGCAATGGACAGTTCCGTCAGTCCCTGCAATGGCAGAGTGCCGCTGCTGGCGCTGCCGAGCATCCAGGACATGAAGAGCAAGGCCAGGCTGGCCACGATGGCAATCAGGGAGTGGCGGGTCAGTGACGAGAAGTACAGGCCGCAGGCAGCACAGGCCGCGGTGCACAGCATCAGCCCGACACTCGCTGACAGCAGCAATGGCCAGTCAACCGGAATCAGCAGTTGCATGACGCCCAGCATGCCGATGGCGAGAACCACATTCAGCAACAGCACGAAGAACACACCCAGAAACTTGCCCAGTGTCAGTGAGACAGCGCTGACCGGTGAGGATTGCCACAGTGCATAGGTCTGGTGACGAAACTCATCACTGAAACTGCGCATGGCGAACAGGGGCGCTACCAGGGTGAAAGCCAGTGCCAGCGGTTCCAGATAGCGCACACTCATGAAGCCGGTCAGGCCGACAGGGTGATCCTGCAGGGCCAGTCGCGCCTGTACCGACAGGAACACTTCGAGTTGTTTCAGAAACTGAAAACCGAAGAGGCCGGCCAGCAGGGCCATGATGAGCCATACCTGCATGCTGCGCAGCAGACTGGCACCTTCATGGCGAGCAATGATGCCGATCATGACGTCGCCTCCTGAAAAACGGCCGCCAGGTCGTCGCCACTGCAGGGGCGATCCGCGACCAGCCGACCGGAATGAATGATGGCGACCCGATTGCAGGTGGCGGTCACCTCGGCCAGCAGGTGCGTGGAGAAAATGAGGGTCTGATCCCTGCCGACGTCGGCTATCAGCTGTCGCATGCCGTCCATCTGCTGTGGATCCAGTCCATTGGCAGGTTCGTCGAGCAGGACGACAGCCGGTTCATGTATCAGGGCCTGCGCCAGCCCGATGCGCTGGCGAAAACCCTTGGACAGCGTGCCGATGATTCTGTGCTGCACATCCCCCAGGGCACATTGCTCGATGATCTGCGACAGGCGCAATGTTGTTCTCCGCCGATCCAGACCGCGAATGCGACCGGTCAGCGTCAGGTATTCGCGGACTCGCATGTCGTCATACAGCGGTGGCTGATCGGGTAGATAGCCGATCTGAGCGCGAGCCTGCAACGGGGCCTCGGTCAGTGACAGACCATTGACATGAACGCTGCCGGAATCCGGTACCAGCACGCCGCAAAGCAGTCGCAGGGTGGTGGACTTGCCGGCACCATTGAGTCCCAGCAGGCCAATGATATCGCCGCGTCGCAGGCTCAATGAAATATCGTCGACGCCAGTCCCGCCGGCATGACGCAGACTCAATGACTGCGCCTCGAGCAGAGGCGAGCTGATGTCGTCCGGCAGCGTATTGCCTGTCTGTGCGGAATCGGTTGTGTGCAGAGCCATGTCCTGAGGTCAGTCGGAGCCAGAGTATAGAAGAGTGTTGGAGCAAGCTTTGCATCTGCAGCAGTTATGCCGCTTTGCCATTGTCGAGGTCTGGGACAGGAATGGCGGGCGATAGTTGCTCATTGCATGCCCTTGAGACAGCAATGCATGCGGAGCAGTCACCGTTCATCGGACGCGTCACCCCATTGACGAATGGATTGTGTAAGGTGTCCGCAACATTGATTTTTCGAGAGGTAGTGAGTTTGTTTCTACTAGGTTTCTGGGATGTATCTCTCTGGACGCTGGTGGCATGGACGGCAATCAGCTGTCATGTCACGCTACTGTCGGTGACAGTCTATCTGCATCGCAGCCAGGCACATCGCTCCGTCGATCTGCATCCCGTACTACAACACTTCTTCCGCTTCTGGCTCTGGTTGACAACCGGCATGAACACCAGGGAGTGGGTGTCGGTGCATCGCAAGCATCATGCGCGGTGCGAAGGTCCGGAAGATCCGCACAGCCCGCAGATCCACGGTCTCAAGAAGGTGTTGCTGGAAGGCGCCGAGCTGTACCGGGAGGCCGCTGCCGACAAGGACGTACTGGACAAGTTCGGATTCGGAACGCCGGATGACTGGCTGGAGCGAAACCTCTACTCCCGATTCCCGATAGGGGGCGTTGCCCTGCTTGCCGTGACCGAATTCCTGCTGTTCGGTCTGGCCGGCATCGCTGTCTTTGCCATTCAGATGCTGTGTGTGCCGGTACTGGCGGCCGGTGTCATCAACGGACTGGCGCACTTCTGGGGCTACCGCAATTTCGAAACCGACGACGCAGCCACCAACCTGACTCCCATTGCCGCCCTTATCTGCGGTGAGGAACTGCACAACAATCATCATGCCTACCCCTCTTCGGCGCGTTTTTCCCTGCGTCGCTGGGAACTGGATCTGGGCTGGGTCTACCTGCGCCTGTTCAGTTTCCTGGGGTTGGCAAGAATTCGTCGCGTGGCCCCGCGGCCCCGATTCGATGCCGACAAGACCGTCATGGACATGGACACGGTGAAGGCCATCATTTCCAGTCGTCTGCATGTCATGGAAAGCTATGCACGCAAGGTCGTGAAACCGACCCATGCCATCGAGTTGAAAGCCTCAGTCGAGAATCGTCGTACCTTGAGTGAAGCGGGGCGGGACCTGCTGAAGGTGGATCATCTGCTGGATGAGGCGGCACGTGTGCGGGTTGCGGCCGCCCTGTCTACCAGCGAATCCCTCAAGACTGTCTACGAGCTGCAGAATCAGCTGCAGGAGATCTGGCACAAGGCGGGTGCCAGTCAGGAGGCCTTGCTACTCGCCCTGCAGGAGTGGTGCAGGCAGGCCGAGGCAACGGGTATCGAATGTCTGGAAGAGTTCGCCGCCAGATTGCGGGGCTATCACCTGCAACCGTTCAAGGGCTAGCTGCCGAGAACGGCTTGCCGGCATCGCGTCAGGGGTGCTTTCCCAGACGCGATGCCGGCAAGGTCTGCAGGAGGTGTCGTTACCCTGTCACTCCCATGCACATGCCGCCCCTTTAATCGGGTTCGATTGCCGCCGCCTTTTCAGCAAGACACAAAAAAGCCCGGACAGTGCCGGGCTTTTTCGCATACATCCGGAAGGATCGGAAATTACTTGATCTTTGCTTCCTTGTACATGACGTGCTTGCGAACGACTGGATCGAATTTCTTCATTTCCAGCTTGCCTGTCATGGTTCGCTTGTTCTTGGATGTGGTGTAGAAATGTCCGGTGCCTGCTGAGGACACCATCTTGATCTTGTCTCGCATGATTCAGATTCGGTTGGGGCTCGTTTGCAAAGGCGCAGAGCAAAAAGGACGGTGGCTTATACTTTCTCGCCGCGTGAACGCAGTTCCTGGAGAACCGTGTCGATGCCGCGCTTGTCGATAATGCGCATGCCGCTGGAAGATACTCGCAGGGATACAAACCGCTTTTCAGCAGCGACCCAGAAACGATGGGTGTGCAGATTGGGCAGGAAACGGCGCTTGCGCCGATTCTTGGCGTGCGACACGTTATTACCTGACATTGGGCTCTTGCCGGTGACCTGGCAGACTCTGGACATGCGAAACTACTCCGAATAAGGATTGTACTGCGCTTAGCCTGCGAAGTGTAGCGAATACCTGGCCAGTTCTCAAGGGGGCGAGGCCGACTATTTTCACATTAACGGAAATGAAACGTAAAATGGATCGCATATTCATCAGGAATCTGCAGATAGACACCGTTATCGGCATCTATGACTGGGAACGTATCCGGCGTCAGCGAGTGGTGATCGATCTGGAGATGTCGGCTGATGTGGTGCGTGCCGCCAATGCGGAAGATGTGGCATCCACCCTTAACTACAAGACATTGTCGGACGAACTGGTGAACCACATCGAAAACAGTGAATTCCAGCTGATCGAAACCCTGGCCGAGAGCGTCACGCGCATCATCAGAGAGGATTTCGGGGTGCAGTGGGTGAAACTGACCCTGCACAAACCCGACGCTCTGTCCGGCAATACCGATGTCGGCGTCATCATCGAACGGGGGGAGCGACCTGATGACTGAGCTGCCCGAACCGGATGCCACAGCGCTGGCGCACAGTGAACGCCTGCGACAGCAGCTGATCGAGCGCATGCGGCAGCAAGGCATGTTGTCCTTTGCCGAATACATGGAACAGGTACTTTACGAACCGGGACTGGGCTATTACATGGCCGGAGCGGCCAAGTTCGGCGATGAAGGTGACTTCATCACGGCTCCGGAGGTCTCGCCGCTGTTCGGGGCTGCGCTGGCCAACGAGTTGCGAGGCGTGCTGGTGCACACCGGTGGCGGTATCCTGGAATTCGGTGCCGGTAGCGGCAAGTTGGCACTGAGCATTCTGCAGGCCCTGTCCGACGTCGAGGAACTGACCTATACCATCCTGGAGCCCAGTGCCGAGCTGGTCAACCGACAGCAGCGCTTGCTTGGCGATGCGCTGGATGCGTCGCTATTCCGGAAGGTTCGCTGGGTGAGCACGCTGCCGGAATCGTTTACCGGTGCCATCGTGGCCAACGAAGTCATGGATGCCTTGCCGGTGGAGCGCTTTCGCAAGCAGGAAGATGGGGTCGTCCAGCTCTGCGTCGATGAGCACCTGGCAACGGCGGCACGACCCGCCGGTGACGCTCTGCGCGAGGCCGTGCTTGCCATCGAGAATGATCTGGGAGAGCCACTGCCCGATGGTTATCAATCGGAAGTGTGTCTGTTGCTGAAGCCCTGGCTGGCCAGTCTGGCGCAGACGCTGGCGCAAGGCGTGGTGCTGCTGATCGATTACGGCTATCCGCGTCGTGAATACTATCTGCCGGAGCGAATGCAGGGGACCCTGGCCTGTTATTACAGGCACAGGACTCATGACGATCCGTTTCGCTGGCCAGGCCTGCAGGACATCACGGCGCATGTGGATTTCACCGCAGTGGCCGAAGCGGCGGTGCACCAGGAGCTTGATCTGCTGGGCTATGCGTCCCAATCCGCCTTTCTTCTGGACAATCGCCTGCTGGAACTGACCGAGCGTGAAAGTGTGCAAAGCACTGGCGAAATGCAACGCGTCAGCCTGGCTCGAGCGGTCAAGACACTGACCCTTCCTGGCGAAATGGGCGAACGGTTTCAGGTAATGGCGTTGGGTAGAGGCTATGATCTGCGCCTTCAGGGGTTCAGCTCGCAGGATCTGTCCTACCGGCTGTAGGCTCCCTTCCCATTGGCAGTCGCTCATGCGCGGTACGGAACCGGCGCATGACATCAGGGTTCGTCTCACATGGAATTAATGCATATCATCTGGCTGGCTCTGGTGCAGGGGCTGACCGAATTTCTACCGGTGTCCAGTTCGGCCCATCTGATTCTCGTACCGAGTCTGCTTGGCTGGCCGGATCAGGGACTGGCCTTCGATGTGGCCGTGCACCTGGGCACTCTGATCGCCGTGGTTGCCTATTTCCGCCGCGATATCGTCACCCTGTTTCTGGCCTGGGTGGAATCCATGACTCGCCGCCAGATGAGTGCCGAGGCCCGGCTGGCCTGGGGAGTCATCCTGGGAACCGTGCCAGCCGGTCTGGTTGGTCTGGCGTTCAAGGACTACATCGAAGTGTATCTGCGCTCACCGCTGGTGATTGCCACGACAACCATCGTCTTCGGCCTGCTGTTGTGGGTGGCTGACAAGCGCAGCAAGCTGGTTCGATCGGAATACACACTGGGCTGGCAGGATTTTCTGGTCATCGGCGGCGCGCAGGCTCTGGCGCTGATTCCCGGAACATCACGCTCGGGCATTACCATCACGGCCGGGCTGCTGCTGGGCCTGACACGGGAGGCAGCGGCGCGTTATTCCTTCCTGCTCTCCATTCCCATCATCGTGCTCTCGGGGCTCAGCGTGACCAAGGATCTGGTGGAGTCCACCGTGCCCGTCGACTGGCAGGCACTGTTTCTGGGTACGCTGATTGCGGCCATCAGCGCCTTTGTCTGTATCCACTACTTTCTGGCGTTCATCAACCGTATCGGCATGACACCTTTCGTGATCTATCGCCTGCTGCTGGGTGTCTTGCTGTTCTGGGTCTTCGCTGTCGCAGTCTGAACGGACGGCTGACAGGTTCAGGGCATGGTCTTCGGCTTGCGCAAGGCCTGGCCTGGCAGAAGCGACAAAACGAGACTTCATCCGAACACTGCCCTGTTTGCAGGTTCAGGGAGACGGGACTGCCAGTTCGAGGGTCTTGCCCCCCAGGCCATGTACGGAATCATGCGCCTGCAGCCGAATGACGCTGATACCTTCGGGCAATGTCAGTGTCAATGACCGGGTAAAGGGTTGCTCGTTTTCATGGGGATGGGCCAGTTCCCGGCTGCCGAGCACCCGGCCATCGGCAGCCAGAACATCCCAGCGGTCCGCGTAGTGGTCCCAGCCTTCGTCGGCATGCAACACGGTTGCGTCGATTCGGTAACGGTTATCCCCCAGTGCGGTAACCTTGCCGTCGACGACATCGGCTTCTCCGGCGTTGGCTGCTCCGATCAGGGCGGCCAGGCCCAATGCCAGCAAGGCAGGTGCTTTTGCATTTATCATCATGATTATCTGAATGTTTCGTCGTATCCCGAGTCCTAACCCTACCGTATAACCATATCGCCCATGGCAGTCCGATTATTGTAGAGTTCTCGATTTGAGTTCAGTCGTTGTTCGCGGAGGCAAGGCCATCACTACCATGACAAGAAATTTTCTCGGAAATTCAACCGTCGCAGGCCCGGTAACGCAATTTGCCTTGCTGCTGGTGCCTATGGTCATGAGCTGTTTCTTCGTCGTTTACGCCATGGCCGGCTGGGTCATCGATGGTCGAGACCGCTTGAACTGGGCAGTGGAGGCGCTGACAGTCAGTGTATGGGTGGCACTATCCATGTTGGCCTTCAATGGCCTGGTTATCGCTTATACCCGTTGGCGTGGCGGAAGCTGGTGGCATCCTTTGATTGTTTCCAGCATTGGCCATATGGTCTTGTCGGTCCTGATGACACTGTCAGTGTTCATCACCGTCAGATTGTAAGCGGCGTTTCATCCGCTGCGCGCCTTCTGGCGGGCAGAAACAGGCCGGGCCGGACGCGCCCTTCAGCCAAGAGGTAGATGATTACCACATGAGTTTCGATTTCACGCCCAGAGCGATGCTGTCCGTCAGACATCTGCGTTATCGACGGCTGTGGATAGCCGTGGGTGTCGCGCTGATCCTGATGGTCGCCATCGCCTCGATGATCACGATCCCGGCACCGCTCAAGGTGGTGATGATGAAGGACAAGCTGATGCATACCCTGGCCTATGCGGGTCTGATGGGCTGGTTCGCGCAGATCTACCGGCATGACCTGACCCGACTACTGCTGGCAGTGGGGCTGGTGCTCATGGGGGTCGGGATCGAGTATCTGCAGGGCATGACCACCACGCGTCATTTCGATGTGCTGGATATGGTTGCCAACACATCGGGCGTCGTACTGGCCTGGGCCCTGGCCTATACCTGGGTGGGTACCTTGCTGGCGCGATTCGAGGGCCTGTTCAGTCGCTCCACCGTACACTCCAGCAGTTGAGGCAGTTCATTCCGTCCTGCAGGTATCTGTGCTCATTCAATCCTGTGCGTTACTGCCCGGCTTTTGCGTCAGCCACTGACTGATGGCTCGGGTTCTGGCCTCGGTGATTCGCTCGGCAATGGTCGACTTGTCCGTTGTCTCACGGGCAATGGCCGCACTGTCAACTTTCCTGAAGACTTCCGCCACGTTGCGCAGGAAGTCGGCCTGAGGGTATTCACCTTCTTCGTGACCCAGGCGGCCGCGAGCATCGGCCTCACACACCTGCAGGTACTGATCGAATCGTTCGGGCTTGCGTACCACATCCATCGTCTGCATCAGGCTGGTCAGCTTGCCTGGTGTCAGATCGCGAGCTCGGTGAGAATGTGTGTGCCAGCGTGCGGTCAATACGCCCAGGTCTCTTGTCTTGCGCGGAACGCGCAGACGCTCGCACAGCGCTTCGGTCAATGCGGCGCCACGCTTTTCATGTCCATGATGAGAGGGCAGGATATCGACCGGTGTCGTGGCCTTGCCCAGATCGTGGCACAAGGCGGCAAAGCGTACATCCAGTTGCTCGCTGCCGAGTGATGCCTGCTGCAGCACCATCAGGGTGTGAATACCGCTATCGATCTCCGGATGCCATCGAGCGGGTTGGGGCACACCGAACAGGGCGTCCACTTCCGGCAGTACAACGGCCAGGGCACCGCAGTCGCGTAGAGCACGGATGAAGGCATCGGGTGAGCGGGCCTGCAGGGCACCACTCATTTCCTGCCAGACACGTTCGGCGACCAGATTGTCCGTTTCGCCCTCGCGCACCATGTGGCGCATGAGCTCCAGGGTTTCATCGGCAATGGTGAATCCCAGATGACTGAAGCGCGCCATGAAGCGAGCTACCCGCAGAATGCGAACAGGGTCTTCGACAAAGGCTTGCGAGACGTGTCTCAGCACCCGGTTCTCGATGTCCTGTCTGCCATTGTACGGATCCACCAGCTCGCCGTCATCGCGTTGCGCTATCGCGTTGATGGTGAGGTCGCGACGGCTCAGGTCCTCCTCGAGCGTCACGCTCGAATCTGTCGAGAACTCGAAGCCGTGGTAGCCGGGTCCGGTCTTGCGTTCCAGGCGAGCCAGCGCATATTCCTCGTGACTCTCCGGGTGCAGGAAGACCGGGAAGTCCTTGCCGACGGACCTGAAGCCGGCCTGCAGCATTTCGGCAGGCGTGCTGCCCACGACCACCCAGTCGCGATCGATGACTGGAAGTCCAAGCAGGTGATCGCGCACCGCACCTCCAACCAGGTAGTGTTTCATGACGTCGTGTTGCGAATTGCGGGCATGTACTGAATGTTACACTGCCGCCCATCCCCGGAAGCTGCTCGACTTCTCGTAGATGCGAATCAATCGTCTGGTCCCCGCCTGTCTGTTGGCAGCCACTGTTGCCGTACTGGGTGGCTGTAGCAATGTGGGCTACTACTCACAGGCCGTCGGCGGTCATGTCAGATTGATGCTGGCCAGGGAGCCCATCGACAAGCTGCTGGCTGACGCCACCACCTCGGAAGAGCTGCGCGGCAAGCTGCGCACGCTGGTCGATGCACGCCAGTTTGCCGTCGAGCGTCTGCAACTGCCGGACAACGACAGCTATGACAGCTATGTGGAAACCGGGCGTGATGCGGTTACCTGGAACGTGGTGGCAGCCGGGGAGTTTTCCCTGCAGGCCAGAACCTGGTGCTTCCCGGTCGCCGGTTGCGTCAGTTATCGGGGTTATTTCGACAAGGCGGATGCCGAAGCGTACGCCGCGCAATTGGCGGCAGAAGACTACGATGTCTCGGTGGGTGGGGCATCGGCCTATTCGACACTGGGCTGGTTCGATGACCCGGTTCTGGACACCATGCTGCGGGGCACGGATGTACGCTTTGTGGGCACTCTGTTCCATGAGCTGGCGCATCAGGTGCTCTACGTCAAGGACGACAGCAATTTCAATGAGGCCTTTGCCACCTTCGTGGAGCAGCAGGGTGTGCGGCAGTGGCTGGCCGAACGAGGCGAAAGCGAGCGTATCGAGGCCTACAATGCGTCACAGCAGCGTGTGGTCGACTTTCTGGGCTTGCTCAGACAGACCCGGGACGAGTTGCAGGCGCTGTACGCGCAGGACTTGCCGGATGCGGCGATGCGCACGGCCAAACAGGCTACGTTCGACAACATGCGCGATGCCTATGACTTGCTCAAACAGCAATGGGGGGGCTATGCCGGTTACGACAACTGGTTCCGGCGTGAACTGAACAACGCTCGCCTGGTGGCCGTATCCACCTATCGGCGTGACGTGCCTGCCTTTCAGGCCATGTACGAGGAAGCGGGGCAGGACATGTCTGCCTTCTACGAACTGGCACGGCGGGTTGGCAAGCTGCCGTACAAGGAACGGCGCAGCCGCATTGCGGAATATGATGCCAAGGCGGCCGGCAAGCTTGACAGCCCGTGATGCACTTCCAATAATGGTACAGCGGATGCACCCTGGTGGTGTGTCTGCACGATGTGATGGTTCCCGTCGTCGGCATGACTCGGGATGAAAAGGGAACACGGTGAGGCCTCTTAGCTGTTGGCCAATTCCATGACTGCCCCCGCAACTGTAAGTGGTGAGTTGATCCGAACAATCCCACTGGGTACGGCACCCGGGAAGGGTCGGTAAACGTTGAACCACAAGTCAGGAGACCTGCCATTGCTTGTCAACTCAACCCGGGCGGGGTGCCTCGGTCAGGAGATTTGCGATGCCTGTCAGTTTCTTGCCGACACATCCTGAAATTACCTGTCCGGCCATCCGCCCACGAGCGCGGAGGGCGCCATGCAGGTAATGGATCGGATCATTCTCAGACTTATCGAACCGCAGAAAAACCGCGAGGATGCCGTGCTTCTGGGGCGCCTGGGCTTTCTGGAATGGCTGGTGTCGATTCCCGATGACTGCGATTTCGATGAAGAGCTTCGACTCGCCCATGAGCGCGCCGAACCTCTGAAACTGTCCATGCCGGCAGTGGGTGTTCTGTGCGAGCTGCTGAGCGAGGCTGGAAAACTGGCGGAATCGCCGACTCCGGCCTCGACCTCACTGGTCAGACGCAAGGGGGCTCGTCGTCGACGCTCGCTGCACTAGTCTCGGAAAACCGGATCTCGGGGCGCCTCGTGCTCAGCGACGGGCCGCAGCACGGTTCTGCTGCAATCGACCTGCCCAGTCCCGCTTGCCCAGATAACGGGGTACCACGGCATCCAGTGATGTCGGCTGGCGGGCGCAGTCACTGTCACAGACACTCGGCGTCTGCAGGCTGAGGTAATTGTCTCGGCTGAAGGGTTTGCCGGGAACGAACTCCATGATGCGAGCCTGCAACCTGGCAGCCCAGTCCGGCAGGCCGATGATGGTGCGCGACAGTCCGGCAGTGTCCGCCGTGTATTGCACCAGTTCCCGCAGCGTGTAGTCCTGCGGACCACACAGTTGAATGGTGCTGCCGGCAGCCTGAGGGTCGTCGATGGCGGCAATCATGACATCGCAGACATCGCCGATGAACACGGGGGCCATTCTGGCATCCGGAACCGCCAGAGGAAAAACCGGAAGAGCGCGCAGCAAGCCGGCGAAGCGGTTGAAGAATGCATCGTGCTCGCCGAAGATGATGGACGGCTGAAAGATGGTCCATGTCGTATTGCCTGTGTGGGCGCGTACCCGCTGCTCTGCCTCGCCCTTGGTTCTCAGGTATTCGCTGGAGCCCTTGTCCGCATCGGCGTTCAGAGCGCTCATGTGCAGATAGTGCCTGACCTCGCCGGCTGCACAGGCATTCAATACCTTGCCGGTCAGCTCTGAATGTGCGCTTGAGAAGCTGCCCCTGGACTGACTGCCGCCCTCGTTGAGGATGCCGATCAGATTGATCACGGTGTCCGAACCTGCCAGTGCTGCCGTCAGCGCTTCTGCATCGTGCACATCCACTTCCTGTGCATGAACATTGGACATGGTTCGCAATGTGCGAACCCGCTGCGCCCGTCGGGTGAGAACAACGACTTCATCAAATTTCGTGGCCAGGCGATAGGTCAGCTGAGAGCCGACAAAACCTGATCCGCCCAACAAGGTAACGCGGCGACTGGACATGGGTACTGGATGCTCCGAATGGAAGAACGGGTCGATACGGTGTACGGCAGGTGGATGCCGAGCTGCAGGACGAGCCTCAAGACAGTGCAATGGCATGAGGACCTTTGCACCGTCCTGCGTCTGGTCGACCTGCCAGTGTGTCTGCAATATTCACGGCACTCGGCATGCCTGACAGCCTATTTTGCCTCAAACGAGGCTCAGGCGCAGGGTCGATACTGTCTGTCCTGCTGAGTCTGGAGCTGCGAATCCGCGACAGACCGGGCAGGTGGGCACTGGCACAGGACGCACGATACCGGTCCGACCCCTTGCTTTCGGCTAGATTCCAGACAGGACGGCCACCACGAACCTGAAGGTCACCATCAGCAGAAACAGGCCGAACAGTCTCGACAGCTGCGTCCGTGATCTGGCATGCGCCGCCTGCACGCCATGGCGGGTCATTGTCAGGGCGGCGGGCAATGTGATGAACAGAGCCAGCAGTGACACGTAACCCAGTGCATCCGGCGGCAGGCCGGGTTTGTGCCAACCGACGATGATGTAACCCAGGGTACCGGGAATGGCGATCAGGAGACCCAGGCCGGCAGATGTCGATACTGCTTCATGGATCGGGCGTCCGTGCAGGGTCAGCATCATGGTTGACAGAGCGCCTCCGCCGATCCCCATCAGGGCCGACAGCAAACCGATGAAGGCGCCATACAGAGACAGCAGGCCGCGTCCCGGCAGAGTGTCCGCAATCTGCCAGCCCGCGCCGCCGAGCAGCATGCGCAGCGCCAGAACGCCGGCGACCAGCATGAAGACCGTCTGGAAAACGCGAGCATCAGCCACACTGGCGATGGCGGTTCCAGCGATGACGCCTGAGAGCACCGGCAGAATCCAGGATCGCAGTACCCCGGTATTCAGACTGCCACGTCTGGCATGCTCGCGGGCAGAGACAAAGGCGGTGGGAATGATCATGGCCAGGGAGGTACCGACAGCCAGCGGCATGGCGATGTCATCGGCATTTCCGGTAAACCGGAACACTTCGTAGAACACCGGTACCGAGATCGCGCCGCCGCCCACGCCAAACAGTCCTGCCAGAAAGCCGATGGCTATGCCAGCCAGTACAAGAGCGGCCACGATGAGCAACAGAACGGAAGGGGAGAGACCGGCTGGCATGGCTTGAGCCCGCTGCTGTGAGTGGCGAATTTCTGTGATTTCATGCATGGTACAGCAGCGCCGTGCCCACGCAATCCGAATTCGCACACGATAGAATTTATGGCACCAGCAGAAAAACTTCAGTGGCGTTACCGTCAATTTGTCAGCATAGTGCCCACACTCGACCATTCTCAAGCGACTACAGAAGCGCCTATGTCTGTACTTCCGGAATTCGAAAACCACGCCGAGCAGACCATCAAGACGACGACCTGCTACATGTGTGCCTGTCGCTGCGGCATCAAGGTGACAACCGAGGGCAACGAGATTCGGTTCATTCAGGGCAACCCGGACCATCCCGTCAACAAGGGGGTGCTGTGTGCCAAGGGCAATGCCGGCATCATGAAGCAGAAGTCGCCGGCCAAGCTGACCCAGCCCCTGGTCAGGAAGGCCGGGTCCGAGCGGGGTGACGGCGAGTTCGAACCCATCTCCTGGGACAAGGCTCTGGGGCTGCTGACCGAGCGGTTGCGCAAGATCCGGGCTACCGACCCCAAGCGACTGGCGTTCTTCACCGGGCGGGATCAGATGCAGGCACTGACCGGTTTCTGGGCGTCCCAGTTCGGTACCATCAACTGGGCGGCACACGGCGGTTTCTGTTCGGTGAACATGGCCGCTGGTGGGCTTTACATGACCGGGCAGTCCTTCTGGGAGTTCGGCGATCCGGACTGGGATCATGCCAAGTACTTCATGTTGTGGGGCGTGGCTGAAGATCACGCCTCCAATCCGATCAAGATCGGTCTGGAAAAGCTCAAGCGTCGCGGGGCCAGGTTCGTTGCCATCAACCCGGTGCGCACCGGCTATCAGGCCATTGCCGATGAGTGGGTCGGCATACGGCCCGGCACCGACGGTCTGCTGGCTCTGTCCTTTGCGCATGTCCTGCTGAAGAACGAGCAGTTCGACTGGGAATTCCTGGCGCGTTATACCAATGCGACGCAGCTGGTCATCGAAGCGCCCAACACCTCGCGGCACGGGCTGTTGCTGCGCGACGAGAATGGGGAACTGCAGGTCTGGGACCAGACCAGCGACGGTCCGGCCTCCTGGAACGAATCCAGCCACGAGAACGATGTGGAAGCGGCCCTGTTCGGCGAATACACCACGCCTGACGGCACCCGGGTGAAGACGGTGATGACGCAACTGGCCGAGAAATACCTGAGTGAGGACTACGCACCGGAGAAGGTGGCTGCCACCGTCGGTGTGGATGCCGAGACCATCGAACGCCTGGCCCTGGAAATGGCTCATGTGGCGTTTCAGGAAACCATCACCATCGACACGCCATGGACGGACTGGACCGGCAGGCGTCACGAGAAGTTCATTGGCCGGCCAGTGGCCATGCATGCCATGCGTGGCATTTCAGCGCATTCCAACGGCTTCCAGACCTGCCGCTCCATCCATCTGTTGCAGATCCTGCTCGGCGCGGTGGATTGTCCCGGCTCGCATCTGGCCAAACCTCCGTTCCCGAAGCACATCGCACCGCCGATCAAACCTGCCAGGACCATGGCGCCGGATACACCCTTGTCGTCGCCGCCGCTGGGTTTTCCGATGGGCCCGGAGGATCTCGTGGTGGATGCCGCTGGTGAGCCGCTGAGGATCGACAAGGCCTATTCCTGGGAGGCGCCGATTGCCAATCACGGCATGATGCACATGGTGATCAACAACGCGGTCAAGGGCGATCCCTACCCGATAGACACTTTGATCCTGTTCATGGCCAACATGTCCTGGAATTCAAGCATGAACACGGCTGAAGTGCAGGATATGCTGCGTGAGAAGGATGAATACGGCGATTACAAGCTGCCATTCATCGTCACCAGTGACGCCTTTCATTCAGAGATGGTCAATTTCTCCGATCTGGTGCTGCCCGATACCACCTACCTGGAACGTTTCGATACCATCTCCATGCTCGACCGTCCGATCTCGGAGCCCCACGCTGCCTGCGACTCCATCCGCCAGCCGATCATAGATCCCGATCGTGACGTCCGGCCCTGGCAGGAAGTACTGATCGATATCGGTTCGCGGCTGGAATTTCCGGCGCTGACCAATCCGGATGGCAGTGCCAGGTTCAAGGACTACAAGGAATTCATTACCCAATGGGAGAAAGCGCCAGGCATCGGTTTTCTGGCGGGCTGGCGTGGCGAGAACGGTGAGCAGTCCATGGTCGGGGCACCCAACCCGGATCAATGGCAGGCCTATCAGGACAATGACTGCTTTTTCGAGCACCATCTGCCACCGGAGCAGCGCTATTACCGTTTTGCCAACAAGGACTATCTCGAATGGAGCAAGAGCGTCGGCTTCAATGGTCACAGTGGTCCCATCGTCATGGAACTGTATTCAGAGGTGCTGCAGAAATTCAGACTGGCGGGGCAGGGCTTGTATGACGGGCCGCAGCCGGCTCATGAGGTCGACAGACAACGACTGGTACAGTATTTCGATCCTCTGCCTGACTGGTACGTTCCGCTGGAAGAACAGCGAGTCGATAACGAGCAGTATCCCTTCCATGCGGTCAATCAGCGGCCCATGTTCATGTATCACTCCTGGGATTCACAGAATGCCTGGCTGCGGCAGATCATGGCGCAGAATTATCTGTACATGAATCGGCAGCGCGGCCAGAGCATGGGTATCGAGGATCTGGCCTGGGTCTGGGTGCAGAGTCACCACGGCAAGATCCGTTGTCAGGTCAAACTGATGGAGGGCTGCAACCCGGATACGGTCTGGACATGGAATGCCATTGGCAAGCAGAGCGGTGCCTGGGGGCTGTCCGATGATGCACCGGAATCGCAGAAGGGCTTTCTGATGAATCATCTGATCAGTGAGTTGCTGCCGGCAAGGGACGGAGAGCGCGGACTGAGCAACTCGGACCCGGTCACCGGCCAGGCAGCCTGGTATGACCTGAAGGTCGATATCTATCCGGCCGCACCGGGCGAGACAGGCAGCTACCCGACATTCGATGCCATCAAGCGTTTGCCGGACATGGCCGCAGCGCCGTCCGTGCTGCGGTATCACACCCATGAACCGGTCAATCTCGAGCGATCCCTGCAGGATGCGTTGAGCCGGGGTCATCTTTCAAGTGGAGACAAGCGATGAAGCTCGGTCTGGTCATCGATCTGGATACCTGTGTGGGATGCCATGCCTGCGCAGTCGCCTGCAAGCAGTGGAATACCTCCGGAACCACCGGGCCACTGACCGATTACGAGCCTTACGGCAAGGAGCCCAGCGGCGTCTGGTTCAACCGCATTCGACATTTCGAGGTCGATGACTATCCGAACAGCAAGACCATCAATACGCCGATGTCCTGCATGCATTGCGAGGATGCAGCCTGCGTGACGGTCTGTCCGACCGGCGCATCCTACAAACGTGAGGAAGATGGCATCGTGCTGGTGGATCAGTCCAAGTGCATGGGTTGCAATCTGTGCTCCTGGGCCTGTCCCTACGGCGCGCGTGAGCTCGATGAAGAGGACGGCGTCATGAAGAAGTGCACCCTCTGTGTCGATCGCATTCACGACAAGAATCTGCCCGAGGCGGAACGGCAGCCGGCCTGCGTCATGACCTGCCCCTCGCATGCCCGGCATTTCGGTGACTTTGATGATCCCGATTCGAATGTCAGTACGCTGGTGCGAGAGCGGGGTGGGTATTCGCTGATGCCGGAACTGGGCTACGAACCCACCAACAAGTACCTGCCACCGCGCCAACGTCCAGCGGCTCCAACGGTCGAACGCAAGGCAGCAAGCAGTGGCGATTCGCTGATCGGCAAGTGGATGAAGCGTCAGAAAGATGCCTTCAACAAGCTTGGCAAGGGGGCAAGCTGATGCATCCGGCCCTGTCAGTGATCTTCTTTACCGTGACAGCGGGTGCCGGTTACGGTCTGCTGTTTCTGCTTGGCTTGTTGCACCTGCTGGGCCTGGCTCCGGACACCAGCCCTGACCAGATCGTGGCCATGGGGCTGATCGGCCTGCTGCTGGTAACCGCTGGATTGTTGTCATCGACTCTGCATCTGGCGAATCCGAAGAATGCCTGGCGCTCGTTTACCCGATTCAGGACATCCTGGCTTTCGCGTGAGGCAGTTTTTGCAGTGGCCTTCTATCCGGTGGCACTGCTGTGGTTGCTGTGCCAGTGGTTTACCGGCAATACGGCGGCAACCGTCGTTTTCGGTGTCTTGATGGCACTGCTGGCGACAATGGTACTGATCTGTACGGGCATGATCTACGCGACTCTGAAAACCATCCGCCAGTGGCATACCGCATTGACGCCTGTCAATTTCGTGCTGCTGGGGCTGTTTCTCGGCGCACTGATACTGAGTGTCATGCTGGCTCAGCAGGGACTGATGTTTGAACCGGTAGCCAGGCTTGTTCTGATTGTACTGGTCATCGCAGCTCTGGTGAAGCTGGTCTATTTTCACTGGATCGGTCAGCCTGCCGGGCCAACGATCAATACAGCTCTGGGATTCACGCGTGCCACGGTTCGATTGCTGGATGTGGGCCATGCCAGTGATACCTTCCACAACAAGGAATTCGGCTATCAGGTGGAACGCACCAGAATCATCTGGTTGCGTGTGCTCTGTATCGCACTGGCCTTCGTGCTCCCCCTTCTGCTGATCAGTGGCCTGCTCGGTGAGGTGAGTTTCGGTTTGCTGCTGCTGGCCGTCATCAGCGCTTACGCCGGTGTGTTTGTCGAGCGCTGGCTGTTCTTCGCAGAAGCCAGACATGTGGTCAATCTGTATCACGGCATGCAGCGTACCTGAGTTGCGGTATCCGCCATGAAGGACACCTTGCGACTGGAGCAGCGTGGGCCGATCTGGGTTGGCGAATTCCGCGCCATGGCCAGTCCCTGCGAAGTGCATCTGGAGCTGCGATCGAAGAAGCTGGCTCGCCAGCTAGTGACCCAAGCACAGAATGAGGCCTTGCGTGTCGAGAGACTCTTCAGCCGTTATCGCAGCGACAATGTCGTCCATCGTATCAACACGGCCGGGGGCAAGCCCGTCACCGTTGACGAGGAAACAGCGCGCATGCTGGATTTTGCCGACACCTGTTTTCATGCCTCGAACGGTCTCTTCGATGTGACTTCCGGCGTACTGCGTGAAGCCTGGACATTCGATGGTTCGGACAATGTCCCGTCGGCCGCTCAGATCGAACCATTGCTGGCACGTATCGGCTGGCAGCGAGTCAGCTGGAACAGGCCGCATTTCAGCATGCCGGCCGGCATGCAGATCGACCTGGGCGGTATCGGCAAGGAGTATGCGGTTGATCGGGTTCTGTTGATGCTGCGTGAACGATGTCCCGGTGCCTGTCTGGTCAATTTCGGTGGAGACCTGCATGCCTCGAAGCCTCCTCAGGCGACTGGAGCATGGTCGGTGGGTATCGAGTCGCGTCAGGGGGAAGACGATGCCTCCGCCAGCCTGCAGTTGCAGCGTGGGGCCTTGACCACCAGTGGCGATGCTCGACGCTATCTGCTCAAGGAGGGGGTTCGCTACAGCCATGTTCTGGATCCGATGACCGGTTGGCCGGTCGTCGGTGCCCCGGCAGCAGTGACAGTGGCCGGCAATACCTGCATCGAGGCCGGCATCATGTCGACCCTGGCACTGTTGCACGGGGCCGATGCCGAGGCCTTTCTCGAGCGGCACAAGGCACATTTCTGGGTCCAGCGCTGACCCTGAAACGACGACGGTCGATTCAACTCGTTGAATTTCCCGCCGATACTCTCTGCATGCCGCTCCCGATACCCGTCCCGAGGCCGTCACGCATGCCATGGCAGAATCGCATCTTCCGAGGTCGTTGCAACGCGCCAGCAGTCATCGCCTTGAGCATATTCATGCTGGCTCTGAGTGCCTGTTCCACCACGCAGGACATGTTCGAAGTTACCGAGGTCAAACCCTGGCAGCGCGGGGTGCTGGCACGGGATGACATGCAGCTGATCAACGATGCCATGGAGCAGGCCGTTGATGATCATGTCTATTTCTCGAAAGAAGGGTCTACCGGTGGGGTTGTGGTTCAGGGTGGAGGCTGTGGCTGCAATTGATGAGAAGCCTGCGCCAACAGTTGTCAGCGGCCAGTTGCGCCCTGCTTAGCGTCGGCATGGCACCGGTGGGCACAGCAGCGTCGACGGATGACGTGTCACGGCTCACCGGCAGTTCAGCGAGCTGGGAGCTGGATACCGCCTATCTTTCGTATCGCGAGTCGGATCAGCGAGTATCGGTGAACAAGGCGGTTGCCACGCTGGCGCGCGAGAATGAAACCACATCGATTACGGTCAGTGCCCTGCACGACACCATGTCAGGTGCTTCACCGACCGGTGCCTTGCGCGGCGACAGTCCGGCATCCACCGTGACCAGTGTATCCGGTGGCAACAGCCGCAACCGCCTGGACCATTCCACCAGTGAATTCAGCGATACACGCCGGCAGCTGGGACTGGGCGTGGAGCAGGCGCTTTCGCCGAGCTACACATTGAGTTACGGTGGCGTGGTATCCGATGAATCCGACCACGAGTCGCTGGGTATCAACTTGTCACTGGCGCGGGAGTCGGATGACAGACTGAGCACCGTCACGGCGGGCTTTGGCTGGATCGATGACAGCATTTATCGCAGTGATACCGGAGGTACGCCAGAGCCTCTGGGCAATGTGCAGCAACCGCGTCCGTTCAGCGAAGGAGGGCGCAGCACACTGGATACCCTGTTCGGAATCAGCCGGGTTCTGAACCGTCTGACCGTGGTCCAGCTGAACCTGTCGTTGAGTGCATCCGATGGTTATCACTCGGACCCGTACAAGGTCATCAGCGCAGCGGATGAAGATGGTCGCATCGTTGCCAATTTTCATGACAGCCGACCGGATTCACGACTGCGCACCAGTGTATTCGGCAAACTGGTGCATCAGCTGCGCGATACGCAACATTCACTGCATCTGGGGTATCGGCTGTATCAGGATGACTGGGGCATCCGCTCACACACGGTGGATCTGCGCTATCGTCATCGTTTGAACCGACAACGCTATCTGGAACCCCATGTGCGACTGTACCGGCAGAGCGCGGCCGACTTCTATCAGCGCAAGCTGTCGGTGGATGCCGGCTCCAATCCGCTGCTGCCCGACAATGGCCTCGCCAGTGCCGATTATCGACTGGATGCCATGAGCAGTGCCACACTGGGGCTGAAATACGGCGTCAGGCTCACTCCCGATACCGAGCTGCGTCTGCGTGCGGAATACCTGGATCAGCGCTTCAGTACCGCGGTATTCGATCGCAACTCCGCCCTCATTCTGCAGGCCAGTTTTCGCATCGCATTCTGATTACCGAGCAAGCCCCCGGGCTTCAGGCGATCACGGGCATTCCGAGCGGCGGTGTCCCCTGGCCCCGAGGTTGGCTATACTGGCGGCCAGCACTTTCGCCTTTCCAGCTGCTATCCGGATGCCCATGGCCACCCAACTCTCGGTCAATCTGAACGCCATCGCCCAGTTGCGCAATCGACGTGATCTGCCATGGCCCAGCGTCACGGGCATTGGCCGCATTGCCTTGCAAAATGGTGCGCATGGACTGACCGTACATCCCCGGCCCGACCAGCGTCATACCCGATTCACCGATGTGGCCGAGCTGCGAGCGCTGATCGATGAGGAGTTTTCGCAATGTGAATTCAATGTGGAAGGCTACCCGACCGAGGATTTCCTGCAACTGGTCGAGAAAAACCGGCCGGAGCAGGTGACACTGGTGCCTGATGACCCGGCGCAGGCGACATCGGACCACGGTTGGGAATTCAAGTCGCAGCACAACATGTTGGCGCCGATTGTCGAGCGCCTGCACAGCGGCGGCATGCGCGTGTCGCTGTTTGCCGATGCCGATCCAGAGCAGGTCAAGTGGGCGAAGGATACCGGTTGTGATCGGATCGAGCTGTATACCGGTCCCTATGGCGGCACCTACGATGACGAGGCTGCGATGCGTGCGGAAGTCGAGCGTCTGGGTGCCACGGCCGATGCCGCCAGAGCGCTGGGATTGGGTGTGAATGCCGGGCACGATCTGACCGTGGCGAATCTGCCTGCGTTGGTGGCTCGTATACCTTATCTGGACGAAGTATCCATCGGTCATGGCCTGACGGCCGATGCCGTGCAGTTCGGCATGGCCGAAACGGTAAAGCGGTTCCTGGCAGCCTGCGGCAACTAGCCTGAGGTCGCTCTGGCCGGTGTTTCGGGCTTGCGCTCACGTTCAATGGCACTTCCTTGACAATTCGGAGATGGCTTGATGAAGAAGACACTGTTGTTAGCAAGCTTGCTGGGTCTGTCGGCAGGCGTGACGAGCTCATCGCTGCTGGCCGCCGCCCAGCAGTACTCACTCGATCCGGAGCACACCACGGTTGCATTCCTGATCGAACACGTCGGTTATGCGAAAACGCTGGGATATTTTTCCGATGTGTCCGGCACCTTTAGCTACGATGACGAGACGGGGCAATTGACGGATGTCGTGATTACCGTCAAGACTGACAGCGTCCAGTCAGACCACAAGGCACGTGACAAGCATGTGCGCAGCAAGGACTTTCTGAACACGAAGAAATTTCCGGAGATGAGCTTCACGGCAGACAATATCGCTGTGCAGGGCGATGGAACAGCGGACATCGCCGGAGAATTGCAGCTGCTGGGAACGAGCCAGCCACTGAGTCTGACAGCGACACTCAACAAGGCAGACAAGTATCCGTTCGGGCACAAGCAGTTCACGCTTGGCGTGTCGGCACGTGGACAGCTGCAGCGCAGCGATTACGGCATGGACTACGGGGTAGCGAATGCGCTGGTAGGAGATGTGGTTGAACTGATCATCGAGACCGAGGCCAATCGGCAGCAGTAATTCTCATTCGAACAAGATCGAGAGACTGCCACGCAATGAGGCCATTCTCTGGCTCTGGATACTGTCATCGGGTTGCATGCCGTCGACCCACTGCGCGTCAGGCAGGCGAGCCAGCAGGGACGAGTCTCGACTGATGAAATGAATCGGTACGTCTCCGCTGGCCCCCCAGCCATTGATGATGGGTGGGGGTTGGTGATCACCGACCACGATGATGAGCGCGTCATCGGCAAATTGCGCGGCATACTCTCCGAGTATTTCCAGCGTGTAGTCGAAGGATCGGATATACATGTCCTGAACCCGGTCGCGGTATTTCCAGCTGATCGGTTCTCCGAAACGCTGAGAGCCATCGAACAGGGAGCCATCACCGATAGTGTCCCAATCCACCTTCTGCGGAAGTGGGGTCCATGGGGCATGCGTTGACAGTAATGCAAGCGTGGCCATGATGGGGCCGTCGTGTTGATGTCTCAGGGCCTGCTCGAAATGTGACAGGGTATATTGATCCGGCATGGTGACATAACCAAAGCGTTCACCGGCATAGCCCATGTCGGCAGCAACATGCAGTGATTCGTAGCCGTACCAGGCCCCTTCCGGCCAGGCCAGTTGTATCGCCGGCATGACGCCGATGGTATGCCAGCCTGCTCGCTGGAACAGTCTGCTCAGGGAATTGCGATCGGTACTGATCAGACGATCGAAGCGTGCCTGGTTATCGACTTCCAGCCCGGATTGCAAGGTGGCGTGTGCCAGCCAGCTGCGGCCGCCTCGAATCGGTGATGTCAGCCAGCCACTACGAGCCTTGAGACCAGCCTTCTCCAGTGTGTTTTCGGTGGTTGTCAATCGATTCCGCGCCGCGTCTGCGAAGCGCTCGGCGTCCAGATAACCCCGACCATAGGATTCCACGAAGACCAGTATCACGTCACGTCCCTGCAGGCTGGCGAATGTCGGCTCGCTCCGGTCCAGCACGGTATCCTCTTGCAGTTCGCCGATGAACAGCTGTTGATCCCTGATCGAGGCCAGCAGGCTGGTGATGCGTTGTCTGAATTCAGGTACGACTCGAGCGCTGATCGTGAACGATTCACGGCTCGGTTCGACCTTGTACAACAGGATCGAACCGATCATCAGACTGATCAGGCTCAGCGGAATGAGCAAGCGTCGTGTGCGTCCCCGGGTTTGTGCGATAGTAAGCAACCCGCGATACAGCAAGCCGGCCAGCAAGCCCAGAACCAGCAGCATGAGTAGAACCACCACTGCCGCCTCCAGCGGACCGATTGTTGTCGACGCGAGATTCCAGCCATCTGCCAGCAGGTGCATCTCCAGCAGTGGATTGAAGCGCCGATTGAATGCGAGAAAGGACCCCAGGTCGGCCAGTCGCAACAACAACAGCGATCCCAGTGTCAGGACCAGCACCTTGCCAAGCCAGTATGCGGCTCGTCCTTTAACCAACAGCAAGGCCAGCACGATGACCGGCATTTCGAGCGGAATCTGTCGCAGTGTGTCCCCATCGAATTCTCCGGGGTGTCCCGGAAACAGCAATGTCAGGTAGAGCAGCAGCAGCGAGAGACCGACTGCGATGAGCGACGAATTGCCGGATGCGGATGTGTCGAGTGACAGGCGCGAACCTGAAGTGACACGACCGTCTGGAGCCGGCGATGGCTCCGTGGGCTCGATCCCCTTGTCCCGAAGGCGTGTCTTGCGCATTGTGCTGACGGTCCTGTTATTGTTGCTCATTGCCTGGCTGGTCGATCTTCGAGCGGCAATGCGCCTGTTTGCCGAAGCGCAGTGGCGTTGGGTGCTGATGGGCTTGCTCATTGTCCAGCTGCAGATCGTGCTCTCTGCACTGCGTTGGCAGATCACGGCAGTTCGACTCGGCCAGGGTCTGAGCGTTCCCCGTGCCATTCAGGAATACTATCTGGCAACCCTGGCCAATCTGAGC
This sequence comes from Granulosicoccus sp. 3-233, assembly GCF_052681095.1. Classification (NCBI taxonomy): domain Bacteria; kingdom Pseudomonadati; phylum Pseudomonadota; class Gammaproteobacteria; order Chromatiales; family Granulosicoccaceae; genus Granulosicoccus; species Granulosicoccus sp. 3-233. The sequence continues at coordinate 179,789 of NZ_JBQYLE010000008.1, forward strand.
CTGCCGGGTGGTGTCAGCGGGGATGCGGCCCGCATCTATCGTAACCGGTATTCGGCAGGCGCCGCGGCGTCGGCCAGAAGCGTCGTGATCGAACGACTGGCAGGGCAGCTTGCCTTGCTGCTGGTCGCCATCATCGGCTGGCTCCTGTGGCCCCTGCTGATGCACGATGCGACGCCGGAGGCGACTGCTCGAATACTGCTGGTGGCATTGTTGCTGCTCACAGGGCTGTGCATGATCGCCATCATTCTTCGCAGATTTGCTGGCGCAAAGGTGGCAGCATTGTTCGATGCGATGGGGACGGCCTTGCACCGTGTGTGGGTGGAAGACCGTCAGTGGCAGATTCAGTCCTTGCTGAGTCTGGCGGTGGTTGCGACCTATCTCGCCGTTTTTGCCTGTAGCGCATTGGCCCTGCATCAGGCTTTGCCGCTGGGCGGTATCATCAGCGTGGTACCGCTGGTACTGCTCAGCATGGTCATTCCCCTGTCCATCGGTGGTTGGGGCATTCGGGAAGCAGTTGCTGTCTCGCTGTGGCCGCTGATGGGGCTGTCGGTGGAGGCCGCCATCGGTACCAGCGTGCTGTATGGCCTGATATCCACTGTCGGTAGCCTGCCCGGGGCATTGTTGGTTCTGCGATCAACCGCGAGTGAATGACAACAGCCGGGTTGTTCATGAGGGCCGTGTGAGCAGCCAGTGCGTGTCGCGGACGAAGGAGGCTGAGAGAAGCAGGCAGGCAACCATGCCCAGAGCGGTGGACCAGGGAGGGGAAACCCATGGCGAGAGTATTGCGCATAGCGTGGCCAGCTGGACGACGCAGATCAGTTTGCGTCGAAAGGACGGGAACAGGGGATTGTCCAGCGCAGTGCATACGACACCTGCCAGCACGAAGCCGTAGCGCATGAGACCCAGCAGCAGAATCCAGATGCCGGTTTTGCCCGATTGCCATACCAGGACGCTGATGACCAGCGTCAGCAAGGCGTCGATTTCCATGTCGAAACGTGCACCGAATGCCGAGGCAAGGTGGGTACGCCGCGCCAGATAGCCATCCAGGCCATCAAGGGTCAGCAGCAGGACCGAGCACAGGGAGAGCAATGCCAGACCAGGCGGTGGCAGTTGGGACACGACCGGAATCCAGCCGGCAAGCAGCACGGTACCCGCTGCCCTGTACAGGGTCAGGACATTGGCTGCACCGAAACGCGCATGAGGATGATCAGGCAGTCCTTTCCAGGATAGCCAACAGATGACAAGCCATGGCAGCAGTGTCATCAGGATCATCTGCGCCAGGTTTGTCTTGTCTGCAGGATCTGCGATCAGTGACAATTCGACCCACAGGATGATCAGCATGCACAGAGAGGCAAGGCAACAGTGCTGAAGTAGCTGACGAGACAGGGTTGGAGCGGCAACCGCCACCTTCGACTCCTGAGGTGTCCTGTCTGTGCGGCGTGTCCGCACGGGTACTGCTTTCACACAAGGGACTCGACCAGACTATCCCCGTGCAAGAGGTGGCCTGCGCGTGTCCGTTTGGTTTCCAGATAGCGTGCATTGTGCATGTTCACCGGCGTGTGGGACGGCAGGCGGTCAACGACATCGATGCCCTCACGCTGCAGTGCCTCGATTTTCAGCGGGTTGTTGGTCATCAGCCGAATACGTTGAACATCCAGAGCCTTGAGCATGGTGGTGGCTGCCTGGTATTGTCGGTCATCTTCACCGAACCCCAGATGTTCGTTGGCCTCCAGGGTATCCAGACCCTCATCCTGCAACTGATAGGCGCGCAGCTTGCTGGCCAGCCCGATACCGCGACCCTCCTGGGACAGGTAGAGGATGATGCCGCCGCCTGCCGATGCCATGCTGTGGATGGCGCTGCTGAGTTGTTCGCCGCAATCGCAGCGCAGACTGCCGAGAATATCACCGGTGAAACAGGATGAATGCAATCTGACAGTGACTGCCTGACTGCGGTCCGGACGACCGACTGTCATCGCCACGTGTTCAGCCGAACCGTGACGTTCGCGGAAAACCGCCAGCTCCACACTGTCGGCACCGGCCAGTGGAATGCGAGTGCGGCTCAATGCCATCAGCTTCGAGGTGTCGGGTTCATGCAGCAGCGCATCGTCGACACTGGTACTCAGGATCGATCCTGGTCCCACCGGCAGGGCATAGCTGAGCAATGCCGGTAGAGTATGCGCCTGCCGAGCCAGACGCAGCGCCGCCAGCGAGGAATCGGCTGCAAGGTGCCACTGATCCTGCTCCGGTACGGACCGCCTAAGCGTCTCCAGCCCTGCCAGTTGCCGTACGGTGTGCAGTGGTGCCTTGGCAGGTAGAGACAGCACAGCCGCCCTTGAGCGAGCGGTGTGTCCAAGCACCTCGGCGCGGTTGGCAGAGAGGATCAGTTGGCACGGCCCTGCCTGTTGAATGGCTGCCAGCATGTCCTGGGTCAGGCTCTCGACCAGGGTGATTGCCCGGTTGCCGGCGGGGTCGGTGAGGACCACTTCGCGGCCTCGTTGCAGCTCAACGATGCACCGTTCTACTGCCAGTGGATCAGTCATCTGTTTGTCTTGAGTTCTGGAGCAGGTCATCCGTCTGGTTGCTGAGTCCTTGTGTTGAACACTATACGGTGAGACCGGAGAATTGGGTTACCAGGGTAAGGATTTACCCGATCAGTCAGCTTCTGATCATGCTTTCAGGCAACAGTTCCGAAACGTTCTTCGAGTGCCTGCCGTGTTGCTCTCAATGACCGATCAAGGTGCTCAGCTCCGGAGGTTTGCCTCCTATCAGACTGGTAACGCGAGCAGTCGATGCCATCAGCTCCGTGGACCATCCCTGCAACTCGCTGAGCGGGCAACGCTGATGCAGGCTCCATATGTTCAGGACAGCGATGGGTTCCGACAGGTAATTGAAAATGGGTGCCGATATGCCGACGAAATGGTCATATTCCTCGCGATCGTTGACCGCGAATCCGGTCTTGCGGACTTCCTTGAGTGCCTTGAGGTATTTGCTTGCGGAGGTGATCGTGTTGGCAGTGTATTTCTCGAAGTGATGTCCATCGAGTTTGGTCTTGATGGCGCTGTCAGGGCGAAATGCCATCAGGGCCTTGCCTGAGGCGGAGCAATGGAAGGGCTCGCGCATGCCCGGCTGTGGAATCGGGCCGATGGACTGCGGTGCTTCCAGGATCCGCAGATAGACGGTATCCGAACCGACGGGCACGCCGATGGTGACATTCTGGCGCACCAGCTTGTGCAGGCGCATCATTTCGTTCAGTGCCAGTATCTGGATGTCATAACCCTGGTAGGCGTTCTTGACCAGATCGAACAGTTTGGGACCCAGCAGGTAGGTCTTGCCTTTCTCGTCGTACTGGAGCACCCCATATTGCAATCCCAGTGCCAGCAGTCGATGCAGAGTGCTCTTGTGCAGGCCGCTGTCGGCAACCAGCTCAGAGAAGGTTCTGGGCTTTTTCGACTCACTGACCAGTGTCAGGACATGCAGTAATTTCTCTACTATCGAGCTTTTCATATTGTTGTATATCGCTCATTGTTCTGGTATCCACGGTTCGCGATATCCGGGCGCCCGGGATGTTCTACCGGCGCAGCTCATCGGTTGCATGGCACCACCTGACCAAATGCCAGGAAGTCGCCCGCTGGTGTGGTGATCGGGCAAGGTCGCCGGGTTGGTCAAACCGCCTGTTTCTCTGCCTCCTGGCAGATTCCCCGCTTCGATGAAAGGTGTCAGTGGCATTGACAATCCTTCGCAGGTGGTGTTCGAGGAGTCTCCTTACGCCAGCATTGTTGCTGCAGGGGAGGTCGAGTAATGCACTGCGGGTTGTCGCTGACAACCCGCAGTCTTGCAGACGTGATCAGCCCTTGCCTTTCCAGGGAACCAGAATCCTCTCGGCCCAGCGCATCAGCATGTCGATGCCGAAGCCGATCACGCCAATCAGGATGATGCCCATGATGACGATGTCGGTATTCTGGAACTTGGAGGCGGTCATGATCATCATGCCGGCACCCTGTTCGGCGGCAACCAGCTCGGCCGCCACCACGGTTCCCCAGCACACACCCATGGCCACACGGGCTCCGGTGAATATCTCGGGCAGGGAGTTCGGAATGATGACGTAGCGCATGATCTGTTTCTTGTTGGCACCGAGCGAGTAGGCGGCGTGAACCTTGGAAATCTTCACGCCGGAAACACCGGAACGCGCGGCAATGGCCATGATCCACAAGGCTGCCAGAAACAGCAGGATGATCTTTCCGGCTTCGCCGATACCTGCCCAGATGATGACCAGAGGAATCAGGGCAAGTGGTGGAACCGGTCGCATGAATTCCACGATCGGATCAAACCAGCCGCGAAACCAGTTGCTCAGTCCCATGGCATAGCCCAGCGGTATCCCGACCAGAGCGCCCAGCAGGAAACCGACAATAACCCGGAACAGTGAGTAGCCCAGATGCTCGGCAAGGGTGAAATTCCTGAATCCTTCACTGGCGATTTTCACGGTGCGCTCCCATACCTTTTCGGGGGCCGGCAAGTACAGCGGTTCCATTTGCCAACCGCGCGTCGGTTCGAAGTTCGGCGTTCCCTTGTCGGAGAGTGTCACGGTACCGCCGTCGACATCGACGCTGGCGCCGGGACTGATGGCCTGGCCGTCGATGGCAACGACTTGCAGTTTGTCGCCATCTGATGCTTCATCGTTCCTGATGACATTGATCAGCTTCGTTCGCCATTGGGCAACACTGGTCGAATCATTGAGGGCGAAGCCCTCACCCGGTTCGATTTCCGGCGCGCTGGCAGAGGCTTCGCGAGGGTGTACCAGAACGGTGACCGTCGCATCGTCGGTTTCCCGAGCCTGGTTTTGCGCTGTATAGGTGAAAGTGGCGGTGCCTTCGAATGGTGCCGGGGCATGCAGGGATGCCGGCAGCAGCGTCGAGCCGGTGAATATGCCCCATAGCAGAAACAGCGTTGCGATGGAAATCACGCTGGCAATGCGGTTGGGTCGTACGGCGCTCTCGTCGCCGAAGGTCACGGTTTTTCTTGAAGAGAAAACCCGTTGATGCGCACCTGCAATGAGTTTGGTGACGATCAGGTAAGCGACAGTGAATATGGAGACGTAAATCAGTAGAGGGATCATTGCGCGGCCTCCGTTGTACCCATGATTTCCTCTTCCATGTCCCAGATCATGTTCAGAATCTCCTCTCTGGTTGATGCAAAATCAGGGTGCTTCTTCACTTCTCTCAGGTCCGATTCCACGCCGAGTTCGGCAAATGGCAGCTGGTACTCCTTGTGTATTCGGCCTGGTCGTGGTGCCATGACGATCAATCGCTCACCCAGCAGCAACGCCTCTTCCACCGAGTGCGTGATCAGAATGATGGTCTTGCCGGTCTCCTTCCACAGCTTCAGTACCAGGCTTTGCATCTTTTCGCGGGTCAGTGCATCCAGTGCGCCCAGAGGCTCGTCCATCAGGATGACATCGGGGTCATTGGCAAGGCAGCGAGCCAGGGCGACACGTTGCTGCATGCCACCGGATAATTCATAAACCGCCTTTTCCTTGAACTCGCGCAGGCCGACGACATCGAGCAGATGATTCACCACAATGGCCTTCTCCTTTTCCGGAGTGCCTTTCATCAACAGCCCGAAACCCACGTTCTCCCTGACTGACATCCACTCGAACAATGCCCCTTGCTGAAATACCATGCCGCGTTCGGCATCGGGTCCCACGATATCGTGATCGTTCAATACCAGCCGCCCTTCGGTAGGGGCAAGGAAACCGGCAACGATATTGAGCAAGGTTGTCTTGCCACACCCGGATGGGCCGAGCACGCTGAGAAGTTCCCCTTTGTTAAGCGTCAATGAGACGTCCTTCAGTGCATGCACTGTCTCGCCGTTGGGGATGTCGAAGCGCATCGACAGATGTTCCAGAATCAGTTTACCCACACCAATCTCCCTTGACTGCCAGAGTCAGAGCTCTGTTACTCGTGTTCATCGAATGAAGAAGTGACCGGCGCCACGAATGTGGCGCCGATGGCAGAGCCTTGTTTACATGTCGTGGGCTGCCTGCAAGGGACCGATATTGACTGCATCGACATAGCTGTCGAGAGCCGAGTCGATCGAACCGGCTTCGACGAAGACATCGGCAACACCCTTCATGAATTCGGCCGCATTGCCACCCAGCCATTTCTCGGACAGCTGTTCTTCGACGGACGGGAATTTCATGGTCGAGATGGCACTCTTGGCGGCCTCGAGATCCATGCCGGACCCTTCAGCGATGAGTGCCAGCATGTCCTCATTCTGATTGGCGTTCCAGTCTTCGTTGGCGGCCGCAGTCACGGACAGGAACTTCGCCACCAGCTCACCGTTCTCGGCGATGAAGGATGCTGGTGCCGTAGTGACATCGAATACCAGTATGCCAAGTTCTTCCTTTTCTTCACCTGTCAGCAGTGAGTTGCCATACTCTCTCATGCGGGTCAGACCACCGCCGTAACCACAGGCAAAATCCACAGCGCCCTGCCCCAGTGCGGCAGCGCCTTCCGGTGGTGCCATGTCGACAATCTGCAGGCTGGCCAGGTCGATACCGAAGTGGTCCATCTGACGCAGAAAGCCATAGTGGGCAGCGGTACCCAGCGGTACGGCGACTTTCTTGCCGGCCAGTTCACCGGCGCTGTCCTTGTCGATTTCAAGGTCTGCATTGATGATGCAGTTGTCGTTGTCCGAGTAGCTGACTGCAACATCGAGTACTTGCAGATCCTGCCCACCGGATGCGGCTACCACGAAGGGAGGTACGCCCTGTGAGACAGACAGGTGAACATCACCGGATGCCATTGCAGCACTCATGGCGGTGCCGGTTTCGAAGGATACCCATTTTACCGGTATGCCCAGAGCCTCATCGTAGGCTCCGGAGTCCTTGGCAGCGATCATCGGCATGGGCCATTCCAGAAAGTATCCGACGGTCAGTTCGTCAAGGTCCTGAGCCATGGCCACTTGGGTGGACAGGGCTGACACCGTGCCCACAATCAGTGCGCGTGTAATACGAAAATTCATATCTTTCTCCTAGCGAGGTCATTAGCTGGCCTTGGGCCGAAGCTTTCATCGTTGTCGCATCAGCACGATATACAGGTTTCATATGACAGAACTTGAATATCGCAATATGAGGCTAATGGTGAATGCCCAGTCAGGTCAATGTTTTTCTCCGAATCAGACCGGTTTCCTGTCTGTTACGAGAAGTGTCGGGCGAACACGCATTTTCATGCCTCGAGGATCTCATTGACAGTCATACGGGTCTGTATTAAGTTTTAAATCAAGGAATATGAGTTTTATAATATAGAACTTTTTTTGGAGGTGCTTTCAGGTGAGCAACGATCCGGTTCGGGAGATTCACTGGCCGACAACAGCGACGGCCAGACCGCCTTGCTCGCGCCTTGAAGAGGATACGACGGCAGATGTCGTCATCATCGGTGGAGGTCTGACCGGCTGTCGCACCGCACTGGGACTGGCCGAGGCAGGCCTTTCGGTGGTTCTGCTGGAGGCCCGAGACATCGGTTGGGGAGCCTCGGGGCGCAGTGGTGGACAATGCAACCCTGTCTGGCGCCAGACCCCGGATGAGCTGGCAAGCCGCTTTGGTGACGCGCGTGCAGAGCTTCTTGTCAGAACCACATTGAGTGCGGCAGATGATCTGTTTCACGATATCGAACACTACGATGTCGAATGCGATGCGGTTCAGAACGGTTGGGTGCAGGCGGCGCATACCCGTCAGAGCAGGCGATCTCTGGAGCATCTGCAGGCCGGCTGGTCGCAGGCAGGCGCCCGAATCGATCTGCTCGAGGCAGAGCAGGTCAAGGACATGAGCGGTTCACCAGCCTATCGCTTTGCCCTGTTTCATCAGGCGGGCGGGCATGTGCATCCACTGTCACTGACGCGTGGTTATGCGCGTGCAGCGCAGGCGCGTGGCGCACGGATTTTCTGTGAAGAGCCGGTGCAATCCATGGAGCGGCGAGACGGGAAATGGAAGGTCAGCACAGTGAAGGGCAGTGTGACAGCCGAACAGGTGGTGCAGACAACCAATGGCTATACCGGAACCTCACCGTCACCGGGTTTGCAGAAGACGTTCTTGCCGCTCGTGAGCATTGCCCTGGCGACAGAGCCCCTGAGTGAGTCGCTGCGAGCAACCGTGCTGCCCGGTTCGGTTACCTTGTCCGATACCCGCCTGGCCATCTATTTCTGCCGATATGACCGCGATGGTCGCCTGATCTTCGGTTGTGTCGGGAGCTCCGAGCACGTAGGCAAGCTGGCCATTGCTCGTTTGCAGAAGGGGCTGCATACGGTCTTTCCGCAACTGCGGGGCACGGCGTTGGAGCGTACCTGGGGAGGGCGTATCGCGGTCACGCCGGAGATGATGCCGCACATTCATGAGCCAGCACCGGGGCTGACGTCTGCTCTCGGTTTCAGTGGTCGCGGTATTGCCATGACCTCGGTCATGGGCCGTGCACTGACTCGCAAGGTGCTGGGAGAGCCCGAGAGCAGTCTGCCATTTCCCGTACAGCCCGTAAGCGCCATACCGTTTCATGGTCCATTGAAGGCCATGATCCCCATGGCAGCCCCCGCCATGAGCGTCAAGGATCGTCTGGATTCGATGATGGGAGGGCTTTGAACCGACAGTGGCATCATGACGTCTTTTACTGCATGATTCGAATGTCCCTGAACCTGTCATGATGTGATATCCGGCGTGTCTGAGCAATTGACCGAATCTCCAGCCGAGCAGCAAGCCTGGGCTTTGCTGATGGCAGCACGCTCGCTGATGGATGAGTGGCTGGCCAATGATGTTTCCCATGGCTCGTCGAATGCCGGTGACATTGCGTTGCGCTATTCGCATGGGGATGGCTCGGTATCCAGAGTGTCTGCCAGCGAAGGGCAGGTACACCTTCGCCTGCAGGCAGATAGTGGTTGGCATCAGGCAGATGACCTGCCTGTCGAGACACAACACCTGCTGGAGCTGTACCTGCCCATTCTGGGCACACCGCTGCAGCCAGCGCATGTCGTTGCGCACCTGGGGCAGAGTGTCGATGCCAGGATCGCGACTTGCAGTGGCGATGCCTTCTTCGTAACCGGCGAGGAAAACCGCAAGCATCTGCATCGTCTGCGTTCCCTGTGTCAGGCAGTGGTGGTCGGGGCCGGTACCATCACGGCAGACGATCCGCAGCTGACCACGCGCGCGGTCAGAGGTGAGAGTCCCGTGAGAGTCATCATCGACCCGGCCGCGCGTGTGCCTGCGGATACGCGGATTCTCAATGACGGCCAGGCTTCCACCTGGCTGTTGCATGACAGCAAAACCGATCTGTCGGCCTGTCCCGAACTGCCTGGCTGTCGCCGAATAGCCGTTGAGTCGGACGGGAAGGCGCTGGAGCCTCGCGCCATACTTGCCGTGCTGGCAGATCAGGGAATCAGGCGAGTCTTCGTGGAAGGTGGTGGGGTAACGGTGTCGCGATTCTTCAATGCGCGCTGTCTGCATCGTCTGCAGATTGCAACGGCTCCGGTGCTGGTCGGTGACGGCGTGCCGGCCTTGCAGATTCCGGGTGCGCAGAGCATGTTGCAGGCACTGCGTCCGGCCTACAAGCTCTACAGGATGGGTGAGGATGTCATGTGGGATTTCGAACTCGATGACAATCTCTGGGAGGGCAGGGCACACGAAGCAGAGGTGTCTTCGGCAGCCAAGGGTCCGTCGGTCACGAGGTTGTGGGCGGGGCGCTGAGAGGCAGCGACAGGATGTCGGTATGCCCCACGTCGAGTGACGATTCCATGCTTGCAATATGATCGAGGCGATGCGCATGCCATTGCTCGAGAGCATCAGCTTCTGCCGGGGCCAATTCTTCGGCCGCTGCCAGCCAGCCAGCGAGCAGGGCTTGTTGCAGGGCCTGTTGGCGAGGACCGATCTGCCAATCGCTGCGCTCGACCTGACATTGCTGATGTCGGCTCAGCAATTTCGCCAGAGCCTGTCCTGCCTGCGGTCCCATTGCCGGTCCGAACCCCTTGTTGCCGAGCTGGTGCCTGTTCAGCAGAGCCATGGTTCGTACGTCGTATTGCTCTTCGGGCTGCCAACTGATGCGCCCATCGTAGTTGAGCACGAACAGAGAGGCACACTGATGGCTGATGCATTGTTCGGCCAACTGCTGTAGCCAGGCCTGTGAAGTCAGATCCAGCAGGGCAGAGGCTGTGATCAGCTGAGCTGACTCGAAGGGCAGGGTATGCAGCTCGTTGGCAAGATCCGCCTGTTGCCAGCGTAGACGGGCACTGAAATTCATGCCTGCAACCTCGATGGCATTGGCGCTGGCGCTGACGTCAAGCCGCCTCTGGCCAGCCCATTGCCGTATCGAGATCGGCAGCTGCGTCAGGAGCATCTCGTCGTGATCGAACAGCGTCCACTCCTGCCCATGTCCAAGGTGAGGACATAGAAACCGAAAGTTGGAACCGGTGCCACAGCCCATTTCGATGACGGTCAAGCCGGGTTGCGCGCAAGCCCAGTCTGCCAGTTGTCGCGTCAGGCTCTCCGACCTGGCGTCGTGATCAGCCGGTTCGCGCAGCGTCAGCCATTCGCTACTGAATCCGGCAGGATTGCCGTTCGTCACCTGGTCTACCATTGCAGGGCCTCATTGAATTCCATGGCTGCCTGTGACCAGCTGCGGAGCCGGCTTCTCGCCTCTCTGGCCGCTGTTTGCAGGTCAGACCGAGTCTCCGGGTGTTCCAGAAACAGGCGCAATGCGGCGGCCAGCGCCTGGGTGTCGCCGGCTGTACACAGCAGGCCGGCGTTGGCAGGCACGGTGGCTGCCATGGCTCCGGCATCGCTGGCGACGATCGGCAAGCCGCGTGCGATGGCTTCGTCGAGCACCATGCCATAGCCTTCGTGAAAGGAGGCCAGAACGAACAGATCGGCTTCATGGTAGAGCGCACTCAGCGTCTTTTCGTCCACTTCACCGGGAAACCGTACCCGATCCTGCAGGGCCAGTGCCCGTGTCTGGGCGAACAACGCCCGGGCGACAGTCGTATCACGCTCGGCGCTGCCGGCGCAGACCAGATTCCACGGAAGGTCACGAAGACTGGCCAGCGCATCGAGCAGAACGCGGTGTCCCTTGCGCTGCGTGAGCGTCGCAACGCACAGCAGTCGAGGTGTCCCGGTGCCGGAGCCTGCGGCCAGTGGCGCGCTGTCTGTGCCGGGGCAGACGGTGACTATCGCTGTATCGGGGACACGGTAGTCGCGCAGTGACAGAGCTGTGGTTTCACTGGTCGTGATGATTCGGTCTACCTGAGCCAGGGCAGCGGACTCCTCCTGTTTCAGCTGTCTGGCAGTGTCGACGTCGATGCCGGTCTCCAGTGCCAGCGGGTGATGTACCAGTGAGATCAGACGCAAGCGGCCTGCCTGCGTTGACAAAGGCTCCGCCAGGACGCCACCAGCCAGACCGTCGATCAGCACCAGGGCGCCATCGGGAAGACCCGCCAGGCAGGCTTGCGCATGTGCCCTGTCGCGGGCATCGGGAAACGGAAAACTCTCACCAAGGGTGATCAGCTCTACGGGTCTGCCAAGCTGGCGCAGACCCTGAATGATGCGCCTGTCATAGCGATAGCCACCCGTGAGCGTGTCGATGTCACCGGGGATCAGGAAATACAGCGTGTCGATCGAGCGTCTCAAGCGGGCAGATCACCTTCGAAGGCTGCCCAGGCAATATGGGATTCATGCAGAGTCACCTTCATTGTGGTCAGCCCCCTGGCCGCTGGACCCAGTTCACCGGCGCTGATGCGGGCGGCAATTCTGTCGAAAATGACAGCCGCCAGAAATTCGGTGGTTGTATTCTTGCCAGCGAATTCGGGGACTTCGTCCAGGTTCTGGTAGTTGAGGTCGGCCAGAACGGCAGCCAGTTGCTGGCTGGCCAGACCGATATCCACCACCAGTCCGTCATCATCGAGCTGCGGGCGACGCATTTCAAGGTCGACCACATAGGTAGCTCCGTGCATGCGTTGTGCCGGCCCGAATATCTCACCCTTGAAACTGTGGGCGATCATGAAATGTTCTCTGACGTTCAGACTGTACACAGGCAGGTATCCGGTTTCAGGTGGTTTTACGATGGTATCTGATACGATGGCACAGCACATCCCGACCACCATTCATCAGAGTGCCGAATACCTCGGGTAGTTCGGCAAAATCACTTTCTCCGCTGATCAGTCTGTCCAGTACCTCGTCGTCCAGCAGACGGATCGCCAGAGACAGACGGCGGCGGTAGTCCCAGCGAGCGCGCTGAGTCGAGGCAATCTGCCCGACCTGTGACGAACGAATCTGCAGGCGGCGGGAATGGAATGCCTGGCCAAGAGGCACCTTGACCGGACGGTCTCCATACCAGCTCAATTCCAGTACGGTGGCCTCGAATCCTGCCAGCGCCAGAGCGGTCTCCAGTCCTTGCTCGCTGGCCGAGGCATGCACCACCAGATCGCGTTCCGTCTGCGCCCGCTCAGGCAGGCTGAAGCTGGCCCCCAGTGCCCGTGCCAGCGTTTCCCGGTCAGCATTGATGTCGACCAGCTCGACCTCGCAGCCGGGTATGGCCGCGGCCAGCCAGGCCACCAGACAGCCGACAACGCCTGCACCGACCACGCTGACCTTGTCACCGATGGCAATCCGTGCATCCCACAGGGCATTGATGGCCGTTTCCAGATTGGCGCACAGAACCGCCCGGCCGGCGGGTATCTGCGATGGAATGGGAGTGACAGCGTCTGCCGGCACCACGTATCGGCTCTGGTGCGGATACAGACAGAACACCTGTTGACCGAGCAAGGACGCCGGTCCGTGTTCGACAAGGCCGACATTGATGTATCCATACTTGACCGGCCAGGGGAAGTTGCCTTCCTGAAACGGGGCCTTCATGCGCTGATACTCCCCCGAAGGTACCGCACCGTTGAAGACGAGCGATTCGGTGCCGCGGCTGATGGCCGAATAGAGCGAGCGGACGGTAACCTCGTTCGGCCCTGCCTCGGGCAATGCGGTGCTGCGTATCTCTCCGGATCGTGCTCCGGTAATCCAGAAGGCGTCGGCGTCCATGGGGCTCTGAGTGTAAAAGGGCGAGTATAGCGTCAGCGGCCGGGTGCGAGGTGAGGAGCCCACGCCTTACAATGTCGGTAGACTTGGCCTATAGTAACCGCCCCCTCGCAGCCGCCAGCATCTCCAGTGAATCCGGTCAAAGGCATTATCCTCAAGGTCCTGTCGGTCGGCCTGTTTGTCATGATGTTCTCCTGCGTCAAGGCCTCTGCTGATCATGTTCCTTCGGGGGAGGCGATGTTCTTTCGCTCCTTTTTCGCCATTCCGGTGCTGTTGGGCTGGCTGATGTTTCGCGGAGAATTCCCCGGCAAGCTCAGGGCCGTGGACCCGATGGGGCATGTGTGGCGTGGCATGATGGGAAGCTGCGCCATGGGGCTGGGATTCCTGGCCGTGGGTTTGTTGCCCCTGCCTGAAGTGGTGGCCATCGGCTATACCGCCCCGTTCATGGTGACCATACTGGCCGCCATGTTTCTCGGCGAACGCATTCGGGCGGTCCGATTTGCCGCGCTGCTGCTTGGCCTGTTCGGTGTCTTTCTGGTCGTGTTGCCGCGATTCACCGACATGGACTTCGCCACTTCCAGCCGCCTGGAAACCATAGGTGCCTTTGCTGCACTGATGGCGGCGGTGTTCTCGGCATTGGCGCAGGTGTTTGCTCGCAAGCTGGTGGCAACGGAAAGTACGGGTGCCATCGTCTTCTATTTTTCCTGCATGTCTTCCCTGCTGGCGCTGCTGACTCTGCCTTTCGGCTGGGTATTGCCATCGGCGCATTCCTTTGCGCTGCTGGTGGCGGGTGGATTGCTGGGTGGCGTTGGCCAGATTCTGCTGACGGAAAGCTACCGCCATGCCGAGGTGGCCGTCATTGCGCCCTTTGAATACAGTTCGATATTGCTGGCACTACTGATCGGCTATTTTGTGTTCAGCGAGGTGCCGACGCCGTTGATGCTTACCGGCGTGTTGCTGATCATCATTGCCGGTGTTGTCATCATTCTGCGTGAGCGACGGCTGGGTATACAGAGGACACCCAAAGCCAAGGGCGCGGTACCCAATCAGGGCTAGCCGCAGCGGCGGCGTCCGGTGTGCGCCCGGGTCAGCCACCCCCGGGCTTGCATGGCTCAGCCCGATCGGCCCCTGCCGGGAGGTTGCTGACCTTTCAGGTGGTGCAGCGTGGCCATCAGGGCTGCAGCATTGAGCTGGACAATGACCTTGAGCAGATTCATTACCCGGTTGCCGGTGCCGGGCATGTTCAGGTAGCTTGCGGCCACCAGTACGTAGAAGATCCACTGCAGCGCGAACATGATATCGAGGAAGGTGCCCTCACCGAGCAGGGCGCTGACAAACGCGGTGATCAGTGCATAAGGCACCAGCAGGCGGAACAGCTTGTGAGACAGGAATTGCCACCAGACCGGGTTTCTGGATGGCTGGAACAGCCAGGGATTTGCCTGGAACGATTGCCAGTTGCCGGCCAGATTGCGCACCTTTTTCTGAAATTCCTGCCGGATATTGTCCGAGGCCTTGTCGTAGGCATGCGCGCCAGCCACGAACAGCGTGCGCTTTCCCTGTTTCAGCAATCTGACCGGGGTGTCGAATTCGTCCAGCAGCGTGGCGTTTCGATTGGGCTTGAAGTCACGCCGGCGAATGGCGTACAAGGCGCCGGTGACCCCCGTCGTCGAATACAGGCGACTCTCGTTTTCGCGAATCCATTTCTCGTAGCGCCAGTAGAGGCCGAAGTTTCCGGCAGCCAGGCTGGTTGGATCGGACAGGACCAGTTCACCGCTGACGGCACCCACCTCCGGGTACTGCAGATAGGGCACCAGCTTTTTCAAGGCATTGCCTGATACGGGCAGGCGTGCATCCATGAACACGATGATGCGGCCGCTGGCCAGGGCAACCCCCTGTTTGATGGCGCTGCTCTTTCCAACCGGCGTTGCCAGATGCAGATACTTGCGATCGGGATAGCCGAAGAATGCACTGTGCAGCCAGGCCTCTGTGCCATCGGTGGAGCCATTGGACACGAAGATCCATTCGACCTTCGACGCCGGATAGTCCAGTGCTGCCAGGTTGTTCAATCTGGCCGGGAGAAAACGGGCTTCATTACAGGTGGGAATCACGATGCTCACCGAGGGCCAGTGCTCCGGGACCACGGTACTCAGTACCGGCTGCGACCGTGCGCGCAGGTGCAGCAGCAGTGGAAACACCGCGTAGGTATAGGCAATGAAACCCATGGAAACCAGGAATAGATAGATCATGTCCGGAGATGCAGCACACCGCGATTGAGAGGTGGAACCCGCGCCATTAAAGCATGCCCACAGGTCACTTCTGTAACCCTGTTACCTAAAGTTCGCGCAAATGCCTACAGTCGCCCGAGTCATGGCCGACTACCTGAAGATTGGGGTTCGCCGGTATTCGGTGCTGCCACTCAACGGATAATGGATGGATCAATGCTTCGAATAGTGGATTGTCTGACTCTGGATCATGAGCTGAGTCTGATTCTGCTGGCAGGCCTCATCTGTCTGCTGGGTTGCACGACCTGCATGATCGTGGGTGGTCGGGTCATGTCCGCTGAACGGTCCCTGCTCTGGATGTCGCTGCTGAGCCTGTGTGCTGGCTGTACCGCCTGGTCCACACATTTCATTGCCATGCTGGCGTATCAGACGAGTGTGCCGATCAGCTATGATTTTTCGTTGACCGTTCTGTCCTTGCTGGTCGGTACCGTGGTTGTCAGCATCGGTTTCCTCGTTGCCTTCAGGCTGCGTGGCCAGCGACTCTTTCGTGCCATGGGGGGTGTGCTGGTCGGATCCGGTGTGGCCGCCTTGCACTACATCGGTATGGACGCACTTCGATTTCCCGGATCCTTGAGCTACGACATGGACCTGGTTGTCGTCTCCCTGGTCGCCACCACCTTGTTCGGAGCACTGTCCGTCGACATCCTGTTCGATCGTTCGAAGGCCAGCTGGAAACCGGCGGCAGGGGGCCTGATGCTGCTGATGATACTGTCATTGCACTTTGTGGGCATGTCGGCCACCCGCATGGAGCTTGGCTTCTTTGATGCCGAAACCGGAGTATCGCGTACCTTTCTCATTGCCGGGGTCACACTGGCATCGCTGACCATTCTGACGATCGGCATCATTGCGGCGATTGTCGACCAGCGTGTATCCGGTCAATTGGCAGCCCAGGCGGAACGCTTCAGAGTGCTGGCTGATGGCGCTTTCGAGGGGCTCATCGTGCACCGCGACCTGACCATTCTGGACACCAATCTGGCCGCTCGCAAGTTGCTGGGTCTGGATGACAACTTCAGCGAAAGGTGCCTTTCCGACTGGTCCATCGAAGCGCTGGAAAAGCTGCAGATGGACGATGATGCGGTCATCCAGGAGATTCAGGTTCGCGGTGACAACGGCACCGACTTTCCGGCGAAACTCTGTCGTCGCGCCATCATGCTGCAGACTGGCGAAGTGGGGGAGATGATTGCCATACGCGACCTGACTCAGCGTCGTCAGAGCGAGGCCAGAATTGCCCACCTTGCGCTGCACGACACGTTGACAGATCTGCCCAACCGGCGCCTGTTCAACGAACTGGCGAACAGTGCCATAGCAAGAGCCCGGCAGATCAACGGATCCTTTGCGCTGCTGGCCATGGATCTGGATAATTTCAAGACGGTCAATGACATGTATGGGCATGCCATCGGCGATGAGTTGATACAGCTCGTGGCCAGACGCATGAGTGCCTTGCTGGGAGACGGTGATGTGGTTGCACGACTGGGTGGGGATGAATTCAGCCTGTTGTCGATCTCGGCCAATCAACCTGAACAGGGCATGGCACTGGCGAATCGCATTCACGACATCTTCAAGTCCAGCATTGAACTGGAAGGGGCGCAGTTGCTGGTCGAGGCATCCATCGGTATCGCCGTATATCCGATGGACGGTGACACCCTTGAAGATCTGATGCGCAATGCGGATACCGCGATGTATGAATCCAAGGCAGAGGGCAAAGCCACGACGAGATTCTTCGAACCGCGCATGAATGTGCAGCTGGACGCGCGGCGCGCCTTGGAGTCGCGCCTCAGACAGGCACTGGAACTCGATGCTCTGACACTGAACTACCAGCCTCTGGTCAGTTGTTCAAGTCGCTCCCCGGTCTGTTTCGAAGCCTTGTTGCGGTGGACGGATGCAGAGTTGGGGAGTGTATCGCCGGTGGACTTCATTCCGGTGGCAGAGCAGACCGGTCTCATCGTGCCCATCGGAGAATTCGTTCTCCGTCAGGCCTGTCGGGATGCAGCAAGCTGGCCGGAACACATCCGGGTGGCCGTGAATCTGTCAGTGGCTCAGTTCGGCAAGTACGACATCGTCGGAATGGTCAGGGATGCGCTGGAATCAAGTGGTATCAGCGGCAAACGCCTGGAACTGGAAATCACCGAATCGCTGCTGATGGAAAATCAGAACGAGGTATTGGCGGCTCTGGATGAACTCAAGGCACTGGGCGTCCGAATAGCCATGGATGATTTCGGTACCGGCTATTCTTCCCTGAGTTATCTGCAGAGTTTCAGTTTCAACAAGCTCAAGATAGACCGGGCCTTTGTATCCAATCTGGAGAACAATCCGCAGAACGCCAGTATCGTCGAGGCCGTGGTGTCCATGGGCAAGAGCCTGCAGATGCGAGTGGTGGCAGAAGGCGTGGAAACCAGTGCGCAGGCCGATATCCTGTCAGCGCTTGAATGCGATGAGCTGCAGGGGTATCTGATCTCCAGGCCAATGCAGGCGGCGGATGTTCAGGCCTTTCTCGACGGCGTATCCCCGTACACGGGAGAGGATGATTCCCCGTCGCTGGCTGCCTGATGGACCCTGTCAGGATCAGCGCAGCCCGGAGACGTGGCGTTGCGATTGCTCAAGCCAGGCCGGAGCCGGTTCTGCACCCCAGCCCGGTCGGTCCGTGACCGTCGCCTGTCCGTCGACGATGTCGTAAGGCGATTCCACGAAAAGCGCGTCCTGCCAGGGGTAGTAGTCGAGCCCTTCGATCGAGAACTCCAGGTACTTGCCGGCATTGGGGATGGCGCGCAGCAGGTGCATGGTGAACAGCGTGACCATCGACAGATTGGCACAATGAGGCGTACAGGGCAGACTTGCCTTGTCAGCCATGGCGGCTACCTGCAGCGTGCGTTGCAGACCGCCGAGATAGCAGATATCCGGTTGGACGATGTCCACGACGTGCTCGCTGATCATGCGCTGCCAGCCGCCGAGTTCGCAATCCTGTTCGCCACCGGTCACATTGATGGAAAGCGCCTCGGTGACCTGTCGGGTCTGCTCGTATTCCCAGTAGGGACAGGGTTCCTCGAAGTGCTCGATATTCTCGTCCATCAGCAGTTGCCCGACTTCAATGGCTCGGGCGGGTGAATAACAGGAGTTGGCATCGACCAGCAGGCTGACATCCGGGCCGAGCGTACGACGTATCAGCGGGACGATTTCCTCGGTTCTGCCAGGCCATTCATCCCTGTCATGGCCGTATTCCGAGCCGATGCGGAACTTGAAGGCGTCAAAACCCTTGTCAACGGCCAGTCGTTCGAGGCGGCGGGCCTCATCGACAGGTCGGATTTCGCGCTGCATGGAAGAGGCATAGGCGCGCACCGTACCCGGTGTGCCGCCCAGCAGGGAGCACACGGGCAGGTTCTCCAGTCGACCATGCAGATCCCACAAGGCGGTATCGAGCCCGCCGATGGCGCGGTACAGGTGCGAGCCGGGAAACTTGTGCTCGCGTTCGCGTACCAGTGTCACCAGGGCGTCGATGTCCGTGGCGTCCTGCCCCAGCACATGAGGCGCAACCTGACGATGCAGGATCAGCGAAGTGATGTCGGCATGATAGGGGGCTACCTGCCGCCAGCCGAAAGCCCCGTCGTCGGTGATGACCTTGACGAAGCAGACGAATTCGTTATAACAGGTCTCGAGGGAGGCGATTTTCACGGCCGGCTTCTCCAGGCGACATTCATGACAGGGTTATGACAGAATGCGGTCAGATGGAAGGATAAACCATTTGCATGCAGACGCCTGACGCGATACTTTCTGAAGGCTATGATCGACTCTGCCATGTCAAATCGCCTTGTGGCTGTCCGATTTTCTGCGGGAACCGCAATAACCTAACTGGAAAGAATGGACCATGCAAATGAAATCCGTATTATCCGCCATTACTGCATCTGTGGCACTGAGCCTGGCATCCGGCGCTCAGGCCGAGACGTTGCGCCTGCTGACCTGGGGCTCCTACGCGCCCGATAACGTCATCGAGATGTTCGAGGAAAAATACCCCGATATCGATGTCGAGGTCACCTATTCCAATAACGAGGAAATGATTGCCAAGCTGCGGGCTACCGGCGGAGCCGGTTTCGATCTTGCGCAGCCAAGCCATGACCGCATCTACGCAGCGCAACTGGAATTCGACATCTACAAACCGCTGGATCTGTCGCAGATCGACACATCGAACATGACGCCCAAGCTACTCGACGGTGTCAAGGAAAATGCCACTATCGATGGGGAAGTCTATGCTGTTCCGCATCAGTGGGGAACCACCGGCCTGATGGTGAATACTGCCGAAGCGCCTGATGTCAAGAACTGGGGCGATCTGTGCGATCCCGCCTACGAGGGCAAGACCTCCATGCGTCTGAAGCGCACCATTCTGCTGGCAACTGCCTACTCGCTGGGTGAGGACCCGTTTGCTGCCTACTCCGATCTGGACAAGTATCAGGGCATCCTGGACGATGTCACCACCAGATTGATCGAATGCAAGGACAACATCAAGGCCTACTGGCAAGGGGGTGATGATCTGTCGGCGATGATGCTCTCCGGAGAGATCGTAGCCGCCGAATCCTGGGATTCCACAGCCTACAAACTGTTCGGTGAGAACCCCGACATCAAATTCGTACCGCCGGCAACCGGTGCACTGGCCTGGATCGATACCTTCGTGCTGCCACGCAAGGGTAAGGCCGATGATGCAGCCTACAAGTGGATCAACTTCGTGCTGCAGCCGGAGATTGTCGAGCTGATGTCTGCCAGTACCGGCGCCATCGCATCCATCAACGGTGCCGCAGACTTGTTGCCGGAAGACAAGAAAGCCGCCGTCAATGCTGCCTTCAGCGATGCCGATATCGACAACCTCAAGTTCTTCGCCAACATTCCACCAGGCGTGGAGGACATGGAAGGCAAGGCGCTGGAAAAGATCAAGGCTGCCACCGGCGGTTGATGGTGTGCCCGGCCTGTATTGCTGCATGCGGACAACAATGCCTGCATGCCATACAGGCCGGACCATGACCTTATTGTGAGGCCTATCGAGAAAACGATGACAGAACACGCGTTTGACCTGGAATGCATCGATGTTTCCAGACAGTTCGGGAGCGTACGCGCGGTCGATAACGTATCCCTGAGTATTCCCCGGGGCAGTTTCTTCTCGATTCTCGGTCCTTCCGGGTGTGGCAAGACCACACTCATGCGCATGATCGCAGGCTTCGAGAAACCGGATCATGGCGATATCCGGATCAAGGGAAAGTCGGTTCTCAAGGCCGCTCCCAACAAGCGCAATGTCAAGATGGTCTTTCAGCATCTGGCCCTGTTCCCGATGATGAACGTACACGACAATATCGCCTATGGCTTGCGATGCGCCGGCGTACCGGCAGCGGAGATCACCCGGAAGGTACAGGACGTTCTGGAACGCGTGGCGTTGCCGGATGTGGCCAAGCGTGATATCCAGCAGCTCTCGGGAGGCCAGAAGCAGCGCATTGCCATTGCCCGCTGCATGGTTCTGGACCCGGACGTCCTGTTGCTGGACGAACCTCTGGGTGCACTGGATCTGAAGCTGCGCGAAGCCATGAAGATCGAGCTCAAACTGCTGCAGCATCAGTTCAACACCACCTTTGTCTATATCACGCACGATCAGTCGGAAGCCCTGGTGATGTCTGACCAGGTTGCCGTCATGAATCAGGGGCGCTTCGAGCAGGTCGGTACGCCACAGATGCTTTATCAGCAACCCGAAACGGCCTTCGTGGCAGGTTTTGTCGGTGACTCCAATCTCTGGCATGGCACGGTGGAATCCCTGACAGAGCAGGGAGCCATGCTACGTACCGCCGCCGGCCAGTCGATACAGGCGCGACTGTCGGGCAAGACGGCCGGTCGCGTCGGTGATCGCGTCAGCATCTATACGCGACCGGAATTTCTGACGGTGGAACCGCAAACCGGTTCGGCTGACGTCGCGGATGTGGCGGGGACGCTGAATTCGCTGGAAGGCCGTGTCGACAGCGTCCTGTTCAACGGCGCCAACAGCCGTTTGCTGGTACGCACCGCAGAAGAGGCGCTGGTGGAAGCGGATGTGACCCTGACCGGTGGCAGTGACGATATCAGACCGGGAGAGAACGTCAGGTTGCAATGGTCGATGCAACAGACCGTCTGTTTCCCTGAATCCGCGACACAGGCGGGCTGATCGCCGTGGGCTCCGATATTCGCAAGCTCTCCCTGCTGCTGCTTTTTCTGCCTTTCAGTCTGTGGATTCTGTTGTTGATCATATTGCCGCATGTGGGCATGGTGATATTGTCCCTGCGGGAGAAAGTGGCGCCACGAGTCTATGAGTTCGGTTTTGGCAATTACATCGACTTCTTCATGGAGCCCATCTACTGGAACACCCTGATTCGTACCGGGCTGATGTCTCTGCTGGTGACATTCCTGGCACTTCTCATCGGTTTTCCGGTGGCTTACTACATAGCCAAGCTGGCTGGTAATCGCACCAAGGGCATGCTGTTCATGCTCTGCCTCATTCCGCTGTGGGTGAGCGATCTGATTCGCGCTTTCGGCTGGATATTGCTGCTGCGCGAATCGGGCATCATCTCCAGTTTTCTGGTGAGTAGCGGCCTGATCGATACGCCCATCGAATTCCTGTACACCGATGCCACGGTGATCATGGGGTTGGTCTACACCGTCATGCTGTTCATGATCGTGCCGCTGGTCTCCACGCTGGACGGCATGGACAATGCCATGATCGAGGCGGGTTACAACCTGGGTGGCAATGGTTTTACCGTACTGCGTCGTATCATCATTCCCTACGCCATGCCGGGTATCGTGTCCGGTTGCATCGTGGTCTTCATGATGACGGCGGGCAGCTACCTGACTCCGATCCTCATGGGTGGCAAGAATTCCAGCTGGTTTACCGAGCAGATCTATGATCAGTTCATCAGTCGCTACAACTGGGAATCCGGTGCCGCTTTCGGTTTCCTGTTGCTGGCATTTACCTCGGTGGTTGTCTGGCTGGGCCTGAAACTCTCCGGGCAGACGCTCTCCAGTACCGTGGCGAAAAGCTGATGAGACTCCACTACCGCAGGATGACCTCATGTTGATTCGTGGCACGGGCAGCGGCGCCGCATCGGCCTTGTTCAGGCTTTACGTACTGGCGTTTTTCATCTTTCTGGCCGCGCCCCTGCTGGCTGCCGGCATGTTCGCCTTCAACGATTCGCAGTTTCCCTCCCTGCCATGGCAAGGCTTCACGCTGGACTGGTTCTTCAACGACACCGAGCCGAAGCTGGGCATGTTTCACGATCGTCGTCTGCTGCGTGGTCTCAATGTCTCCTTCATGATTGCAGTGGCAGTTGCCGTGTTGTCGGTTTTTGTCGGTACCTGCAATGCCTTCCTGTTTGTGCGAGGCAACTTCCCGGGCAAGAATTTCTTCTACATACTGATGGTTTTGCCTCTGGTGATTCCTGGTGTCATTCTTGGTATATCCATACTTGCGCTTGCCAGCAATGTGGCAAACGGGGTCGAGGAAGCCTTCAGCCTCGAACTGGAATTTCTGCGCCCCGGCCTGTTGCTTGTCATCCTCGGGCAATTTTCCTTCATCACGACCATTACCTCGCTGGTCATTACCGCCAGGCTCAAGAAGTTCGATATCTCTCTGGAGGAGGCGGCATTCAATCTGGGGGCCAGCCGTGCCGGTGTACTACGGACCATCACACTGCCATTCCTGCGACCCGCCATGATTGCCGCCGGTATAGTGGCCTTTCTGGTGTCCTTCGAGAACTTCAATACCACCTTGTTCCTGGTGGGCTCCGATGCGCCACTGACCATCACGATGTACGACCGCATGGTCAAGGTCGGATCGACACCGGTGCTCAATGCGGTGTCTGTCTTTCTGATGCTGGGTTCGGGCGTACTGGCACTGATCTCCTTGCTGGTACAGCGGGACAAGCCGAAGACCTGAGGCGGAGGTGTCTGTTCAGGGCAGGCCTGCCAGTGACGGTAATGGTAGCTGGCAGGAACTGGTGCGGCTCAGTGTGCCGTTGCCAGGCGTGAGGCCGGATCAGGAAAATATCGCTGACTGCCGCTCAGGTCGTAAGCTCAATGGCGGCGCCTGATCGTGACGAGGATTCGATTGCCGCGATCAGTCGGTGAGCGGCAAGTGCCGCACGACCGCTGACCAAAGGCGCACGACCCTGCTGTACTGCCTCGATGAAATCATCGATGATTCCCTGATGCCATTCATGCTTGACCACGACCGGCCCCTGCTCAATGGTGACTGGCGGTGTGCTTGCTTCTCTGTCGAAGCGGCCATCACGCCAGAAAATCTCCAGGGCATCGGCACCAATACGCATTGAACCGTGTTCGCAGTGCAGGGTGATGCTCTCGCGACCATGCGGAAAGGTGGCGGTGCTGGCGACCAGTGAGCCGACGGCACCGGAGGAAAAGTGCAAACCTGACACAGCCAGATCCTCGGCTTCCATCGTGTGCAATGGGGTGGTGGCTGTCATTGCCTGTACCCGGGTGACGGGGCCGGTCATGCTCAAGGCCAGGTCGATGGTATGTATGGCCTGCGTCAGCAGCACGCCGCCGCCATCGCGCTCATAGGTACCACGACCCAGTTCGTCGTAATAGGATTGAGGGCGCCAGAGCGGTACGGCAATCTCGATGTGACCCGCTTTGCCCAGCGCGCCGTCGGCCAGTCTTCGGGCAGCTGCCATGGATGGGGCACGCATGCGATGCTGGAACAGGACGCCGAGTGTCACGCCTGCGCGTTCGCAGATGTCAACGACCTGTGTGGCCTCGTCGAGAGTGCGTGCCACCGGCTTTTCCAGCAGGATATGCTTGCCAGCCCGCGCAAGCGTCTCGATCAGTTCGATGCGCACACTGGGTGGTGTGGCAACGATCACCACCTGTATGCCCGGGTTCTCGGTAACGGATGACAGCTCGCTGGTGAACAGGGGAGCAGGTCCTGCGTAATACTCGGCCAGGTATTGCGCGCGTTCCGGACGTCGCGACACGATGGCTTCAAGCCGGACACATGGACGAGAGGCAGAGAGCGCCGCCACATGCGTCTTTGCGATCATGCCTGCGCCAATCAGCGCAATGCCCGTGGATGACAAGTTGTCTGCGTTGCTCATTCGGTGTCTGTTCCGTCTGCCTGTTCACAGCATACTATGACCGTTCGGGTGATCCTTCTTCAAAGATGGTTGCGCCCTCGGGCAGCACTTCCCAGGTAGCCTTGGAGCCCACGAATATATGCCGTTCGATCTCGACTCCGGGATCACCATTGATGCAGCCCAGCGTCACACCATGCACCTGACCGTTCATGACGCCACACAGTGCGGAGCCGCACCGACTGCAGAACATGAGGCCTTCACCGTGTACACCGGTGTACGTGGTCAACAGCTCCTCACCGCTCAGCCATGTGAATTCAGCAGGATCAACTTCTGCGTAAGCCGAGGCCTGGGAGCTGAACGCCTTGCGGCAGCGCGAGCAATGACAGGACCGGGCATTGTGTAGTGTTCCCGACACCTCGTAACGCACGGCGCCACAGAAACATTCGCCGGACAGGTGCATGGCAATCTCTCCAGAATGGCAATGGGTTTAGTGTAGTCTGAAGAGAGCCGCCAGAGGTGAAGTTGACGTTGGCACAGCCGGTCTGCTTCACTGCCGAGTTTCGTGAATCCTGATGAGAAACCGATATGACTTATCCTGAAAGCAATGACGTCGGTGATCTGTTCCAACCTTTCGAACTGCCGTGTGGCGTGGTTCTGAAAAACCGTATCGTCAAATCAGCCATGTCCGATTCCCTCGGCGATGGCTGCGGTAATCCCAGCGATGCACAGATGCGCCTGTATGAGCGCTGGGCCGATGGCGGTGTGGCTGCATCGATCATCGGGGAAGTTCAAGGTACACCGCATTTTGCCGAGAAGCCGGGAAATCTTGTCTTGCGTCAGGACGCCGATCTCCCGCGCTTCAGGGAACTGGCGCGCAGAGGTGCGGCGGGAGGTACTCAGCTATGGCTGCAACTGGGGCATGCCGGCGCAATGGCTCACCCACCCATCAGTACGCCGAAGGGGCCGAGTGCCATCGATATACCCGGTCTGACGTGCGACGCTCTGACACTGGATGAAATCAGGGCACTGCCTGCCGAATTCGCGCGCACTGCATCTCTGGCACAGGATCTCGGCTTCGGAGGTGTGCAGATTCACGCGGCTCATGGTTTTCTGCTGAGCCAGTTTCTCTCGCCCTTGTTCAACAAGCGTGATGATGCCTATGGCGGCAGCCTGAGTTCACGTATGCAGCTGTTGCTGGAAGTGGTCGAGGCCGTACGCGACGCCGTCGACCCGGGCTTTGTGGTGGCGGTGAAGCTCAATGCCACGGATCAGCTGGAAGAAGGCTTTGCCGAAGACGAGTCTCTCGAGGTGGTTGCGGCACTGGATGGCACCGGTATCGATCTGATCGATATCAGTGGTGGCACCTATTTCCCGGGGGCGAAATCCGCCTCTGACAGTGCGGGTTCAGGTCCGTATTTTCTTCACTTTGCAGCACTGGCACGGGAGCGGACATCGAAGCCTCTGATGGCTACCGGTGGTTTCAAGACGCGACAGCAGGCCGTCGATGCACTGGTGTCGGGTCATGTGGATCTGACCGGTATTGCGCGCGGGTTCGTACTGGATGCCGCTCTGCCGAAGAACTGGCAATCGCCCGATACCGTCGACCCGGTATTTCCACGATTTTCATCGACGCCTGTTGGTGGTGTTACTGCCTGGTACACCCTGCAGCTGACACGAATCGGCGAGGGCCGGGAAATCGCAGAGATGCCGGATCTGGAGGCGGTTGTCCGCGATTATGATGAGCGCGACCGGCTTCGGTCGGACAAATGGATAAAGCATTTTTCCTGAGATGCCGGACAGGTAGTGATTGCGGTTTGCAGTCCGGCGAACTCGGGCGGCAATCAAGACGGCAAGATCTGAGTCGTGAGTCGTGAGTCGTGAGTCGTGAGCCGTGAGTCTGTGAGTCTGTGAGCCGTGAGTCTGTGAGTCTGTGAGCCGTGAGTCTGTGAGTCTGTGAGTCTGTGAGTCTGTGAGTCTGTGAGTCCGTGGCTCGAGGGCAAGCCAGACTCTCAAACCTGCTCTCGACGCCCACGCTGAGCCAGTTTCCGGCGGCGCTGGGTGAATTGCTCGTGGGATTGTTCCGTACCATCGTGGAACGATCCGAATACCTTGTCCCAGGGCACCTCCAGACTGCCGTAGTTGCATTCGAAGTAGCGATGATGCATCTGGTGGTGAAAGTTGCCCAGAGCCATTGCCTTCCTGTGCCTGAGCAGCATGGCTTCGAATCCGGCGTGTGACGTTGCAGCAGTCAGTGCCTGGTGCTGCATGTGAAACAGGATATGGACGGGGTGGGCGGCCACAAGCCAATGGATCAGAATCGAGCTGAAGAACAGGATATGCTCGAGCGGGTGCATGGACAGGCCTGACCATGGACCGATGTTGGTGTTCCGATGATGCAGGGAGTGGGCCATTCGGTAGAGCGGTGGCCAGTGCAGAAAGCGGTGGATCCAGTAGAAGTGAAAGGATATCCACAAGGGCGTCAGGAAAAACAGGGCAATGAACCACAGCGGATTCTGCGTCCACAGCAACATGGGTGCATGGCCGTTTGCCATGGCCCAGAGCATGAGGACTTCATAGGCAGTCCAGAAGAAGACGCCACTGCCGAGCGTCCAGACCATGTTGTCACGCAGCTGGCTGTGGAATGTGAACCGACGTCCTCTGGCATTGACTTGTTCGGGGTCGAATTTCAGGCGATCACCCTGTGTCCTGCGGGTATGCAGGAAGAAATGCAGCCCCCCGGCGACGATGACGATCAGCGCGGTGTTGCGCAGGAACATCAAGGCGATCCAGGTGAACTCGAGACTCTTCGTGATTTCCAGCGACGGTTGCAGGCAGTACCAGGTCAGCATGGCCAGGCCGGCGATGATCACATTCTCTCCGAGCACCAGCCAGCGAGCTGCGAACCAGTGGCCGATGGCTGCCGGGTCGAGAGGCCATTGAAAGAGCGGAGAAGTCTGAATTGCCCCTTCAGGACGGTAGTTCCATTGACGGGAAAAGCGACTCTGCGAAGTCTTGCCTTTACCTGGCGAGGTATCGTGGTTCACGTTCCATGCTCCTGACAGAGACTCTACGCAACAAGGTGCCGAATTCTCAATGATTTGAAAAACTGATTTTTTGAATCATGATCCTCTGAAAATCAGAGGAAGCATCGGCATGCGATTGTCCATCAAGGTTATGCATTATTTTCTGACGGCTGTCGACCGTCGTTCCATCGTCCAGGCAGCACAGGACAGAAATGTTGTTCCTTCCGCCATTTCAAACGCGATTGATGCGGTGGAAGAGGAGTTCGGTCTGAAGCTCGTTCAGCGTTATCCGGCCAAGGGCATTCAACCGACCTCGGCCGGCATGCTCATTGCGCAGAAGATTCGCCGGCTGATCGAGGCGCCGCCCTACCTGCTGCTGCCACCGACACATCCTCTGGCCAGACGACGGTCCGTGTCGTTCCGGGAGCTTGCCGGACTGGACATGATATTGCTGGACTTGCCATTCACGACCCGCTATCTGCGCGGCTTGTTCGACGACGCCGGATTCGAGCCGCAGATCGTGGCCACGGCGTCGAGTTCGGAGATGATCAGGAATCTGGTAGGTGCAGGAGTGGGGTGTTCGATACTCAACATGCGTCCGCTGGCAAGTGCAACCCAAAGCGGCAAACCGGTGGTCGAAGTGGCGATCAGACCACCGATGCAATCGCTGCGTCTGGTGCTGGGGTCTCTGAATGGCAAACCGCGTCGTGTTGTCAGTGCCGTGAGAGAATCCATTCTGGCGTATTTCGATACGCCGGAGGCACGCAGGCTGATAGTCCCTTATCGAGGACGACAAGGGACATAGAGCCCCGAACGAGCCATCAAGCCGCTGGCATTTCCTCATCCAGATAAACCTGGATGATGTCGTCAAACGAGGACTCAGCCTCGAAACCCAGGGCAATGGCACGTGCCGGATCGAAGTCCTCGGCCCAGTTGGCGACAATCCCGCGGATGATGGCATCCGGTTCACGCTTGATCAGTTTCACCGCATCGCTGCCGACGACCCGGCCGAGTGATTCGATCTGCTGCGCCACGGTCGCGCTGAGTCCCGGCAGATTGATGTTGCAGCGTGAGCCCATGTCGTCGCGGCTCAGTGACGCAGACTTGATCAGAAAGCCGATGGCGGCCCGGGGGCTGGCAAACCAGTGGCGCACGGTATCATCAACCGGCAACACGGCAGGTTTGCCATTGATGGGTTCGCGCAGAATATTGGAGAAGAAGCCCGAAGCGGCAAGATTGGGTTTGCCCGGACGAATGCAGATGGTTGGCAGACGCAAGCCGATTCCCTGCAGAAAGCCGCGCCGGTTGTAGTCTGCCAGCAGCAGTTCGCAGATGGCTTTCTGTGTGCCGTAACTGGTCATGGGGGCATGCAGGAATTCGTCGTGAATCCTGTCGGGAAAGGGAGCACCATAGACCGCAATCGAGGAGGTGAAGATGAACTTCGGTGTGTAGCCGTTCTGCTCATGGCCTGCCCGAATGGCTTCCAGAAGGTCACGCGTGCCATCCAGATTGATGCGATATCCCTTGTCGAAATCCGCTTCGGCCTCGCCGGACACGATGGCAGCCAGATGGTAGATCACATCAGGCTGCTCGGCGATCAGCTGCTCGGCAACGCCGTTCTGCGTGAGGTCCACTGCCTGCGTGTGCAGGGTGATGTCGGCAGTCTCATCAGCTGGCTGGATAGCGGGCTCCACAATGTCCACCAGAGACAGTTGCGTGATCCGGTGACCGTCGAGTTGTCCGTCATTCAGCAGGCGACGAGTGAGTTTTGCGCCAACCATGCCTGCAGCGCCGATGATGAGAATCTTCATGAAACAAGGTGGATTTGCTCGAAGGGCTCACCAGAATACTACGGGCGAGGCCCTTGTGCGACTCTTGCGACATTGATGGACGTCGGTGCACAGCGCGATGCCATCTCGCATCGGGAATCGTCAATGTCGCGATCAGTCCTGGCCGGCCATGCTGGCTGGCGACGGATGCGCATTCAGAAAATCGATGACACGGTGCAGATCTTCCAGAATCGTGTGGCCGAAGGTGCGGAACTCGGCATCGGGTTGTACCAGTGAAGGTATCTGAATGACCTGCATGCCGGCTGACAGGGCAGCTCTGACCCCATTGGGTGAATCCTCCAGCGCCAGACAATGAGCTGGTTCGACCCCGAGTCGTTGCGCCGCCTTGAGGTAGATGTCCGGAGCAGGCTTGCCTTGAGCCACCTGGTCGCCGCCGGTGACATGGGCGAATCGATGCAGGATGCCTGAATTGCGCAGCTTGCCAATGGCGTGATCCGTGCGCGTGGAGGTTGCCACCGATCGGGCCATGCCGATCGCGTCCAGATGGTCCAGCAGCGCCAGTACGCCAGTCATCAGCGGAACCGCAGTACTGGTCTGTTCTACGTACAGCCCCGTCCAGGTCTGCATGAACTGATCAACCTGCAAATGCGCCGGCAGTCTCTCCTGCAGAATGCTCTTCGAAGTTGCATCGGTGGTGCCCAGCAGCTGCAGGTACAGCGCGAACTGATCTCCCAGCTCATGCTGATCGCAAACATTCTGGAAGGTGCTCAGGGCAATGCGTTCGCTGTCAATCAGCAAGCCATCCATATCGAAAATCGTTGCAGCTATGTTCATCGGGGGATCCATCGGGGTTGGCGCTGGCTGATGCAGTCCGCGAATGGTACCGTGGCATCCGTCCTGATTGAAACCGGAATGAAGCGCTGCGCATGAACGACCACGTTTCCCATGCAGAGTCGACCAGTGTGTCGGATGCCGTTGCCACACGGCGCTCTCTGCGAGCCTTTCTGCCCGAGCCGATTCCGCGGCAGACGCTGGAAGCACTGTTGCAGAAAGCCGCACGGGCTCCCAGTGGGACCAATATGCAGCCGTGGAAGAGCTATGTGCTGACCGGCAGGCGTCGGCAGCTATTGTGCGAAGCCGTGTGTGCCGCCTTCGACGATCCGTCTGTCGAAGCCGTCAGCGAAGTCGACTACTACCCGACGCAATGGTTCGAACCCTATCTGTCCCGGCGGCGGCAAGTGGGTTGGAGCCTGTATGGTCTGCTGGGTATCGGCAAGCGGGATCGGCAGCGCATGCATGCTCAGCATCGCCGCAATTTCCAGTTCTTCGACGCGCCAGTGGGGCTGATCTTCACGGTGCACCGGGATCTGGCTACCGGCAGCTGGCTGGATTACGGCATGTATCTGCAGAACATCATGTTGCTGGCCAGGGAGCAGGGGCTGCATACCTGTCCGCAGGCCGCCTGGGCGGATCATCACGCGGTGATACGCCGCGAGCTGTCTCTGCAAGACGATGAGATCGTACTCTGTGGCATGGCTCTGGGTCATGCTGATCCGGAGGCCATCGAGAACACGCTGGTGACGGAGCGTGTGCCGCTGGCAGAGAACACGACCTTTCTGGACTGACAGACCTACTGACACGGACTGAGTGCCTGAGCGACCGGAATAACCGACATGATCGAATTCAGCAAGGAAGAGACCGACCGACTGACTCGCAAGATCCAGTTGTACTTCAATGATGAACTCGACCAGGACATCGGTCAGTTCCCTGCGCGATTCCTGCTCGATTTCTTCAGCGAGGAGATTGGTCCCTACTATTACAACCGGGGTCTGATGGATGCCCAGCAGGTACTGGAAACCCGCCTGTCGGAAGCCATTTACGAACTGGAAAAACCGATCAGCGACTGAGCGGTAGTGGTATCGTAAGCGTTTACAACGAAGCGGGATGAAACCTCATGAGCGGACTTCTGGACAACGTTGATCCTGATGGCATGCTGGAGTATTCGGTTGTCTATACGGATCGCTCCGTCAACCACATGTCAGCGCAGTTTCAGCAGACGATGCGAGACATTCACAGGACGCTGACGGACGTCTATTCGGCGCACCGGGCGGTCGTGGTGCCCGGAAGCGGCAGCTCGGGCATGGAAGCGGTAGCCCGCCAGCTGTGCAAGGACAAGCGCTGTCTGGTGATCCGCAATGGCTGGTTCAGTTTTCGCTGGTCGCAGATTTTCGATGCTGGCGACATTCCGTCCAGCCATGATGTCGTCAAGGCGCAGCAGGTCGAAGAGGGTCCACAGTCACCGTTCGCACCCGCGGCCATCGATGATGTCGTGGCGGCCATTGCCCGCGACCAACCCGACGTGGTCTGTGCACCGCATGTGGAAACCTCGGCGGGGCTGATTCTGCCGGATGACTACCTGAAAGCGGTAGCTGATGCCGTACACGCCTACGGTGGGCTGTTTGTCCTGGATTGCATCGCCTCGGGCACCATCTGGGTGGATATGCAGGCATTGGGAGTCGACGTGCTGGTTTCCGCGCCGCAGAAGGGCTGGAGTGGTTCCCCCTGTGCCGGCCTGGTAATGCTCGGCGAACGGGCCTACGCCATGATGCAGGAAACCGGCAGCGACAGTTTCACGCTGGATCTGAAGAAATGGTCGCAGATCATGGAAGCGTATCTCGACGGCAAGCACGCCTATCACGCCACCATGCCGACCGACGGTCTGATCGTGTTCAGAAACGTCATGAACGAGATTGCCGGGCTGGGTTTTGCCACGGTCAAGGAGAGGCAGGCCGAGCTGGGACAACGTGTCAGATCCTTGCTGGACGAGGCCGGCTTCGTCAGTGTGGCAGCTGAGGGTTTTCAGGCACCGGGTGTCGCGGTCTACTATACGGACAATGACGACATACACAGCGGCAAGGCCTTCGCGGCAGCCGGCATGCAGATAGCCGCAGGCGTGCCTCTGCAGGTCGATGAGCCGGCAGGCTTCAAGACGTTTCGCATCGGATTGTTCGGCGTGGACAAACTGAGCGATGTCGATGCAGCGGTCGAGCGGTTTGCCAGGGCTCTGCAACAGGTACGCAGCAGTACGGAGTCGGCTTCGGCCTGAGCGCGACCCGCAGCGCCTGCCACCTGCAGATCATGTCAGAGCAAACGCCAGCCACGACGTCCGGATCGCAGGCTGCATCGCAAGGTGACGTCGCTGCGGCGTTCTGGCGCAGGCGGCTGCGTGGGAGTTCCGGACTGCTGCTGGCTGGCACGATACTGGCCGTACTGCTGGCCTGCCTGCCGGTGACCGATACCGTGGGTCAGTCGCATGTGGATGCCGCCTTCAAGCGAGCACTGGTCGGTTATGCACTGGCCCGCGGACTCAATGGTGTGATCTCGGTGGCTCAGGGCACCGAGATCGCGATTCAGCCAGCCGGCATCGGCCTGAATCTGACGCCGGGGGAAATTCTCGATCCGGTCAACGATCTGGTAGAGCGCTTTTCCTGGATCATGATGCTGGCCAGCAGTTCACTGGGCGTGCAGAAGGTGCTGTTGTCGATGAGTGCCTGGCAAGGGCTATTGTTGGCCGTGGCGGTCACAGGTCTGCTCCTGTGCCTGTGTGTACTGCTTCCTCGTCTGCAGAACGGTCGACGGCTGGCGCAACGATTGTTTCTGTTCGTGCTTTTGCTGCGCTTCATGATGCCCGCAGTCAGCATCGCCAATGACTGGGTGTACCGTACCTTTCTGGAAGCGGATTACATTGCAGCCTCGGCCACACTCGATGAGGCACAGCAGGCCATAGGCCGGATCAATGAAGAGGTGATGGCGGAGCAGCAGGAAGAGCCGGCATCGATGATGGAACGCGCGCGGGCTCTCTACAACAGCGCTCTGGCGCAGATGGATATCGACCAGCGTCTGCAGCGCTATCGCGACGCGGCCGAATCGATCAGCGAAAGCACCATCCGGCTGGTGGTCGTGTTTCTGATGCAGACACTGGTTTTCCCGCTGGTGTTCCTGTTTGTCATGCTGGGGCTGATACGCCGGCTGGCCAGACCCTGGAGCGGCTAGCCGGCGCCGATTCGACTCGCAGGAGCGTGTGATCGCCCCGCGATCGGATCAGACCAGCACGTCAATCTGTTCCATGTTGTCACCGCCGAAGATGGAGCGATAGCGTGCAATCTCGTCGGCAGGCCCGGTGGCCTTGTCGAAATTGTCGGACAGCTTGACGGTCGGCTTGCCATTGGCATGGGTGACCTTGCAAACCAGTGAAATGGCTTTCATCTGCGGGTTGTTGACGGTTGCGCAGTCGCTGAAGTCATTGGTCAGGTGGGTGCCCCAGCCGAAGCTGAGTCGCACGCGGCCGTTGAATTGCTTGTAGACCTGTTCGATCGTATCCACCGTCAATCCGTCCGAGAATATCAGCAGTTTCTCCCCCGGGTCCTGGCCGCGTTCCACCCACCACTGGATCAGTTCTTCACCGCCGGCGATCGGTTCCTTCGAGTCGATGCGAAAGCCACTCCATTCCGCGACCCAATCCGGCGCTTCCTTCAGAAAGGCCGTCGTGCCATAGGTGTCCGGCAGCACGATCAGCAGATTGCCGTCATAGGTGCGGCTCCAGTGCTTGAGTACACGATAGGGGGCCTTGCGCAGTTCTTCATCGTTGTTCGACAGGGCCGCTTCCACCATGGGCAGCTCATGCGCATTGGTACCGATGGCATCCAGATCCAGATTCATGGCCATCAATACATTGCTGGTACCGGTGAACTTCTTGCCAAGGCCTTCCTTCATGGCCGCAATGCACCAGCGCTGCCACAGGAAGCTGTGACGTCGGCGTGTTCCGAAATCGGCGATCTTCAGGTCAGGCAACTGATCGAGGCGCAGGACCTTTTCCCACAACTTGGCCTTGGCTCGGGCGTACAGGACATCCAGCTCGAAGCGGCCGACGCCGTGCATCGCGGCACGGGAGCGCAACTCGCTGATGATGGACAGCACCGGAATCTCCCACAGCGAGATATCGGCCCACTCGCCTTCGAAGTCGATCAGATACTGACCATCCTCCACGCGCAGCGTGTATTCCGGCAGGCGATAGTGACGCAGCCAGCTGAGAAATTCCTTGGTGAACAGGCGCTCGCGGCCATAGAAGGTGTTACCCGTGAGCCAGATCAGTTCCTTCTTGGTGATGCGAATGCTGCGCGCATGATCCAGTTGAGCACGCAACTCTGCTTCGTCGATCTCGTCGGCCAGACGCACGCTCTGAGTCCGGTTGATCAGGGAAAACGTGACAGGGACATGTCGCCGCTCCTTCCAGATGGTTTGCAGCATCAGGAGCTTGTAGATGTCCGTATCGAGCAGGCTGCGAACTATAGGATCGAGCTTGAAATTGTGATCGTAGACACGCGTGGCGATGTCCGGCATGGGGGTTTGAACCATGAAAGTCTATCCCTGTAATGCGATTGTCAAGGCAGCGCAGCTACGCATGCCCACGGTGTCCAGGACTTACGTCAGAAACGTGTCGATACGCTCGATGGCGCGTTCGATATTCTCCAGTGAATTGGCGTAGGACAGGCGGATATAGCCTTCGCCATGTACGCCGAAGTCGGGTCCGCCGATCGTGGCCACCCCGGCATCCTCCAGCAGGGCGCTGGCCAGCGGTTTTGCCTTCCAGCCGGTCTCGGTGATGTTGGGGAAAGCATAGAAGGCTCCGGTGGGGGTCACACAGCTGACTCCGTCGAGCGCATTGAGCCTGTCAACCACCACGCGCCGACGCTCATCGAAGGCTGTCATCATCTGGCCGACGGCGTCCTGTGGGCCGACAAGTGCTTCCAGTGCGGCATGTTGCGCAGCGGCATTGACGCAACTCCAGCAATTGACCGCCAGTTTGCGAACCGAATCGAACAAGGCATCCGGCCAGATGGAATATCCCAGTCGCCAGCCTGTCATGGCGTAGGTCTTGGACCAGCCGTTGAGCAGGATGAGACGATCACGAATCTCCGGATAGCCCAGCAATGTCACGTGTTCGGCACCATCGTAAGTCATCTGGTCGTAGATCTCGTCTGACAGAATGGTTACCTGCGGGTGCTCGGCCAGGCCGGCAACCAGTTTGTCGATTTCCTCTCGGGGGGTCACTCCACCGCAGGGATTGGCGGGTGAATTGATGATGAGCAGGCGGGTCTTCGGCGTGATCAGTGACAGGGTTTCCTCGGCGGAAAAGGCAAACTGATTGCTTTCCCTGATGGGGATGGGGATCGGCGTGGCGCCTGTGAATTCGATCATCGAGCGGTAGATCGGAAAGCCGGGGTCGGGATAGAGAATCTCGGCACCGGGTTCGCCGAACATCACGATTGCCGCATACATCGTGACCTTGCCACCGGGCACGATCATCACATTGTCGGGACTGACGGTAACGCTGTAACGTCGGTCGAGATCGGCGCAGACAGCTTCGCGCAGCGGTGCGATTCCGACCGCCGGGGTATAGCCGTGTTGCCCGTCCCGCAGGGCCTTCACGGCAGCCTCGACGATATTCTCCGGTGTCGGAAAGTCGGGCTGTCCGATACCCAGATTGATGATGTCGCGTCCACTGGCTGCCAGCTCTCCGGCACGGGCCAGCACCGCGAAGGCGTTTTCCTCGCCTATTCGACTGAAGCCGGCAACAGGTGAAATGCCGGTGGAGGTTTGCGGTGTCGGTACTTGGCTCATGGTTGTGGTGTCGCGCAGGATGGCACTGTGGGAACGGGGTGAGGAGGAGGTGGTGTGTTACTGTCTTTCCGGGGTTTCGATGGTATGACCGTCGAGTTCGGGCTTGACGATCAGCTGGCAGCTGAGACGTGAATGCTCTCGGCGTTCAGCGGCCACGCCTTCCAGCATGTCCAGTTCCATGTCTTCCGGCTCGTCGAACAGGGCCGCCGTGGCTTCGTCCAGATAGACATGACAGGTTGCGCAGATCAGGCTGCCACCACATTCCGCGACGACCTCGTCGATGTCATTCTGCACGGCGGTATCCATGACGCTGTCGCCAACCCGGGCATCGACCGTGCGAACGGTACCGTCAGCTGATTTGTAGTGAAGTATGATTTCCTGCGTCATTTCTCTGCGTGTTCTTGAAGGGTTGAACCCGTGATGGTATCCAAGTCGCGAGCCGACGTCACATTCCATGCTCCAGCGGGGCCCATGCAGTGTTCTGTGGCCGGAATGGCACCAGTGCCCGGTACGCGTTCTCATTTATACACACCGAGCAGTTCGGTAACACGACTCCAGCCTGGCATGGTGGCATACTGTGGCTCGAAGGGCATACATGGACGTGCTTCGATGGAACTAGAGCGCAAGATTTATCACGAACAGATTCGGCTGATCTACAATCAGGGGCCAGTGCTGGTGGCAGGTGCCACTTTCTGTGCGGTGTTCATCACCCTGTTTCTCTGGCGGCATCTGCCGCAATCGACCCTGCTGTTCTGGCTCGGCGCCGTGGGCGTCACCTCTCTGCTGCGTGTCTGGGTCATCAGCGTCTATCTCAAGGCTGACAGCCGTACCCGCGAACAGCATGTCTGGGGCCCTTTCTTCTGGCTTGGCACTCTCACCGCCGGCATGATTTGGGGCGTCTGGCCGCTGATGTTCTATCAGTTGTACAGCACCGAATACCTGTTGCTCATCTCGACGATCTTCGCCGGCATGGTGGCCGTCAGTGCCGCCTCGGGCTGTGTCTATCTGCCTTCCTTTCTGTCCTTTTCCATACCGCTGATCCTGCCACTGGCCATCACGCACATTCTCTCCGGCAACGACTCTCTGGTGCTGACAGGCCTGCTGCTCATCATGTTTCTGGCGGTCAATTTCTTTCTGGCCGTACGTGGGCAGAGACAGTATCGCGAGCTCATCCGGTCCCAGTTCGAGAATCAGGAGCTGATGGAAAGGCTGGCCGGAGAGAAGCGCATTGCCGAGCGTGCCATCGTCGCCAAGAGTCGTTTCCTGGCCGCCGCCAGCCACGATCTGCGGCAACCACTGCACGCCATGGGTCTGTTCCTGAGCGCCTTGCGGCGGCGAGAACAGGAACCATCGAAGATCGAGATCCTCGATGACATGGGAAAATCGGCAGAAGCACTGAATGGTCTGTTCAACAGCCTGCTGGATGTGTCACGTCTGGATGCGGAAATCATCGATTTCAATCCGTCGCATCTGGTGGCCAGCGACATGTTCGACGGTCTGCGAGCGCAATTCGCGCAACAGGCGGAGGAAAAAGGCATCGTGTTCAGTGTCGATGCCAGATCCCATGTCTTCTTCTGTGATGCCATCCTGCTGGAGCGAGTACTGCGCAACCTGGTGTCCAATGCCATTCAGTACACCAACCACGGCATGATCACCATGCGTTGCGAGGAGCATCTGGAAGGCTCCAAGATGGTGATCCTGCGCGATACCGGCATTGGTATACCGCCCGATGCCACCGAAGACGTGTTTTCCGAGTATTACCAGCTCAACAACCCGTCGCGGGATCGGAACAACGGGCTTGGGCTCGGGCTGGCCATTGTCCGTCGCCTGTGCGAACTGATGGACATGCCGCTGGAGATGGAGTCGGTGGAAGGGCAGGGAACGGTGTTCAGACTCATCGTACCGGGTGGTGACCCGGCCCAGCTGAGTGCCCAGGCAGACAAGGAAGCGTCACCGCTGCAGGCCGCTGGCAGGCAGGTGCTGGTCATTGATGACGAGGTGCAGGTGTTGCAGAGCATGCGTCATCTGCTGCAGAGCTGGGGCTGTGAAGTCATGCTGGCAGAGTCTGCACGTGATGCCCTGAAAGTCATGGCGCTGACGGATACATCACCGGACCTGATCATCTCAGACTTTCGCCTGCGCGATAACAACAATGGCGTCGATGCAGTCGAAGCCGTTCGGGAATCACTGGAAGTTCCGGTTCCGGCCATCATCGTCACCGGTGACACTTCCCCGGCCAGGCTTCGTGAAGTGTCCGATACCGGCTTGCACGTCATGCACAAGCCGGTCAAGCCGGACGAACTGCGGGCGCTGATGCAGTGTCTTCTGGAGAGTTCGGGTGGCTGCGCCGTGGAGTGTGATCAGCCCGCATCCGGCAGTCGGCAAGACGCCGGTGCAACACTTGTCCCCAATTGGGAGGAGCGGGAGATCGAACTGGCCTGAACTCAGTCGATGGTCGGGTTGACGGCCGTGGCCTTGACCAGTCTGCCGATGGTCAGGCCTTGCAGCAGGATCGAGATCAGCACGATGACATAGGTGACCGATACGATCAGATCACGCTCGGGGCTGGCCGGTATCGACAGGGCCAGAGCCACCGAGATGCCACCGCGCAAACCACCCCACGTCAGAATCTTGACCGCATGAGGGTTGAAATCCCGTCCCAGCTTGCGCATGACGAAAACCGGTCCACCGACTGACACGAAGCGGGACAGCAGCACCACGAAGGCCATCACCATGCCGGCTACCCAGACTTGCAGGTCATGGCTCAGGATCATGACTTCGAGCCCGATGATCAGAAACAGGACGGCATTGAGTATCTCGTCTATCAGCTCCCAGAAGGTGTCCAGATGCTGCACGGTGGTATTGCTCATGGCGTCACGGCGACCATGATTGCCGATCATCAGCCCTGCCATGACCACGGCAATGGGGGCGGACAGGTGCAAGCCGGCCGCAGCCGTGCTGCCACCGGCAACCAGAGCCAGTGTCAACAGCACTTCCACCTGATAGTTGTCTACCCGCTTGAGCATCTGCAGAGCCAGCCAGCCGCAGGCGATGCCGAACAGGGCGCCGCCGAAGGCCTCCTGCACGAACAGCAGCCCGATATGCTGCATATCGAAGGCATCACCATTGACGGCCATGCCGAAGATGGCGAGAAAGATGACGATGGCCACGCCATCATTGAACAGCGATTCCCCGGCGATCTTGATCTCCAGTGATTTGCTGGCACCCGCCGTCTTCAGGATTCCCATGACGGCGATGGGATCGGTGGGTGAAATCAGCGAACCGAATAGCAGGCAGAAGATGAAGGGCACGCTGAATCCGAACCACTGGAACACATGGTAGGCACCACCGGCGACCAGAAACATGCTGCTGATGACTCCGGCTGAAGCCAGCAGGCCGATGGTCCATTTGTGCTTGAGCAGCTCGCTCAGATTGATGTGCATGGCGCCGGCAAACAGCAGAAAGCCGAGCATGCCATTGAGCAGGGTCTCGTCGAAATCGACCTGACGAATGACGTTGCTGGCCAGTTCCTCGGCCTGACTGAACCCCAGATTGCCCAGCAGGACCAGTGTGAGCGAGAAGATCAGGGAGATCACCATGATGCCGATCGTGTTCGGCAGCTTGAGCGTTCGGTAGTTGACGTAGGCAAACAGTGCAGAGACCGTGATCAGTATGCTGGTGATGGACAGTAGGGACATGAGTGCCGAGGGCTCGGAAAACGAAGACCCTAGCGTAGCTCATGCACTGCAGACCGTGGCCGCCATGAGCTGTGATCATGCCGAGATAATCCGTCGCCGACCTTGTTCCGGTACACTGCCGATCGTGTTCCAGCCCGTTTACCGTTATTGATCCATCACTCACGTGTCCAGCAAAGCTGCTTCAACGTTGTCCTTGCCGGACTATCGGATCCGGGTGTCGTCACGGGCACGTCGCCTGAGTCTGCGGGTGGAATCCGGTCAGGGGGTCATCGTGACGATCCCACGGGGTTTCTCGCCGCAGCGGGTGCCCGCTTTCATTGCCAGGCACCGTCAATGGATCGAGGCACGTCTGGCAGAGGCGGCTCAGCGCACACCCGAGCGTTTCAGGCAGTGGCCGCCGGAGCAGCTGGCCTTGCCGGCGGTCGATCTGGTACTGGAGTTGTCCTATGCGGCACGTTCGGACAGGGACGCCAGACACGCTGCAGCGCCGACAGCGGGCAATCTGGGCAGAACGCGACAGCTTCGGGTCAAGGCCGACAGCGCTGATCGTGCCGCCGTGGTAGGAGAACTGCGGCTGGCTCTGAAGGCACTGGCCAGGCAGTACTTCTGCGTGCGTCTCGAGATGCTGGCAGAGCGTCATGGTCTGACCTACCAGCGAATCCAGATTCGCGGGCAGCGTACACGTTGGGGCAGTTGCTCCTCGACAGGGACAATCAGCCTGAATTACAAGCTGCTGTTTCTGTCTCCCGAGCTGGTGGATTACGTGCTGCTGCATGAGTTGGCCCACACCCGGCACCTGAATCATTCGCCGGCTTTCTGGCGTCAGTTGATCACCATGCTGCCGGATGCGCGGCAGCGCGATGCGATGCTGGATCAGGCTGGACGTGAAGTTCCTCCCTGGATGGAACTGAAAGCCGGCTGAAAACCAATCCGGCAAATGCAGGAAAACGCATCTTTTCTTTGCATTTTCAACCGTCTTGAGCTACCGCCAGATCAGTGAAATCCGACTTTAACCTTCTGAATATTCTGCTACTCTTTTTGGACTATTCACTTGGGCAACACGTTTTCACCTTGGTGACAAGCCCTTACTCATACAACGTCAACCCTAATCGTGTCACTGACGACTTCAGAAGATTCATTCGTGCGCAAACAACACAGCGTTGAAGTCTGGCAAGTCATCCCGCTGATTCTGGCGGCGGCCTTGCTGACCATCGGCCTGGCCATGTTTCTCAGCGGTACCGAAAAGCTGGTGGACGTGGTACAGCCAGTCATCGTGGTGTTTGGCGGCGCGCTGGCCAGCCTGCTGTTGACCTTTTCGCCCTCACATATCGCACAGGCCCTGCAGCTGGCGCTGACACGCGGAGTTCGCGGTGGCACGGCGCCGGAGCAGATGATTCGGGCCATGCTCAAGGTCTGTGACGTCAGCCGACGAGATGGTCTGCTGGGCGTTGCCGATATTCGTTCCAATTCCGAACAAGTGGAGGAAATCTGCTTCCTGATCGGTCAGGCAGCCGATGACTCGACCATTCGCTTTGCACTGGAAAGGCGTCTGGCCAACGAGCATCTGCAACACAGGATGACAACGGATGTCTTTCTGTTCGCGTCGATCTATGCGGTTCTGATCGGCACACTGGGATCACTGCTGCTGTATGTTTCCAGACTGGATCCGGCCGTGCTGGGCAACACGTTTCTGCCATTCGTCTGTGGCGTCAGTCTTGCAATTCTGATGTGTATTCTGCTGGGACGACTGCGTGCGTCACATCTACGGGAACTGATCATGACGGAAATTGCCTATCGTGGTGCAGCCATGATTCTTGAAGATAACAATGTGCAGAGACTGAGGAGTCGCCTGGTCATGCTGGTGCCCCCGGGACTGCGACGTTAAGGTATGAGACGATGAGCGACATTGCGGTCAAGGCCGTGGTCAGTGGACGTACGGCCTATCAGGTGGTTCCGGATCCGGATGATCCGATCATTCTGCAGATAGACGGAAAATTGAGTCGGGTGCTGGATATCAGTGCCAGTGGGTTCACCATGCCACCGGCCATCGTGAATGCCGGACGGCGATATCCATTCAGTCTGGATCTGCCGACGGCCAAGATCCCGGTGGCGGGCTATGTCGATGCCTTGCCGGGGAAGCCGGACGAGAGT
The DNA here is from genome assembly GCF_052681095.1 of Granulosicoccus sp. 3-233. NCBI lineage: Bacteria > Pseudomonadati > Pseudomonadota > Gammaproteobacteria > Chromatiales > Granulosicoccaceae > Granulosicoccus > Granulosicoccus sp. 3-233. The sequence continues at coordinate 221,551 of NZ_JBQYLE010000008.1, forward strand.
ATTCAATGCGTCTTCGTCAATCTCAGTGCCGAGGAAGCTGACGCCATTCATCACTATGTGCTGATTCGTCAGAAGGATGCGATTCGTTCCATCCGGTCCTCGGGATCCTCCAGCTCGGGTTTCTAGGCCATTCCATGCCGCTTTCACGTTATGAAGAGGAGGTGCAGGCGGGCATACTTGCCCCCGATGCAGAGCAGCGAGCCGTCATGCTGCGGCTGGAGGCCATTGGTGATGAGCTGATCAGGCGACGTGCCTGGCGCGAACCGTCCCGTTCCCTGTTTGCGCGCTGGATCAAGCCGACGGACAATCAGGTACACGGAGTGCGTGGACTGTATCTGTGGGGCGGAGTGGGGCGCGGCAAGACACATCTGTGCGATCTGTTTTTCGAGGCATTGCCGCTGGAGCGCAAGATACGTCTGCATTTCCACCGCTTCATGCAGCAGATTCACACCGATCTGCGCGCCCTGGAAGGGGTCGAGGATCCGCTGGATCGGGTGGCGGACGACTGGGCGTCACGGGCCAGGCTGCTGTTGCTGGATGAGATCCACGTCAATGACATCACGGACGCCATGCTGTTGGGTGGGCTGCTCACCGCCCTGTTCAAGCGCGGCGTGACCCTGGTCACGACTTCCAATGTGGCCCCGGAAGGGCTGTATCGTGATGGCTTGCAGCGGGCGCGATTTCTACCCGCGATAGCGCAGATCTGCAATCATACCGAGGTGCTCGAGATGGTTGGCGTGACGGATTACCGTCTGCGGCATCTGCAGACCCAGCCGATCTACACGGTCAGCCCGTTTACCGACGGCAGGGCACCGACCCGTACACGGCAGATCATGCAGTCGCACTTCGACCAACTGAGTACGACAGCCGACTCTACCGCCACGGCAATCACGCTCAATGGTCGGGAAATTCCGGTGAAGGGGGTATCAGCTGACCTGGCGTGGTTCGACTTCGACACCTTGTGCAATACGCCGCGGTCCACCGCTGACTACATCGAGATCGCCAGTCGCTATCGAACGGTCATGATCAGCGACGTACCGGTCATGGACAGCCGGACCGATGATGCCGCGCGACGGTTCGTGAATCTCGTGGATGAATTCTACGATCGGCATACCAAGCTGATCGTTTCTGCTGAAGCCCGAGCGGACCAGCTGTATACCGGGTCGCGACTGGCGTTCGAATTCGAGCGAGCGGCCAGCCGCTTGTTCGAGATGCAGAGTTCGGAGTATCTGGCGACAGAATGACCCTGAATGCAAAGTGCTGCCGAATCTGCCGGGATCCTCGGGGGGAGCGCCCGGCCGTTTCGAAGCGCCCCCTGATCAGTTGCGCAGAGCAGGGGCGAGTGGTCCGGGGCTGGCCAGCAGCCAGCTCCGGATCGCAGGCGAGAACTCAGCTGGCCTTGGGCTGGCGTGAGACGCGCTTTCGATCATTCTCGGTCAGATGTTTCTTGCGTACCCGGATCGATTCCGGCGTGACTTCCACCAGTTCATCGTCATCGATGAATTCGAGCGCCTGTTCCAGGCTCATGTCGATGAATGGCGTGAGCTGGATGTTCTCATCCGTACCTGACGCCCGTACGTTGGTCAGTTGCTTGCCCTTCAGGCAGTTGACGGTCAGGTCGTTGTCACGCGAGTGAATGCCGATGACCTGGCCTTCGTAGACCTGCACATTGGCGTCGACGATCAACTTGCCGCGTTCCTGCAGGTTCCACAGAGCGAAGCCCGATGCCTTGCCCGTGCCGTTGGAAATCATCACGCCATTGCGACGTGAGCCGATATTCAGATTCAGCTGTGGGCCGTAATGATCGAACACCGAGTAGATCAGGCCGGTACCGGAGGTTGCTGTCAGGAATTCGGTGCGAAAGCCGATCATGCCGCGAGCCGGGGCAACGTAGTCCAGACGGACGCGACCCTTGCCATCGGGAACCATGTCCTTCAGCTCGGCACGACGCTCCCCCATCTTCTCCATGATGGCACCCTGATGCTGTTCTTCCACATCAATGGTGATCTGCTCATAGGGCTCTTCGGTCTTGCCGTCTTCGCCCTTGCGCGTGATGACGATGGGGCGACCCACACCGATTTCGTAGCCTTCGCGACGCATGTTCTCGATCAGTACGGACAGATGCAGTTCGCCGCGACCGGAGACTTTGAAGGTTTCACCCTGTTCGGTGCGTTCAACGCGCAACGCAACGTTGTGCAGCAGTTCTGTCTGCAGGCGATCCCAGATGTTGCGGCTGGTGACGTACTTGCCTTCCTTGCCGGCGAACGGTGAGCTGTTGGGCTGGAACATCATGCTGATGGTGGGTTCATCCACGGTCAGGGGCGTCATGGCTTCGACATGGGCCGGATCACACAGTGTGTCGGAGATGTTCAGCTTGTCGATACCCGTGATGCAGACGATGTCGCCAGCCTGTGCCAGTTCGGTCGGGACGCGTTCCAGGCCATGGAAGCCCAGTACCTGCAGCACCTTTGCCGAGCGCTGACTGGCGTCGGCACTGACCACGCGCACCTGCTGGTTGGGGCGCAGCTGGCCACGCTGGATGCGCGCGATACCGATGACACCTACGTAGCTGTTGTAGTCCAGTGAACTGATGCGCATCTGCAGAGGGCCGTCCGTATCGACATCAGGAGCCGGCACTTCCTCGATGATGGTCTCGAACAGCGGTGTCATGTCGCCTTCGGTAACGGTGGGTTCCAGGCCCGCATAGCCGTTGACCGCCGAGGCATAGACCACCGGAAAATCCAGTTGCTCGTCAGTGGCGCCCAGGTTGTCGAACAGCTCGAAGGTCTGATCCAGAGCCCAGTCCGGGCGCGCGCCTTCGCGGTCGATCTTGTTGATGACGACGATGGGTCGGAAACCCATGGCGAATGCCTTCTGGGTGACAAAGCGCGTCTGTGGCATCGGACCTTCGGCGGCATCGACCAGCAGCAGAACCGAATCGACCATACTCAGTACACGTTCAACCTCGCCACCGAAATCGGCGTGGCCCGGGGTGTCGACGATGTTGATGCGGTAGTCGTTCCAGCGAATGGCCGTGTTCTTGGACAGAATGGTGATGCCGCGTTCCTTCTCGATCGCGTTGGAGTCCATCATTCGTTCGGTCTGCTCCTTGCGCATGTCCAGCGTGCCGGACTGCTGCAGGAGCTTGTCTACCAGAGTGGTCTTGCCATGGTCGACGTGGGCGATGATGGCAATGTTGCGGAGTTTCTGAATCACGGGTAAAGTCCTTCGGTGCACGGCTGGCGCGGCTGTCAGTCACCCGTTTTTCAGGGTGTTACAAACGATTATGGGGATGCGCATCAACTGTACGGGGTGCGCAGACTATAGATAACGCACCAGTATAACGGACCTTCGGCCGATTCGGGTGCCGGCTGGTCAACACTACGGTGCCGTACATCTCCTATTGAGACCTGCCTGGCGGGTGTGCTCTGGTGACGACAGATTCATGGCGCACAAACCGTGCCAGAGCGTTCGTCAATACCCGGAACTGGCCCGTCCCCCCACGTTTCACCTTGTCCTGCCGTGGCAGACCCCGTGCCGTGACATCCGGCACGAGGTTCTTGCGACGACATGGGGCAGCTAGCCGGTAGCCTGCCACTCGGGGGCAGGCCTGTTCGCGCGCGATTGACCGTTCAGGCGCGTAGCCGGGCTCAGCTGGGCAGGTATTCCCGGCTCCAGCTGTCACTGATCGTGCCGTTGGCCAGCAATTCTTCGATACGCTCGTCCTCGTAGCCGAGTTCCTGCAGGATACTGCGAGTGGAGGCGCCGTACTTCTCGGCCGGTGGCAATGCCAGTACGCGCCCGCGCAATGGACGTACCGCATAGGGGTCCAGTTGCGTTACCGTGTGGCCACTGGGGTGATCCTCGTAGACGGAAAAGGAATAGCTGCCGCGATCAGTGCCCGGGTGCCCGTCAGTCGGCCGGCTGTTGTAGGTACGGATGGTGTCGATGTTCTCGCAGATGGCTGCCCCGATATCGGCATTCTGCAGCCGTTCAACCCAGTCCTCGGCACGGGCAGTCATGAAGGTCTCTGCGAGAAAGGCTGCGCGATCTTCCACTGGAATGGATGCAAAGCCTTGCAGGCCTTCCACCTGTTCGAAGCGCTCGGTGTCGCTCTCATAGGCGCTGAGCAGCAGGAAGGTGTCGGAGGAGGTGTAGTAGAAGCGGGACAGATCGTCATAGCCCACCACCTCGCGACCCGCTGGTTCATCAAACAGCTTGCGCTTGCCGAAATCGAAACAGAAGGGCATCTGCGCCAGGCCGCTGAGTGCGGACAGAGAGGTGCGTGGTCGTCCGGTACGACCGGTCTTGAGCTTCTGGTAGAGGGCCGTGGCCACACCCAGTGCGCCGCCGAACCCGCACATGACATCGATGGTGCCGACATGGGCGTGCTCTTCCGGAGTCTCCATGGATCCGCCGAAGCGCGTCATGATGCCGGTGGTCGCCTGTACCAGGTCGTCGTAACCCAGATAGCCGCTGCGTGGCCCTTCGCGCGGACCGCTGAAGCAATCGAGCTTGCAGAAGATCGCATCGGGATTGAGTTTCTCGAGTGATTCGAGGTCCAGTCCCATGGCTCTTACCTGCCTGTCGGGCGCGTTCCAGACAATGACATCGGCCGTCTTGACCAGTTCCTCGAATATGTCACGCCCTTCCGGCGAGCTGATGTCGGCCAGCAGGGAGCGCTTGCCGCGCATGTGAGACAGGCCGAAGATGACCGTGTTCCAGCAATCGTAGGTGGGTGTGGATGGATCCAGCTTGATGACTTCGGCGCCGAATCTTGCCAGATAGGCAGCTGAGTGCGGCCCTGCGATGACATTGCACAGATCCAGTACGCGGACACCGTCCAGCCAGCCGTCGCGTGCATTCTTTTCCCGGACGCGCGGCAGTTTGGTCTCCATGGCGGACAGAGACTTCAGGGCGTGTTCGAAGGAGACATGACGGCGTGGCGTCGGATGGATCATCTGCGCACTGCTCTCTTCGAGCCACACGATGGGGCCGGGCTGGATCATCGTGCCGAACTCGGGGTCTTCCACCTCGACCATCAGGCCAGCGGTTTCGGCATGATCATCGTTGATCCACTCCTGCAGCCAGCGATGCGGTGCACCGGGGAACTTGCCCCGACCGAAGATGCGCTCCCATTCCTTGGAGGTGCGTGTCATGAAGACGGCCTTCATGCGCTCGGCAATCAGGTCCGCCCACTCCTTGGGCAGTGGGTAGACACCCAGAGACACGTCCGACTTCCATTCACTGACGGGCAGATAGGTATCCTCTTCCTCTGTCAGGCCTTCCTCGACGAGCTCATCATAGAGTCCGAGCGTCTGCAGACAGCGCTTGGCATGCTGCTTGTGACTGGGGCAGACGACATAGAACATTCGTCCATCCTTGCATTTGTAACTGCGATAGAAGGGGTCGAGCAGCTCCTGCAGGTCTTCGTAACCGAGGTTCATCGGCAGCCCTTCGGTGCGCCGGCGTTCGATTTCCTGTTCGCGCTGCGTCTTGTAACGCTCGGGATAGTTGTCGATCTTGATCGAGTTGTAGCACAGCCCTTCCATCACGGCAGCAGCCAGAGGCACTTCGATCTGGTCACCCAGTCCCGTGCGCTCGCGGGCCTGCAGTGCCAGTACGGTCGCCGAGGCAGCCAGCATGGTGCCATAGGCAGATGACAGGGGCAGTGGAGAAAATGACGGGTTGATTCCCATGAGTACACGGTTCAGGCCCATGTCGGTGAAGACGCCCGAGTTGGCAGCAATCACGCTTTCGTAGGCACGCCATTCCCGGCGCAATTCATCGTTCGAGGCAAACCCGGGAATGGATATCGTGATCAGTTCCGGCCGTTCGCGGCGCAGCTCGTTGAAATCGATGCCGAGCCTGGACATGACGCCAGGCCGGAAACTCTCGACCACGATATCCGTCTCTTCGATGAGTGCCAGGGCATTCTCCAGCCCTTGTGGCGTTTTCAGGTCGAGACTGATGCTCAGCTTGTTGCGGTTGAGCGTGGCATTGGCAGGACTATCCCACAATGGCCCTCCCGGCGGATCGATGTGTATCACGGTTGCGCCGAAATCGGCCAGAATCATCGCTACCGCCGGGCCCGCCATGTACTGACCGAAGTCAACGACCTTGACACCGGCAAGCGGAAGTGGAGCTCTTGTATTATCAGCCATTGTGGGTCTTCCTGAATCAGTCTGTGGTACGAGCCTGTGCTCTAGTTGACGCTCTGCGCGCTGGCAGGTGTGGAGGTGGTTGGTGCTGGCTGATCATCGATCAGCAGGTGATCATTCTTCGCCTGTTCGCCAAAATCCGCTTTCAGCCAGCGCAGCAGGGACAGCGTCAGAATCACCAGAACCGGGATGAGGGGCAGGGCAACCACGATGGTGGACGTCTGTACCGGTTTGAGACCACCCAGCTGAATCAGCACGATGCCGACTGCCGCCAGAATCAGAGCCCAGACGATACGGATCACTCGCTTGGGTTCCTGGTAGCCGGACAACTTGCGGGAGGTGACAGAGGCCAGTACATAGGCAGCGGAATCCAGCGTGGTGGCCAGGAAGATGAAACACAGCACGATGAACACCACGGTCACCAGACCGGACATCGGCATGGTGTTCAGTATGGCCATGACCGTGGACGGTATGCCCTCGGCGGAGAGAATCGCTGATACATCAAGCTTGCCACTGATCTGCAGGTCGAGTGCATAGCCGCCCCAGATGGCAAAGAAGACCCAGCAACCCAGTGAACCCCAGACCAGTTCGGCCACGATCAGTTCGCGAATGGTACGTCCGCGCGAGATGCGCGCGACGAACAGGCCCATCATCGGTGCATAGGCAATCCACCAGGCCCAGTAGAAGATGGTCCAGTCCTGGGGAAAGGTGGAATGGGAAATCGGGTCGGTCCACAGGCTCATGGTGACGAAATTGCTCAGCATCTGACCGATGCCGTTCACCCAGCCGTTGATCATGAACAGGGCAGGGCCAACGATGGCGGTGAAGACCAGCAACAGGATGGCCAGAATGACATTGGTATCGGACAGTATGCGGATACCCTTGGAAAGTCCGAACCAGACACTGATGCCGAAGATCATGGTCCAGATGGCGAGAATCGACAGGTCGAGTCCCAGTGAAGGTTCGATGCCCAGCAGTGAGCCGGCCAGCTTCGACACCAGCGGAATGGCCAGTCCCAGAGAGGTACCGACACCACCGACAACACCGAAGACGACGATCGAGTCCAGGGTGACACCGATCCAACCGTCGGAATGTCGTCCCAGCACGCCGCGGGCGGCTTCGGACAGACGGACACCGGACTGACGGCGAACGAACATGGAATAGGCAATGGGAATGGCGGGCAGGCAGTAGAAGGCCCAGGGCGTCAGCCCCCAGTGAAACTGACCATAGGTCAATGCCCACTCGGCAGCTTCTGCGCTCTTGGGTTCAACACCGAACGGAGGGCCGGTGAAGTAGTAGATGGGCTCTACCCAGGCCCAGTTGACGATGGCAATGCCGATACCACCGCAGAAGATCATGGCGATCCAGCTGAAGTAGGAGAATTCGGGCGTGTCATCGGGTCCGCCGAGACGTACATTGCCGTATTTGCTCATGGCCAGACCGATCAGGAAGACCACTGCCGAGAAGCCTGCCAGCATGTAAAGCCAGCCGAACTGGCCGGTGGCAAAGCTGAAGGCAGCGTTGATCATGGCCGGTCCCGATTCGGGAAACAGTATCAGTGGTGCAATGACGGCGGTAAGCACCGTCATCGACAGAATGAATACTCTCGGATCCAGGCTATCGCCTGGTTTGGTATGAACGCTCATTTCTGGTTTTCCTCCTTGGGTGGGTCATGGAACCGATGCGTTGGTGAAACGCCGGTGGCAAATCGTGGGGTTGTGGGTATCGTTGTGGGTCAATCGTGTGTGGGCGCGATGGCGAACCGGTCAATCAGACCGATTCGCGTATCCAGCGTGCGGCTTTTTCTGCAATCATCAGCGTGGGCGAATTGGTATTGCCGCTGGTAATGGTCGGCATGACACTGGCATCAACGACGCGCAGACCTTCGATGCCGCGCACCTTGAGGCGCTCATCGACAACGGCCATCGGATCACTGGCCGTTCCCATCTTGGCGGTTCCCGCCGGGTGAAAGATCGTATTGGCAATGTCCCCTGCCAGCTTGGCCAGTTCTTCGTCGGTCTGGAACTGGACACCGGGTTTCCATTCCTGCGGCTTGTACCGGGCCATGGCCGGCTGCGCCACGATCTCGCGCACTTGGCGCAGACTGTCGGCAGCAACCTGGCGATCATCCTCCGTGCTCAGATAGTTGGGATCGATGGATGGGGCATCCTCGAAGCGGCCTGAATTGATGTGTACGCTACCGCGGCTCGAGGGATTGAGATTGCAGACGCTGGCGGTGAATGCCGGAAACGCATGCAGGTCTTCACCAAAGGCGTCCAGGCTGAGAGGCTGTACATGGTATTCGAGGTTGGCATGCGGTTGCTCCGGGCTTGACCGGGTGAAGGCGCCAAGCTGGCTGGGTGACATGCTCATGGGACCGGATCGCTTCAGAGCGTACTCCAGACCGATGCAGGCCTTGCCGTACAGACTGTTGGCTATGGTGTTGAGCGTTCGAGTACCTTCGACCTTGAACACGGCGCGTATCTGCAGGTGGTCCTGCAGATTCTCTCCGACACCGGGTGCGTCGAGCACCACGTCGACACCGTGTGATTGGAGCAGTCTGGCAGGACCGATACCTGACAGTTGCAGTATCTGTGGGGAACCGATGGCGCCAGCTGACAGGATCACTTCCGATGCTGCGGTTACCGACTGGCTGTGTCCCTTGCGATTCACTACAACTCCGGTGCAGCGCTGCTGTCCGTTGTCATCGGTGCCGAAGAGCAGGCGTTCGGCCTGGGCACCCGTCCAGACGGTCAGATTCGAGCGATTCCTTATCGGACGCAGAAAGGCCTTGGCGGTGTTCCAGCGCCAGCCCGATTTCTGGTTGACTTCGAAGTAGCCGACACCGGCATTGTCCCCTGTGTTGAAGTCATCGGTATGTTCGATACCGGATTCCTGTGCAGCGTCCGCGAAGGCTTCGAGAATCTCCCATCGAAGACGCTGTTTCTCGATGCGCCATTCACCGCCATTGCCGTGAAAGTCCGAGAACGGTTGATTGTTGTGACTGGCCGGGTTCGCACCATCGTCCAGTCGGTAGTGGTTTTCATGGGCCATGAAGTCGGGCAAGGCGTGATCCCAGTTCCATTCCGAATCGTCCAGCAATTCAGCCCAGTGGTCGTAGTCACGTTTCTGACCGCGCATGTAGATCATGCCATTGATGGACGAGCAGCCACCCAGTGTCTTGCCGCGAGGATAGCGCAGCGTTCTGCCATTGAGCCCTGCACAGGGCCGGGTCTGATAGAGCCAGTCGGTACGTGGATTGCCGATGCAGTAGAGGTAGCCCACCGGGATGTGAATCCAGGGATGGTTGTCCTTTGTGCCGGCTTCCAGCAGAAGCACCCGCTTTGACGGATCACTGCTGAGGCGGTTGGCAAGCAGACAACCGGCAGTGCCGGCTCCGACGATGATGTAGTCAAATGATTCTGGTGACATGGTGTGTCTTCTCCTTGGCAAGCAGCATCCAGCTGGCGATCGGGCAGTTCTGTCAGCATCACTGGCAAGCATCGGTGCTGCGCTTGTGGAACTGATCGGCGCACATTACGATCGGGCGTCAAGGAAATCCAATCATGTCGACTGGAAACCATTATAATCCTGGCTTATGAGGCACCTTCCAGAGCTCAGGACCGTCCAGTGTTTCGCCACGGTTGTTCGCGAAGGCAATGTCACGCGGGCCGCCGAGAAACTGCATCTGTCCCAGCCGGCGGTCACGCAGCAGCTCAAGAACCTGGCAGAGAGAACCGGGCTGACCCTGTTTACCCGCACGGCGAAGGGCCTGGAGCTGACACCCGACGGGGCGATTCTGGCGCAGAAGGCCGAGCAGGTGCTGGCCGTGCTGGATGAGTTCCGGCAGACCGCACGGGATCTTGCCGGCCAGGTCAGAGGCAGCCTGCGGATCGGCACGATACTCGACCCGGATTCCATCCGGCTGGGTGCCTTCTTCAATGCGCTGGTTCGCAGAGCCTCGGGCATTCGAGCCGAGGTCACCCATGGCATGAGCGGCAACGTGGCCGAAGGCGTACTGCGGGATGAACTGGATGCCGGATTCTATCTCGGCAATGTCAATGAATCGCTGCGCAGCGTCACTGGCAGCAAGTCCGAAGATGAATCCCTGTTTCATCGTACGGTTCTGGATACCTTCACCTACTGGGTCATTGCACCGCCAGGCTGGGAGACGCGCCTGGCGGGACGTAACTGGGACGAATTGGCCACGCTGCCCTGGATAGGAACCCCGCCGGCATCGGTACACTGTCGGCTGCTCGAGCCCTTGTTTCAGCACTATGGTGTCACGCAGAATGTCATCACCGTGGTTGACCAGGAACCGTCCATGCTGGCCATGGTTCGTTCGGGGGTCGGCCTGAGCCTGTGCCGTGATTCCATTGCACTCAACGAAAGGCAGGCCAGGGGCATGGTCATCTCCGACACGGTGGAGTTGACGACGACACTGGAATTCATCTGTCTCAAGGCACGTCGACAGGATCCCGTGATCAGTGCAGCCCATGAACTGTTGTCGCCGGTCTGGGAGCAGGCCAGGCAGGCTCAAGATCCGGGTTTCATCGACAATCGCGTGTGATACAGATCAGCAGAAGGAGAGAGAAATTGACCAGACTTGCAGAATGGAGTGCCAGTGCCGCATCCCTGGTGGATGTTGCCACTGGGCGAAAGCCGGCTGATACGGTTGTCCGCAACGGTCGCTGGGTCAATGTGCATTCCGGTGAGATCATCGCCGGCACCGATATCGCCATCAGTTGTGGGCGCTTCGCCTATGTCGGCCCGGATGCCAGTCATGCCATCGGAGAACAGACGACAGTCATCGACGCCGAAGATCGCTATCTGGTGCCCGGTCTGTGTGATGCGCACATGCATGTCGAAAGCGGCATGGTCACGGTTACCGAGTTTGCCCGGGCAGTAGCGCCTCACGGGACGACGTCGATGTTCATCGATCCGCACGAGATCGGCAATGTGCTGGGTCTGGATGGTGTGCGTCTGATGCATGATGAGGCGATGAATCTGCCACTGAACATCTTCGTGCAGATGCCCAGCTGCGTGCCCTCGGCACCGGGTCTGGAGAATGCCGGAGCCGAGCTGGGCGTCAGTGAGGTACAGGAGGCCATGAAGTGGCCGAACATCATCGGCCTGGGTGAGGTCATGAATTTTCCCGGGGTGTCCGGCAACGACCCGAAAATGCTGGGCGTGATTGCGGCCACGGTCAATGCCGGGAAGACTGTCGGTGGGCACTATGCGTCCAGTGATCTGGGCTTGCCGTTTCACGGTTACGTGGCTGGTGGCCCTGCCGATGATCACGAAGGCACTCGGGTAGAAGATGCCATTGCGCGGGTCCGTCAGGGCATGCGTTCCATGTTGCGGCTCGGCTCAGCCTGGTATGACGTGGCGCCACAGATAAAGGCGGTCACCGAACACGGCCTGGATCCTCGTTATTTCATTCTGTGCACGGACGATTCTCATTCAGGCACGCTGATCAACGATGGCCACATGAACCGGGTGGTAAGACATGCCATCGCGCAGGGCCTCAAACCTGTCACGGCGATCCAGATGGCCACCATCAATACGGCCGAGCACTTCGGGCTGGAACGCGAGCTGGGATCCATTACCCCGGGCCGGCGAGCGGATCTCATCCTGTCGTCGGATCTGGTGAACCTGCCGGTGGAACTGGTCATGGCTCAGGGGCGGGTACTGGCGGAGGCGGGTCGACTGAGCTTCGACATTCCACCAGCGAGTTACCCGGCGACGGCCAAGAACACGGTCCGACTGGGCAAGACCCTGCTGGCCGATGATTTCCTCATTCCGGCGCCCGCCGCAGCGAGGGAGTCGGTCGTCGCGAGGGTCATCGGCGTGATCGAGAATCAGGCACCGACGCGGGCCTTGCAGGCTCGGCTGGCCGTTGCGCAGGGGCAAGTGCAGATGGACAGGGACAATGACATCTGCCAGATTGCGCTGGTGGAACGACACCAGGGCACCGGCGGTGTGGTCAATGCCTTCGTCTCGGGATTCGGCTACAACACGGCCTGCGCCATGGCGTCCACCGTGGCGCACGATTCGCATCACATGATCGTGGTTGGTACCAATCATGAGGACATGGCCCTGGCGGCCAATCGGCTCGGCGAGGTCGGTGGCGGAGTTGTGTTGTTTGCCGACGGCAAGGAGCTGGCACTGGTGGAATTGAGCATCGCTGGCCTCATGTCCGAAGAGCGGGCCGAGATCGTCGCCGAAAAGGCGCAGAAGCTGGTCCATGCCATGCGGGAATGCGGTTGCGAGGTCAACAATGCCTACATGCAGCATTCACTGCTTGCATTGGTGGTCATACCGGAGTTGCGCATTTCGGACATCGGACTGGTGGACGTCACATCATTTTCGCCGACATCACTGTTTGTCGAAGAGGCCGATGCCGAAATCTGAACGCCGTTCATTGCACTGAGCGGCGGCCTGGCTGGCCGCGGCAGCCATTCGACAGGGCTTATCCCGCTCTGGAATCCGTGATAGCCTTGAATGTCATTACGGGTTATAGGGAAGGTGTCCATCATGCTGTACCAATCATTGTTTGCCGTATGCTCGGCGACGCTGCTGGCCAGTTGCACGTCGATCGAGGAAGTCAGGAACAAGGTTGCGGACGCCGGAGACGGGGACAGGATACGCAATGTGATCGTCATGATCGGCGATGGCATGGGGCCGCAGCAGGTAGGTCTGCTGGACTCCTATGTGCGCTATGCCTCCAACCCGGTACTGGACTCCAGCGCGTTTGATCGCATGGCCAGAGAGGGTGTTGTCGGCATTTCGCGTACCGAATCCCACAAGGTCCTGGTGGTCGATTCAGCGGCGTCGGCGACTCAGTTTGCCAGCGGCAAACTGGCCGGATCGGAGATGATCGGTGCAGATTACGAGGGAAACCGGGCAGAGAGCATGCTGGAAGTGGCGCAGGCCAGGGGCAAGGCCGTGGGGCTGGTGTCGGATACCCGCTTGACCCATGCCACACCGGCGGCCTATGCCGCTCATCAGCAGCATCGGAGTCTGGAAAACGAGATAGCGGTCGAGATGCTGGAAACCGGTGCCGATGTGATGCTCAGTGGTGGCATCCGGCATTGGCTGCCGCAGGGCGTCAACGAAGAGGGCAGTGCGGTTCGACAGGAGCTGGAAGCGCTGACCGGAGGCAACGTCAGGATGAGCTCGAGACGCAAGGATGATCGCAATCTGCTGGCAGAAGCCAGGGATGCGGGCTACGACCTGTCCTTCAACCGAACGGACATGGCTGCCAGTCACGGTAATCGCATTCTGGGTCTTTACGCCTCTTCAGGCATGCTGGATGGTATTGCCAATACACAGGCCGGTGACGGTGCGGAGCGGGTTCAACCCAGCCTGACCGAGATGACAGCCAAGGCACTGTCGGTGCTGGAAAACGATGAGGATGGCTTCTTCCTGATGGTCGAAGGCGGGCAGATCGACTGGGCGGCTCACAACAACGATGCCGGTACCATGCTGCACGAGATGGTCAAGTTCTCCGAAGCCATCGACGTGGTTCTGGACTGGATGAAGGGACGTGACGATACCTTGCTGGTGGTATCGGCCGATCATGAAACCGGCGGGTTCGGCTTTGCCTATTCCCGTAACGATCTGCCGGCAGGTCAGCCGCTGGACGGCGATGTCTTTCATGGCGACGAGTACAAGCCCAACTGGAATTTCGGCCGCGTGGAGACGCTGGATCGCCTGTATGAGCAGAAGCTGTCCTACGATGGAATCTTCAGTGAGTTCGACAGCCTGGATGACGCCGAGCAGACACCGGAGAACCTGCGCAGCATCGTCAACGCCAATACGGCATTCCCCATCACACTGGCGCAGGCGAAACGCGTGCTGGAGACCGAGCTCAATGTGTACTACGTTGCCGACCACGGTACGCTCAGTGCGGAACGCTTTCCGCTGATGCATGAACGCAAGGCCTTCTATGTCTATGGGTCCGGTATTCGCAAGAACATTCTTGCCTCGGTGGTTGCGGAACAGTCCAATGTCGTCTGGGCCAGTGACAATCACAGCAGCACGCCGGTCTATCTGTTTGCCATGGGACCTGCCGAGACGACGGACGCCTTCAAGGGAATATTGCACACCACCGAATGGGCCAGGGAGATCATCGACGTTCTGGATTGAGGCCAGGTATTCGGAAGCCCCGGCCGCCGACATTGCCTGCGCGGCAAATGCGGTCGGGGCACTCAAGGAATCCGCTGTAGCGGTCGATAGCAGTGCGTGACTTGCTACAAGTCGCACGAACGACTGGCTGATCTGTCAGTGAATTCGATGGACACAATGACGGACTGATTGCCGTCATCCCGAGTCATGATTCGAGTTCCTCGTGTTTTTCGCGGCAGACACTGGCCGGTAGCCTGTTACCGTTTTCCTTTCGAGCCACGAGGCCGATCTTGACTGACAGTACTGCACCACGGCAGAAGCAAGGTCATACCGCCCCCTCCATGCTGAAGATGCCCTTCAGTGTCTGGATGTGGGTGCTGGCCATCCTGTTGCTCGGCTCCGTCGTGACTTTCGTCATCAGCAACGTCATACAAGATCGTACAACGCAGCTGGCCTTGAAGGAGTTCAACCGGCAGGTTGATGTGGCCACCAATCAGCTGGAAAATGCGATCGAGAAGGACAAGACTCTGACCGTCGCCCTGCAAGGGATGTTTCATGCCTTCGGGACGGTTTCTCGTGAAGAGTTCAGCCGTTTCGTGGCTGCCGTGGATATCGAACGTCTGTTCCCCGATACCAAGGCTCTGTCATGGAATGCGCTTGTGCCTGTGAAGGATACAGTCGCATTCGAGCGTGCCGTACGCCTGGATACCTCACTGCAAGCCGAGGGCTATCCCGACTTCGCCATCAAACCGGCCGGGGCTGTCGAGCCCCAGTACGTTGTAACCTATATCGAGCCGATGGCAGGCAACGAAGGTGCTTTCGGCTTTGATATCGGATCGAACCCGACTCGGCGGCGCACGGTGGAACTGGCACGTGATCGCGCCGAGGCACGGGCTACGGCGCCGATCACGCTGGCTCAGGAAACCGGAACGCAAAAGGGTTTTCTGCTCATGATGCCGGTATACCAGAGCATCACTCCAGGCAGCATTGAAGCCAGAAGAGAGCAGTTTCGAGGAGTTGTCGTTGCTGTGTTTCGTATCGGCGATCTCATCGAGGGCTCCGGTGATCTCGGCTTCTCGGCGCTCAGGGTTCGCGATGTCACGGATGCCGACGAAAGCGTCGATGTCACGCCGGAGGTCATCTACGAGAAGGGGCTGCAGGATCTGCCTGCCTCGCATGAATCACTCGTTCGCAGAATCGATGTCGCCGGCAGGCGCTGGGAAGTCGTCTACAGTCAATCGACACAGGCGCTGAGCAGCGATGGCGTGTTGAGTCGGTGGGCCGTACCGGCACTGGGTGGTTTGTCGACGGCACTGGCCGCGATGCTGATCGCCTATCTGGCGACTTCTCGACAACGCACGCTGGTGCGGGCTGAACTGCTGACCATCGATCTGCAGCGGGCAAATGATGAACTCAGTCAGTCCAACAACGACCTGAGTCAGTTCGCTCACGTCGCTTCACATGATCTGCAGACTCCGGTTCGCAATATCATGGGCTCGGTATCGATGCTGGAGGATGCCATTGGTGAAAATCCGGATGACGACATCGAGCGCTATCTGCAGTTTCTGAAGGATTCCGCCCTGCGGATGAAAACCCTGATCAGCGATCTGCTCACGTATGCGGAAAGCGGGCAGTCGCTCGACCACCAGGAGATTGATCTGAACACCACGCTGGAGCTGGTGGCAGCGGTGACGCGGGACATATGCGAGTCGCAGAATGCCAGTCTGCAGATCGCAGAGATGCCCCGTGTGCCGGGCGACGAGCAGCAACTGGAACGGGTGTTCACCAATCTGATCACCAATGCGCTGAAGTACTCGAAGGCGGATGAGCCGCCGCGGATCGATGTCAGTGCGCGGCAAGCCGGCCAGTATCATGAAATCAGAATCCGTGACAACGGCCTGGGCATCGACCCGGCCTGTCACAAGAGCATTTTCGAGCCTTTCAAACGACTGCATCGGCAGAACGACATCGCTGGCACCGGGCTGGGACTGGCGATCTGTCGTCAGATCGTCGACCGGCATGGTGGCACCATCGGCGTGGAAGAGTCATCGGAGCAGGGAACCACGATATTGTTGCGGTTGCCAGGCATCACCTGAGCGAAGCGCCGGAATGGCGCAAACCGCTTCCATTCATGCCAGTTCAGTGCCGCTGCAGCAGCTCCAGCAGATCATCACGCCACTGTATCCAGCTGGCCGCATCCCGCGGCCAGGCAGGCCGGTTCTCACCGCTGGCCACAGCCTCGCCCAGTGCCCGAGGTATCAGGGCGTTGATCAGTGCTTGCGCTGCTTCGGGATGGCGCTGGTGGGCCAGGAAATACAGCTCCGCGTCCTGCAGCCCCCGGTGCCAGGCCTTGAGTCGCATGGAGGGAATCGGACCTGCGGCAGCAGGGTAGCCGATACGCGGAAGCTGGAATCCGGGGTAGACCATGACGCCATTGCCAACGCGATCATCATCCGGCTTGTAACTGGGTTGCGCGAAGGGCAACTCGTCGCTGCCCAGGTTGACTGACCACATCAGTTGCCCTTGTATGCCGTAGCGGGCACCGATAACCCCCCAACTGCGCATGTCACTGCCAGGCAGGTTGATGCTGTGTCCACCCACGGCCGGATGACCGCTGTGATAGAACCAGCTGCGTTCACCCATGGCCATTCTGTCTTGCAGGAAATCGGTATTGGCCGCATGGGCGTTGGGAGCCCACAGACGCACCCGGCCGGTCAGCGTGGTGTCAGGGTCATCAAGCCAGATCGTCGGATCGGAATGGCTGGTCCACAACAGGTCGATTGGCGGCGTTGCCGGATCAGAAGCGGCCGAGGTGCCACGGTCGATGGCCTGTTGAATGGCTGCCATGTCGCCATGGACTCTTGCAATGTAACGATGCCGGTCCGGATCCGTTTCCGCTTGTGGCACCGGGCCATCAACCTCATCGAACGCGTAGGCGAAGTAGCGTGTATCCAGCCAGTGGTTTTGCCGAACGATCCTGCTCCAGCGGCCGGCCATCTGTGTATAGGCCTGCAGTTGCTGATCGCTGAGTGCCGCCTCGACGATCACGTCATGCTCCTGCGGCCAGGGTGTGCGCCACACGCTCACGGCTGTATCCCGCCCGGTGCCGGTGTATCCTGCTTCCCGACTGAACAGCTGACCATCGAGAATCGGCGCATAGGTGTCCAGGTAGTCCTGCCATTGCGCCGGACCCTGCGGTTCTTCCGGGTTGCGCTCGATGAATACCATGCGGTGCTGATGCGCCATGACCTGGTAGCACTGCGCCATCTCCTGCCAGCGTGTGCTGCTGCGTTCTTCGCCGACGCCCTCCAGTCGATAGGAGCGATAGATCTCGCCAACAGCATCGATGGATGGGCGATGCGGGAGTGTGGCATCGATGACGGTCAACGAAACCTGCAGGTCGAAGGCATCGGAAGACAAGATCTGCTTCGAATCGTTGGCAGACGGTATCAGTCGCAGGTGCTGCTGATAGTCGCCGGGCGTCAGGTCGTCGGGGATGTACATCTCGACCCAGACACTCTGGTTGCGACCGGCACGCGGCAAGGCAATCTGGTCGAACAGAGTGGTTTCTGTCTGAGCGCAGCGGTGCTGTCGGGGGATCAGTGCGTCGGGGTAGGCCGCCGGGTAGGGCAGTACAGCGGTCTTCGGCCCCCAGCGATAGCCACCGTTTCTCACCTGCAGATAGTGCGCCTGATACAGGGACGTCCGAATGGCACTGTCTGCGACGTCCAGCGTGACGTGACTGGTATCGTCACGATCCTCGGTGCGCAGAATCAGCTGAAAGGCAATGGTTTCGTTGCGCGCAACGGTCCAGTGCAGTCTGTCCGGATTGTCGGATCGCAGATCGAAACGGGGGTGTTCCAGGCGACTGATGCCTTGCCGCGTGATACGCGCCATGTCGCTGGCAGCACAGACTGACAAACCCCCCGACGTGCGCAGACAGGATTCGTCCAGCAGTGCGTCAGGTTCATGCAGCAGGCCGGCCACCCCCAGTAGCAGCAGCGGCAGGGCAAGCAGAACCTGACGCCAGCGACGCACTGCAGGGGAGACGACGACCGGCATCAGGGAGCGCTGGCCGCTTTTTCACGCAAGCTGTATTTCTGTATCTTGCCCGTGGAGGTCTTCGGCAGAGGACCGAAGACAACTCGCCTGGGAACCTTGAAATGTGCCATGTGATCGCGACAGTAGGCGATGATGGCCTGCTCGTCAGCACCACCGGCCTGGTGCAGGGTGACGAAGGCGCAGGGGCTCTCCCCCCAGGTCTCGTGCGGCATGGCAACCACGGCGGCTTCCAGAATGGCGGGATGCCGGAACAGTACTTCCTCGATTTCCAGGGTGGAGATGTTTTCGCCACCGCTGATGATGATGTCCTTGGCGCGATCCTTGATCTCGATGTAACCATCATCGTGCATCACCCCGAGATCCCCGCTGTGAAACCAGCCACCCTTGAAGGCTTCAGCGGTGGCGGCGGGATTCTTCAGATAGCCCTTCATGACCGTGTTCCCCCGAATCATCAGTTCGCCGATGGTCTTGCCATCGTTGGGCACGACAGTCATCGTGTCGGCGTGCATGACGGCGGCATTCTCCAGGGTCACATAGTGCACGCCCTGTCTGGCCATCCGGGCGGACCGCTGCTCGGTTGCCAGGCCCTGCCAGTCATCCTGTGGCAGGCAGATGGTTGCCGGGCCGTAAGTCTCCGTCAGGCCGTAGAGGTGGGTGACGTGGAAGCCGATGGCCTCCATGGACTCGATGACCGATGAAGGAGGCGCTGCGCCACCGGTGGCCAGTTCCACCGGCTGACTGGCACGACGATGCAATTCGGCCGGCGAGTTGGCCAGCATGTTCAGCACAATGGGCGCACCGCACATGTGGGTGACATCCTCTGCCTCGATCAGCTGGAAGATCAATGCCGGGTCGACCTTGCGCAGACAGACATGGGTACCCATGGCGGCGGTAACGGCCCAGGTAAAGGTCCAGCCGTCGCAGTGGAACATCGGCAAGGTCCAAAGATAGCGTGATGCATGCGTGACCCCCATGGCCGACATGTTGCCCAGTGCATTCAGATAGGCGCCGCGATGGTGATAGACACAGCCCTTGGGATTGCCGGTGGTGCCGGAGGTGTACAGCAGCGAGATGGCCTGCCACTCATCGATGATGCCCGGCACGGGCTCCGTGTCGGCACCGCTTTGCAGGAAGGATTCGTAATCGGTTTCACCGATCAGCTCGCCACTGTCTGCCAGCACGTCATCGATGTCGATGACTGGTATTGCTTGCTTGAGCAGAGCCAGTGCCTGTTTGACCACCGGCGAGAATTCCCGATCGGTGATCAGCAGCCTGGCTTCGCCGTGCTCCAGGATGAAGGCCAGGGTTGCTGCATCCAGGCGGGTGTTCAGGGAATTCAGGACTGCACCGATCAGCGGCACGGCATTGTGGGCTTCCAGCATCTCCGGAGTGTTACAGGCCATGATGGCGACGCAATCGCCTCGCCCGATGCCGCGCTTGTTCAGTGCGCTGGCCAGCAGGCGGCTGCGCTGCCAGAACTGGGCGTAATTGTAGCGTCGTTCGCCGTGCACGATAGCCAGTTGTTCCGGGCGGACGGTGGCGGCCCGCTGCAGAAAGCTGACCGGCGACAAGGGCTGGTAATTGGCCTTGCTCTGTTCCAGATCCAGCTCGAATATGGACATCTCGACTCCTGCGGTAATGGTGTATGTCGGTATTCCGGCGGCGCGCCGTTCATGCGGCGGCGTCGTACGGACCATCACGATGTTACAACAGATGTCCGGACTCGCCACGCAGTGCCGCTGACGATCGGCTAGCGGACGCAGTTCTCAGATTCGTACCCTCCCGATGCCAGCGCGGGCTCCGATGCTCAAGTGTCGGTCCGAGGCTCCGCTAGGTGTAGTTGGCCGACTACCACATTCCCGCTTGATGAACAGTATTCCGCTAAGGTTCAAGTTTGCCTTGCTGCCAGCCGTGCTCGTTCTGGCGCTTGTCACAACCTGCCTCGCCGTTATCGACAGTATCAGGCTGCAGCGCGAAGATGCCGTGCTGGTGGATGTGGCCGGTCGTCAGCGCATGCTCAACCAGCGCTATGTCAAGGAGGTGCTGGTGGCTGCCTACAGCAATGGCGATGCACGACAGCAGTCTGTCGATGCCAGTGTTCGCAGCCTGGATCTGTTCAATGCCACATTGCTGGCGATTCGTGACGGCGGTGAGCTGGTGGTCAATCCGCTGACCGGTGAAAGGCGGCAGTTGTCGCCCCTGGCTTTGCCGGAGATCGTCGCCCTGCTGGATCGCAACAGAGCGTTGGCCACACAACTGGCCAGTGAAGCGGCAGCTCTGCTGATTGTGTCTTCCCGTGGCGGCACGCCAGATCCGGCAAGGCTACTGCAAGTATCGGCCGAACTGCATGGGCAGGCCAACCGCGTGGTCAAGGAGCTGGTGGCAACGGCGAACGAGAAGATCGAGGCGTTGATACGCACCTGCCTCTGGATCAGCGGTATCGCCGCATTGTTCGGTCTGTTGCTCAGCTGGAGTATCGGCCGCAGTGTCATCGTGCCGGTGATGCGTTGTCGCAAGGCGCTCAAGCGCATGGCCTCCGGTGATCTGTCCCGACCTTACAACATGCGCCGTGGTGATGAGTTCGGTGACATTACCCTGGATCTGGATGTATCGGTACAGGCCATGAGCACTGCTCTGGGCAGTGAGCAGGTGGACTGGGAGGAGGTGGGTACCTTCTTCAGGGATCTGCGTGATGAACTGCAACAGATGAGCGCCATCATCACGCAGTCGCGGGTGCCGATGCTGCTGCTGGGGCAGGATGGTCGAATCACGTTTGCCAACCCTGCTGCGGTGGCCGAACTGAAGGAATTGCATGCACAGGGGCACCTGGCGGAATGCCTGGTCAGCGGCAGTGCACTGGCCAGTGGCGGGGAATCGATGGCGGAGGTGGTACGTCTCGCATCAGATCCGGAGCGGCTTCCTCGTTCGGTTCGGACGGTCGTGGGAACGCAGGTTCTGCAGATGGATATCGAAGCGATCCGGCGAGGTGACAGTGAACAGTCTCTGGCCCTGTTGAGCTGGAAGAACATCACGCTCGATCTTGCCATGCAGCGCGATCTGAGTGCCAAGACAGAGGCGGATGCTCGCTATACCTGTCATCTGAATGATCTGGTGGAGCAGATCAGTGACGTGGTGCAGGCGGCCAGTGCGGGAAATCTCAGTGGCAGCATTGCCGCGAACGAGAACGAATCATTGAATGGCATTGCCGACACCATCAACGAATTTCTGGCCATACTCAACCGGGATTTCATCGCCATTCAGCGGCATGCGGATGAGCTGGTGACACGAGCCATGGAACTCAGAAGCAGTTCCGGTCAGATCGAGAACAGTGCGGGAGAATCCAATACCCAGTGCATGGATGTCGCCGAGAATGCCGAGAGCGTCAGTGGTCTGATGCGCGGCGCATCGGTCACGACCGAAGAGATGAATGCGTCGATCAACGAGATCTCCGCCAACACCAGCCGGGCAGACAGGATGTCAGGCGAGGCCGTGTCCCTGGCCAGCGGTACACACGAGGCGATGCAGCAACTCTTTGCTTCCAGCAATGGCATCGGCAGTGTGCTGAAGATGATCACCTCCATTGCAGAGCAGACCAATCTGCTGGCGCTCAATGCCACGATAGAGGCCGCTCGGGCTGGTGAAGCCGGCAAGGGCTTTGCAGTGGTTGCCAATGAGGTCAAGGAGCTGGCGAAACAGACGGCCAATGCCACCGACGAGATCGGCGAGCGGATCGGCAGCATTCAGGACAATAGCAACTCGGCGGTCAAGGCGATCGCCGGTATCCATGAAATCATCCATGAGATCAGTGAGTATCAGACGACCGTTGCCACGGCCATGTTGCAGCAAAGTGCGGCTTCCAGAGAAATGAGCAAAACGGTGCAGCGTACTGCCGATACCAGCGACACCATGCACATGGGGCTGCAATTGCTTGTGGAGAAGTCACGACATTCTCTTGATACTGCACGCGACAGCCTCGCGGTCAGCGAGGAACTGGAATCACGCGCACGCAGGCTGCAGAGTCTGTTGTCGCGGTATCAGCTGGCAGACAGCTGATACCGCCGTCATCGTTCGCTGACTAGCGAAGTATGGAAAAGCTGATTTCCGGGCGTTTGCCGACGCGAGGAGACAGATTGAGAATGCAGAAAGAGTTGAGATTGACCTGGCGATTGGCTTCGAGGTCGTCCAGTACGGAGCGGGCGAACTGGTCGGCCCATTCCGGTAACTCTCCGAACATGATGAACTGGGAAAATACCAGCGTCAGATCTTCATCATCCGCGCGATCGCCAAACCAGGCCAGGTATGCTTCGCTGAATAATTTGAATTCGCTGATATTGAGTAGGTGCGCTGCTTTCGAAATCGTGTGCATGAGGCGTGTCTCTCTTGGCGATCGTTGTCAGTCAAACTCCAATGGCTACCCAGCCAACGTTGTTACACAAGACACCAGGCAGATAACAGTGGCACGCTACCTGTTGCTTGCGCCGGCGTTGAAGCGATCTCCTTGTCGTTCGACGTCGGGGGGCACGAATCGTTCGATCTACTACAGGACTAACGGCAGCGCCGTGATAGCCCTGACCCTGAAAGTAGCAGTTCTGTAACGGAATGTGTAATCAGACTTTCCGCCGCTTGAAATAATTGCATGAAAAACTGTAAACGAACACAGTTTTCGCTTGTCTGATTCGATAGCAGACAGCATCTTGTTGTATCCATACGCGCATCAATGACCCCGAGAGAACGTTGCATGATCCGAACCGGACTCCGATACCTGATAACGCTGGCAAGTGTCATTGTGCTCAGTGCCTGCGCCATTTCCCAGCCCTCACCACCAGCGGGTGATGCGCCGCTGGCCGGTATCACGGTATCGCAGGCCATCGAGAGTGAGCGCCTGACAGAGCTGGATCAGATCGTTGCGAACCCCGCGACCACTGATGAGCAGCGTGTACGCTGGGGAGGCTCGATTGCCAGTGTGATGAACCGGTCTGACGGAAGCACCCTGCTCGAAATCGTATCCAGGCCGCTCCACAGCGGCGGACGTCCGATTCATGATGATCGCTCGGACGGACGTTTTCTGGCGCTTCTCGACGGTTTTCTGGATCCGGAGATCGTGAAGGTCGGTCGAGACATGACGGTTGTGGGGCGTTTGTCGGGCAAGGCCGCCGGCAAGGTCGGCGAGTCTGATTATCTCTTTCCGGTGGTGCTCATCAGCGATTACCGTTTCTGGAAGCCCGTGGTCACCATACCGCCCGGGCATTTTTCCCATTGGAACCGTTATCCGCCGTTCGGCCACGCTGACCCATTCAGACGCGACTGGCCTTTCGGTTCTCGATTGAACAGGCCGGGCAGACGTTAGCGATCAGGTTTCCTGCTGCTGGTCGCCTGGCGGGCTGCAATCTCAATGAACTGTAATGAAAATCGGCGTCAGAATTCTGGCTTGCTTGACACAAGGGGTTGGCAGGAACTCATGTTCAATCAGTAAGTTGTTGAACAGTCTTGTTTTTATCGTCAGGAACGCGCAGAGGGTTGCGTCATTAATCCGGCATTGATGGCGCGTCCAGTTGCCGGTTGCTGCGATAGACTCCTGCGTAGCCCGATGCAGCGTCTGCCGAGGGCAGCTGTGCGCTGCTGCTGAAGGTCGGCAGAGTGGGCTGGCAGGCCGCAAAGGCCAACTTTGTTGACTACCCCACATTGCAGTCTGTCGTATTGACAATGAAGGTCAACCGTTGAGTTTCATCGTCGATACTTTTATCAGGACTGGCCTCAATGGCCAGCGGAGACCTCTCGATGACCGGTGCCATGACCAGAGCGGGCGCCCTGGCGTGTGTACTGGCCACGATGGCCATTCTCATTCCGGTGGCCCTGGCAGAACGATCAAGTGAAAGCAGCCTGCGCACGATGGGGCAGGCAGGCTGGGACATGCCATTACTGCAACCCCTTGCGTCGCAGCGAGGACACAGTTGTACACAGCCGGATGACGGTACGCTCAGCGCCATTGTGCCGGTTGCCACCGATCATGGCAGTTTCGCCAGCGGTGTGGTGTTCGACATCAATCGTGTGCTGACCGCGGCACATGCGGTGCAGGGCGGGCAGGAATTCTTCGTGCGGGTCGGCGAGGTGTTTCAGCTGGCCGACTTGCTGATGGTCGATCACGTCAATGACCTGGCCGTGCTGGCCGTGGATACTCGCACCATCAATCCGTTGATCATCGCCGGATTCGACCCTGCAGAAGCGCAGACAGTCTGGGCGGCGGGTTACCCGCGTGCGCAGGCGATGATGACCTCCAGTGGAGTTCTGCAGGCGACCCGGGAAGGGGACTTGCACAGCAGCGCCACCATCGATTCAGGGCAGTCCGGGGGCGGTCTGCTCGGTTGCAACGATGGCGCCTGGGAGATGCTGGGCATGTTGCGTGGTTACGGAACCTATCTGCAAGGTGATCGCTATGTGAAGCTGCCCAATCACTCGGTGTCCGTGGCAGCCGCCACGATCAACGAGTTCCTGAGCTCGCAACACTGAACGTGCGGCGGTGAGCTAAGGCTTCCCTTCGTCGGCAAGGTCACGCGCCGTGCGAGCCGTGGCCTTCGCGGCATAGCGTGGTGGTTCGCTGGGCAGGGACTCCACCATCGCCAGACTGCGTGAGCCGGCATGGTGGATGAGTTCGGCAATCAGCGGGGCTTCGGGCAGATTCTTCCAGTACTTGACAGGCATTTCCGAGCGCATGGCTTCGGTTTTCAGTCGCGCCGGGTTGAAGATATTGGCAAAGTAGGTTCTCCACAGCTCTTCCATGATCTCCGGGGCCGCACCCTCCTGGCGTCGCCCGCCTGGCCCGAATTGCAGCTGCTGTCCATTCCAGTGAGCACTTTCCTCGGGTGTCACGATTGACCAGTGCATGTTGGCAAAGCGTCTCACGAAGAAGTCGCTGGCAAGGCGCAGCGTATGATGCTCCGGTTCGAACCAGGCACTGAAGTGCTCGGGTTCGGCTCTCGGAGTCTGGCGAAAGCGCACGAAGGCGTGCATCTTGTGGCGCTCTCTGGCAACGCATTTACCCAGGCCATGCAAACGGTGCATGTCCGGATCAGTTGCCCAGTCGAGCACTCCGGGTTCACCGTGACAGCTGCGCCACAACACGCGGTACAGCAGAGCATGGCGATCCGGCGCGCGGTGGCAGACCACGCATCTGGCCAGCTCGATGAAACGGCGCGATACGGTGGGCGTGGGGGCTGCGACGGGTGCCGGAACGGCCGAATCGAGCCGAGGATCGGGCAAGCTCTCGTCGCTGAACAGGTCAGCGGTGGCTTCGCCGATTTCCCAGACCAGTGATTCAGGGGGTGTGCCTGCGGCCAGGTGTTGCCGGGCAATGCAGCGCCAGCCTTCGAAATCGTCGGGCCGCGCCAGGCGCACCGTGTGGAGCCTTTGGTCCCGTTCTCTACCGTCCGTCATCAGAGGCTCAGTCGAACAGCGACAGCTGCGCGCTGCCTTGCAACAATTGCGCTCGCAATCCGCCTGCATCGAGCAGGGAGGTCGGCCGCCAGTCGCGTGTCACCACGAAAGGTCGAAGGCGACTGACCGAGCCGCAGATTCGGCCCAGGTCTGCCAGTGTCAGACGCTGCAGACGACGGCTGGCCAGTATTCGTTCGACACCTCGAACACCCAGCCCCGGAACGCGCAACAACCCTTCGCGTTCCGCCTGGTTGACATCCACCGGAAAGCGTTCGCGGTGTTTCAGTGCCCAGGCCAGTTTCGGATCGAGCGCAGGGTCCAGCATGCCATTCTCGCCACCGGCAACGATTTCCTCGACGGCGAAGCCATAGAATCGCATCAGCCAGTCTGCCTGGTAGAGGCGGTGTTCGCGAGTCAGGTCGGGTGGTGCCAGCGGCAGGGCGGCGCTGGCATCGGGGATCGGACTGAATGCGCTGTAATAGACCCTCTTCAGCCGATAATGGCTGTACAGTGATTCGCTGCAATCGAGCAGCTCGCCATCGCTGGCAGCATCAGCGCCGACAATCATCTGGGTGCTCTGTCCCGAAGCGGCAAATCCCGGCGCCGTTCGTCCTGAATGGCTTCTGTCACGGCTTTCGTCGAGCTTGCCGCGGATACCAGCCATGGCGCGTCGAATGCCGCCCGCCTCCTTCTGAGGCGCAAGTGTCTCCAGACTGGCAGAACGTGCCAGTTCGACATTGATGGACAGACGGTCGGCATAGCGACCGGCTGATGCCAATAGCTCAGGGGTGGCCTCGGGAATGGTTTTCAGGTGGATGTAGCCGCGAAAATCGTGAACTTCCCGCAAGCGCCTGGCGACCTCGACAATCTGTTCCATCGTGTAGTCGGGATCCCGGATGATGCCGGAGGACAGAAACAGGCCTTCGATGTAATTGCGCTTGTAGAAAGCGAGTACCAGATCGACCAGTTCATCGATCTCGAATCGGGCACGCGGCACATTGCTCGAGACACGATTGACGCAGTACAGGCAATCAAACGTACAGAAATTGGTCAGAAGCACCTTGAGCAACGAGATGCAGCGTCCATCGGGTGCATAGGAATGGCAGATACCCATGCCTTCGGTACTGCCGACACCGCGGCCATCCAGTGAGTCTCGGCGAGATGCGCCACTGGAGGCACAGGATGCATCGTATTTGGCGGCATCGGAAAGGATGGCGAGTTTGTTCATCAGTCGGATCGGCACACCATCGGTCACGGGTGGCGAGGAGGCTGGGCTGGTTGGATGACTGTTCATGCATACAGTATACGGAAAGCCGTGTTCAGTGACAATGAGCTCCTGATCGGGATGAGCCGAAACCGCCCAGCCCACGATCGTGGCCGATCGCGTTCAGTCCGACACCTGTGTTCAGCGTTCGCTCCGCAGTCTCTCGAAAGAGCGGTGCATGTCGTTTCGATCCGTCTGCTGGCCGCTTGCAGAGCAACACGATCCGGGTGGAGTGCGTAGAGTGTGTCGGCTCTGGTATCACGAATTGCGAGTGTCGGCGTATGGCAATCAGTGTCTTTGATCTGTTCAAGAGCGGGATCGGTCCTTCGAGCTCGCATACCGTGGGGCCCATGGTGGCGGCGCGACGCTTTGCCATGGCCTTGCAGGAGAGCGACCAGAGCCGGAAAGTGGTGCGCTGCAAGGTGGAACTGTTCGGTTCACTGGGCGCTACCGGCAAGGGACATGGCAGCGATACCGCCGTGCTGCTGGGGCTGGAAGGCGAACATCCGACGACGGTGGACGTCGAGTCCATACCGGCGCGGCTTGAACGGATTCGTGAACGACGTGAAATCTCGCTGCCCGGTGGACATCTCATCACGTTCGACGAGAAACGGGATCTGGTCATGCACAAGCGACGGGCACTGCCGTTCCACCCCAATGCCGTGCAATTCGTGGCCAGTGACAGTGATGGTGAGGTCCTGTCGAAACGCACGTATTACTCGGTGGGGGGAGGTTTCGTTCTGGATGAGAGCGCCGCCGATGGCGATCCCGTCGTCAAGGCGGATGCCACCATCGTGCCATACCCCTTCACCACCGGTGATCATCTGCTGCAACTGTGTGCCGAACATGGCATGACCATCAGTCAGTTGATGATGCGCAATGAATGTGTCTGGCGACCGGAGGCTGAGGTTCGTCGGGATCTGCTGGCGCTGTGGCAGGTCATGCAGGAGTGTGTCCGCCGGGGTTGCCAGGTGACCGGCATCCTGCCGGGCGGCATGAAGGTCAGGCGGCGTGCTGCCGAGTTGTATCAGAAGCTGAGTCAGAATCCGGAAGCGTCAATGCGGGATCCGTTGACGGTCATGGACTGGGTGAATCTGTATGCCCTGGCTGTCAACGAAGAGAACGCGGCCGGCGGGCGTGTGGTGACCGCGCCGACCAATGGGGCAGCCGGGATCATTCCTGCGGTACTGCACTACTACTACCGTTTCGTGCCGGGAGCGAACGACGAGGGCGTGGTCGACTTTCTGCTGACTGCCGGTGCCATCGGCATCCTGTACAAGGAGAATGCGTCCATTTCCGGGGCGGAAGTGGGCTGTCAGGGAGAGGTCGGCTCGGCCTGCTCGATGGCCGCCGGGGCACTTGCCGCGGTACAGGGAGGCAGCCCGGAACAGGTGGAGAACGCGGCCGAGATCGGCATGGAACACAATCTGGGGCTTACCTGTGACCCGGTGGGTGGACTTGTCCAGGTGCCGTGTATCGAGCGCAATGCGATGGGATCGGTCAAGGCCATCAATGCCGCTCGCATTGCCCTGCGAGGAGATGGCAAGCATTTCGTGTCACTGGACAAGGTGATCAAGACCATGCGTGACACCGGTGCCGACATGAAAACCAAGTACAAGGAAACGGCTCGCGGCGGACTGGCGATAAACGTGATAGAAGTGCCTGTGAGTTTTCCTGATTGCTGAGCACCCTTTACACGATGAATGCATTAGCCATAGCACTGCACGGTCTGGCTGCCGTTGTCTGGATAGGCGGCATGTTCTTCGCCTATGTTGTTCTGCGCCCCAGTGTCGCCTTGCTGGAACCACACCGGCGACTCGGTCTGTGGGCTGCCGTGTTCCGCCGCTTCTTCCCCTGGGTATGGATGTGCATTGCCGTCCTGCTGACGAGTGGCTACTGGCTGGTGTTCAATGCCTTTGGCGGCTTTGCGACCAGTCCGGTCTACGTCCACCTGATGCATGCACTGGGTCTGCTGATGACGGCGCTGTTCGTCTATCTGTACTATCGCCCCTACCCGGTGCTGAAAGAGACCGTGGCCCAGGAAGACTGGCCGGCAGCCGGCGTGGCGCTGAATCGTGTCAGGCACATCGTGCTGGTCAATCTCGTGTTGGGGATGGTGCTGGTGCTACTGGTTCTGGCAGGTCGTTACGGCCTGTTCCGCTAATCGCAACGCGGCGCTCCGCCCCGGGGAGAATGGATTTACCCGTCCCCCGGGGCGGCCTTCAACAGTCAGCAATGCAAGGCTGACCTACTCTGCCTTGCTCAGGCGCTTTTCTGGCTGGCCTGCGTGATCCAGGACAGAACCGTATCGGCATCCGAACGTTCGAACGGGTCATTGCCGGCATTGTCGCCGAACTCCGGTTCAACGAACATCTCTTCGATCTGGCCATCGTTCACCACCATGGCATAGCGCCAGGAGCGAGGTCCGAAGCCGAGGTTTTCCTTGTTGACCAGCATGCCCATCTTGCGGGTGAATTCGCCATTGCCGTCAGGCAGCATGCGGACCTTCTGGATACCTTGAGCCTTGCCCCACTGGTACATGACAAAGGCATCGTTGACGGACAGGCAGATGATGTCATCGACCCCGGCTGCCATGAACTGCTCATGCAGTTCTTCGTAGCGAGGCAGGTGAGTGGAGGAACACGTCGGTGTGAAAGCGCCCGGCAAGGCAAACAGCACAACCCGCTTGCCCTTGAACAAGTCGCTGGTGGTGACGTCCTGCCATTTGAACGGGTTGTCGCCACCCAGGGACTCATCACGAACGCGTGTCTTGAAGGTGACGTCCGGTACGGTGCGCATGAAACTCATGAAGGCATTCTCCTGATTCGTTGGGTTGGAAGGATCGCTGTTGACCATACGGCGAAGTTGGGGGCGAGTTCCCTGAATCTGCGGAACAGCTTTCATGAATGATATTGCGTGAGGGGGATTGGGGGATTGGGGGATTGGGGGATTGGGGGATTGGGGGATTGGGGGATTGCGGGATTGCGGGATTGCGGGATTGCGGGATTGCGGGATTGCGGGATTGCGGGATTGCGGAATTGCGGAATTGCGGAATTGCGGAATTGCGGAATTGCGGAATTGCGGAATTGCGGGAGTGCGGGAGTGCGGGAGTGCGGGAGTGCGGGAGTGCGGGAGTGCGGGAGTGCGGGAGTGCGGGAGTGCGGGAGTTCGGGAGTTCGGGAGTTCGGGAGTTCGGGAGTTCGGGAGTTCGGGAGTTCGGGAGTTCGGGAGTTCGGGAGTGCAGATTGCGAATTCGCTTTCTGCCGACAGTGGTCTACACTTTGTCAGACTGGCTGCTGCGCCCGGCTTTCGACAGATCCGTCTGGTTCACCGCCGCTCTACCGCTCTACCGCTTGACCGGTTGACCGGTTGACCGGCCGCACGGGATATCATCGCCAGAGTAGTGCAGGATTCGGTGCCAGATTACCCCTGAATGTGCGCAATGTCGCATTCGTCGGCCTGCATTTCAGTTTCGTTTAAGCATTGTTCGGTAATGTTCGACCTGACCGCTGCTGCCCGACAGTAGCGGGTCGTGAGTGCTCGTGCAGAAGACATGAGCCAGAGGAGTCGAACCAGTGCCTGCATTGCCAGAAAAATCCGTCATTTCCTCGCCATTCATGGTCCCCCATGATGGCCGGTTCACGGTGGCTGACAGTCCTGCAGGACCCGGCAAGGATGTCGCCGGCAAGAAGGCGCTGGAAAAGCAGCTGGCGGATGCAGTGGAGGGCATCAGCGAATTGCAGCGAAAGCTGTACGCCGATGACCGCTATTCACTCCTGCTCATCTTCCAGGCCATGGATGCCGCTGGCAAGGACGGCACCATTCGCGCCGTCATGAGCGGGGTCAACCCGGCGGGCTGTCAGGTGTCATCCTTCAAGAGCCCCTCTGACGAAGAGCTGGAGCATGACTGGCTGTGGCGTACCACTCGGCGTCTGCCCGAGCGCGGCCGTATCGGCATCTTCAACCGCAGCTACTACGAAGAAGTGCTGGCGGTGCGAGTGCATCCCGAATATCTGCAGAACCAGCGCTTGCCCCGGCATCAGCATGAGGCTTTGTGGCAAGAGCGCTTCGAATCGATCCGCGATCACGAGAAGCACCTGTCGCGAAACGGCACTGTCGTCCTGAAGTTCTGGCTCAATGTGTCGAAGGATGAACAGAAGAAGCGTTTTCTGAAGCGCCTCACGACACCGGAGAAATACTGGAAGTTTTCCGACAGCGATCTGGTGACACGTGATCGCTGGGATGAATACATGCAGACCTACGAAAGCATGTTGAACGAAACTTCGACCACGTATGCGCCGTGGTTTGCCATTCCGGCCGACGACAAGCGTTACATGCGAGTCTGTGTGGCGGAGATCATTCAGCAGACACTGGAGGCTCTGCCACTGCGTTACCCGGAAAAGGCTCCGGAAGAGATTGCGAAGTTCGAGGAATACATTGCTCGTCTTGAAGGCGAGACTGATTAGAACCGCCATGTTTTCCATTGATGACAAGGTGGTCGGAGTCTTGCGTAGTCACTGTCGTCAAGCGAGTGCAGGGTGTGAGAACATAGGACCTGACCAATGAAGCAGTTCAATGTAGAGCAAGCCGATACGTTGACACCGTTGCCCGATGGGATGACGGTATGCGCAACAATTGACGAATCGGGAACCGAACACGAAATCACGGAACTCATGATCCGACGTGCCTGCGAGCAGATGGACGCCGATCAGTTGTGGCCCTATGCCAGCCACAAGCTCTGTGCAACGGTCCGACCCGTACCCGCTGGTGGGGCTCGCATCATCCCGTTCAAGCCGCGCAGCGTCAATTGAATCAACTTCCTGCAACTGCTCACCGCCGGCTGTGCCCGGTGGGCAGCACGCTTGACGCTGTTGCCGGCGTCCGGGGCAGGGTAGACGGGGCTATCTGACGGGCCGCCAACCGGTCAGCGGCAGAATCTGTTCGGGGCCGCCACCAACGGCCCGTGAAATCAGTTGACCAGCTGGTTCATCTCGAAGATCGGCAACAGGATACCCAGCACGATCGTCAGTACCACACCACCCATTATCAGAATGACCACCGGCTCGAACAGACCGAGGAATACCGACATCAGCGAGTTGAGTTCGCGTTCCTGATGAGCTGCTGCTTTCTCCAGCATGCTGTCCAGTTGGCCGGAAGATTCACCACTGGCGATCAGATGCAGCAGCATCGGCGGAAAATAACCGGTTCTCTCCAGCGCGCCACTGAGCGTTGAACCTTCGCGAACCTGAACCGCGGCGTTGTTCACCGCCTTGCGCATCGGCCGGTTGGTGATTACCTGAGAGCCGATATCCAGTGCTTCCAGTACCGGCACACCACTGGCCGCCAGGATGCTCAGCGTTCTGGCGAACTGCGCCGTGTTGAATCCACGGATCAGTCGCTTGAACAGCGGCAACTTCAGCAATCCGCTGTGAATTCGTGTCTTGAAGGCCTCGTTGCGCATGGCACGCTTGAACGCAACGAGCAGTACAAAGCCCACACCGAGCACCACCACGCCATACTGCCGCACGAAGGCGCTGGCGGACAGCATGGCCTGAGTGAGGGCGGGCAGTTCCTGATCCATGCCTTCGAAAACCTGAACCACCTGCGGAACCACATAGGCCAGCAGAAAGCCCACGATGAGAATGGAGGCCACGACCAGTACGCTGGGATAGATCAGGGCCTTCTTGACCGTGGCATTGGCCACCTGTCGCTCCTCGGTGTAGTCTGCCAGACGCTCCAGCACGGCATCCAGGTGGCCGGACTGTTCTCCGGCGGCAACGGTTGCCTGATAGATTTCAGGGAATACCTTGGGGTAGTCGGACAGGGCGGCGGCAAAACTGTGCCCTTCGAGGACCTTGGCGCGAACCGACAGCAGCAGAGACTTGATGCGTGGTTTCTCGGTTTG
The DNA here is from genome assembly GCF_052681095.1 of Granulosicoccus sp. 3-233. Taxonomy (NCBI): domain Bacteria; kingdom Pseudomonadati; phylum Pseudomonadota; class Gammaproteobacteria; order Chromatiales; family Granulosicoccaceae; genus Granulosicoccus; species Granulosicoccus sp. 3-233. Next base: position 254,504 of record NZ_JBQYLE010000008.1, read on the forward strand.
CCGGCTGACCGCAGACAGGGATTCTTCCAGCGGCGTGCCGGCAGCGCTCAGCGTGGCGATCTGCCGCGTCAGCAAGGCCAGATCGTTGGTCTTGATACCGCCACGGAAGGTGGGCGTCGAATTGCGTGGGCCGGCCTTTTCACCCGCCTTGCGCTTCTTGCGGTTGCGTCCCGAGGTTTCCGAGACTTCCAGCGGGGTCAGGCCTTGCTGCCGTAACTGCTGGCGTGCCAGACGGGCCGTATCGGCTTCCAGAACTCCCTTTTTTTCCCGCCCGCGCGCATCCAGCACCAGGTATTCAAAAGCGGCCATCAGCCCTCTCGAGTCACACGCAGGACTTCTTCGAGAGACGTCTTGCCTGCAAGCACCAGACGCATGCCATCTTCCGTGATCCCCGAGCTTCTGGTCCGGGCATAGCGTTCCATCTCCATCTCGGACTCGCCATCGTGGATCATGCCGCGAATGGTTTCGTCCACCAGCACCACTTCGTAGATGCCCTGGCGTCCCGCATAACCGGTATGACCGCAACGATCACAACCGTGGGGTTCGCACATGTGATGCGCCTTGTCAGCGGTTGTCTTCAGTGACTCGAGTTCACCCTTGGTGGGTGTGTGTGGACGCTTGCACTCGGGGCAGAGCAGCCGGACCAGTCGCTGAGCGACAAGGCCGACCAGACTGGAGGAAAGCAGAAAAGGCTCGACACCCATGTCACGCAGTCGGGTGATGGCGCCGATGGCGGTATTGGTATGCAGAGTCGACAATACCAGATGGCCCGTCAGTGAGGCCTGAACGGCAATCTCGGCTGTCTCGGTATCTCGAATCTCACCGATCATGACGATATCCGGATCCTGTCGCAGAATGGCGCGCAGACCGCGCGCGAAATCCAGGTCCACCTTGGTATTGACCTGAGTCTGACCGATGCCGTCGATGTAGTATTCGATGGGATCCTCGACGGTGAGGATGGTGTACTTGCTGGTGTTGAGTTTGGCCAGGGCCGCGTACAGGGTCGTCGTCTTGCCCGAACCGGTCGGGCCGGTAACCAGCACGATGCCATGCGAGAGCCCGAGGCTTTTCTGCATGTCCTGCAATGCCTGGGGGGGCATGCCCAGATGCTCCAGGTCGAGACGTCCGGCCTGCTTGTCCAGCAAACGCAGCACGACGCGTTCGCCATGGCCCGATGGCAGGGTCGATACCCGCACATCGACCGGACGTCCCGCCACACGCAGGCTGATGCGTCCATCCTGGGGCAGGCGACGTTCGGCAATGTCCAGCTTGGCCATGACCTTCAGTCGGGAAATGACCATGGGGGCAATGGCGCGGGGTGGCTCCAGCAGTTTCTGCATGACACCATCAACCCGGTAGCGCACGGCCAGGCGTTTTTCGAAGGGTTCGATATGGATGTCCGAGGCCTGCTTGCGTACGGCCTCTGTCAGCATGGCATTGATCAGGCGGATGACCGGGGCATCATCGGTGGATTCCAGCAGGTCTTCGGGCTCGGGCAGGGCCTGAGCCAGTTGCGCCAGATCCATGTCGTCGTCGAAGTCATCCATGATATCGATGGCCTGACCGGTCTCGCCTTCATAGTGGCGAGTGAGGCGCGCATCGAATTCATCAGCGGTCACGGGATCCATGACCAGGGAGCGACCAGCCTTGCGACGGGCTTCGGTCAGCGCACTGAGCGGGACACCGGGCCGGTGGACCAGCAGCAGCTCACCCTTGGCATTGAGCTCCAGGATCACGCCATGGCGTTTGGCAAAGGTATAGGGAAGATCAGTGTATGTCAGCTCGACACCGGTCTCCAGTGTCATGCTACCCAGACTGCGGGTGGCATCCTGATCCGTCTCTTCGCCAATGAGCGTGCTGTCGGATGGATCGCCGACATCAATGAAATCCGCTGAAGAAGTCACCATGTCTACCGTGATGTCGTGTCGGTCTGTGAAGTCCGGCCAGCAACATCGGTACCAGAGTCCAGGCTGGCCTGGCTCGGCAGTGCTGCAGTTCCCGACTGTGGATTGATAACACCTGTCGCATCGGAGGTCGGCAGGATGGTGTTCAGATCACCATCACGTGTATCGACACGCCGACCCTCGAAATACAGGTGCAGGTCTGGCAGAACGGGACGTCCGTCGCTGATGTAGGACTCATCCTGTTCGAACTGGCCAAGTTGTGCCGCTCGCAGATCGTCGTACTTGCTGCGACTGTAGAAGTCGGCGGTTTCCGGGTTGCGCAGTATCGTCGGGTGCAGGAACACCATCAGATTACGCTTCGACTTGCTGTTCGTGCGGTAGCGGAACAGGCTGCCAAGCAGCGGAATATCACCCAGAAAGGGCACCTTGCTGCGAGTGTCATTGATCTGGTCGTCCATCAGGCCGCCCAGCACCAGAGTCTGGCCGTCTTCCACGAGTACGGTGGTCTTGATGGAACGTTTGTTGGTGGTGATGTCGGATGCGCCGGTGATCGCGGTGGCGCTGACGTCGGAGACTTCCTGCTCGATCTCCATCTTGATGTTGTCGCCTTCGTTGATCTGCGGTTTCACCTTGAGACTGATACCCACGTCCTGACGCTCGATGGTCTGGAACGGGTTGTCGTTGGCCGAGGACAGTTGCTGGCCGGTCACGAAGGGAACGTTCTGACCCACCACGATTTCCGCTTCCTGGTTGTCCATGGTGACAAGCGTCGGTGTGGACAGTATGTTGTTGTCGGTATCGGAAGCAATGGCGGAGAGCAGAAATCCGAAGTTGACGCCGTCGGACCCGAAACGCCCCAGAGCGAGGGAGAGACCCTGGCTCAGACTGGCACCTTCACTGGCAATGGTTCCGATCAGTGCCTGCGTGGCCCCACCGAGATTGGTGTAGGCGACCGGACGATCGCTGTCCGTACCGTCCACCGCAAAGTTCACACCCAACTGCGAGCTGTTGTCCGTGGTCAGTTCGGCGATGATGGCTTCAACCAGAACCTGCGCCCGGCGGATATCCAGCTGTTCGACAACCGCCAGAATGCTGCGCATTTCGTCAGGCGGTGCCGTGATGATCAGGGCATTGGTATCTTCATCGGCCTGGATATCCACATTCGGCCGATCATTGTCCTGGGTTGCCCGGCGGATCAGCGATGCCGTGGGCACCTGAGGTGTCGGTGCGCCGCCGGCATCTGTCTGCGGTGCGGCCTGCGGTGTAGCGGTGTTGCCACCGGCATCCGCACTACTGGTACCGATGAGCGCCTGTCCAGCGGAGACGCCGGTGAGGATGGCCAGCAGATCGGCCGCATTGGCATAGCGCAGGTAGACCACGCGCGTATTGCCGCCGGATTCGACAGGGGTGTCCAGATTCAGGATGATGCCGCGGGTGCGAGCGCGCGCGGAAGGGTCACCACTGAGCAGTATGCTGTTGGTTCTCTCATCGGCCGCAAAGCGTACCGCTCCCGGCGTGCCATTGATCTGCCCGCCGCCACTTTGCAGCGATTGCATGATGCGAATGATCTCGCTGGCAGAGGCATGGCTCAGGCGAACCACTTCCACTTCGTCATTGTCGGGACGGTCGATACCCTTGATGATATCGATCAGGCGCTGGATATTGGAGGCTCTGTCCGTCACGATCAGGGTGTTGGAGGAGGCATAGGCTGCCAGATGGCCTTGCTGCGGCACCAGGGGACGAAGGATGGGAACCAGCTGTGCGGCCGGCACGTTTTCCACCTTGATGACTTGTGTAACCAGTTGGTCGGAGGCGCTGTTGTCGGAGTCGAAGGCCGGGACCGGGCCCTGTTTGGCATTGACGTCAGGCACGATCTTGACCAGGTCGCCACTCGGCACGGCGGCATAGCCGTGGACCTGCAGTACTGACAGAAAGGTTTCGTACAGTTCCTCGGCATTCAATGGCGTGCTCGAGATCACCGTGACCCGGGCCTTGACCCGTGGGTCCACCACGAAATTCCGGCCCGACTGGCGGGAAACCGTCTGAATCAGCGAGTGTATGTCCGCGTTTTTCAGATTCAGGGTGAATGTGCCTTCCTGGGCCCGCACCGGTGTCGCCACGCCGGTCAGGGCGAGGGTTGCGGTGAAGGCTGCCGAGGTCGCCACGATGGAGGCGCGCAGGGCCAGAGCCGGTATCAGTTGAGGATTGGACCGCTTAAACATTGTCATTGAGAGCCGGAAGCTGTTCGCTGAGTGTAGCCGTAAAGACGCATGGGTGGTAATTCAGGGACGTCAAGGCTCTATTGAGCCAGCGAGATCGAGATGGGGACTTCGACACCATCTCGCAGGATCGTGACGTCGAGACTTTCCGCCTTGACCGCATTGCGCAGCGCGCGAATGCCCTGTTTCTGACTGTTCAGCTGGATATTGTTGACGCTGGTGATGACATCACCGGCAACAATTCCCTGTGCTTCCAGTATTTCGGGGTTCTGCTTGGGGGTAATACGGTAACCGACCAGCTTGCCATTCTCCTGATAGGGCTCTGCTGCCACGACCCGTCCCAGCATGGAGGGGTTACGTGCCAGGGTGTCGCGCAAGTCGCGAGGGTTGCTGGGCAACTCGATCGGCTGGTCAGCGTTGGCATTCTGGTTCTGACTGCGAGCGCTGCTGGCACTTTCTACCGGACGGCTGGCAATGGGTTGCACGTTTTCGGGCAGCATCAGTTTTTCAAGCTTGCCCCGATTGCGCAGTACGACGTGATCGGCATAGACCGCCTCCAGGGAGGTTTCACCGCTGATCTTGTCACCGATGCCATAGGCGTTCTGCTCGGCAGAACCGGCACTGATGATGGCAATGGCATTTTCCGCCGGTTCGTAGGCAAAAACACCTGCCAGCTGCAGATTGAGACTGGTGTTCTTGATGGGCTCCTGTGGCTTGGGTGCCTCGACGACAACCGGCTTCTTGCTGGCATCACCGAACAGATGAATCGAGGCGATGGCTCGCGCCAGTTCGGTTGGCCCGGGGGCATTGCTGCTGGTCACGGTAACAGGGCCGACGTCCGCCAGAGGCGCAGGTTCGGGTTGCGGTAGCAGTTTGACAGTGATCGCAGCCAGTGCCACGCCGACGCCTGCAACCAGCAGGGTATTGGCCATGCGCGGTAAACGCGTACTCTTGCCGGGCATCGCCATTGATGACGCAGTCGCACTCATGATAGTGGATCCTGGTGGGGTTCTGAAAGAAGGCGGTTTGCCGCAGACGAATCAGATGTGGACAAATTGACCTCTTTTCGAGCGCAAGGTTCGATGGAACAGGGAAGGTGTGCGCAGTGTAACGCCTGACGTCGCCGTCGCGAGTCGGTGTACACGGAAACACTAACAATATTGAAGCCAACAGTCGCATCTGTCTTGTCAAATTGATGACGATACGGGAAGGCAAGGCGCTCTCTGAGGGGAGCGCTGACTGATGACCGGGGAGGTAGGCGCCGGAGGATCAGGGCTGGGGGCCGACAGGGACGTGGCTGGACGGCTGCGAGCATCTTCATCGCAGTGCGACCCGGACAGACAGGCGTCCGGGCCGATGAGTGTCTTCGGTAACCCGTTACACCATGTCCTTCAGGTTTTTCAGAGGAGTGACCTTGACGACCTTGCGGGCCGGCTTTGCCTTGAAGGTAGTCTCCTCACCCGTGAACGGATTGATTCCCTTGCGGGCTCGAGTAGCTGGACGCTTGTTGACGCGGATTTTCATCAGGCCGGGAACACTGAAAGTTCCTGGTCCACGTGGCTTGAGGTTTTCCTGGATCAGATCGTTCAGGGCGTCGAATACGGAGATGACCTGCTTGCGGCTCAGCTCGGTTGTTTCGGCGATGGAGGCCAGGATTTCGGATTTGGTGGGTGGCTTCTTCACACCACCGGCAACGGCAGGAGATGCCTTCTTCTTGGCCGCGGGAACTTTCTTCGCGACGGGGACTTTCTTGGCGGTTGCTTTCTTGGCAGTCGCTTTCTTGGCGGTTGCCTTCTTGGCAACGGCTTTTTTGGCAACGGCTTTCTTTTTCGCTACCGGTACTTTCTTGGCTACTGCTTTCTTCTTTGCCGCCATGTGTGATTCCTCTGCTTGCTGTTGACTATGAAAGTTGATGTTCATGCAATGGCATGTCACGGCGTTTCCGCGATCCATACCGTTGTTCAAAACGCGCGAAAAGTAACACAGTTGGCGCGTCATAGTCAGCATATATAGACCAATAGACGCAAAAAACCCTGTATTTACAGCAGAAAATATCAGTTAGAGACAAAAAAAGCTGTATTTACAGGGTAATTCGGGCCGGGTAAACGCGATTTCGGTCGAGTTGTCAGTGCGGGCTCGTCGTCACCTTCGGTTCGTCGAGCAGCTCCACTTCCGTCATCGGGCAAGTGTTCTGATCCGCGAATGCAAATCAGACACCGAACAATTGTTGCAGGGTTCCCAGCAGAAAGATGCGTAGCGCGAACAGCCCGATGATCGTGAAAAACACGGTCAGATCCAGTCCGCCCATGGGGGGCAGGACTTTGCGAAGTGGACGCAGTACCGGTTCTCCGATGGAGGTGACCAGTGAATGCACGGGGTTGCCCGCTGCACCGGGAATCCAGCTCAGAACGGCCTGGATGATCAAGGCAAAGATGAAGACATTGAACAGCTGATGGATGAGATCGAGCAGGGCGAGAATCACCAGTTTGGCAACCGGTGCTGCACTGACCAGGATCGATTGTCCGAGAGCTGGAACATAGCCTAGGCTGAGCAGTTTGAAGATCAGCAACTTCAGCAGCAGTATGCCGAAGCAGAGTACCAGGGATGCCGTATCGTATCGTTTGATGCTGGGAATCACACGACGCAGGGGCACCAGCAAGGGATCGGTGATTCGCACCACGCCTTGAGCCAGGGGGTTGTAGTAATCGGCGCGAACTGTCTGCATGACAAAGCGCACGGCCACGACAGTGGCATAGAGGTTGAACAGAATGCCGAGGATGAAGCCGATGGCATTCAGTGCAGGATTGGCCATGATGGAAAATTCTCCGAAAGAGTGTCAGTTACATTGAGCAAGGGAGTTGTCCGCACCGGATTCGAGCAGGCAGCGGAGCAGAATACGTCATGCAAGCGCTGCGTCGTTCGAATCCGGGCGGACAGGTCAGACGGTTACTGCGGTGCGAGCTGGTCCCCTAACTCCACGGCACGATCATGTGCCGCCTGCATCGCCTCGCGAACGATGGCAGGCGTATCCCGAGCATCGAACACCTGTAGAGCAGCAGCAGTTGTGCCACCTTTGGAGGTGACATTCTCGCGCAGTTGTCCCGGAGGCAGTTCGCGCGTGCGTGCCATGCTGGCTGCCCCGAAGGCGGTTTCCATGGCCAGGGTTTCTGCAGACTCCGCATCCAGCCCCAGTGCCTGAGCAGCAGCACTCATGTGTTCGATGAGGTAGAAGAAGTAGGCGGGTCCACTACCGGAGACCGCCGTCACGGCATCCAGCATGGACTCCTTCTCCACCCATAGCGTCACGCCTGCGGTATCGAGCAGCTCGCCTGCCTGCTGTCGATGCTGTTCCGAGCATTCGTCGGATGCGAACAGCCCGGTTACACCAAGACCCAGCAGTGCCGGAGTATTGGGCATGCAACGGACCACCGCAGTTCCCCCTGGTAGCCAGGCCTGCATGCTCGATGCCCTGACGCCAGCGGCAACCGAGATGAACAGCGGCGCCAACCGTTGCTGCGTGCCGGCATCGAGCTTGCCGAAGGCATCTGCAAAATCCCGGCAAACCGGTTCGACGATATGTGGCTTGACCGCTATCACCAGACCCAGTGCTTCGTCCGAGGCTGCCTCGAACAGGTCTGCAAAGGATGCCGCCGACCGAATGCCGAAGCGTTCCACGACACGATTGCAGGCTTCGGCGTTCGGATCGATGACGGTGACACTGGCAGAGTCAGCGCCATTGTTGATCAACCCGCCTATGAGACTGCTGGCCATGTTGCCGGCACCGATGAAAACCCATTGCATCAGCTGGCTACCGTTTGCCGCTTTTCAGCCAGCACATCCAGCAGACGGCCGAAGGCTTCTTCGAAGGAGGCGATGCCGGCGCGTTCGAGTTCGTCGGTAATGTCATTGAGCGATATGCCAAGCTCGTTCAGTGCGGAGATTTCCGAATGAGCTGCGGAGAGGTTCTGTGTCAGTCTGGACTCTGCCACTCCATGATCCTTGAATGCATCCAGTGTGGCAGGCGGCAGCGTATTGACTGTATCGGGGCCGATCAGTTCCTCTACATAAAGTACATCGGAGTAGTCAGGATTCTTCACGCCGGTGCTGGCCCAGAGAAGTCGTTGCGGGCGAGCTCCCTGTTCCTTCAGTTTGCCGAACTGTTCACTGCCGAAGAGATTGACGAAGTGACCGTAGGCGACCTTGGCATTGGCGATGGCAATCTTGCCCAGCAAGGCCTTGGCCGCGTCACTGCCGTTCTCGCTCAGTGCCTTGTCAGCACTGACATCGACACGGCTGACGAAAAAACTGGCTACCGAGGCGATGCGATCGATGTCGTGGCCATCGGCAAGGCGTCTTTCCAGACCACGAATATAGGCCTGTGCAATTTCGCGATAGCGCGAGATGCTGAACAACAGGGTGACGTTGACGTTGATGCCCAGAGCCGTCAGCGCTTCGAACGCCTTGACCCCTTCGGAGGTGCCCGGCACCTTGATCATGAGGTTTGGGCGATTGACCCGTTCATGCAGTTCGACGCCCATGGCGATGGTGCCTGCAGCATCATGCGCCAGATCGGGGGTAACCTCGAGACTGACCATGCCATCCACACCACCGGTCTGTTCGTAGGTGTCTGCAAATGCATCGGCGGCTGCCTGGATATCGGGAATGGCCAGCTGATTGAACAGCTCCAGCTGGGTGATGTCGGGTGAACCGGCAACGATCTCGCCAATGGCTTCGTCGTATTCGCTGGTCTTGGCAATGGCCTGTTCGAAAATGGCAGGGTTGGACGTCAGGCCCATGATCCTGTCATCACGGATCATGGCCTGCAGGTCGCCGTCGAGCAGGCTTTTCTGGATGTAGTCGAGCCACATGCTCTGACCGATTTCGTAGGCGGCGGCCACCGGGTTGGAAGTGCTGTTCTGTTGGCTCATGATGATGTGTCCTTATTGAGTATGAGTAGTCTACCAAGATTGCCTGTTGTACTGAGGCTGCTTGAATGAGTGATGAATTCTGTCTGTCGAAGTTCGCCTGGTGCCTGCGTCGTCAGTTGTCACGTTGCCCGAATATGGCCGTGCCGATACGCACCAGCGTGGCCCCTTCGGCAATTGCCGCTTCCATGTCAGCACTCATCCCCATGGACAGGGTGTCCATGCCGGGGTGGCGTTTCTGCAGCGATTGCAGGCATTCATGCAGGCGGGCAAAGACTTGTCGCTGTTCTTCGAAGTCGCTTCGTGGGGCGGGGATGGCCATCAGACCACGCAGTGTGAGGCCTGGCAGTTCGGCGCACTCGTCAGCCAGTTGGTCGACCTCATCGAACTCGACGCCGGCCTTCGCGGATTCATTGTCGGTGTTGACCTGCAGGCAGATGTTCAATGGGGCCATTCCCGCAGGACGTTGTTCGGACAGACGTCTGGCCACCTTGAGCCGGTCGACACCATGAGCCCATTGAAAGTGCTCGGCAATACTGGCGGTTTTTCGCGACTGAATGGCTCCGATGAAGTGCCATTGCAGAGTTGCATCATCGAGTGCCAGGATTTTCTCGACGCCTTCCTCCACGTAATTTTCGCCGAAGGCTCGTTGGCCTGCCTGTATGGCGGCCTGAATGGCAGACAGTGGCTTGCGTTTGCTGACCGCCAGCAGTTGCACGCTGCCGGGTGATCTGGCATGACGGACTTCATGAGTCCGGATGTCCTGTTGCACCTTCTGCAATACCAGGACAATGTCCGAGGTCTGGCTGTCGTTCATCTTGGATGTGTCTGTGTTCACGTTATGAAGTCTCGGCGGACGGGTTTTTCCGTCATCAGCAGTTGCCGTGTGGCCGACAGGCTAACAAAAACAGGGCAGCGGCCGACACTATGAAAGTAGAGCAGACTCGACCGTGCTGGTCAGCTTGCTCCGATGCTTCTGTTGCAGTCATTGCCTGCACCTCGAATAGACAAGGTTCAAGATTCATGGATATCGCTCAACTTCTGACATTCGGCGTCAAGAACGGCGCCTCGGACATGCATTTGTCAGCGGGTCTGCCGCCGATGATACGCGTCGATGGCGACATGCGTCGGGTCAACGTACCCGCCCTGGACCATGCGGCTGTTCAGGCCATGGTGTACGACATCATGAACGACAAGCAACGCAAGGACTATGAAGAGAAGCTGGAGACGGATTTCTCCTTTGAAATACCGGACACTGCCCGATTTCGTGTCAATGCCTTCAATCAGAACCGGGGTTGTGGTGCGGTCTTCCGAACCATCCCGTCTGAAGTGCTGACACTGGAACAGCTGGGTGCTCCCCGCATCTTTCAGGAAATCTCGGCCTTGCCGCGCGGTATCGTTCTGGTCACCGGACCTACAGGCTCCGGCAAGTCCACCACACTGGCCGCCATGATGGACTACAAGAACGAGTCCGAGCTCGGGCATATCCTGACCATCGAGGATCCGATCGAGTTCGTGCATGAAAGCAAGAAGTGTCTGATCAATCAACGCGAGGTGCATCGCGATACCTATGGCTTCTCCGAAGCCCTGCGTTCTGCGTTGCGTGAGGATCCGGATGTGATTCTGGTGGGGGAAATGCGAGACATGGAAACCATCTCGCTGGCTCTGACCGCGGCCGAGACCGGGCATCTGGTCTTCGGCACCCTGCACACCAGTTCCGCAGCCAAGACGGTGGATCGAATCGTCGATGTGTTTCCCGCAGGAGAAAAACCCATGGTTCGCTCGATGTTGTCGGAGTCATTGCGGGCAGTCATATCGCAGACTTTGTTGAAGAAGACCGGAGGCGGTCGAGTTGCGGCACACGAGATCATGATCGGCACACCCGCCATTCGCAACCTGATCCGTGAAGACAAGGTAGCGCAGATGTATTCCGCCATTCAGACAGGTCAGGCGCATGGCATGCAGACGCTGGACCAGAACCTCAAGGAACTGGTCAATCGCGGCGTGGTGGATCTGGCCGAAGCGCGCAAGAAGGCGCAGAACCCCGACAGTCTGATGTAGGCAGTCACGTGTCGGCGTCGCCAGACGCCGTTCATTGTTACCCGGGCGACAGGCCGCTGATGCTGGCGCCGGCAGAATCTGCCATCGGGCAATCGGCATTCTCGGTCTGAGGAACAAGTTATGGATTTGAAGGTCGCCAAGCGATTCATGGACGAGCTGCTGGTCAGTCTGTACAAGAAAGGCGGATCTGATCTGTTCATCATCGCCGGCGCTGCGCCTTCCATGCGTATTCACGGCAAGGTGACGCCGGTCATGGACAAGAAGCTGACCGCCGAGCACACCCTTGCTCTGGCCCAGTGTCTGATGACGGATTCGGAGCGTGAGGAATTCAAGCTGCACAAGGAGTGCAATTTCGCCATCGCGCTGCCGAAGATCTCACGCTTTCGTGTCAACGCTCTGGTTCAACGCGGTAGCGCAGGGCTGGTGGTGCGGATCATTCCCAACGACATTCCCAGCTTTGCCGATCTTCACATGCCGGATATCCTCTCGCAGGTAGCCATGACCAAACGCGGTCTTGTCATATTCGTCGGCGGAACCGGTTCGGGCAAGTCGACCAGTCTGGCGTCGATGATCGATTACCGTAACGAAAACTCCAACGGCCATATCATCACCATCGAGGATCCGGTGGAATTCGTGCATCACCACAAGGGCTGCATCGTGACACAACGCGAAGTGGGTACAGACACCGAATCGTTCGAGATCGCCCTGAAGAACACCTTGCGCCAGGCACCCGATGTCATTCTGATCGGCGAGATCCGGGATCAGAAAACCATGGAACATGCCATCGCCTTTGCCGAAACGGGGCATCTGTGTCTGGCAACGCTGCATGCCAACAATACCAATCAGGCGCTTGACCGGATCATCAACTTCTTTCCCGAAACCCGGCACAAGCAGTTGTTGCTCGATCTGTCACTCAACATCAAGGCATTCATATCGCAGCGACTGTTGCCAACTCCCAGCGGCAAGGGGCGTCGAGCTGCCGTGGAAGTCCTGCTCAACACACCGCTGATGTCCGACATGATCATGAAGGGCGAAGTGCACGAGATAAAGGGGCTGATGAAGAAGAGCAAGGATCAGGGAATGCAGACCTTTGACCAGGCGCTGTTCGAGCTGCTCAATGAAAATGCCATCACCATCGAGGAGGCCATGCGCAACGCCGATTCGGTCAATGATCTGCGATTGCGCATCAAGCTCGAAGGTGGCAGTTCGTCGGCGGTCGATGACATGATAGCCAGCACCATGAGTCTGGAAGACGAAGAGGATGGCGATCAGCGCCTGGCCGGGTGATCGAGTCGTTTGTCCGAGACGAATCTGCTGGCGCGCATCGGCTCCGTTGCCGTAGTTGCCAGCAGCGATTTTCCAACCGGCAGCCTCAGACAGGCTAGAATGCGCGCTTTCCCAACGTTTGCCCGTACCCGCTTGTCATGCCGCACAGCTCCTTGTATGCCAGAGACGTCGATGATCTGATCGCTGAATCGTTGAGTCATGCCGCCGAACTCACCGGAATCAGTGATAGTCCGGAAGTCGTTGTCTCCCCGTATCGCTTCAACCCGATCGGCGCGCATATCGATCATCAGGGCGGCACCGTGCTGGCGCGTTGCCTCAATCAGTACACCATCCTGGTGTTCTGGAAAAACACTGACAGACGCAGTATGGTTCATGCCAGCCTGCAGCCGGGGCTCTGGCAAAGCTGCGAGTTCAGTCCGGATGAACTGAGCGACGAACACGGTTGGGACGCCATGGCTCGCGCTTCGGTAGCGGCCTTTGCCGACTACCGCGAGATGCGCTACGGGGTGACAGCAGTGGTCAGCGGCACGCTTGTCAGCGGCGGCTTGAGTTCATCGGCGTCGGTCATACTGGCCTATCTCAGTGCACTGGCCCGGGCCAACGATGTGCAGCTGAGCCCTGCGGAACTGGTAGAGCTGTCGAGGCGGGTCGAGAACGACTATCGCAGACTGAATAACGGTATCCAGGATCAGATGTCGATCGCTTTCGGCAGGCGTGACCAATTGTCCATACTGGACGTCGAGGACGTTCAGGCAACGTATGTGGGCGACCCGGTGGACAGTTCCTCGGTCTGCTTCCTGATGTGCTACTCCGGTGTGTCCCGCGATCTGGGTGGCTCACCCTTCAATACACGCGTGGCAGAGTGCCGGGAAGCTGCCAGATTGCTGCATGACAAGGCGGAGCATCTGGGGCAGGTGCCGATCGACAGACGTCTTGGCGCCGCTCTGGCAGCTCTGCCCGATATTCCGGCACGGCGGGCAGCACATGTCTATTCCGAGATGCAGCGCGTGCACGATGGAGCGAAGGCCTGGCAGTGTGGTGACTGGCAGACCTTCGGACGGCTGATGAACGAGTCCTGCCAAAGCTCCATCAATGATTATGAAAGTGGCAGTGAGTGGTTGATTGCCCTGCACGAGATTGCGCGTGGGCTCGATGGCGTCCATGGCAATCGCTTCAGTGGTGGTGGTTATGGTGGCTGCCTGTTCATGCTGGCTGACGTGGATGCAGTCGACCGGATTGCCGAGTCTCTGCTCGAGCAATACCTGACACGCTATCCGAACCTGAAAGGAGCCGCTCGCATCGTGATAGCCGAGTCGGAGAGCACCGTCAGAATCGTCAGTCCGGATGCCTGTCAACCGGTTTCCGTTCTGCAGGAGAACCGACTGTGAGCGGCTCGCCGGTTCGTCGAGCCGTGCTTCTGGCAGCCGGACGGGGGTCACGCCTGCGTCCCCATACGGATACCACACCCAAGCCATTGCTGGTACACCGGGGCAAACCGACTCTGGATTATCTGCTGGATTCGCTGCAGGCAGTGGGGGTCGACGACATCGTGCTGGTCACCCATCATCTGCACGAGCAGGTGGAAACCTATGCCGAGCAGCGCGCTGCGTCCCATGATCAGCGTGTGCGCTGTGTCCGGCAATCGCATCTGTTCGGAACCGCCCATGCCTTGCAGGCTGTCATCGAGGCAACACCGGATATCGTGGCAGCACCGTTCGTGCTCAGCGCCACCGACTACATCGTGCCGCGGGATTTCTTCGTCGAACTGCTGAATTTTCATGCTGCCCACGACGGACAGTTGAGCGTCAGTCTCAAGCAGCTGGAACTTGCGGAACTGGCAAAACGGTCGAGCGTGCGATTCAATGATGATCAGTCGCTGGCAGAGATCGTCGAGAAGCCCGAGCCGGGAACGGCGCCCAGTTCCATCGGTGCGAATCTGACTTTCGTGCTGCCGCCCGACATCACGCCCTATGTGCTGGAGGTTCCCATGTCCTCCCGCGGCGAGCAGGAAGTCCAGCACGCGATCAATCAATGGCTAGCCGACAAGGGCAGGGCCTATGGGCTGGTGCAGGCGATTCCGCCGGAATGGCAGATGCCGGCCTGAGCCTGTCCTACTGATTGCCCAGCAGACGCTGTGCGGCCGTTCGCTTCAGGAGTTCACCACCAGCCAGCCATTTGTTCAACTGTGTCCCTGGTCGACGGTGTCTGCTGCCATGACCCGAATCGATCAGTGAAGCCAGAGAGTTGCCAACGGTATTGAACAGGGTGTCGGGTGCATAGTTGTCGAGCCAGGCTTGTCTGGCCTCTTGTCCACGATTGTCCGCTTCGCCCTCCATGGCCGATAACAGACCCGGAATCGAGCGGATGCGACGCTCTTCGACCTGAATGGCGAAGCTCCAGTCGGTTTCGGGCGGTGGGGCCCATTGGTCCGAGATGATCACCGGGACGCGTCCCGCTTCCAGCGTCTCGTATAGCCTGATCGACGAGGTGCCGATGCCGCGCGGACAGAGCACGAAGCGACTGGCAGCGAGCGTGCTGGCATATTCTCTGCCCCGCACTTGCATCTCGGCGGGTTCGCTATCCCAGACGTTGAAGTCCGAGGTGTCTCTGAGCAGGGCATCGCGGTGTTGCAGTTGCATGATGGTGCGTCTGCAGCCATGGCTCATCGATCCCATGAACGAGAACAGATAGCGTGTTTCCCTGTCGCTGGAGTAGATATTGCTGACATAGGGGTTGGGTGAATACAGATACGCAAACGGTCGGTGCCGAGTCGGATCGTGATGTCGTCTGGTGAGACAGCAGTAGAGTCCGGGCAGCACGTCCCATGGGCGATCCATCTCGTTGTACATGTAGACCTTGTCGGGGTAATCGGCCACCAGGACGTGTTGCAACAGCTGACGGAAAAGCAGGTCGTCGAAGTGGGTGTTTTCGACAAACAGAATGGCATCAGCCTCTGCAGGGTCTGCACAGAGCTCGTGTTCACCGACTCGGTCGAGAAGAGCAACGCCAGTCAGGGCATCGAGACCGGTATGCGTGTCATAGGCTGAGGTGAGGTGGAGTTTCATGGTAGGTACACGCGGATGCCTGCGTCCCTCGGTGTGGCAGTCGGAGTGCCAGTGGCGGTTACTTGTTTATCGACGGTACGCCTCGGATGTTTATCGAAATGGCAGCCGATCGGCAAAATGTATCTACCGAGGTCGGTAGTCGGTGCATTCTGTGATGTCCATCTGACTCTGTTGCGCCATGGCCGGACATCACGTCGCCGCGATTGGGGGGCATGTCTCAATTCCGGCATGTGAAGGCCATTGTCGCCCCTGGCCGGGCCTGATGTGGCTGTCACTGCGTACATAATCCGGACTGGATACTCTCTTTCATCTGATCCGGGTCGCCCATGTCTTCTTTCCGTTTTTCTGTTGTCGTGACACTGGCCCTGCTTGCCGGCATGCCGATCAGCTCGACGCTGGCCGCCACCGTCACGGGGTCGTTGTACAAATGGCACCCCATCGAGATCGACTTCAACGGGCCGCTTGCCGATGAAAACGACACGGCGCCCAACCCGTTTCTCGATTACCGGTTGAGCGTGGATCTGACCAGCCCGGCGGGTGTTGTCACACGAATACCGGGGTTCTTTGCCGGTGATGGCGAAGGGCATGGGCGAGGCAATGTCTGGCGTGCCAGGTTTTCTGCCGATGAAACAGGCATCTGGAGCTATCAGGCCAGTTTGCAGCGGGGCAGCGAGCTGGCCGTGAACCTGAACATGGACGACGGAGACGCGGTACAGCTGGAAGGTGCCGGCGGCGAATTCCTGATTGCTCCGGCACCCTTCGATGCCCCCGGTTTTCTCGGGCAGGGGCGCCTGGAGTACGTCGGGAATCATTACCTGAAGTTCCGTGATGGTTCCTACTGGATCAAGGGAGGCACGGACAGCCCGGAGAATCTGCTGGGTTTCGGCGGTATTGACGGTACCTTCGATCACGGTGGTCAGGCGGACAGTTTCGTGCATGACTACGCGGCACACCGTGGCGATTTTCGTGAGGGTGATCCCCTGTTCACCCACTCCCTGACCGGTGCTGATAGTCGCGGCCTGATAGGCGCCCTCAATTACCTGGGGGAACAGGGAGTCAACTCCGTCTATTTTCTGCCCATGAACCTGGGAGGGGATGGACAGGAGACCTATCCCTTTGTCGGTGCGTCCAACAATGCGCATGACAAGACGCACTACGACATCAGCAAACTGCATCAGTGGAACCGCGTATTCGCCCACGCCCAGCAGCAGGGAATCGCCTTGAATATCGTTCTGAGCGAGACCGAAGACGCCAATGAGCGCTGGCTGGACAATGGCCAGTTGGGTGTGGAACGCAAGTTGTTCTTCAGAGAACTGGTGGCTCGCTTTGCCTATGTGCTGGCAGCCAAGTGGAATCTGGGCGAGGAGAACGACTTCCCTCGAGTCGAGCTGGACAAGCATGCCGACTTTCTGCAGGCAATCGACTGGAGTGACAAGCCGATTGCCGTGCATACCCACATCAATCAGTTCTACCGCTATGGAGAGATCGTTGGCGATGCCCGCTACAGCGCCAGCTCCATCCAGTACGACGAACAGTTCGCTGGTCAATTCGTCGAACAGTGGCGCAGCAATTCTGCCAATGCAGGCCGCCCCTGGGTGCTGGACATGGACGAGAATACCAATGGACTGAACGCCGAGTCGACGGAGGAGCGACGCAAGCAGATTCTCTATGACGTGCTCTTCAGTGGTGGCAATATCGAGTGGTATTTCGGCTACGAACCACTACCGGTGGGTGGTGATATCGATGCCGGTGACTTCCGTCAGCGCGAAGGCATGTGGCAGCAGATGCGACTGGCGCGCGAGATGATGCAGCGCGAGCTGCCTTTCTGGCTCATGGAGCCCGCGGACTGGCGAATCAGTGGCGAGAGTGATGCCTTCGGTGGCGCCGAGGTGTTTGCGCTGCCGGGTCAGGTCTATGCCGTCTATCTGCCCGCCGCCAACGGTTCGGAATCGCTCAACACTGGCAGGGTGGCGGGACGCTTCGGGCAGCGATGGTTCGATCCGCGTACCGGACAGATGATCCAGGGAGCTGAGAATCTGCTGGCCAGTGACAGCCTGCCTCTGGGTGCGCCACCTTATGCCGCGGGGGACGACTGGGTCGTGCTGATCACTCGCCTGGATCAGGTGCAGGGTTCAGTCGACGAAGTCGGTGCCGGCAATGTCGCGCCGCGATTCGACACGATCCCCGGGCCGGAGCTGAGTGTGGGCGAGAACTTCACGCTGGTGCTGAACGCCAGTGATACCGACGGTACCTATCCCAGTGTGACGGTCGGTTCCATTCCTGCGGGCATGCGGATCCGGGGTCTGGGTAACGGGCAGTTGGAGCTGACCTGGCAAGTGCCTGACACGGCAGCGGCAGAGTCTGTTGTCGAGCTCGTTGCAATCGATGCGCTGGATGCAACGCTGCGCACGACTCAGACCATGACCATCTCGGTGCGTGGCCGTGATGGTGGGGGAGAACCTGTGAATGGACAGATTCCCGTCGCTGATGATATTCCGGCTGATCGGCCGGGCAACGAAGGCCATGCTCCTGTCTTCCGACCCATTGCCGTGCAGCAGGCACGGGCGGGTGATCGGGTGGCATTGCCTATCGCCGCGAATGATGCTGACGGAGTACCTCCCGGTCTGATCCTGCTGGACCCGCCAGCCGGCACCAGTCTGGATGACAATGGTGATGGCACACGCACCTTCAGATGGCAGGTACCTGTCGATGCCAGGGGGTCGTACAGCTTTACCTTCATGGCGCGTGATCACGATGTGCCCGATCTGACTGCCACGCTGAGAGTCGACTTCCAGATACTTCGGTGAAGCCATGAAGCCATGAAGCCATGAAGCCATGAAGCCATGAAGCTTTAAGGCGGAAAGGCGGATTGGCGGATTGGCGGATTGGCGGATTGGCGGATTGGCGGATTGGCGGATTGGCAGATTGGCAGATTGGCAGATTGGCAGATTGGCGGTGCATGGGGCGAATATCAATCACGCCAACGGGTTCACAGTCGGCTTCACCGTGATGCTCCGGGTTTCACACTGCCAATGGATGACGGCTGCCGATAATGGGGCATGAAGATCACGATATCAGTGCTGGCAGCTGTGCTGCTGAGTCAGGTGTGTTCATCGGCCGGAGCCGAAGAGCCGAGTGCAGAGCCACAATGGCAAACCTTGCAGAGCAGTGACGGTTCCACGCTGACGGCCCGACACGAGGCAGCGGGTGTGGTTGTCGGAGAGGCAATCTACCTGATTGGTGGACGACGCAATCGTCCGGTCGAGCGGTATTCGATGAGCAGCGGTCAGTGGGAAAATCTTGGCCTTGCACCACTGGAAATGCATCATGTGCAGCCTGTGGTGCTGGGCACCGATATCCTGTTGATGGGCGCATTCACCTGTTGCTACCCGGAAGAGCCGACGGTCGCCGAGATACATGTCTTCGACACGCTGACCGATACCTGGCGAGTGCAGGGAAGTCTGCCAGCCGACAGGCTTCGTGGCAGTGCGGCAGCCGTGGTTCATCAGGGGCGTGTCTATCTGCTTGGTGGCAACACACGCGGCCATTCCGGAGGCGCGGTTGCCTGGTTCGATGAATATGACCCGGTGACCGGAATCTGGCGACAACTACCGGATGCGCCCAATGCCAGAGATCACTTTTCAGCCGTGATGATCGGTAACGAACTGGTTGCGGCTGCCGGGCGACAGACCGCGCTGCCGAATCCGGCAGACAATCCGGTAAAGGCCGTGGACATCTATGATTTCGATACCGGTCTCTGGCGCAGCGTCTCCGCCATCCCGACAGTCAGGAGCGGGGCCGTGGCCGTGGCACACGGTAGTGACGTCATCGTCGCTGGTGGTGAGATCAATACGTCGGATGTGGCACTGAATGTCGTGGAAGCCTATGACGTGGGCGCCGATCAATGGCGCAGTCTGAGCCCGATGATCACGGGGCGTCATGGCAGTGGCGGCGGTGTGATCGGCAATCAACTGTTCATGCTCTCCGGCGCCGTCCGCATCGGCGGCTCTCGAGAGGCGTCAGATGCAGAAACGTTGTCATTGCCCGACATCGCTACAGAGATCGAGCCACAGGAGCCGGATACCGGCGAGCCCGATCCTTTCGAGCCGGTTGCTCCGGAGCACCCTGACAACGGAGACGGAGACGGAGACGGAGACGGAGACGGAGACGGCGATGGCGATGGCGATGGCGATGGCGATGGCGGGCTGACATCTGCCTCCGGCAGTCGGGGAGGCGCGAGCGGGCCGTTACTGCTGCTGACACTGTTGCTGCTCGCCAACAGGCGATCCCGCCAGATGCGATCATGGACGCAATCACGGATGCCATCGCGGATGCCATCCCGGATGTGACAGCCTGCTTGCACTGCGCAATCGCTCCGTTTAGGGTGGCTGCTTCCCTTGAACCAGTGAGCCATCCACCGCCGTGTTGAAATCCATCCATCCTTTGTTGAATGCCGACGTCCTGCATGCCCTGGCCGCCATGGGGCATGGCGATACCCTGGTTCTGTGCGATGCCAACTTTCCGGCCGAGAGCGTTGCTCGTCAGACGACGCTGGGCAAACTGCTGCGAATCGATGGCGCCTCCACGCCGGACGTGGCCGAAGCCGTGCTGTCGCTCATGCCACTCGACACCTTTGTCGACGATGCCGCGAAATGCATGGCGGTTGTCGGTTCACCTGATGAACGTCCTGCCGTACAACAGGAGGTGCAGGCGATCATCGATGCCAGTGAAAGCGAATCGTTCCCGCTGGTGCCGGTGGAGCGCTTTGCCTTCTATGAACAGGCGAAACAGGCCTATGCCGTCATTGCCAGCGGAGAGCCACGCTTCTTCGGTTGCTTCATCCTGACCAAAGGCGTCATTGCGCCCAGGGACTGATTGCACCATGGCTCAGCTCTATTTCTACTATTCGGCGATGAATGCCGGCAAGTCCACTTCGTTGCTGCAATCGGCACACAATTACCGGGAACAGGGCATGCAGGTGAGTCTGTATACCGCTGCCATTGACGACCGCTATGGGCGCGGCTTCATCCGTTCACGTATCGGTCTGCAGGAGAACGCCTTGCTGTTCGATGCGGATACCGGCTTTCTGAGCGCCATCCGTGAGCAGCATCAGGCCGGATCGCTGTCCTGTGTGTTGATAGACGAGGCGCAGTTTCTATCCCGTTCCCAGGTGGATGAACTGGCCAGAGTGGTGGATGATCTGGATATTCCGGTTCTGTGCTTCGGCATACGTACCGACTTTCAGGGAGAGATGTTCCCGGGCTCGTCGCGATTGCTGGCGATCGCCGACAAGCTGCAGGAGCTGAAGACCGTTTGTACCTGCGGTAGAAAGGCGACGATGACCGTCAGACTTGATGCGTCAGGGCAAGCGGTGGCCGCCGGAGCGCAGGTCGAGATCGGCGGCAACGATCGGTATGTGTCCAAGTGTCGTCGGCACTATCGGCAGTTGATGGATGCCGCAGCCAATCCCGTATCGATCAGCTGAGCGTCTCGTAGAGACTGCGAGTGAAGGCGGACAAGCTGGATCGCTGCATGAAGATCATCGGCTTGTCCTGCTTGGCACACAGCGTCCGTGCCTTTTGCATGGCGCTGTGACTGATGCAGTCCGTGGGGCACATGACGACATCCGCCTGACTGACAAGCTCGGAAATGCGATGAGGGCAGGTTTCCCGTCCTCCGTCATGGTGCAGGAAGCGTCCCTCGCATGATTCGACCAGGGCCTGGAAGTGTCGGCGTTGCTGCGCCTTGCCACCGAGATACAGGACACATTGGCCGCACAGTTTCAGATCGCGGGCGGCCGGGCAGTCGGCAGGCGGCACGGTGTCGATGTCCGGGGGCAGTGTCTGGCCCAGACGTGCTTCCAGCAATTGCTCCAGACGTTGTACATCCAGTTGCAGATGATGCCTGTCGGCTCGTTCTGCGATGAGCAGGTCTTGCAGTACTTCCACTTTTTCCTGCAGCTGAGTGGTCTGCAACTGCGTAGCGGCTTCTCTGGCGCGATTGCTCGCATGCGTGGTCTCATCCGATGGTGCTGTGGACTGCGGCAATTGCAGTTGTGCCTGCAGCTTGCGGTTCTCGATCTGCAGGGCATCCGTCTGACGAGTCTGATCATGCAGGGCCTGGCTGGTCTGTTCATGGCGCAGGCGCAATGACTGCAGGTCCTTGTTGAGCGATGCCAGTTGTCGCTCCTGTTCCTGCAAACGTCCACGATCCACACAGGTGCTGGCACCGGACAGATGCGACATCATGTGAACCTGACCGAAGACTTCCAGAATGATGGCCCGGGTCGCCAGCGGATGGGTGATCAAGGCCCACAGGCTGGCCGGTACCTGACCGGATGTCCAGCCGCTTTCCCACAGCGACGTCAGCGCAGCTTCATCTCTGGCTGCGCGGAACTGTTTCACCGTCACGGTGAATTTCCGCTCCAGCAGCTTCTGCAGACGTTGCGACAGAGGATGTTTGCCGTTTTCGGCGTTCTCCACCGCCAACTGGTGAATCTCGTAATCCGTGGCATCCTTGACAGGCAGGCCCGCCTTGCCCGCCTGCTGCCTGACTTCGGCGAGCGTCAGACAGGTCCCCACCACCATGCAGTGCCAGCAACTCTGCAGCTCCCAGAGTCTGTATCGCGTACTACGCACCTGGGTCTGCAGGAAATCCGGCCGCGGCTGCTGAGTCAGGGGAAAGACCGGCGCTTGCGGTACAGTCGACTGAGACGTCAGCA
Organism: Granulosicoccus sp. 3-233; assembly: GCF_052681095.1. Classification (NCBI taxonomy): domain Bacteria; kingdom Pseudomonadati; phylum Pseudomonadota; class Gammaproteobacteria; order Chromatiales; family Granulosicoccaceae; genus Granulosicoccus; species Granulosicoccus sp. 3-233. The sequence continues at coordinate 276,686 of NZ_JBQYLE010000008.1, forward strand.
AGTGTTTCATGGCATTGTCCGGCGGTGGTTGGGCTGAGTCTGTCGTGCGTTCCGGTACTCGAGATCAGTGAATCATCGGCGTTTCGTTGAAATGTTCACAGTCCCGATGCAGCGATTCCCGGGCTCGCAGCTCGCGGATATCCCATTGACGATTTGGCAGGGCTGTACCGATCTGGCTCAGTATTGCCTGAAACTCGGTGCTGCGTGTCATCAGACGATCGACCGAGTCCGATGGCAACCATTCACTGAGCTGGCGCTGTGCCCGTTGCGTATCGCCGGTAGAGAAATCGGCCAGTGTTCCCAGGAACATCGCTTCGAAGGCGGATATGTCGGGGCAACACAGACACTGGATGGCCGGAGGCTGGGCGCTGTAACGGATGGATTCCACCAGCACGGCATCCACCACGCTCTGCAGTTCCGGCAAGGCCACATGATGGCAGAGCAGTGGAACCACCTGAGCGCCAAGACCGACATAGGACAGCGTTCTCTTGCGCAGTCTGAGTGCATTGAGCAGCACGGCTTCGCCCAGCGACAGATCACTGGTGAGGGTGACCGAGCGGCTCTCCAGCGGACCATTGTGTTCCGGCATGCCGCGCCAGCTGGGTGTGAATACATGTTCTCCACCCCGGCGAAAACACTCGGCACTGCACAGCGCGGTTGCGGCCTTGCTGAAGGGTTCGATCGAGGGTGCAGCGAGACAGTGTCGGGCCAGGTTGCGGGCTTCTTCGGCTTGTCCAGCGTGGATCTTGCACAACAGGCAGAGCACCAGATTTTCGTTGTCCGACAGCCATTGCGACGCCGTGCCGTCTGGCTGCTCGGGCCGACCGGGTGAATTCAGCAGTATCTCTGCCAGCAGGTTGACGGCTTCGATGGTGTGCTGGCGTTCTGCACCGGCATCGATGATCCTGCCTAGCGTGTCGAGTACATAGCGAGCGGCGATGGAAGCCTTGGGAGTACGCCCGCGGGCGCGGGGTACTGCCAGCAGCAGTCTGGCTGGCAGGGGCAGGTCCTGAAACCGTGTGCGGGTGGTAAATGCCGACTGAATCGAACCCGACTGGGCAAGTTCGCGAGGCTCTCTTTTCAAGGCTTCAGTGGAGATGATGACTGGATTCATGCGTACGCCTCTGTAAAAATGGTACTAACAATAATCATTCTCATTAACATTCTAGAATAATTCATGCTGTCTGTCAGCTTCATTCTCCATGCCTGAAACAGGCGGGCAATCTGTGCCTCGATGGGCGGAACAAGCATCGCCCGCAAGGGCGCTGGCTCATGGACAGTCTTCGCTTCGGTGTGACGGGGACGTTCGCGGGGAGTACATTCGGGTTTTGCTGATGCCTGTCGAAGAGAGGCGGCAGGGAGTATCGTGTTGGGCATCGCAGCGGGGCAGTGTCTGTCTTGCGTCTGTCCACTGTACAAGGTGAGCCTGAAATGTCTGAACGTGTGAATGAATTGCAGCAACCCATCGGCGAGGAAGTCGTGGGGTGGCAGTCGCTGGAGATGCCTGCCCGTACGCCGCTGCAGGGGCGCTACTGTCGAGTCGAACCGCTGGACATCCTGACGCATGTCGATGAGCTGTACGAGGCCTTTGCTGCTGACAGGGAAGGTCGACTCTGGACGTACATGCCCATGGGACCCTTTGCGTCCGCCGGTGAACTCAAGGACTGGATGGACGGTGCCTGTACCGGAGAGGATCCCCTGTTCTACGTCATCATCGAGGCAGACAGCGACAAGGCTGTCGGTTTTGCCAGTCATATGCGGATCAAGCCCGATATCGGGGTCATGGAGGTGGGTTACATCGCCTACTCTCCACAGTTGCAAGGAACCCGGACTGCCACGGAGGCGATGTATCTGCTGATGTGTCGTGCGTTCGATGAACTGGGATATCGACGCTATGAATGGAAATGCGATGCGCTCAATGCCGCTTCACGATCGGCGGCCCTGCGTCTGGGTTTTACCTACGAAGGTACTTTCAAACAGGCAACGATCTACAAGGGGCGAAATCGGGATACAGCCTGGTTCTCCATGCTGGATCGGGACTGGCCGAGCAAGAGGAAGGCCTTCGAGTGCTGGTTGGCCGAGGGTAATCATGATGAGCAGGGCAGGCAGAAACACCCCCTGCAGCACTTTGCGGATCTGGCCTGACTGGACCCGATCCGGCCTTGCTGATTCGACTTGAGCGGACGGTCTGCTTCAGCGGGTATACATGGGGTTTGCCGCTGCCGACTATCGTGCCCAGGTCTGATAGTGCTTCTGCAGGTAATCAACGCCGTAGCGCACGATTTCCTCGAGAACACCGATGTCGATATCGTCCAGCTTGTTGACATACAGACAGCTCTTGCCGATCCTGTGTTTGCCGAGTCGCTGCAGATAATCGTCCAGCTCATGATAGCCGGGCATGATGTAAATGCTCAGGCTGGCCTTGCGGGGTGAAAAACCGGTCATCATGCTGTCGCCACTACGGCCGCTGTCATAGACATAGTGGTATCGCCCATAGCCGACGATGCTGGTACCCCACATGACCGGTGGGAAGCCGGTAACCTGTTCGAACCAGGCAAGCAGATGGTCGGCATCCTTTCGGCGCACCGGATGCTCGACCCTGGAGATGAATTCGACAGCCGGCAGGGGTGTCGGTATTGTCTTGTTATTACTCGATTTCGAGCTCATGTCCGGTGCTGTGCCTGATCCTGTTGCGGGGGAAGTGATACGTTCTGTCCGACTCGATCAATATGATCGAGTCGAGGCAGTTGGCAGATGTGTCTTCTCAGGCTTGCAATACTTCCTTCAAGCAGGCATTGCCTGTCGCTCGCCCAGTTGCTCGAGAATCAGTGTCAGCTGCATTCGGGCAATGGTGTCGATCGATACCCTGTCGGTATTGCAGACCAGGTCGTAGTGTTCGGGATCGGCACTGTCGATCTGGTAGTGCGTCTTCCACAACTGCCGTCGATCGCGGTCTCGCTGCTGAATCTCACGCAGCGTGTGAGCTTCATCGAGCTGCAGCACCGGTGTCATGCGCGCGACCCGTGCAGACAGTGGCGCCACGAGCCTCAGGTGATTTCCACCGGCAAGCCCGAGTGTGGACATGGCGCCACCGTGGCCTAGAATGATGACCTTGCCCAGAGAGGCGACGGTGCGAAGAAAACGGGACAGCCGCGCATAGGCCGCGTTCTGCATTCCCTGGTCACCAAAGATGCCCATTACCAGTTCTGCAATCTGCGAATGGTATTTTTCATCGAGCAAGTCGTTCATGGAGGTTGCAAGATGCTCTCGTGTGAGCACTTGCTGACACATGCTCTTGTCGAAGATCCGCCAGCCCTTGAGCGCCGGATTGTCGGAGTCACAGTGGTCGATGTGTTCCAACAGCTTCTTCGCCAGAATATTGCCACCTGCCCCTGACTGGCTGGTGATGGTGACAAAGGGCAGGGTTCCCGGTGGCAGGCGTTTTCGCTGGCCGACGAGCCGGGATTTCGTGTCAGAGATGAATTGTTCAACTCTTGCGTTGCTATCCATTGTTCTTCGCTCCCTTGGTTGCTGAAGTGGACTACACACAATTCGAGACGATGAATCGGTCCCCGAGTTCCGGAGAGGGCCTCTGATTGTTACCTTGCAGTACTGCCAATGCCTCCGCATTGATATCCGTCAAGCTCCTGCGGGATGTGTCGCCTCTGTGTGCCATGATGCAAGGAGGTTCAATCCCGTATGAAAAGTGTTGCCGGGCGTTCCAGAAAGGCGCGAATGCACTGAATGAACTGCGCCGCCATATACCCGTCGATGATGCGGTGGTCAAACGAGGAACTGAGGTTCATCATCTGGCGATTGACCACCTGCTCATGCCGAATGACGGCTCGAGGAACGATGCGGTTCACTCCCACAATGGCCACCTCCGGCTGATTGATGATGGGAGTACTGGCAATTCCCCCCAGAGCCCCCAGGCTGGTGATGGTGATCGTGCTGCCACCGAGTTCTTCCCGGGCGATGCGTCCCTGGCGAACCGCTGCCGCGAGCCGGCCGATTTCCGCGGACAAGGCCCGGATACCCAGGCGCTCTGCATGGCGCAGGACCGGCACCAACAGTCCCTGATCGGTCCGGGTGGCAATACCGATGTGCCGGGCAGCATGCCGATGCAGTGTGTCTGTCTCTTCATCGTAGAGCGCGTTGATGTCCGGGAACTGCTCCAGGCTTCGAAGCGTTGCCAGCACGATGAAGGACAGAGGTGACAGATTTGTATTATTATCTGGGTTTGTGGCGTTTCCCGTACGTTGGCTTGCCTGAGTCGTGCCCGTGTTCAGCTCGTGACGCAATGACTCCAGCTCGGTCATGTCGATTTCTTCGATATAGCTGAAGTGTGGAATCCGGCGACTGGCCTGTTCCATTCTGCGCGCCATGGTACGTCGCACGCCGGTCAGGACGATACTGTCGATCCTGTCCGCACTGTCCGCACTGTCCGCACTGTCCGCACTTCCCGCACTTCCCGCACTTCCCGCACTTCCCGCACTTCCCGCACTTCCCGCACTTCCCGCAGCGTTCGAACCGCCCGAGAAGGTCTCGCGATCGGTCCTGGCGGCTGTCGGTGAGATCGCTGCCGATTCATCGAACAGGTAGTTGTCGAGATCGGCATGCGTGATACGGCCATCGGTACCCGAGCCTCTGACCTTGCGCAGATCAACTTCTCGTGTTCGTGCTCGCTGACGAACAGCCGGAGCCGCCAGCACGCGAACCGACTCTGAGACATTGTCCGAGGCATTACCTGCAGCTGGCTTGGTAGCAGGCTTGACGATGTCGGGCTGCCTGACGGATTCTTCTGCAGCAGGTATCTCTTGCGTTTTTGCATCACCGGCAACTTTTTCACTGGCTGTCGTTCGGTTGTCGGTGGACGCTGATTTGCCGTCGGTGTCAATGCGGGCCAGTTCGGCTCCGACCGCCAGCACATCGCCGGCCTGGCCGCTCAGCGAGATGACGATGCCTGCGGCCGGCGAGGGAATTTCCACGGCTGCCTTGTCGGTCATGACCGCACCGAGGGTCTGGTCTTCTTCGATGGTGTCACCGACGCCAATCTGCCATTCGACGATTTCCGCCTCCGTCACACCCTCGCCTATATCGGGCAATCGAATGATGAGCGTGCTCATGACACTGCCTCGCCAAGACCGTCGAGTGCCCGTCGGATGCCCGCTTTCAGGCGCTTGGGGCCCGGAAAGTAATGCCACTCCTGGGCGTGAGGATAGGGTGTATCCCAGCCGGTCACACGTTGCACCGGAGCTTCCAGCGAATGAAAGCACTCGGCCTGAACCAGGGCTGCCAGTTCGGCGCCGAAGCCGGAGGTGAAGGTCGCCTCGTGTGCTATCACACAGCGACCGGTCTTTTGCACCGAGTTCCGGATTGCCGCAAGATCCAGTGGCAACAAGGTGCGAAGGTCCAGCACATCGGCGCGGATGCCCAGCTCGGCGACGGCCGCCAGAGCGACATGTACCAGTGTGCCATAGGCGAGAATCGTCACCTCGTCACCTTCGCTGAGCCGGGCCGCCTTGCCCAGTGGAACGAGATGACGGCCCTCGGGTACTTCGCCCAGTGGGTGGTTTTTCCAGGATGACAATGGCCGGTTGTGATACCCGTCGAAGGGCCCGTTGTACAGGCGTTTCGGCTCGAAGAAAATAACCGGGTCAGGGTCTTCGATAGCAGCGGTCAGCAGGCCTTTTGCATCCCCGGGATTGGATGGCATGACGACCTTGAGCCCTGCCACATGGGTAAACAGAGCCTCTGGTGACTGACTGTGGGTCTGTCCGCCATGTATGCCACCACCACAGGGCATGCGGATGACCAGTGGCGCGGTGAAGTCGCCGGCGGAACGATGCCGCAGACGGGCCGCTTCGGAGACGATCTGATCGTAGCCGGGGTACACGTAATCGGCAAACTGGATTTCGGCGATGGGACGCAGACCATAGGCCGCCATGCCGATGGCCACGCCGATGATGCCGCTTTCATTGATGGGCGTATCGAATACCCGGGATTTACCGTACTTTGCCTGCAGGCCCTGCGTGCATCGGAACACACCGCCGAAGTAACCGACGTCTTCGCCGAACACGACAACCCGCTCATCAGCGTCCATCGCGACATCGATGGCATCGCGGATGGCCTCGACCATGCTCATTCTTGCCATCAGCCACCTCCCAGCAAGGCGCGCTGCCGTTTCAGGTGTTCGGGCATCTCGGCATAGACCCCCTCGAACATGTCACTGACGCGTGGCATCGGTCCACTGTCCAGAGTGCCAAAGGTTTCTGCCTCCCTGGCGGCCTCGCGGATTTCCTGCTCGAGTGCCGTTTGCGTTTGCTGGTGCTGTTCCTCGCTCCAGTGGCCGCCGGCTATCAGGTAGTTCTTCAAGCGCTCGATGGGATGGCCCAGAGGCCAGGCTTCATTCTCCTCGCTGGGTCGGTACTGGCTGGGATCGTCCGAGGTCGAGTGGGGGCCGACCCGATAGGTCAACCACTCGATAAGGGTCGGACCCAGATTGGCTCGCGCGCGACGTTCCGCCCAGCGCGAGGCGGCCTGTACGGCCAGGAAATCATTGCCGTCCACGCGCAGCGAGGGAATGCCGTAGCCATGTGCGCGTTCGGCATAGGTGGCCGACTCACCACCGGAAACACCCTGAAAGCTGGAGATGGCCCATTGATTGTTGACCACATTGAGTATGACCGGTGGCCGATAGACCGAGGCAAATACCAGTGCGCTGTGAAAATCCGACTCGGCGGTCGAGCCTTCGCCTATCCAGGCCGATGCGATGCGATCGTTGCCCTGAATGGCTGATGCCATGGCCCAGCCAACCGCCTGCACGAACTGAGTCCCCAGATTGCCCGACAGAGAAAAGAAACCGTATTCCCGCGATGAATACAACACCGGTAGCTGCCTGCCGTGCAGGGCGTCTCTGGAATTGGAATACACCTGACAGATCAGGTCCAGTATCGGAAAGTCCTGCGCGATCAGCAGACCCTGTTGGCGATACGTCGGAAAGCACATGTCTCCCGGTTCCAGAATCAGTCTCTGACCCACGGCAATGGCCTCTTCACCCTTGCATTGAATGTAGAAGGAGCACTTGCCCTGCCGTTGTGCCAACAGCATGCGATCATCAAAGGCGCGCACCTTCATCATCGCTCTCAGCCCCTTCAGGCAACTGGCGGTGTCGCTGTCCCCACGCCATGGCCCGACAGCACGATGCTGCTCATCGAGCACGCGGATGACGGTGCGAGCCAGGTCATGAATATCACCGGCAGCGGCATCTTCGGCGGGGCGGTGTGCGTCGCCGGCCGGCGGAATGTGAACATGGGAGAAGTCGGGTTTGCCGCCGGGTCGCACGAGCGGTTCCGGCACGTGCAATTCCAGCCTCGACTGCGGAGCAAGGTGACGTTGGGAGGGTGCGGTGTCGTTAACATGATCACTGTTCATGCCGGCACCCCTGACTGCAGTGACAGTGGCAGACTGCACAACACTTGACGACCTCCTTCACGGCTACTGCCGTGCTGGTTGACCTTCAGTACCCTGAAGATACTCAAATACGGCCTGTCACGTCAAAGATTGTCTGTATGCTGCAGCACGGAATCCGCAAGAAAGACAGCGATTCGGTCACAGTTTCCCGATAGCGGGCAAGCTGTCTGCATGGTGATGAAACCAGCTGTTTCCGGAGTTCATGGGGCTTGCAGCTGTTCATTACCGTTTACAGGGTGAAGTGGCCTGTCAAGCGGGTGTGCAATAATGGAGCGGACGGATATTCGGGAAACGACGGTACGAGAGCAGAAGACAACTGATACAACCATCGCATTCGAGGTAAATGGATATGACTGGACAATCGATTGAAGGCTATCTGGCGACTCATGACTTTTTCGAGGGGCTGGATGAGCGGAGCAAGAAATTTCTGGCAGATTCCGCGGTAGTGCGTGAGCTGAGTGCAGGGGATATCCTGTTCAGTCAGGCAGAGAGCGCAGACAAGTTCTATCTGTTGCGCAGTGGTGAAGTCAGTGTTCAGGTCCCTGCCTTGATGGGGCCGGCTCTGCAGATACAGAAACTGAAGGAAGGTCAGATTCTTGGCTGGTCCTGGATGATTCCACCGTATCGCTGGAATTTTCAGGCATTGGCACTGGAGGACGCGACCGTGCTGGAATTCGATGGCAGCATCATTCTGGCACGCTGTGAGCAGGAACCGACTTTCGGATATCAGTTACTCAAACGGTTTGCGGCACTCATGTCGGAACGACTGGATGCGGCACGCCAGAAAATGATGGATCAATGGGATCCACCCGGATTTGCCTGATACCGGAACGGGAATTGTCGGCTGATTGAACTCATGAACTGGATATTTCTCTCGGCGGCGATTTGCGCTGAAGTCATCGGTACGTCTGCACTGAAGGCATCGGATGGCTTCACCAGGCCAATACCTGCCATCATCTGTGCGGTGGCGTTCGGCATCGCTTTCTACTTTCTGTCTCTGACTCTGAAAGTGATGCCGATCGGTATCGTCTACGCCATCTGGTCCGGTGCCGGTATCGTGCTCATCTCGCTCATGGGGTACTTCATCTTCGGGCAGACACTGGATCTGCCAGCCATGGTGGGTGTGGGGCTGATCATTCTGGGTGTTGTCGTGATCAATACCCTGTCCGGTTCAACGACTCACTGAGTGGGTCCGGCATCTGCCAGCAAGGCATCGACATCCAGAGCCGCTTCCAGTCCGTCAGCCAGCTTGTCCAGTTCCAGTTCCACGGTTGCCTCGTAGTTCAAGGAGCCCGCTGAACCGGGCTTCAGGCCATTGAGCCACCAGGCCCGGTAATCATCGTTGCCGAATATGCCGTGCAGATAGGTGCCCTCGATCTGACCGTCCTGGCTGACGGCGCCATCAGGATGATCGGCAAGGACGGTCATGGGCGAACGCGTATCCGGCCCCGTGCTGGTACCCACGTGTATCTCATAGCCACTCAGCCGGCAGCGGCTTCGAGGGCAATGACCGTCGACCTTGCGAGTCTGCTTTGCGGGATGCATATGGGTCACGATATCCAGCAGGCCCAATGCTTCGGCACTACCGGGAGGGCCATCGATACCCTGTGGATCGTGAATCGCCTTGCCCAGCAGCTGATAACCGCCGCAGAGGCCACTCACTCGGCCGCCTGCGCGGGCAAAGGCGACGATGTCGTGATCCCAGCCCTGTGCGCGCAGGAAGGCGAGGTCGCCAATGGCGGATTTGGTGCCAGGCAGGATGATGGCATCGATGTCGCGCGGCAGGGGGTTGCCGGGAGGCACGAAGCCCAGTTCCACACCGGGCTCCAGGCGCAGGGGATCCATGTCATCGAAATTGGCGATGCGGGACAGCATCGGTACGGCGATCCGAACCCTGGCACCGGCCTTGTCGGCGCGGTGTCTGCCCTGCTCGAGAATCACGGCATCCTCCTGTGGCAGTTTCAAGGCACTGGGCAGCCAGGGGACGACGCCTCGACAGGGCCACTGTGTCCGCTGTTCGATGGCAACAACACCATCATCGAACAGTCTCGGATCACCGCGGAACCGGTTGATGATGAAGCTGCGGATGAGAGCGGCATCCTCCTTGCTGATGACTGCCCTGGTACCGACGATGGATGCAATGACACCGCCGCGATCGATATCACCGATCAGGCAGACAGGCACGTTCAAGCGCTGTGCAAAGCCCATGTTGGCAATATCGCGTTCCCGCAGATTGATCTCGGCGGCGCTGCCAGCACCTTCCACCAGTATGAGGTCGTATTGTTCACCGAGCCGCGCGTGACTTTCCGTCACGGCCTGCATCAGATGCTGCCGACGTTCGTTCATGTAATGGCTGGCAGATAGCGTGTCGAGCACCTTGCCGTGCACCACGACTTGCGCCGTGCTGTCGCTCTGCGGTTTCAGCAGAACCGGATTGAAATCGACCTGCGGCTCCAGATGACAGGCCCGCGCCTGCAACGCCTGTGCCCGGCCGATCTCGCCACCGTCGAGACAGGCAGCAGCGTTGTTCGACATGTTCTGCGGCTTGAAGGGTGCGACACGTATGCCCCGGCGAACAGCCAGCCGGCACAGGCCGGCCACCAGTGTGGACTTGCCGACATCCGAGCCGGTGCCCTGGAACATCAATGAACGAGCGGACATCGGCAGGCAGGGTCAGCCCTGCGAGATATCGACAATGGCACCGCGGTGCTGCACCACCAGGCTGGCGCAGTCGTGACCGGCCCTGGCAGCCTGTTGCGGGGTGGCGCCATCGAGCAGGCGAGCAAGATAGGCGCCGTTGAAGCTGTCACCGGCGGCCGTGCTGTCTACCACCTGGTCTACCGGCGTGCAGGCCGGAGAACTCGCCGGATCACCCAGATCCAGCGGACCACTGGCGCCGCGCTTCAGAGCGCCGAGTGTCAGGCCGTATTGCTGCAGCCGTTGCAGGGCGGCATCTTCGTTCTCGTCGTTGAACAGATCCATTTCATCATCGATCGATGGCAGGGCGATATCGCATTGACGCCAGGCTTCTGCAATGTATTGCTGGGCTTCTGCCTGAGAGGCCCACAATCTGGGGCGGTAGTTGGAATCGAAGGCGACCCGTTTACCGGGCATGGACCGAAACTCCATCAACAGAGACAGGAAGCGATCCCGGGCCTCTGCCGGCAATATGGCCAGCGAAATGGCGGAATAATAAAGCACATCGAAGTGGCGCAGATCGTCAAGAGTGGGGCCGATCTCCGGACTGAACAGCAGTCGTGCGGCGGCCTGGTCGCGCCAGTAGGTGAAACTGCGTTCGCCGTTTTCATCGGTCTTGATGGCATAGAGTCCCGGCACCCGATCTGGTGTGCGGGCGATGCCGCTGACATCGATCTGCTCGGCAGCAATGCGCTCGACAACCTGATCGGAAAAGCTGTCGGTGCCCAGCACGGTCAGGTAGGACACCTCGTGGCTGGCTACCGTGCGTTTCAGATAGACCGCCGTGTTGAACGTATCCCCGGCAACACCCACCAGTGCTTCCCTGCTGTCACCCATCAGTGACAGTTCGATCATGACTTCTCCGATGCATGCGATCTTCATGAGCGCTTCTCCTCGCAAGCGGCAATGGCCATTGCAAGAGAGTCACTTGGCTTGACAAGGAGGAACAGGGCGTGATGTCTGCAGTGTGTGGATGCCATGGTTTACCTGATCTGATAACGGGTGGACAGGAATATTCCATGGAGGAGTATGCCCTGTAATGATCGGAATCAGAATCATTATAAGACGACAGGGCATCTGGTATGTCAGTAGATTTTCCAAGGCGCTCAGTCGATCATGTGGCCCGGCTCATGATGCTCTGCCCCCGATCTGTCCCGATCGGCGGCAGTACACCATCGAATCCGTCTTGTCTCGTTACTGGCAGAGACCGGAGATCATTCACCTTTCCAGATCTTCAGATAGGCCGCCTGATAACCATTGTCCGGATCGAAGCGGTTATCCGGGCCACCGTCGAACTCGATATTGTCGGTGGTCACGACATGCAGCGGGGAGACATAGCCTGACCAGGGTTCGCCGGCAAGCGCACGATTCATCTCGTCAACCAGTTGCCAGCCTTGCAGGTTCAGAGGCTCCGCCACGGTGACTTGCTGGTACTGCTTGCTGCGGATTCTCTGGTAGGCCGATTCCGAACCATCACCCGCCGACACATTGACCGGGGCGCCATCGCCCTTGATGCCGGCAGCCGTCAGAGAAGGTCCCATGAAATCGAAATAAAGGTCGTTGATGGCCAGGGAATGGGTCCACTTGGCACCGTATCGCTGCAACAGTGACGTGGTCAGTTGCGGCATGCGCTGCGAGGTTTCGGCAATCGGTGTGTCGACATACTCCAGAACCGTGCCGCCCAGCTCTTCGATGACCGCTTTCATCCTGTCCGCCTTGTCGATGGCAATCTGGTAGGTGGAGTCGGTGAAGATGATGACACCCGGCTCGCCATCGGCATCGGCGAAAGCCCATTTGGCAGCAGCTTCGGAGACCAGCATGGGGTCTGTGGTGACATTGGCGAAGATGCCGACATCATCCATCGGACCGATGGCAGCGCCGGCATGCCAGGAAACGAGCGGGATGCCTGCATCGGCGGCGGCCTGCATGCCCTGAGCCTGCTCTTTCGAATCGAAGCCGTTGATGATGATGCCATCGGGCTTCAGTGCCAGCGCCTGTCCCATGGCCGAGGTTCTGCCGGAGATGGTGCCGCCACCGTCCAGTACCCGTACGTTCCAGCCGATCTGCCCGGCGGCCTCTTCCATGCCGGCTGTGGCGCCCAGTATGCCACCGTTCTTCAGGTCACCTGCCAGCACCACGATGGTCTTGTCAGCCAAGGCCAGGGGGCCGCTGGTCGGACCGTCCCAGGTGTCGACCCTGGCGGCGTAACGATTGACGAATTCCATGGCGTCGTCCATGGCGTCAGCCTGAACCGATGCACTGAGCAGTGTGCAGGCGACGGCACTGCCTGTCAGCGTGGTCTTCAACAGGGTCATTCTCTTCATTTCTCTTCCTCGTGGTGATACCGCACGGATGTGGTGATGCGGTGGTTGTCCTGGTGATGCAGTTGAAAAACGATGGTCGCGGTGGCAGTGGATACAAGTCCGGTCTTGCGTGACAGAGATGCGCGGGTTCAGGCCGGTGGTGTACCACCAGGTGGAGCGGGCGTCGTGTTGCGAACCGGCTTGACGACACCACCGCGTTTTCTCTGTGCGTAGCCGGCTATGCCGATGGCCACCAGCAAGGTCACACCATTGAACAGGGGTTCCACCCAGAACGAACCGCCGAACTGCTGGATTCCGGAGATGCCGACGGCGAGAATGATCACACCGATGAGCGTTCCCCAGACGTTGACGCGACCCGGCTTGATGGTGGTCGATCCCAGAAAGGCACCCACCAGAGCAGGCAGCAGATATTCCAGGCCGACGCTGGCCTGTCCGATGCGCAGTTTGCTCGCCAGCAGAATGCCGGCCAGAGCCGTCAGAGTGCCCGATGCGATGAAGGCTCCCATGACATAGCGGGGGACGGGAATGCCGTTGAGTGCCGCCGCCGTCGGGTTGGCACCGATGGCATACATGTAGCGACCGATGGGCAGGTATTCCAGGATCAGCCACAGCGCGATGGCAATGGCCAGAACATAGAAGCCGGTGATGGGCAGGCCAAAGACGAACGTGGCATTCAGCGCATAGAAACCATCGGGCAGCATGGCAACGATCTGGCGTCCGCCGGAATGCCACAGTGCCAGAGCATAGAGTACGGTGCCGGTGCCCAGGGTTGCAATGAAACTGTCGATGCGAGCCACTTCGACCAGCAGACCATTGAGCAGTCCGGACAGGGCGCCCAGAGCCAGTACGATCAGGCAGGCAACCGGCCAGGGGAGACCGAGCGTCTGCAGGCTGATGGCAAGGATATGCCACAACACGATGCCGTAGCCGACCGTCAGGTCTATCTTGCCGGTGACCATGGGGATGGTGGCCGCCAGTGACAGAATTGCAATAATGGCCTTGTCGGAGACAATCGATCGCAGATTCAGCAGGGTCGGAAAGGTGTCAGGCAACAGGATGGTGAACAGCAGAATCAACAGGATCGTCAGTATCACCAGTCCGTAGACCGGAGCGAGTCGCGTCAATCTGCCGCCCAGCGACAAGTCCTTGATCTCGTCTCTGGTGGGTTCGAGTGCGGATGCCTTGATGGAATTCATGCCTGTGCCTGATAATCGCTGGCCGAAGCTGCCTGAACCAGTGCTTCGGTGGTCAACTGGATGCCTTGCAACTCCTGGATGCACAGGCCGCGGTTGAAGATGATGGCGCGATTGCAGAGTGTTGCCACCTCCTCGAAATCGGTGGAAATGACAATGACGGGTACGCCGCTCACCACCATTTCATTGAGCAGGGTGTAGATTTCCGCCTTGGCTCCCACGTCCACGCCGGCGGTGGGGTCCTCTGCTATCAGTACCTTGTTGTTGGTCGTCAACCAGCGACCGACGATGACCTTCTGCTGATTACCACCCGACAGTGCATCGATCGGCAGGTCGGGGTTGTTCGGACGCAGCCCGACGTCTACACCGGCCTCGATGGCCTTGTGACGCTCTCGGCTTCGAGTCATGAACGAGAGCAGCCCACGCCCCAGCGCACCCGGATTCAGATAGAGGTTCTCGCGAACGCTCATGCCAGTGGCGACCGACTCCACTACCCGATCGCGTGGGATCAGACCGATCCCCCGGCGCATGGCATCCTGCGGGGACTGCGGCTTGAACACCGAGCCTTCCAGCGTGATCTCCCCCTCGAAGGTGGCCGTGCCGAAGAGGCAGCGGCCGATATCTTCCTGGCCCGCACCACGCAAGCCGACGAGTCCGAGCACTTCGCCATTGTTCACGTCCAGGGAGATCGGACCGGTGTGCTCGGTGCACAGATTGCGGATGCTCAGCAAGGGCGTCCTGTCAGTGGGGGCGAGTTTGTCGAAGGTCTTGGGTTTGCTGCCAACGATCAGGTCTACCAGTTCCTCGGGAGAGGTATGAGCGACCGAGCGCACACCCACGGTTTCGCCGTCACGCAGTACCACGACCCGATCGGACAGCTGGAAGACTTCGTCGAGGCGATGTGACACGTAGATCATGCCGACGCCGTCGTCGCGCAGATTCTGCAGGACCGAGAACAGTTTTTCGACATCATCGGCGGGCAGGCTGGCGGTAGGTTCGTCCAGCACCAGAAAATCACAGTCCACGGCCAGTGCACGGGCGATGGCCACCAGTGATTTTTCCGCCCTGGTCAGGCGACTGACCCGCATGCTGGGGCTGAAATCGCAGCCGACTCGCTGCAGGGCTGTTGTCGTGTGTCGTTCGCAGGCCCGCCAGTCGATGAGCCCACCTCGACGCTGGAAGCCCTGAGCCAGCGCCATGTTCTCGGCGATGCTCATCCATTCGATCAGGCCCAGATCCTGATGGATGAAGGCGACTGCCTGCCGTACCTGGGTGCTGCCGGGTGTGTGCCGATAAGGAGTGCGATCGATGACTACCGAGCCACTGTCCGGAGTGTGGATGCCGCCGAGTATCTTGATGAGTGTGGACTTGCCTGCTCCATTTTCGCCCAGCAGAGCCACGATTTCACCGCGACCGACGTTCATGGTGACATTGTTCAATGCCAGCGTACCGCCGAAGCTCTTGGTAATCTGGTGAAAGAACAGCCCGTTGGGCAGGGCGGGTGGCTGTACCTCTGCTTCCATCTTGCCTCTGCCTGTCTGAAGGTGGAAAGAACCGTGGTGATGACAACCTTCACGGGTTGCGTTATCGGTAACGTTACACGCAGAATAGAACCTCAGGATGAACCGTGTCAATGGCGAAAAGCAGCTCAGGGTCGAAAAGGAAGGTTGTCTCGCTCACCGAAATCGCGCTGGAGGCCGAGGTGTCCCGCATGACAGCCTCGCGCGTGTTGCGCGGTGCTGACGGGTACTCGGAAGCTACCCGCGACAAGGTGCTGGCTGTTGCACAGCGGCTGGGCTATGTGCCCAACCGCATAGCCGCCGCACTCGGTTCCGATACCGCTACCAGCCTGGTGGCCATTGCCTTGCCAACCATCGGCCGGGAACTCTACAACCAGATCCTCGAAGGCTTGGAGAGCAAATTGACGTCCATGGGGTATCAACCCATTGTGGGGGTGGTGGGTTATGACGATGACGTGGAATACCAGTGGTTGAATTCGGCGCTGGCCTGGCGACCCTGTGCGCTGGTGGTGGCCGGCAGAACACGCAGCAACCGCAATCGCACTCTGTTGCAGAGCCTGAGCATTCCCGTGGTGGAGCTCTGGAATCTGGGGCGTGAGGATACGGTCCAGCAGCGTTCGGACCCGTTGCGTGTCGGGCTGGACCATCGTGCCGTGGGCTTGCAGATGGGGCAGTATCTGCGTAGTCGCTATCGGGGCAAGGCAGGCTACGTCGGGGTCAAGGTGGGTGACCATGCTCTGGGTGTCGACAGACTGGAAGGCTTCGAGGAGGGCTACGGTCAGAGCTTGCAGCGACTGCTGCTCAAGGATCGCTCATCGTTCTATGCCGGGTATTACGGAACCGAGCAGCTGCTGTCCGCCGAGCCGAACCTGCGGGTGCTCTACTATCTGGATGACAACATGGCGGTTGGCGGCCTGATGTTCTGTCAACAGAAGGGCATCAAGATACCGGGCGATGTCGCCATTGCCGGATTCGGCGGGCTGGATGTCGGTTCGATTCTACCGGCGACGTTGACGACCACGAACGTCAGGCGACTGAGGGTGGGAAAACTTGCTGCACAGAATCTCATCAAGCGTGTGAACAATGAACCGGTCGTGGTGGTGGAGGATGTCGGTTTCGAACTGCTCAAGGGGGAAACGTCCTGAGCCATTGCACATCGGCATGGTTCAGTGTGTCTCAGGCTGGTGGTCCGTCGGGGCTGCCAGGCGTCGGTCACGTGCTCTGGACAACAGGTACTGCAGCATGATGGCGCACAGGTAGAGGCCGACGACCGTCATCATCATGATCGGCAGATTCGCTGCGGCCAGAACCGCGAGTAGCAGCGGGGTGCCGATGATATTGCCGATATTGCCCATCTGCGCCATGGTGCCGTAGGCAATGGCCTGATCTTCGGCGCGGACATTGAGCTGCGGGATGGCGGCGTAGCTGGCTCCCTGGACCAGTCCGAGCGAGCCCGTGAGCGCAATCGCTATCCATGAAGTATCCGGCAGCACGACAAATGCGATGGCCAGTGCCATGGCGAGAGTGAAGCCGAGTGCAATCACCCGTATCGCCGGCACCCTCCTGAGCAGGAATACACCAAGCGTCATGGAGACGGCGATGGCGGCAAGCGGCATGATGCCGGCAACCAGGGCGCGTTCGCTGGCGGGCATGAGAGTAGGGAGAACCGTCAGCAGAGCGACGAATGTCGCGGCATAGAACAGCCAGGCGCAGGACGGCGCGGCAACGAAGGGAGAGCCATAGGCTTGCCGGTGACGCTGCAGACCAGCGCGCAGCGGGTGCTGCTGTCCGTTCGCAGCCATGTTGCAAGCCGCTCGCTCGGCGCTCGGCAGCAGAACGCCGAGCAGGCAAGCCATGACTGCCATGTGACTGGCGTGCAGCAGAAACAGCATGTCGACACCGTGCTCTCTGACCAGTGGTATCCCCAGCCAGGCTGTCAACGCGAACGAAACACCGAAGAAGGTGCCCCAGAGTGACATTGCCAGGGGCTGCCAGCGAGACGAGGTCAGGGTGCTCATCAGCGTTGGCGCTGCCACGACAATGCCCAGGTGCGACAGTCCTTCGAGAATGCGGGAGCCGAGCATGATGGAGAAAGCGGGCAGCAGGCTCTGGAACAGCGAGACGGCTGCGCCCAGCAGCAGCGACAGGATCAGTGTCTGTCGAGCACCGATGCGGTTCAGCAGGATACCGGCGCTCAGGCCGAGTACCACACCGACGAAGCTGACCATCGACACCAGGAATCCGATGGACGCACCACGCTCCGGATACAGTGCGGCAACTTCGGGCAGGATGACACTGAACTTGGAAAACTGCCCGGCAGCTCCCAGTCCGGCCGCCCAGAGAAGCAGTATCAGAAGTGGTTGTCGGCCAGGGGCTGGCATGATGCAGGCTGTGAGTGGAAGCGGGACTCATGATACCTTGAGCGCATGCCGTGAAAGCCGACATCAGTCCTGTTCCCGATGACGATTTTCCGTGACGATCCCTCAAGCATCCATGCATCATGACCGAATTGCCGACACTGCTCGAAAAGGTGCGCAACTGCACGATCTGCGCAGAACATCTGCCTCTGGGGCCGAGGCCGGTCGTGCAGCTGGGTGCTCGTGCCCGCATTCTGATAGCCGGTCAGGCCCCGGGCAGAAAGGTTCATGAATCCGGCATACCTTTCGACGATGCCAGTGGTGATCGGCTGCGACGCTGGATGGGTGTGTCACGAGAGGTCTTCCATGATGCAGACAGGGTGAGCATTCTGCCCATGGGATTCTGTTATCCCGGTTCCGGCAAGTCCGGTGATCTGCCACCCAGACCGGAATGTGCACCACAGTGGCGCGCCAGGCTGCTGTCTCGGCTCGACAATCTGCAGATGACTCTGGTGATCGGACACTACGCGATGCGTTATCACCTGCCCGGGAAGAGCGTCTCGGTCACGGAGGCTGTCAGGCAGTGGCGTGACAGCTGGCCCGGTGTCGTGCCGATGCCGCATCCGAGCCCGCGCAACAATCGTTGGCTCAAGGCCAACCCCTGGTTTGAACAGGAGTTGGTGCCAGAGTTGCAATCAAGGATTGCCGGATTGCTGAAGACAGGCGGCTGAGCGCCTACCGGCCGTCAGTCGTTGTGGGCTGGCTTCTCGCCCGGTACATGCATCTGCCCGTTGCTGAAGACATGCGTGACCCTGCCCCGCAGCGGTTGCAGTCGCAGATCCCTGGCGTCATGAATATTCAGTGGGTGGTTGTGGCCTGCCAGTGTCGATGCCCGGATATCCTGCTCGATGGAATGATCTTCTGTCAGCAGAAAGAAATCGGCTGCAGCGCCTGGCTGCAACCCCGCTTCCGTGCTGCCATTGATGATTCTGCGGGGTGCATCGCTGAGTTTGCTGATGACCTGTTGCAAGGGCAGATCAAGCATGTCGGGCAGTTGAAGAATCAGCGGTATTGCCCATCGATACGCTGCCAGGCCCGGTTCGGTAGCCGGAAAGGGGGCCAGGCTTGCGTCGTGGTCATGCGGTGCGTGATCGCTGCAGATGGCATCGATGACACCATCGACCAGTCCCTGGCGCAATGCATCCCGGTCGGCATGACTGCGAAACGGCACGGCACTGTGGAAAGATGAATCGTATCCTGACAGGTGTTCATCAGTGAAAAAGAGATGATGCAGGCCCACATCGCAGCTGACGGGAAGTGCCTGCTGCTTGGCGGCGGCGACCATCTGTACCGCTCTGGCAGAACTGATTCTGGAAATGTGCAGGCGGCAGCCTGTCTCACTGCACAGTTCCAGCAGTCTGGCCAGGGCTACAGTTTCCGCGGCTACCGGAATACCGGGCAGGCCGAGCCGGGTCGCCATTGCACCGGCATGAGCACAGCCACTGGCTCCCAGTTGCGCGTCCCGTGCCGTCATGAACAGAGGCATGTTGAAGGAGGCGGCGTACTCCATGGCACTGTGCAGCACGGTAGTGCTCTCCAGCGGGTGATCGGCCTGGCCAGCCACCGGGCAACCGGCGGCCTGCAAGGTGGCCAGCTCACTCAGTTGTTCTCCCTGCAAGCCGACTGTCAGAGCGGCCATGGGAATGACGCGGGCACCATTGGCGACCTCTGCACGGTGCTGCACCAATTCGACTGTCGCCACGCTGTCGATTGCCGGCTGGGTGTCGGGAGCGCACAGTACACAGGTAAACCCTGCGGCCAGAGCGGCCTGCGATTCACGGGCAATCGTGCCCTTGCGTGTCAGGCCGGGTTCGCGCAGGCGTGCGTACAGATCGATCATGCCGGGCAGGGCTGTCATGCCGGCGGCATTGATCTCGATACTGTCTGCGGAGTATTCGGTCTGTCCATTGGAAGACTGATCGAGGCTCTCCACCCGTCCGTCTTTCAGGACGATGAGGTGGGGGGTACTGTCACCGGGCAGGCGGACATTGCGAATGATGACGGACTGCTTGGCAATATTCATGTCACCGCCTCCGAACGGCGCAGACTCTCGGCGTTGCCCATCACGATGGACATCACTGCCATGCGGACGGCAATGCCATAGGTCACTTGCTCGAGTATCACGGACTGGGCTCCATCGGCCACGCTACCGGCGATTTCCACGCCGCGGTTGGTTGGTCCCGGGTGCATGACCAGCGCATCGGGTTTTGCCAGCGCCAACCGTTCGGGAGACAGTCCGTAGGTCCGATAGAATTCACTGCTGCTGGGAACCGTTGCACTCAGCATGCGCTCCTTCTGCAGACGCAGACCCATTACGACATCGGCTCCCACCAGGGCCTTGTCCAGGTTGGGGTAGACCGTCACGCCCAGCGATTCCACATCGGCCGGAATCAGTGTGCGCGGACCCACCACCCGGATCTCTCCGGTGCCCAGTTTTGCCAGCGCCGATATGTCCGACCGGGCAACCCGTGAGTGACGGATGTCGCCGATGATGACCACGCACAGATTGGCGAAGTCTCCCTTGTGGCGACGGATCGTGAACATGTCCAGCATGCCCTGGGTGGGATGCGAATGCTGGCCGTCCCCGCCATTGATGATATTGATACCCGGCGAGACATGCCGGGCAATGAAATGCGCTGCTCCCGAATCGCCGTGGCGTACGATGAACATGTCGCACTGCAAGGCCTCGAGCACATGCAGAGTATCGAGCAGGGATTCTCCCTTCTTGGTGGAAGAGGTCACCAGGTCGACATTCAGGATGTCGGCACTGAGCCTCTTTGCCGCCAGTTCGAAGGCTGTGCGAGTTCGGGTGCTGTTCTCGAAGAACAGATTGGCGACCGTCTTGCCTCGCAGCAGGGGGACCTTCTTGACCGTCCGGTCACCCACCCCGGCGAAGCCCTCGGCCGTATCCAGAATCTGCGTAAGCAGAGAACGGTCCAGTCCGTCCAGATCGATGAAATGGTGGAGTTTTCCCTGGGTGTTGAATTGCGGATCCGGCAGACTCATGCTTTTTGACCCACGTTGAGCTGCATGTTGTCGGCATCCAGATCAATGTACTGGTTCGACTGCACCGTCATGGTCTGACCCGTGACATCGGCGCGGATGGGCAATTCGTGACCATCTCGCTGTACCAGTACTGCCAGCGAGATCCTCGCCGGGCGTCCGTAATCGAATATCTCGTTCATCGCTGCGCGCACCGTCCGACCGGTTCCCAGTACGTCGTCGACCAGCAGGATATGTCTGTTGTCGACATCGAACGGCACCTGAGAGGGACCCACCACCGGGTGCAGCCCGACCGAACTGAAATCGTCCCGGTAGAAGGCGATATTGAGCTCGCCCAGCTCCGCATGGACCGGGGCGCCGGCCAGGGTCAGCTTGTCCAGCAGATAGCGACCAACGTCCACTCCGCCTCGGCGGATACCGATCAGCGCGGTGGATGAGTCGTTGCCGATCAGGCTCATCAATGGTTCAACCATGCCATCGAGCCAGCCGGTGACGGTCGGCGTGTCATAGAGGGTACTGGGCAATTCTGTCACTGACTTATTCTCTCAAGCTGAACCAGGACTCAAGTATAAGGGCCGCGGCGACCTTATCGACATCTCCGTGTCGAGTCTTGCGACGTCTTTGTCCGCTGCGCCGTTGCTGACGGATGACCTCCTGCGCCGCCATGGAGCTGAAGCGTTCGTCACACAGGTGCACTGGCAGTCCGAAGCGCTTCTTCAGGCGTTTGACGAATCCACGTACATGGTGGGTGATGGTCTGTTCCTCGCCATCTTCCGTCAGTGGCCAGCCAACGACCAGATCGCTGGGTTGCCATTGTTCCACCAGTGAGTCGATCGTCGTCCAGTCGGGTGTGCCATTGGTGTTGATGACGACTTCCAGCGGCCGACTGCTTTGCAAGCGTGCTTCGCCAATGGCGGTGCCGATGCGCTTGCTGCCATAGTCGAAGCACAGGCAGGTGCCGACTGCTCCGGAGGCTGCGCCCGATGCCGGCTCGGGGGCAGGAGGGTGGTCAGGCATGGCCGGACTGTCCGACGATCTGTGTGATATCGATTCCCAGCAGCTGACCCACTGCCTGACGTCTCTCGGCCAGCGGGGTGTGGAAAATGATGTCGGTATCGGCAGGGGAGGTGAGCCAGGCATTGGAGGCAATCTCCATTTCCAGCTGTCCGGGTGCCCAGCCGGAATGCCCCAGCAGGGCAAGATAGGTGTGGGGTTGATCGCCTTTGGCGAGTGCTTCCAGTACATCGCGTGAACTGGACAGGGAAACGCCGATGTCGAAATCTCGTGTCAGTTCGAATCGAGGGCCGGGCGGGTGCAGTACCAGTCCGTGGCCTTCGTCGACCGGGCCACCGCGCATGACATCCTGTTCTCTGATGGCAGCATCATCACAATGGATGGCCATTTGCGAGAACACCTCATCAAGGCTCATTCCCAGCACGTGATTGATGATGACGCCGAAGGCACCGTGTTCACCATGATCGAGAATGTAGACCACGGAATCGCGGAAATCCGTATCTTGCATCTGAGGCATGGACAACAGGAAGTGATGCGTCAGATTCATCAATTGGCCAGATGCCCCGTTCAGTGGTGTCAGTAGCTTCGAACCGAGCTGCTCTCGAATTCCCAGGTTCGTACTATATACAGAATATCGGTTTCTTCGGCCAGGGAGCCTGTCATGGCTTCGAATGGTGCCGCCATTTCCACGATACGGACAGCGGCGTCATCCAGTAGCTTGTGGCCGGAGGATTCGTCAACGGTAACACTTTCTATATCGCCGTTCTTGTAGATGCCCACAATCAGTATCAGGGATCCGGTCATCTTGTTGCGGCGAGCCGCATCGGGGTAATTCAGGTTTCCGACGCGCTCCACCTGCTTGACCCATTTGTGCATGTAACTGGCAGCGGCGGTCTCGGTGGTGCGGGCATTGATGTGTTTCTTCTTCGGACGCTTGGCGAATTCCTGCTGCTGTCGCTCGATTTCGGCGGCCAGGCGGGCGATGTCCATGTTTTTCTCCACCACCACCGAGTCCTCGGCCGCGTCGGACTTTTCATTGTTCTCGCTGGTCTCCTCGGTCTTGACCGAGTCCTCCGAGAATACTGCCGTCACGACTTCTTCGGCACTCTCTTCGCTGGGCTTTGGCGCGCTTTTCAGGATCGGGGTAGCGGCCAGACCGTCCGAATCGACATCCAGAGAGCTGGCAAAGGGGGAGGAAGGACGCGTGTTTTCCTCCGACTCACCGCCACCATCCTGCGAGAATGTCGACAGATAGGCAGCTTCCTCCGGCTTGTCGCTGTTCGATTGCTCGACCAGAATGACTTCCAGCGATGGTGGTGTCCGCATTTCATCCAGAAACGGATTGAAGCTGACGCCCAGCAGCACGATGGCATGCACCGCTGCCGCAATGAACAGGGCAACGGTCAGCACATCCGGATGATGCCTGGTAACGGGAACGGCATGTTCGCTCATGAATGATTCATTGCCGCCTCCACGGCGTCCAGATACTTGTCCGCAATTCCGGGAACATGGTCCTTGCTCTTGGCGTTTCCGGTCTCTTGTGTATGCATGAATGCGTCCAGTTCTCGCACGCAGGTAGGACTGGTCACGTTTATCTCGGTCAGATAACTGCCAATGACGTCCAGCCCGACGAACAGCAATCCGCGTTCCAGCAAGTACGGTGCCACCGCCTCGACAATGCGTCGCTCGCTATCGCCAATGGCGACCGGGACTCCTCGGCCGCCAGCTGCCAGATTGCCGCGGGTTTCTCCCTGGGCCGGAATGCGAGCCAGCGCATAGGGCACCGCCTCGCCATTGACCACCAGCACGCGCTTGTCGCCGTCCTTGATCTCGGGCACGTAACGTTGTGCCATGATCTGGCGGGTATCGTTCAGCGTGGAATGCTCGAGAATGATATTGATGTTCGGATCATCTGGCGTGAGTCTGAATATGCCGGCACCGCCCATGCCATCGAGCGGCTTGATGATGGCGTCGCCATGTTGTCTTATGAAACCCTTGAGACGTTCCGAACTGGTTGTCACCAGTGTCGGCGGGCAGAACTCGCTGAACCAGGAGGTATAGAGCTTTTCGTTGACGTCACGCAGGGATCCCGGACGATTGCTGACATAGACACCTTCGACTGCGGCACGTTCGAGGATATACGTGGTGTAGATGAAGTCCATGTCGAATGGCGGATCCTTGCGCATCAGGATGATATCGTGTTCGGACAGCGGGGCATCCATGGGATCCTCTGCATCGAACCAGTGCTGATTGTCGTCGTACACCTGTACCTTGCGGCGACGGGCAAAGGCCCGGCCCTGATCCAGATACATGTCTTTCTGGTCGATACTGTGGACGGTCCAGCCGCGGGCCTGGGCGGCCAGCATCATGGCCAGGGTCGTGTCCTTGTAAGGGGTGATCGACTCGATCGGGTCCATCACGACACCAAGAGTAATGCTCATAAGAGTGCTTCTGATACGGGCTAATCGTTAGTCCAAGTATCGCATGGTCTAATGGCCGTGCGGGTTTATCGTCCGTATCGCGTGACGCTGAGGCATCTAATCGGATACCCTTGACACGGTACACGGTTGCGTCGGCAAGAGCCTCTGCATGAAACATTCAGACAATGGACATAGCGCCACCGAAGCGACAGGCGAGATGACAGCGCCTACCGTTCTGCTGGTCGATGACAGCAAAACGGTCCGCCAGTCTGCGCAGGCAATCCTGGAGTCCGAGGGCTATCGGGTTGTCACGGCCGTCGATGGTTTCGAGGCGCTTGCTCTGGTGGTCGAGCATCGTCCGGCTCTGGTGCTGGCAGACATCATGATGCCGCGTCTGGATGGCTACCAGACCTGCGCACTGATAAGAAACAATGCCGATCACAAGGCAATCCCGGTTGTCATGCTCTCCAGCAAGGACGGCCTGTTCGACAAGGCACGTGGTCGAATCGTCGGCAGCAATGCGCACCTGTCGAAGCCCTTCACTGCCGAGAGTCTGCTGGCTGCCGTGCGTCGCCATATCCCGATACCGCTGCCAGCTCGCGATGTGCCGGTAGCCACGGCCAGCAAGGCGGATGAGCCTGCTGAAACCAGTGACGCCTGAAGTCTCGTGGCTATACGACACCTGTTGTTCGAAGCCGGTGGCCTGGCCCTGGCTGCGCCAGCAGAGCTGATCAGCTCGGTTCACGAACAGCTGCGTGTGCAACCGGTTTCCGGTACTCAACGCTGGTTTCGCGGACTTGCAGTAGCGCATGGCAAATTGTTGCCGGTGACCGATCTCGGTGCCTTTTCAGGGCGTCGCTCATCCACGGGTCATACACTGGAACTGACAGAGTCGATCGGCAAGGGTGGGCTGCAGGTCGATACCGTGTTCGGTTTGAGTGCCACACCGCTGAGCGAGGTACCGTTGGATCAGGAGGACGCCGTATTCTCCAGTGACGGAAATCTGGCACTGACGACGCAGGCAGTTGTCCAGCAGGACCGCGTGCATCGTCTGCTGGACATTGCCGCGCTGTTGCAGTCTCCTGTATTTCTCAATATTGCGGAAACCGATAATTGATGTCTGCTGTTGCCTACACCTCGCGTGAAAGGAAACTGTCCGTACCTTTCGTTCTGCTGATTCTGTCGATACTGGCCCTGCTGGTGTCGCTGATGGGGCTGGCTCGAACCTCCGCTCTGGCCAGCGAGCGCATGGCCGACCTGCAAGTGGCCTGGGAGGCTGTGCAGGATGGCTCCGTGGAAGGCAGCGAGCTGGTTGCAACCGATCGGCTCATGGGGCGATTGCGCATGCCCGTGCCGGCCATGCGCAACGCTGCCTACTGGAGTCTCGGGCTCGCCTTTCTCAGTCTGCTGCTGTTCTGCTGGTTACTCGTGTCATCACGTCGCTCGGTCGAGCAGGAAGAGAGCAGGCGAGGGATTGAAGACAGCCATGAACAGGCTGCCGTGTTGCGGCTCATGGATGAAATTGCACCACTGGCCAGTGGCGACCTGCGCGTACGTGCCACGGTCGGCAACAATATGACGGGGTCTCTGGCCGAAGCCTTCAATTACTCCATCAGCGAATTGCGTTGGCTTGTCGGCACCATGGGCCATACCTCGGAGCAGATCAACGCTGCGATCCTGCGCTCGAGAGAGTCGGCGGAATCGGTCTCCATGGCCTGCACCGAACAATCTGCCGAAACCCTGCGTTCATCCAATCATCTGTCCGCGCTGGGTGGAGCGATGGCAGAGATTTCCAGCGACGCGGCGGAAACTGCCACAACGGCCCAGGCGGCTGTGGCTCAGGCAGAACTTGGAGCAGAGTCGTTGGCGATCACGCTCAATCGCCTGTTTTCGATACGTAACGAGGCGGACGTCACTACCCGGCTCATGCATCGCCTGGTGGAAAACGTCGCGGCTATCAATGAGCGTGTGGGTGTCATTCGTGAGGTGGCGCGACGTACTGATCTGCTGGCACTGAATACCACCATTCGCGCATCGGCAGGTTCACGTGCCAGTTCCCCGGGGGATGCCGCCGCGGATCTGGGCCGCCTGTCGGATGAAGTTGCGCAACTGGCCGAAGTGCTGGGGCGTACCACTCGGGATATAGATACACTGACCAGCACCATCGCGCAGGATGCATCTGATACGGTGCAATCCATGGAATTTACCAGCGTGGAACTGGCCGCCGGTGTCTCCCAGACAGAAAAGGCGACAACATCACTGCAGGCCATTCGGCAGGATGCAGACACCCTTCGGCAACGTGCCAGTACTCTGGCGCAGCGAACGACAGCGCAAACCGCGCTGGTGCGTACCTTGTCGGAGAACATGGATGTGATCAACCGCATCACCCGACAAACCGATGATGCCGTTACCGGCAATGTCGATTCACTGAGTGAGCTGGAAGAGCTGGCCAGCGAGTTGCGTCAGAGCCTGGCAGATTTTCAACTGCCACCCAGACCTGCCGCCGAGTCGGGTGCCGGTGAAGAAGGCTCGGTCGTCAAGGCAAGTCAGGCCCGTCGGGCTGCAGAACGGGCTGCCATTCATGGATGAATCCGATGACGATAGTGTCTCAGAGGATTCCTTGCCTGCTCCCGATTTCTCGCACGAGGCCCTGGCACATCTGCGGGTGCAAGCCGATGACTTCGCCCTGCATCTGCAGGTATATCTGGACAATCGCGATGCATCGACCCGACAACTGCTATGCGATGATCTGAAGCGATTTCGCAACACCCTGGTCCTGTTGGACAAGGGTGCGGCTGTCTACGTCGCCGAGGAATTGCTGGCCTTGCTGGATGCCGACCAACAGGGGCAGTCGGCTGATGAGGAAGAACTGGGCAGGGTGCTGTTGCTGGCCAGCGATCAATTGAGTGAGCATGTCACCCTGTTACAGGGTGATATCACGATAGACAACGCCCTGCCGTTGTTGCCGTTGGTCAATGACAGCCGGGCATGTCGCAACGAAGCGCTGTTGTCCGACGTGCTGGTGCTGGCTGCCGGCATCGAACTGCCGCAACCCGGCTCGGGGTCCGTTGCCGTGACCCGCGGCAAGGACGAGGCCGGCAGCGACTGGCCTGCCCAACGCCAGGCCTGGGTGGATCGTGCCTCTGCGGCTCATGCCGGTCTGGCGCAGCGCTTGCTGGACTGGTGGAGAAACGCTGACGACGACGATCTTCGAGCCCACAAGCTCCGGCTGGTTGCTCACGAAATCGATGCGCTGGCAGACTTCTGCGAATCCCGAAAACATCTCGACATTCTGCTGCCATTGTTTCAGGCCGCATCGCTGGTTGCGCGTGCAACCGCAGACGGGCAACTCACGGATGGGGCGGCACTGCGCAGTCTCTACGCGCAGCTCGAACGCAGCCTGCATCGTTGTGCAGCCGTGGCGAATCCCGAGGATCTTCTGCCCGGCGATCTGCTGCGCAACTTCCTGTATTACGTGGCACAGACCGAATCGGAAGATCCTGCGGCGATTGCGCTGCGCAGGCGCTTTCGGCTGGATCGCATCCGGCAGGCTGCGCGCGCCAATCAGAGCCGAAACACACCGACCATCGGTGTGGGCTACCATCTGTCGCGAGCCATCCGCAACAGCCTGGCGGCCGAGACACATGAGCTGCGCCAGTGGCTGGAAAGCGACATCGATGAGAACGGACGACAGCAGCCGAAGCTCATTCGCCTGCGGGTCAGGTTGAGCCAGCTTGAGCCGGTGCTCACCCTGATGGGGGCCACTCAGGCATTGTCCTGTCTGCAATCGATCAATGCGGATCTGCGGTGTCTCGACGAACAGGCAACTGATCAAGACCTCGGTCGCACGCCCGATGACACTGGCGACACCGTAGCGAAAACACCGTTTGCGCCTCCGGCAACGGGCGAGTCGGCCAATGACAGCAGTGCGGCGGAAACACCGGCGCAGCGTTGTCAGCGGCTGGCCGAATCGCTACTGCTGCTGGACACCTTGCTGGACCAGAATGCCAGAGACAGCATCCGGCGAAGTACCTCGTCCGGCGTTCAGGTGGGTGACCAGAATGAGCAGGTCTATGTCGATATGGCCATCGACGCCTGCCTGCGTGAAGCGCGGGGAAGTCTGCACGCCGTCGCCGACTCCCTGACCGAGATGTTTCATGCGCAGCCACTGGCAAGCGATGAGTGTCAGACTGTTGCCCGGCAACTGGAGCAGGTGAATCAGGCCTTGCAGATTCTGCCGTTGCCGGAAGTCACGCCATTGCTTCGAGGTTTGGTGGATGTTCTGACACATCTGCAGGTGCAGGGTGGACGGCAGGTCTCATTGCATGAAAATCGCTCGATGCGGGCCGTGCACGAAGAGATCGCGACCCTGCTGGTCTCGATGGACTATTACCTGGGTTGCGTTCTGCAGCCACAGGCCTCTGCCGGCGTGTTGCTGGTCGATGCCGAGGAGGCGTTGCTCAATGCGTGCAATCTGCTGGGTGAGACGCCGCAACCATCGCATGCCGTGGCTCGCGACAAGGATGTCGAACGCAGTGTCTTCCGGCTGCTGCCTTTCTGGGACGCCCTGGGCGAAGCCCTGGTGCAATACCGGGCGAGTCCGTCAGGCTCCCCTCTGGCAGCCATCGGACAGGCGTTGGGATTGCTGCTGAATCAGGCAAGGCAGGGGGGCTCTCCGGCCATTGTGCAACTGGCAGGATCAGCCAGCGACTGGTTCGAGCGGGGGCCGGTGATGCAGCAGGTACTGGAAGAGGATCAACTGTCGCTGCTGGAAGAAGTGCATGGTGTGATTCCGCAACTGATCGATCAATGGCTCAGTCACGGCGAAAACCCGAGAGGCTTCGCTGATCTGCTGTCGCGACTGGATGCCGTGGCGGAACCGTTCGATCTGCACGATACCGGCGGGTTGACACTCAATGTCGATGACGATCTGCTGTCCGATACGCTGGATGACTCCATCCACGCAGCGCTGGACAATACGCTCGAACATGTCTTTCACTTCGAGTGTCTGGGGCATCTGGACGACCTGGAAGCATCGGTCAGTTCCGCACTCCAGCCCAGTGCCGACCTGTCCCTGCGTCTGCCTACCGAACAGATGCTGCGTGCCTTGCATACGATGGCCGGCAGTGCGCAGACGGTAGGGGCGACCGGTATCACCGCCATCGTGCAGCCTCTGCAGAGAGTTGCCCTGACCCGACAGCGTGAAGGAACATCGTTCGACGCGACGGAAACGCGTTACATTCGCGAGTTGCTCAGAGCCTTGCGAGCTCGTTTGCACAGCCTGGCTACCGGTGAGCCGGTCACAGCGGAAATCGTGGAAATAGAAGCCCGTTTGCCGGGTTTCATGGCAAAGGTCATTCCCGGCAGTGATACACAATCGGCGGGACCTGCTCTGTCTGCCAACATACGTTCGCTCCATGATGTGTTTGCCGAGGAGGCACGCGAGTTACTGGACCGCCTGCGTCGTGCTGCCCACAGCTCGCCTGCGGACGGCACTCACATCGACGCCGCGCTGGCTGTATTGCATACACTCAAGGGCAGCGCGCGCATGGCCGGGCGCATGAGTATTGCCGAGCACGCGCATTCGCTGGAGCGGCAGTTGCAAGCCGCCGCGGAGAACTCCGAAGCGCAACAGGAAGCCTTGAAAGATGGCCTGATGATATTGAACAGCCTGGTCTTTCAGGCCTCTGCCCAGGCAAGTGTGGCCGACGCAGACCAGCTTGAAGAGTCACAGGGTTCGCAGTCACCGTCATCCGAGCCACTGTTGGTCAGCGATGCGGCATTTGACGGTTTGCTGGAGCTGGCAACCGATGTGACGGTCAATCAGGCCCGCCTGAATCACGAACTGGGCAGCCTGCGCGAGATCTGTCAGGATATCGAAACCACTTCGGCTCGCTGGCAAGCCTTGCCGCAGGCGGAACAGTTTCGCAACACACCGGCGATGAACGAAATACTGGCGGACCTGGACGCGGCGCACGACAGCATGCGTCTGGCACTGCATCGCGCCGAACGCGAACAGCAGCATTCCTCGCGCGCTGCAGCCAGTCTGCAACAGGGGCTGATACGCACCAGGCTGGTTCGGGTGGATGAAATCGAGGAGCGGCTCGCCCAGGCTGTACAGGATGCCGCAGATCTGCTGGGGTGCCGGGCCTGCATTCGGATCAGTGGAGGTGAGGTGACACTCGATCGGGCGCTGTTCCGTCAACTGCAGGCACCGCTGGAACATCTGGTGCGCAATTGCATCGTGCACGGGATCGAAAGCGAGGAAGAGCGTCTGCAAGCGGGCAAGCAGGCCATGGGCACCGTGAGTCTGCTGGCCAGTGTCGATGGCACTGATCTGGTCATCGAGGTCCATGATGATGGTCGTGGCATCGACAGGGCAGAACTGAATCGAGTCCTGCAGGCAAGAGGTGAAGCGCCGATTCAGACGCATGAACAACTGCAGGCCACCTTGTTTCGCTCCGGTTTCACCCGAATTGCATCGCCCACACCGGTAGGTGGTCATGGTCTGGGCCTGGCCGCCGTCGACGCCAGCCTGAGGCAATTGCGTGGTCATGTGCAGATTGCGACACAGCCGGGAGAGGGGACGCGGGTGTGTCTGCGCATTCCGCAGCACATTGTGGTCAATCAGGTGGTACTGGTGGAAGAGGCTGGCGTACTGTTTGCCATGCCTGTCAATCAGGTGGATTCGGTCAATACGCCGCGTACCCGGGTGGAAGCACCGGAGCGGTATCGTCCGATCAGCCTGTCCCGGCTGATCGCACCCATGGACGGTGGTGACGCTTCCGGACAGCCGGTCGAGCGTGCGGCGGTGCTCGTCAGTGTCAGTGGCCAGCAGCTGGCGCTGGAAGTGGATCGGGTCATCGGTTATCGAGAGCTGGTCACTCAGGCGCTGGGATCACAGATGGCCAGCCTGAAATGCTACTCGGGCGGTAGTGTGCTGGCTGACGGTCGGCAGGTACTGATTCTGGACCTCAACCGAATCGTCGAGATGCCGAGGCCGGACACCGATGCTCCCGGCAGAGCTGCGCGATCTTCCCGGCGACCGGTAGCACTGGTGGTTGATGATTCATTGACAATGCGAGTGGCCACCGACGACATGTTGCAGCAATCGGGCATCGCGGTCCGGCAATGTCGCGACGGCGTCGAAGCGCTGGAGAGCATGGCCTCGGCGCTGCCGGACCTGATCATCCTGGATCTGGACATGCCGCGCCTCGACGGGCTCGGATTTCTGCGACAGATTCGCCGGCGCTACGCCGAAGCCTGCCCACCCGTCATCATCATCAGCAGTCGTGATGATGAAGCCAACAGGCACCTGGCCGAAAGCCTGGGAGTCGTTCGATTTCTACCCAAGCCGTATGATGCAGAACAGCTACAGGATGCCATTCAAGCAGCCGGATTCCTCCTGCCGGACCTCACCATCGCCTGACGGTAAAACTTGACATGGCACCTGTTTGACTTGATTCAGGCTTGCCTTTGGTCGCTACAGGAGTATGATTGGGATATTAGTCCCAAATGGGCCGAGGGGAGGAAAATGCGCATGAACGCACGAATCACGGTGGTTGCCGGTCTTGTCAGCGCGGTATTGCTGGCTGCCTGCAGCTCTGACAGTGACACATCCGTCGAACCACTCGGTGATCGCAAGCTGCGAACACTGGGTAGCGGCGATGCATTTCTGGATGCCGTCAGGGAGGGCCTGATTGCGCAGAACACGGCCTCCCAGGGCAACCCTGACTATTTATCGTCCGAGTCCGGCGATCAGGATTCGGCGCCCGTGAGTGGCGATGGCGCGGCGTCGGGGGAATCCGGTGGTGATACCGGTGGTGAAAGTGGCGGCGAGGGGGGTGTCGATGATTCCTCAAGTGGCAATGAGGTCACCTCGACCAATGTGCAGGAGCTGGGTGTGGACGAGCAGGACTGGGTCAAGGTCAATGCAAGCGGTGACCGACTCTATCTGCTGAACAGTGCCTACGACTACTACTACGGTCCGGAGGATGGTTTTATCGGCGATACGCTGCCCGGAGAAGAGCCTCTTGCGGCCGGCACGACTCTGCGCATCCTGCAACTCGACGCTGACGCTCCCGATGCCACTGGTCTCCGGGACTTGCCGCTGTCGCTCGATGGTCGTTACGCGGAAGGATT
Organism: Granulosicoccus sp. 3-233; assembly: GCF_052681095.1. Lineage (NCBI taxonomy): Bacteria > Pseudomonadati > Pseudomonadota > Gammaproteobacteria > Chromatiales > Granulosicoccaceae > Granulosicoccus > Granulosicoccus sp. 3-233. The sequence continues at coordinate 308,889 of NZ_JBQYLE010000008.1, forward strand.
CTACCTCTACGAGAAGGACGAGCAGACGCAGGCAATAGTGAGTGCCTCGGGTAACAGTTTCTGGGCTTACTGGTCAGAACCTGCCATGTTCGGCGGGCGTGACAGTCTCATCACACGCGTGGATGTCAGCGATGCCGCCAATGCCTCGGTGACCGCCACACTGAACCTGGACGGGCAGATCGTATCGAGCCGGAGAATCGGCAAATACCTGTTTCTGGCTTCACGCTTCTACCCGCAGTTGCCCGACGTGCAGTCATACCAGGTCAGCGCGGACCAATGGCGAGAAGCCGTCAACAGCGCATCAGCGACCGATCTTCTGCCGCAATACAGCCTCGATGGCGGTGCGAACCGTACGGCGCTGATCGATCCCGGCAGCTGTTTCGTCTCGGATTCTGCCAGTAGCGACCACTATTATTCACCCGATATCATTACCTTGTCCGTGTTCGATCTGGAGGCCTGGCAGTTCAGCGACAACGAGTGTTATCTCGGGGCGACGGAGACGCTGTATGCCTCGCCACAAGCCGTTTTCCTGGCTACCACGCAATACGACTATTCCTCAGGTCCGGTTGCCGAGAACGGTGGTTCCCTGTCCGTCGATGATGGTAGTTTTCCGGTGGATATCGAATGGCATGATCCCCGTGTGGATACCGATATTCATCAGTTCAATATCGACTCTGGCCAACTGCTCTATGCCGGGTCGGGCACTGTCCAGGGGCATCTCGGCTGGAATCCTCTGCGCAAGCCTTTTCGCATGAGTGAACGGGACGGCTACCTGCGCGTGGCAACCTTCAATGATCGGCAAGGTCTCGATGAAAGCCCCATTCTGCTGAGCGTATTGCACGCCGATGGTGGCGGAGAGCTGGACACGGTTGCAAGCCTGCCCAATGCGTCGGAGCCGGGTTTCATCGGCAAGCCGGGTGAGCAGCTGTATGCTTCGCGTTTTCTGGGCGATCGCGCCTATCTGGTGACATTCCGGCAGACCGATCCACTGTACATCATCGATCTGGCAGATCCGTTGCAGCCGGCCATCGCCGGAGAGTTGCAGATTGATGGTTACAGTGATTATCTGCATCCCATCAGCGCGGACTATCTGCTGGGCATCGGCAAGGACGCTGTGGCAACACCGGGCGACATCGGTGACGGACGCGGCGCACTGGTTCAGGGCGTGAAATTGTCCCTGTTCAATGTCAGCAATCCGGCCGCACCAACCGAAGTGCAATCCATGCTGGTCGGTCAGCGAGGCACCGAGTCACGCGCGCTCAGCGATCATCGAGCCATCGTCGTGCAGTCCGCCACGGATGATCATCCTGCACGCGTCGGTTTCGGTATCGATGTCCATGGACAGGCTTCACCGAGCAGTTCGCCCACCGGGCATGAGGCCACTACCTATCATGGCTGGAATTATTCGGGGTTTCACGGTTTCGAGATTCGTACCGGAGCCGATGCGGGTATTACCTCACGCGGTGCCATGGTGGTCGAGTCATTCGGGGACGGTGGCGATTACTACCACAGTTACGCCGATGATCGCGCCGTGATGGTCAATGACTCGGTGTTCTACATCCGTGGCGACAAGGTCCATGCTGCTCCCTGGGATGACCTGGCCAACCCGATGCCTGCTCGCTAGTGTTGTGCGGGCCCGGATCATGCACGAGTGATTCCGGGTCCGCGCGACTGTGCAATAATCGTTCGCTGAGGAGCGCAGACAGCGCTTGGTTAAAGTTTGAAGGCAGGGAACAATCACGCACATGCGAATCGGGATCATTGGGGGTTCAGGCTATACCGGAGTGGAATTACTGAGATTGCTGTCGGTTCGCGACGACATCGACATCGTCTTCATCAGCTCCCGTGCGCAGGCCGGTACTCGGGTCGATGCCTTGTTCCCGAGCCTGCGCGGTCATGTCGACCTGCTGTTCTCGGACCCTGACGACGTCACGGACGCTGACTGCGATCTGGTGTTTTTCGCCACGCCCAATGGCACAGCCATGAAGCAGGCTCCGGCGCTGCTCGAAAAGGGTATCCGTGTCGTTGATCTGTCGGCCGACTTCCGATTGAAGGATGTGCCGGTCTGGGAGCAGTGGTACGGCATGCAGCATGCCAGCGCCGAGTGGGTGGAGCGAGCCGTCTACGGTCTGCCGGAGATGAATCGCGACAGCATTCGCGATGCCTTGCTGGTGGCCAACCCGGGCTGTTATCCAACCACTGTGCAGTTGGGCTTCCTGCCATTGCTGGAAGCGGGCATCGTGGATACCGAAACGCTGATTGCCGATGCCAAATCCGGAATCACCGGCGCGGGTCGAGGGGCCTCTGTTCCCAACCTGCTGGCAGAATCCGCCGACAGTTTTCGTGCTTATGGGGTTGCCGGGCATCGGCATCTGCCGGAAATCGAGCAAGGTCTGGCCGCGATGAGCCCTGGTCCCGTGAGTCTGACGTTCACACCTCACCTGTTGCCGATCATCAGAGGCATTCATGCCACCCTGTATGCCCGGCTCACGCAGAAAGTCGACCTACAGGCACTGTTCGAGGAACGATTCGGGGACGAACCCTTTGTCGATGTCATGCCGGCCGGTGCACACCCCGAAACTCGCTCCGTGCGCGGCACCAACATGTGTCGCCTGGCGGTGCATCAACCGCAAGGACGGGACACGGCCGTCGTGCTGGCCGTGGAAGACAATCTGGTGAAGGGGGCTGCCGGTCAGGCCATTCAGAACATGAATCTCATGCTCGGTCTGCCTGAAACCCGTGGTCTGCAACAACCGGCATTGATGCCCTGAACGGTATACCGATCAGGGAGCGACCATGATTTCCCGCATTCCAGGCAAGGCCTTCCTGCTGGTTGCGCTGTCTCTGTGCATACCGGCAGCCTGGATATCGGGACGCTTTCAGTCACAGGCATTGTCCCGGGAGCAACTGCGGCTTCTTCAAGCCAGTGCCGAGCAGGAGCAACTGCAGTTGCAGAACAGGGTGGAGTCGCTGCAATCCGATCTCAGGCAACAGGCGCTGTCTCTGGAAGTGGCTGAAGCCAGGGCCGCATCCCTGCAGGTCAGGCTGGACGACAGCGCGAAACAGTCGATGGACGACAAGGCCGAACTGGCCTTGTATCGTCGTATCGAAGGTACCGAGAGCGAGTGGACCATTCGGGTGGACGAATTGACCCGGACGAGTGCCGCGCCGGAAGCCCTGTCGATCACGCTGGTTCAGGCTCGTGGACGTGAACGAGCCTCCGGAGCCATCGCTGTGACCCTGCTGGCCAATCAGGCAGGCGTGGATCAGCGCTGGATACTGACTGACAGTGAGCTCGACCCGTTGGTCAGGGCCGCTGTGCCACAAGCGCCGAGCAGTGGAGAGTGGCGAGAGGATGAGCTTCTTGCATCGTCGCTGAGTGACGATGTCGTCAAGGTGGCTTTCTTTGATCTGCGTTTTTTCCAGACACTCTTGGTTAAGGCGAAGAACATCACTACCATCAACCCCGACTACGTCGAAATATGGATCTTGCCTGAAGGCAAGCGACTGAAGCCGCACGTGCAGCGTTTCCGCTGGTCAGAGATCGCGTTCGATCAATGAAGAATAGTTGACTAAAACGCTAGGTCAAGTAAACTGCCTAGCAATGAGAATGAGAGGAATTTCCAATGAGTGCTGAAGTCAATTTTGACGACTTCGAGATGCCTGATCCCCTGGTCTTTACCGAGGCGGCGGCATTGAAAGTCAAGGAACTGATCGTGGAAGAGGGAAATCCCGACCTCATGCTGCGTGTCTTCGTTTCGGGTGGCGGCTGCAGTGGGTTCCAGTACGGCTTCACTTTCGACGAGGTCATCAACGAAGGCGATACCGAGGTGAAGAAAGAAGGCGTGAAGCTGCTCATTGACCCCATGAGCTTTCAATATCTGACGGGAGCCGAAATCGACTACACGGAAGGTCTGGAAGGATCCCAGTTCGTGATCCGCAACCCCAACGCCACGACCACCTGTGGCTGTGGTTCGTCTTTCTCCGTATAGGGACAGATATTCTCGATCTGATCAGGCAACTAGGAAGGGCCTGGCGAGCCCCGTGAACTACCGGCCCTGATGGCCGGTCAGTTCACGGGGCTTTTCTCATGGCTGAGTGGGTGTCGTGGAGCTGCTGACGATGGCATTGTTGGCCGAGGCAACCTGCTGGTCGCCGGCAGGCAGAACACTTCTCATCTGGGCCGTCATTTCGTCGGATAGAGCCTTGAGCTCGGCAAGATACTTGCCCTCGATGGGTGGTGCCGCAGGCAATTCGACTTTCAGCGGATCAATCTGCATGTTGTTGACGCGGAATTCGTAGTGCAGATGGGCGCCGGTCACTCGTCCGGTCTTGCCGACATAGCCCACGACATCTCCCTGCCTGACCCGCGCGCCGGCTGCCGCCTTCTCGGAAATCTTCGACATGTGCGCATACAGCGTGCTGAATTTCTTGCCATGTTGCAGAACAACAGTGTTGCCATAGGCGCCCTTCATGCCGGAGTAGGTCACCTTGCCATCCGCTGTGGCGTAGATGGGTGATCCGATCGGGGATCCGTAGTCGACACCTCGGTGTGCGCGAATCTGATGCAGTACCGGGTGAAGTCGATTGGGGTTGAACCGGGAGGTGATTCTGACAACATCAACGGGGTGGCGCATGAACGTGCGACGCATGGACTTGCCATCAGGAGAGTAATAACCGGTTGAGCCATCATCCGTCGTGAAACGAATGGCGCGGTAGTTCTTGCCACCACGAATGAACTCCGCTGCCAGGATGTCGCCATCGCCGATATAGCGACCATCACGGTACAGTCGGTCGTAAACAAGGCTGAACTGGTCTCCCTTGCGAATGTCCTTGGCGAAATCCAGCTCCCACTGGAAAATGTCGGCCAGTTCCATGATGGTCGACTGCTTCAGATCGGCTTGCTGGGCTGCCAGATAAAGAGATTGCTGGATGGTCCCTGACGTCACCACGCGTTCCTTTTCAAGTGGCAGGTCGATCGAGACCACTTCGAAGTTGCTGTCGGAGCGATTGATCGTGATTCGCTTGTCATCGCCTACTCGAGTTGTCAGGCTCTGGAAGTTGCCGTCGGGGAGCTGCTGAATTTCCAGTTCCTGACCGATTCTGAGATTGGACAGATGCTGTTTGACGGTATCGTCCGTCAACAGTCCCGGCATCTGGTCGATGTTCACTCCATGCTTGTTGAGGATTCCCGACAAGGTGTTGCCCGGAGCCACAGCCACCACGATGGTGCTGGTGTCTTCCGGTGTGTCGGCATCCTCCAGAACGGCTGTCAGGGCAGGGTGGTCAACCAGAGGAGACAGCGTTTTCGTGACCGCGGTCTCAGTGGTTTCCATCAGGGGGTGCAAGGGGTCGCTGGGCGCTGCGGAATTCGTCAGGCCTTGATCTGTCGGCTCGGCAAGGCTTGCCGGGCGAGTGATGGCGACCTGTTTGGCAGTGTCGATGGGGGCCGCAAATGTCACGGCGGCAGCCTCCGGCTGCTCCTTTTCGCTGGAAAAGTGAGCAGTCAGCGCATCGACGGCATCGTCGAAAAAGAAAGTCGGTGCCGGCATACTTGCCCGGACAACTTCCTGCGCATTCGCCGGGTTGCCGGTGCTTGTTTCTTTTTCGACGGTTGTCCAGACAATGCCACCGATGACCACTGCCAATGCTGTATAGAGCTTGGTTCGGTGACTCATGTACGGTCGTGGTTCGACACCAGCGGGGCTGGAATCGAGTCTGACGGCACCCGTGCGTCGCCCCGACGTGGCAGATCCGCGAGTCGTGGATTTCGATCTGACTCGTGATGATCGACCGGCAGCCACAGCGCTTGAACCACGCGACTTGTCAGTTCGTGTATTTCCGGTGCTGCTGAACGCGCCGGGTGAAAAGTCCACACAGTGCGGACGGTAGTGAGCGTTTTTAGTAGTCAACGCGAGTGTCCGTTCGTAGAATTGGATTGTGAATGAATGGCGCCTGTTTTCGTTTATAGTCGCGATTACAATCGTCAGCGCTTTATCAAGTGTAGAGCAATTGTATAAAAAGTGAATGTCAACCGGGGTGTGTCTGATAAACCGGTTGATTTTCCCTTGATCATCCAGCCAGTTGTTGGCTCATCACGTGGAGCAATTCATCAGTCATGCCATCGGAGAAATCCATTAACAGTCACGATATAGAAGAACAGATTGCTCTGATATCGAGAGGTACCGATGAGGTGCTGGTGGAAAGCGAGTTGCGTGAGCGGTTGAAAGAAGGTCGACCTCTGCGAATCAAAGCAGGATTCGATCCAACTGCCCCCGATCTGCACCTTGGGCATACCGTGTTACTGAACAAGATGCGCCAGTTTCAGCAGCTGGGCCATCAGGTCATTTTCCTGATCGGGGATTTCACTGGTCGTATCGGTGACCCCAGTGGCAAGAGTGTCACGCGTCCGGCTCTGGATGATGCGGCCGTGCTGGCAAATGCTCAGACCTACAAGGAGCAGGTGTTCAAGGTTCTTGACGCCGAGAAGACCGAAGTACGCTTCAATGCGGAATGGTTCGAACCCATGTCAGCCAGTGATCTGATCCGACTGGCTTCTCGTCAGACTCTGGCTCGAATGCTGGAGCGCGATGACTTCGCCAAGCGTTATCGCGAGCAGCAACCCATCGCCTTGCATGAATTTCTGTATCCCATGGTGCAGGGCTACGACTCGGTTGCCCTGGAATGTGATGTCGAGCTGGGCGGGACCGATCAGAAATTCAATCTGTTGATGGGGCGCGAATTGCAGAAGGGCAACGGACAATCGCCGCAGATTGTCATCACGATGCCATTGCTCGAGGGGCTGGATGGCGTGCAGAAGATGTCCAAATCACTGAACAATTATGTGGGTGTCGACGATGAGGCCGATGAGATGTTCGGCAAGCTCATGTCCATTCCGGACAGCATCATGTGGCGTTACTTCGAATTGCTCAGTGCCAGGACGAATGCCGATATCGACGGTTTGAGGAAGGCCGTTGATGAGGGACGCAATCCGCGAGACGTCAAGTTCGAGTTGGGAATGGAGATTGTGGATACCTACCACGGTGTCGGTACCGGAGAGTTGGCGAAAGACGCTTTCATCAAGCGGTTTCAGCAGGGGCAGTTGCCGGAAGATATCGAATCCGTCCGTGTGGAAGCCGGCAATGAAGGGCGAGCTCTGGCCAATGTGCTGGTGGATGCGGGCCTGACGGAAAGTACTTCGGCAAGTCATCGCATGATCAAGCAGGGTGCGGTCCGTATCGATGGCGAGCGGGTGGAGGATGGACGACAGCTGCTTCAATCAGGTTCTGAAGTGGTTCTGCAAGTCGGTAAGCGGCGTGTGGCCAGGGTGTCGTTGGTCTGACCGGAAAAGGGGCAATCGCTCGGCAGGGGTGGTGACCGGGTTTTTCGGATAGCGGACGGCTGCACCGATTCACCGTCGAAGTCGATCATCGGCGTCACGTCTGCCGGGTGGTCAATGAGTGTGGAAGCTGGCAGGTTTGTGCGCCAGGTTGCAGATTGTTGACCAATTGTTGTCATGGGAGAGTCAAGTGCTGCGAGTGATGGACGCTAACTTGAGTCCTGCAAGGCATGGCGCAGGGTGGCCTGATGATCTGTTCTGACACATCACGGGAGCAAATTTGAAGTTTTTGAAAAAATAGTTGCTGAACCCCGTTGCCTTTTGCCAGAAAGTCCGTAGAATTCGCCTCCTCGCAGCGATGCAGGGACAGCTCTTCGGAGCGGTTCGATCGGGGCGGGGCGAGGCAGGGAAAAGGTTGAAAATAATTTCCCTGTGTCGAGAAGGACGCGCTAAGATAGGCGGCTCGGTCGGACGGAATGTTGTTTGATCGGTGTGTCTGGGAGGGGCGGAAAATGATGCAAATTATTTTTCCACTTTTCCAGAAACAATGTTAAAGTAGACGGCTCGGTCAGGCGATACACTGCTTCACTGAGACGGTGGTAGCGGGAAGCGATGTAAAAATCATTTCCCACCAGTTGAATAGTTCGTGGTACACTCCTCGGACTCAGCCAAGCGGAAGCAAGTACTTCCCTGGTACGCTCTTTTACAATTAAATCAAGTAATTTAAATGGGTGCTTGGATTGCATTGGTTGCTTCTGGCAATAGATGTAAACGAAGTACCTGGCTTAAGCTTTAATTGGCTGTTTGCAGCTTCGCTCTTTAATGAGACTGGTTGTAGATGGTTTAGCTTGGGTTCGGACCTTCGTTCAAAAAGTTAGTGTGCTGAAGAGCACTCTGTGGATCCTTTCGAGGGGATGCAGAAACACTATATTT
>NZ_JBQYLE010000009.1:0-94679 GCF_052681095.1 Granulosicoccus sp. 3-233
AAGATCACCATGGTGATCGCCGGCCAGTCGTTACGGCCACAGGCCGTCATCTCGTTCATGGAGATACCGAAGGCACCGTCGCCGGCGAAACCGATGACCGGTACGTCGGGACAACCGATCTTGGCACCCAGAATCGCCGGAAAACCATAGCCACACGGTCCGAACAGACCTGGCGACAGGTACTTGCGGCCCTGTTCGAAGGTTGGATAGGCATTACCGATGGCGCAGTTGTTGCCGATGTCACTGGAGATGATGGCATCCTCGGGCATGGCATCACGGATCGCCAACCAGGCATTGCGCGGCGACATACGCTCGGGATCACGGCTACGAGCACGCTCGTTCCAGTCGGTACCCGGATCATCATCTTCATGCTCCATGGACACCAGTTCCTGGGCCCAGCGCTTCTTGGACTGATCCACCAGTGAACGTCGCTCGTCACGGTTGTTGTCGCCGGCGCTACCGGAGAGCTGGCTCAGCAGTTGCTCGGCGACACGCTTGGCATCGCCCTGGATGGCAACGGTGACCGGCTTGGTCAGTCCGATACGATCGGCATTGATGTCAACCTGAATCAGCTTGGCCTCTTTTGGCCAGTAATCGATACCGTAGCCCGGCAAGGTGGAGAACGGGTTCAGACGAGTACCCAGTGCCAGCACGACGTCAGCCTTGGCGATGATTTCCATCGCCGCCTTGGAACCGTTGTAGCCCAGTGGGCCCATGGACAGAGGATGACTGCCCGGGAACGCATCGTTGTGCTGGTAGTTGCAGCAAACCGGCGAATCGAGCTTCTCGGCCAGCCTGGCGGAGGCCTCGATGCCACCGGCCAGTACAACACCGGCACCGTTGAGAATGACCGGGAACTTTGCATCTGACAGTAGTTTGGCTGCTTCGGCAATGGCGCTCTCGCCGCCACGTGGACGTTCGATGCGAACCACCTGTGGCAGTTCGATATCGATGACCTGCGTCCAGTAGTCACGTGGAATGTTGATCTGCGCAGGACCGGCCAGGCGATGCGCCTGCTGGATGACGCGATTCAGCACTTCAGCGATACGCGACGGATCACGCACCTCTTCCTGATAGGCCACCATGTCTTCGAACAGAGCCATCTGTTCGATTTCCTGGAACCCGCCCTGACCGATGGTCTTGTTGGCCGCCTGCGGCGTGACCAGCAGCATGGGGGTGTGGTTCCAGTAGGCGGTTTTCACCGGCGTGACGAAGTTGGTGATACCCGGGCCATTCTGTGCGATGGCCATGGACATCTTGCCAGTGGCTCGTGTGTAGCCATCGGCGCTCATACCGGCATTGCATTCATGGGCGCAATCCCAGAACTTGATGCCCGCTGCGGGGAACAGGTCCGAGATGGGCATCATGGCGGAGCCGATAATGCCGAACGCATGCTCGATACCATGGCGCTGCAAGACCTTCACGAAGGCTTCTTCGGTGGTCATCTTCATTGTGTGATTTCTCTATCGCTTGCTGTAAAGACGCCCGCCCATACTGGCCGAGCAGGTTGAGGTTGAAAATGTTCGGATCAGCGGCTGATCGAATGCCTCCCCGAACCGTGGCGGTATCGGGGAGCTGATAGAATCTGGCTTATCCTCAATACACCGGTGGGGCGATCACCCAGAGGGCAATCGCAGGCTTCTTGTAGGGATTGGCCCAGCGATAGGGCTCATTCCTGATTCGAACACTGTCGCCGGGCCCTACCGTGAAAACGTCGCCATCAAACCAGAGATCCAGCTTGCCCGAAATGATGAAGCCTATTTCCTGAGTGGCACGTTGAATCGGTTCGGCAAGTGATGCACCGGCTTCGAACGTCGAGTGAAGTATCTCGAAATCATCGGTCAGATCCGGTGAAATCAGTTCTTCGAAAAGACCGTCACGCCGATGCTCCACGATGCGACGATTATCGGCCCTCACTATTCGGCCGGCTTCCTCTTCGCTCTCCGCTTCTGCCACTGTCAGCATGGCGAGAGGAGCGTCCAGCACCTTCGCCAATAACTCGACTTCCGCTTCGCTGACCTGTGAGATCCCGCGTTCCACCTGAGATACCCACCCCACTGACCGGCCGATGGCGGATGCCAACTCGGCCAGTGTCATCGAACGATTCTTTCGCAATGTTCTTAGATCGGCACCTGTCAGCACATTCGTCTCCTGCTCTGCATTCGTCAAAATGGTAACACTCGACATGAAATTCTCGAAGGGGTTTTCACCGTGACGGGCAGGAACAGGAATTTGGCAAGGTTTGTCAATCATGATCGATCTGACTGACACGCCAGGCGCAACGCAGATTGGCTGGCAGTGGCAGGCCTGTGCTGAGGTAGTCACTGGCTCAGGCTGACGTTTCCGCTGTATCAGAGGCGTCCTTCATTGGTCGCGACAAGCATTCTGTAGACAGACACCATGTACGCGATACCGACCAGAAAGAACGGAGCGCCGACCACGATCGCGAGAGCCCTGATGGCATCGAATCCTCCGGCAAGCTGGAAAACGATGCCCGTGAACCCGATGACACAGCCCCAGAGCAGACGCATGGAGATGCGGGGATTCTCATTGCCATTGGACACTTGCATGGCAACAAAGAAGGATGCAGAGTCGGATGTGGTTACCGCGAAGATGATCAGATTGAACAACACGATGACACTGAGCCACCAACCGCCTACCGGAATGGTGTCCAGAAGCGCGTAGATTCCGGATTCGGGGTTTGCCTGAACGCCGTCCCACAGGGGGGCGATCTGATTGACCTCGACATATCCCGCCGTACCGCCCCAGATGCTGAACCAGGCCACGGTCAGAACCATGGGGACCAGGATAACCCCGGAGATGAATTCGCGAAGCGTACGACCCTTCGAGATTCGGGCGATGAAGCCACCACAGAAGGGGATGTAGGAAACATACCAGAGCCAGTAGAACACCACCCAGCCACCGACCCAGTCACGCTGCTCGAAGTTGCCGGCATCGCTCCAGAAGGATAATCCCAGCACGCCACTGAAATAGTCGCCGAACATCTGGGTCGTCAGATTCAACAGGTAGCTGGTCGGGGCCGCGCCAAAAAACAGAATGGCAACCAGAACTGCGCCGGCCAGAATCATGTTGAGTTCGCTGAGCAGCTTGATGCCCTTTTCAACGCCGGTGGCCGCCGAGATGACATAGGCGATGATCACGACCAACATGACCAGAGCTTTTCCCAGGTCGCCCAGGTCCAGACCGAACAGCACGTTGAGACCGTAGCTGATCGAAGCGACACCCAGGCCGATCATGGTTGCATTGCCACCAATGGTGCCGAGAATCCCCAGGAAGTTGGCGATACGTCCCCAGACGCTGGTGTTGCTGCGCTCACCCAGAATCCCGTAGAGGCCGGTTGCCACTGTCAAGGGCTGACCCAGGCGGTATGCCGGAAAGGCAATGGCCCAGGCTGCAATGGCATAAAGCGCCCAGCCGTGCATGCCCCAGTCCAGCAGGGTCAGTTGGACAGCCTTGGCCACGCTGGCCTCCTGCCCTGTCACTCCCATATCCTCGACATGAGAGGAGGTATACATGTGATACAGCGGCTCGGCAACGCTGAAGAAAACGAAGCCGATACCCAGGCCGCAACTGAACATCATCGAGACCCAGGCGAGATAGGAAAACTCCGGTACTGCATCATCCGCCCCTAGCTTGAGCGATGCGAAAGGGCTGAATAGCAGATAGAAGCAGAATATCAGTGTCGCGCCGACGCCCAATAGAAAGCTCCAGCCAAAGTTCCTGATCAACCAGTCTCGCATGCCCGAGAGTGCAGCACCTGTTGCGTCAGGCAGGAGGTAGGCGCAAAGCATGATAGCGGTGTAGGCAATCAGAATTGGCCAGAAGAGACTGTGATCATATTTTCCGAACAGACCATTGGATACATCAAGGTCGTCCCGTATCGAATCGGTATTTGCCATAAGAAGTGTCACATCCTGTTTGTGCAGGGACAGACGCAGGCGCTCGCCCGTTGGTCATTCCGGCAGCATGTTCAAGTACGATGGTGAGTGGGGGAGTTGCACCCTCCCCCTGGGTGAATGGGTTGTCAGCCCATCTTGTCCAACACTTCGAAATAGCGATACAGGGCGTGCTGACCCAATCGACGGATCGGCCGAAGTGGATGAGCCGGGAGCGGTGAGTTGAAGATGGGAATATCCGATTCCTTGATGCCTTTCCCCGATATCAGGTTTGCAAGTTGCCGTGAGGCATAGGCCGAAAAGGAAACACCGTTGCCGCTATAGCCTTGCGCATAGAAGATCTGTTGCTTGCGATCCGGTTGCAGGACTCGAGGCATCATGTCATGCGAGATATCCATCCAGCCGTGCCAGAAGTACGGTGTTTCGATGCCTGCCAACGCCGGGAATTTTCGGGCAATGGCTTCACGGACAATCTGCAAGTGTTTGGGGTTCTGCGCATCAGCACCGCTGATGGAACTGCGTGATCCGATCTGCAGTCGCTTCTCGGGCAGATAACGGTAGTAATAACGAAGCTTGCGGGAATCCGTGAACATGATGTTGGATCGGAATCCGCAGGCCTCTACTTCATCATCGGTCAATTCGCGAGTCACCACTGAATTGGCCATGATGGGCATGTTCTTGAAGCGAGTCAGCTTGTGCAGATTGGGACTTGTATAGCCAGCAGTGCACACCCCCACCGAGCGGGCACGTACGGTGCCACCGGGTGTGCGCAGATAATGCAAGCCTTCCCTGCTTGTCCACTCCAGAACCGGGCTGCTGGTATGGATTCTCGCCCCCAGTCGACGGGCCACGCGGGCATAGCCGTAGCACAACTTGAGAGGTTGCACGGCGATACCCACCGGTTCCAGCATTGCACCGTGTGACTCCTGATCGCCGATGTATTGCTCGTGCACTTCGCCACGGCTGAGCATTCGCACCTCATAGCCCAGCAATTTGTTGCAAAGCTCGGTTTCACCTTTCAGATACTTGTAGGCATCCTGCGAATGTGCGATGCACATATTGCCTTCGCCGTGTGGGTCACAATCGATTTCCGGGTCTTCGGTCATGGATCGGAAGACTTCATACCCTTCCAGGCTGTTGGCGTGTAATCGGCGTGCCATGTCAAGACCCCATTTCCTGACCCAGTCACTACGACTCAAGCGTCCCCATGCCAGGTGTCCCTGCCCCCCATTGCGGCTGGTACAACCCCAGCCGATCTGATTGGCTTCCAGCACCACGGCCTTGACGCCATGCTCGCGGGCGAGAAACAGGGCTGTGGCCGTGCCGGTGAATCCACCGCCGATCAGAACGACATCGGCATCCATATCGGCATTGACGGGTCCATCATCCTCTGGAGGCGGGCCTGCATTATCGACCCAATAGGTGGGGGCGTACTCCACCCCGGTACCGGGGTTCTTGTCGTAGAGTGGATCGTAACCGGGATTATAGGGCTGTTTGGTTGACATTGAACTATCCATGGGGTGTGTGGTGAACAGACGACGTTGATACAGGCACCTGCCTTCCAATGGACAGGTGCCGGCCATGCAGACTCTCCCAGGGAGTCATGCTTGCAAAGTCGACGCTTTCGTGTGGGAGGCTTGTGCCTCAGATCGGATCCAGCAGTGGACGATTTTTTCGAAATGCCTGTTTACGAATGATCTTTCCATCCTTGATGGTGAACAGATCCACGCTATCGGCATGTTGTCGTCTGCCATCAGGATTGGTTGCAATGAAGGTGGTCTCTGATACCACTCGATCGTCGGATACAAGAAAATGGCTGCCGTTTTTCCATTGCACGTCGGGCATGGTCCCCCACGTGTTCTCGAACTGTTGCCTCACGGCATCTTTTCCTTCGATGCGCGTGCCGTAGGGCTCGGGGCCAGACACGGTGTCAAAGACAATGTCATCGTGAAAATATGGCATCACGGCATCTATGTCGTGACGATTGAATGCATCGAACAGAACGTCAAAGTCGTCCGCGGTCATGGGGATATTCCTCAAGTTTGGTTGTGGTTCAATCGCTCAGGAAGAGCGGTCAGGCACTACTCTCCCGTACAGAACGGTAATTGCCGTTCTGTATGGAGATTCGACCTGCAAGGGTCGGGGTATCAGGAAGATGGCTCGGTCAGGCGGGGACCGGCCAGTCTTCAGTCATTGATCAACTCACGGTAGTGGGTCTGTCGCAGGGTGGATTCGCCTTGAGGCGTTGCTGTTCTGCGCGGCAGACACCTTGTTTCAATTCACGGAAACAGGCTGTGTTGCTCATCTTGCGCGTGCGATTCACGTGACCCGAAAGGTCTTGGTGTTTCGTCTTCACGGTTTGTCTGCCCCCCGTTCCATGAAAGGATCGTATCAGTCGGTGAAAAAATAATATCAATTTTCATGAAATAAACAAACATATTTTCATGCAATTGAAGATTTGTAATGTTGGGGGCACTGCGACAGCCAGCGAGTTCGCCTCTGACAGGAGGAGGCAAGAGGCCAGACCATGAGCTTGAACCGGCGCGAAACCCCGGGTGGCCTGAATGCAGCTCACGCTGTTTTCACGGTTTCAGTCCGGTTCGCTGACATGGACAGGCAGTGTGGACCTGCCGGCAAGCTCCTGGTCGGTCTGTCACTGGACGCTTGCAGTAATGCAAGTCGTCATGCGACGACGCAATGTACCGACGTCATTGATTCGCGGTATCTCGATGATTTTCGATCAACAGCCCTGTCAGCAATTGGCCGCTTGTGCGTGTCGACTGCAGGCTCCCAAGGCACCGCATGGTCAATCACTGCCGTACGCGCAAACCACGAGCAATTTTCCAGGTCGCGCCGAAGGGTATGGATCGAACCTCTGTCGTGCGAGTCTGTGCTCAGGCACTTTCGCGAACGACGAGGCGTCCGATGAAACGGCTGAGCGCATCCGGATCGTACTCCCCTCTCAATACATCGACCAGGCCTTCTGCCATAGCCGTAATCGGCTGTCGGTATGTGGTCAGTCGATAGTTGGGGTTGGCAGCCACTGGGGTGTCGTCAAACCCGGTGACAGCGATGTCATCAGGCACTCGTAGTCCGAACTCGTGCCGTACGGCGTCAATGGCGCCCATGGCCAGTGCATCATTCTCGCAGACGAGGATATCCGGCCACTCTGAGCGCTCCAGACCAGACAGATAACGAGTGACTTCCCGGTATGCTATCTGAGGATCGTAGGTCTCGACAGGTGCAAATGCCGCTTGCTTGCCCTTGGCGTCCTGCCATCGTTTCAGGAAAGTTTCCTTGCGCATCAGGTGAGCGCTTTGTGTTTGCGGTCCAGCAATGAAAACGGGATGGCTGAACCCGCGGCTGATGACATGATCCGCGATGCTCTCCATCGCCGCCTTGTCGTCACAACACACGGAAATGGTGCCTGGGTCTGCCGAGTAGCGAGCGAAGAGAATCAGCTTCTTTACCTGTTGTGCTCCGCCCGCTGCCGCAAGAATGGATTCGCTGAATTGACTGCCAATCAACACGGCGGCATCGACACGGTGTTGTCGCGCATTCACCAGAGCCAGCGCGGCATCATCCTCATCCAGTGTGTTCACCAGTAGCGTGCCCCAGCCACTATGGCGCAGGATGCGCGTGAGCCGCTCCATCATGACAAGTTTGTGCGGGTTCGAAAAGTCATCGATGAGCAGCGATACCAGATTGCTCCTGTCAGATGCGAGGCTGGCGGCGATCAGATCCGGTGTATAGCCCAGCTGGTCTGCCGCTTCCAGAACCTTTCTGCGACTCTCTGACGAGATAGAGGCATCTGGTTTGAAGGCCCTGTTGACAGTCCAGCGCGAGACTCCAGCCAGTTCTGCAACGTCATTTGCGGTTATGGATTCGCGGAGTTTGTCCGGTTTCATGGTTGTTGTTGCACTGAATGCTGATCAATCGCTGATGTCCTGCACACCGGCCGAGTTCCGCTGAAGAGTCTGCCGTCGCCGACTACCGAAAGATAGTGCGACTCCGGTCATAGATCTGTCCCGTCATCGTTCTTTTCAGTTTACAGGGTATCGGTGTCTCTCTTTTGAAGCGATACGGTATCGCCCCGCATTCTCATCAACATTACCATCTTGCACGCGCGAGCAAAAACAGCTTGCACGCGCGTGCAAGATGGGGCATCATCACTCCCATGTTTGGATTTCACTAAAAGGAACGAGAGGAATATGTTGAGAGTAGGCCTTCTGGGTGCCGGCCGGATCGGCACCGTACATGCACAAGCCATCGCCGCTCACCGCGGCAGCACCTTGGCCGCCGTTGCCGATGTTGCCCCGGAGAGTGCCAAAAAACTGGCCGCTCTCCACGGCGCGGCAGCCCGCAGTGTGGATCAGATCATCGCCGATCCGGAGATCGATGCCGTCCTCATCGCGACCTCTACCGATACGCATTCCGATCTGATCGAGGCTGCCACCTCTGCCGGCAAGGCGGTGTTGTGCGAAAAGCCGGTGGATCTCAGCCTTGAGCGTGCCAGGGCCTGTCTGAAGGTCTCCAGTGCCAATGGAAAGCCCGTCATGGTCGGCTTCAATCGACGTTTCGATCCCAGCTTCGCCGCTCTCAAAGCCGCCTCTGTCGCTGGTGAAATCGGCAAGAGTGAATTGCTGTCCATCACCTCGTTCGACCCTGCCCCGCCTCCCGTCAGCTACGTCAATGTGTCCGGTGGCTTGTTCAGGGACATGATGATTCATGACTTCGACATGGCGAATTTCATCATGGGCGATCTACCCGAGTCCATTACGGCCATCGGGTCTTCCCTAGTCGACCCCGCCATCGGCGAAGCAGGCGATGTGGACACCGCCGTTGCAACCCTGCGCTATGCCGATGGGCGTATTGCCGTCATCAAGAACTCTCGACGAGCCGCTTACGGCTACGATCAGCGCGTAGAGCTTCTCGGTTCGGAAGGTCAGCTTCAGGTCGTGAATGTGCCCGAAAACTCACTTGTCAAGAGCACCAGTACCGGTGTCATCAACGCCAGGCCTACCTACTTCTTTCTCGAGCGCTACATGCCGGCCTATGATGCTGAATGGGCCGCTTTCGTCGACGCGGTCATCAACAACAAGGCTCTGCCAATCACTCTGGAAGATGGGGTTGCCGCGTTGGCAATGGCCGAAGCTGCGACGACATCGATGCAGACAGGTCTGCCGGTAAGACTGGCAGACGTTTGATTGTCAGCCAGCCCGGAGATTCCAGGATTGGCCGGGCTGGCAGCGCGTCGAGCTGCCTGTAGTCGATCAGCAGCTTCAGCAAATACGAATACTCACCTAATCTGATTATCAGCCGAGAACGGATGTGAAAAAACTTGATCTTGTTACGATTGGTCGTTCTTCAGTAGACCTGTATGGCGCTCAGGTTGGCGGCCGCCTCGAGGACATGCGCTCGTTCGACAAGTACATTGGTGGCAGCCCCACCAATATCGCCTGTGGTACGGCCCGACTCGGGCTGAAGTCGGCGGTCATCACCGGTGTCGGTGATGAACACATGGGACGCTTCATCCTTGAAGAACTGGAGCGCGAAGGTGTCGACACACGCGGCGTCAAGGTGGATGCCGAGCGTCTGACAGCATTGGTATTGCTGGGCATACGTGACCAGGAACAGTTCCCGCTGATCTTCTATCGTGAGCAATGTGCGGACATGGGGCTGACGGTCGACGACATCGATCCGGCACTCATTCGCGATGCTCGTGCAGTCGTGGCCACGGGTACTCACCTGAGTCATCCGCAAGTGGAAGCGGCGACTCTCAAGGCATTGGATATTGCCCGTCAGGAAGGAATGCAGACCGCGCTGGATATCGACTATCGCCCCAACCTCTGGGGAGTTGCGGGTCATGGTGAGGGGGAGAGCCGTTTCGTGGCTTCCGATCAGGTAACGGCCAAGCTGCAGTCGACTCTGCATCTGTTTGACCTGATAGTCGGCACAGAAGAAGAATTTCATATTGCCGGTGGAACGACGGATACGATAGCGGCGCTAAAGGCGGTTCGAGCCGTCTCGAATGCCGCTCTGATCTGCAAGCGTGGAGCCGCTGGCGCGGTTGCGTTTACGGGTGACATTCCGGACACGCTGGATGATGGCGAAAGCGGTCCTGGCTTTGCCATTGAAGTCTTCAATGTGCTGGGAGCCGGAGATGGCTTCATGTCCGGTTTACTCAAAGGCTGGCTTGACGGTGAAGACTGGCCTACCGCTCTGAAGTACGCGAACGCCTGCGGTGCATTTGCTGTCAGTCGACACGGTTGCACACCGGCCTACCCCAGCTGGCAAGAGCTGCAGTTCTTCTTCGAGCGAGGCATAAAGCAACCGGATCTGCGCAATGACGTGGCGCTTGAACAAGTTCACTGGGCGAGCAACCGCCATCTGGACTGGCCCTCGGTCAGAATCTTTGCATTCGACCACCGAATACAGCTGGAAGAGCTGGAAGGCGCTACCAACGAGAAAATCGGCCAGTTCAAATTGCTGTGCCTGGACGCCGCCAACAGGGTCGCACAAGGTCAGCCCGGTTACGGCCTGCTGTGCGATGAGCGCCTCGGTCGTGATGCCCTCTATCGGGCTGTCGATACCCCGTTGTGGATCGGTCGTCCGGTTGAATGGCCGGGTTCACGCCCATTGACTCTCGAGCCCGGTATCGGACCGGATTATGGTGGATTGTCCGAATGGCCTCGGGACCAGGTCGTGAAAGTATTGTGTTTCTGCCACCCGGATGATGATGAGGCAACCTGGGCCGATCATGAAGCGACCATCGTGCGTCTCTTTCAGGCCTGTCGTCGCAATCGTCTGGAGTTTCTGCTGGAAGTCATCCCATCGAAGGTCGCAGCGGTCAACGACACCACGACCGCACAGATCATCGAGCGCTTCTACGCCGCCGGTGTTTATCCCGATTGGTGGAAGCTGGAACCCATGACTACGCCGGAAGCCTGGCAGCAGGCCATTGATGCGATAGAACGGCATGACCGGAATACTCGCGGCATTGTCGTACTGGGCCTGGGCGAAAGCGAAGAGAAGCTGGCCGAGAGCTTCGACATTGCGGCCCGTTATCCGCTGGTCAAGGGGTTTGCCGTAGGACGAACCATCTTTGCAGACAGCGCCAGCCGATGGATGCGAGGCGAACTCTCTGATAAGGACGCGATAGCCACCATGGCAGACAACTACCGACGACTTTGCACGCTCTGGGACAAAGCGCTGGCACGAGGAGACTCACATGAGTAAGACGATTCGACTTACTGCGGCTCAGGCCATGGTGCGCTACCTGGGTGCGCAGCTGACGGAAGATGGAACACCCTTCATTGCCGGCGTCTGGGCCATCTTCGGTCACGGCAATGTCGCTGGCATTGGTGAGGCATTGTACGGGGCACGCGAAACCCTGCCGACGTGGCGTGGCCACAACGAGCAGACGATGGCGCATGCCGCCATTGCCTATGCCAAGCAACTGCGCCGCAGCCGTGCAATGGCGGTGACCTCATCGATTGGTCCCGGTGCCACCAACATGGTGACTGCGGCAGCGCTCGCGCATGTCAACCGTCTGCCGGTGCTGCTGATTCCGGGTGATGTCTTTGCCAACCGCGGGCCGGATCCGGTGTTGCAACAGATCGAGGATTTCAATGACGGCACCATCAGTGCCAACGATGTATTTCGGCCGGTCAGTCGTTACTTCGATCGCATCATGCGTCCGGAGCAGTTGTTGACGGCGCTGCCGCGAGCCTTTCGCACGCTGACAGACCCTGCCGATTGCGGACCGGTGACGCTGGCCTTCTGCCAGGATGTACAGGCGGAAGCCCATGACTTCCCCCTGTCCTTCTTCGAGCCCACGGTCTGGCACCGCCGACGTATCCGCCCGGATGAAGCCGAGCTGCAACGGGCAGTCGATGCGATTCGCTCGGCAACTCACCCGGTGATTGTCGCCGGCGGCGGCGTGCATTATTCGGATGCCACTGCTGCGCTGCTGGAATTTTCCGAGAAGCATCAGGTGCCGGTTACCGAGACGCAGGCAGGAAAGTCTGCGCTGGCATGGGACCATCCACTCAACCTCGGCCCCATTGGTGTGACCGGTGGCGAAGCGGCGAATGCGGTATGTGCCGAGGCAGATCTGATACTGGGTGTCGGCACGCGCTTTCAGGACTTCACGACCGGCTCCTGGTCTCTGTTCTCGAACCCTGACCGTACGGTGATCAGCCTCAATACCGCGGCGCACGACACCGCGAAACGCGGTTCCATGCCCTTGCAGTCGGATGCACGGGTGGGCCTGAATGAGTTGTCGGAACAACTTGGTTCACATCGCTTCGATGCACCTGCTGAGTCTCTGAAAGCGGATTGGTTCGGGAAAGTGGACGTGCTCACTGATGCACCAGCGTCATCGCCAACAGACACCAATGCCTTGCCCACAGACATGCAGGTCATCGGTGCCGTGCAACGTGCCTCCCATCAGGACACAGCGGTCATGTCTGCTGCCGGGACCATGCCCGGAGAGCTGCACAAGCTGTGGAAAGCCCCCCGTCCGGGCGCTTATCACATGGAATACGGTTTCAGCTGTATGGGGTATGAGATTGCAGGTGCCATGGGTATCAAGATGGCCGAACCTGATCGTGACGTCATCTGCTTCACTGGCGATGGAACCTACATGATGGCCAATTCGGAAATGGCAACGGCGGCGATGATGGGCATCAGTTTCACCGTGGTTGTTACTGATAACCGCGGCTATGGATGTATCAATCGCTTGCAGATGGGCACGGGAGGCGCCGAGTTCAACAATCTGCTCGAACACGCCATCCACGAGCAGCCGTCGCGCATCGACTTCGTGCAACACGCCAGCTCCATGGGCGCAACGGCATTGTCGGTATCCAGCATCGGCGAGCTGGAGGAGGCTCTGGACAGACGAGCGGACATCAAGGGTCCCTATGTGATCGTCATCGACACTGACCCATACCCCTCTACCCCGCATGGCGGTACCTGGTGGGATGTCGCGGTCCCTGAGGTGAGCGAACGAGAAAACATGAACGAGATTCGAGCTGCCTACGAGGCTGCAGTGACAGATAGAAAAACACGATGAGCATAAAAATCGGTATTTCCCCAATTTCCTGGCAAAACGACGATCTGCCAGAGCTGACTGCCGCCTACACCATGGAGCAGGCACTGCAGGAAGCACGCAAGATCGGCTACACCGGGGTCGAGCGTGGTCGACGCATGCCACAGGATACGGAAGGCCTGCGCAGCTACCTGGCTGACAATCAGCTGGCCTTGTGTGGCGGTTGGTGTTCCGGCAATCTCATGAATTCATCGGTTGCCGATGAAAAGCAGATGATCTCACAGCAAGTCGAGCAGTTTGTGGCTCTGGGTTCTCCGTGCATCGTCTACGCAGAGTGTTCCAACACCGTTCAGGGCAATCAGTCGGTTGCCGTGAACGATCGGCCCAAGCTGACGCGAGACGACATCTTGAGCTATGCCGCCAAGTTGTCCGAGCTGGCAAGCTGGACAGCCAGCCAGGGGCTGGTATTGGCTTACCACCACCACATGGGCTCGATGATCGAGGATCAGGACGATGTGAACTGGTTGATGGAAGGCAGCTCGGATGACGTCACCTTGCTCTTTGATACAGGCCATCTGCATTTTGGTGGCGCTGATGTACTCGGCACACTGGATACCTGGGGTCATCGCGTACACCACGTGCATTTCAAGGATGTGCGAGAAGATGTCATGCAGCGAGCTCGACGCGAGAACATGAGTTTCCTCGATGCCGTGATAGCAGGCGTGTTTACCGTACCGGGTGACCCGCAAGGTTGCATCGATTTTCAGGGTGTTACCGACCTGTTGCGCAAGCAGGACTATGCGGGCTGGATTGTCGTTGAAGCCGAGCAGGATCCTGCCAAGGCGCCACCCTATGAATACGCCAACATGGGCTATGAGCATATCGTCAGGATCTGCCAGAAATCAGGGCTCATGATCAACACCAACAAGCAAGACCAGGAGTCGATCTGATGTCAGTATTGTTGAAAAAACCCTTCGGGAATCATGGCAAGGTCCATGAGATAACAGCCACCAGCGCCGGTTGGCGCTATGTCGGATTTTCTCTGTATCGATTGCGTGCCGGCGAAACAGCCAGCGAAGCCACGGGCGACAGAGAAGTGATTCTCGTCATGGTGGAAGGCAAGGCCGAGATCAACGGCGCAGGCCAGCACTGGGGCGTACTGGGCAACCGCATGAATGTCTTTGAAAGACTGGCTCCGCACTGCCTGTATCTGCCCAACGATACGCAATGGGATGCGAAAGCCGAGACCGACTGCGTCATTGCCGTGTGCACTGCGCCCGGCAAGGGCGGGCATGAAGCACGCAGGATAGGCCCTGACGGGATCACGCTGACCGAACGCGGCAAGGGTTCCAACAAGCGCTATATCAACAATATCGCCATGGAGAACGAGGATTTTTGCGACTCCCTGCTGGTCACGGAAGTCTTCACCCCCGCCGGCAATTGGTCGTCCTACCCCAGTCATCGCCATGATGAGGATGATTTTCCCCGTATCACCTATCTGGAAGAGACCTATTACCACCGCCTGAATCCGGCAAGCGGATTTGGTGTGCAACGGGTATATACCGACGATGGCTCACTGGATGAGACCATGGCCGTAGCCGATGGCGACGTCGTACTGGTGCCGCGCGGGCATCATCCCTGCGCCGCACCACACGGATTCGACATGTACTACCTGAACGTGATGGCCGGCCCACTGCGCAAGTGGCGCTTTGTTCCAGCTCCGGAAGTCGAGTGGATTCTCGAGCGCGACGCCTGAAGGCATACACGCTTCGAATCACTGAACGCCTCGGACAAAAATGCAATGACCATCCCTTTCCAGTTGGCCGCCTGCGCTGAAATGTTGTGGCAGGACAAACCGATAGAGTGGCGTGCGTCAAGACTGACGGAACTCGGTTTTGGTGTCGGCTTATGGAACTGGCCAGAGCACGACCTGGCCAGACTCGAAGCCGTGGGTGCCGACTACACCATCATGAATGGTTACCTGGAAGGCAGGCTGGCTGACGATGAAGGTGCTGCGGCACTGCTGAAATCAGCCCGCGAGACCATACAGGTCGGTAGACGGCTGGGTGTATCGCGTCTCAACCTGCACGGTACGGGTTTGGGTGAAGGAGGAATACCGAAGTTACAGACTGATGTAATTACGGGCGCGATGTGGTTGAAAGCCCGGGATACGCTGAACAGGCTGTGTGATCTGGCGGAGGACGAAGGTGTCGTATTTACGCTGGAAAACCTGAACCTGCAAGATCACCCAGGCTGTCCCTTCAATTCCACGGCAGATGTATTGTCACTGGTATCGGCCGTGGACCGACCGCAACTGCGAATCAATCTGGACCTTTATCACACGCAGATTGGAGAAGGTGATCTGGTGCGCTGGTGCGAGAAATGCCTGCCCTGGATCGGTGAAATACAAGTCGCGGACAATCCGGGCCGTTGTGAGCCGGGATCCGGAGAGATCAACTACGCCCATATCGCAAGTGCACTCGACGCGATGAACTACCGGGGACCGGTCGCCATGGAAGCATTTGCCTCCGGCGATCCGGAAGTGGCACTGAGTGCATTCAGGCAGGCATTTACCGTGACGTCGAGTATCGGCTGATGAGTGCTTGATAGACCACTGGCGCAATTGCACGCACATTGTCTTTTCAAGAAAAGATAGACCAGATATTTGTCATTCGAATCGATGTCGGAACAACTCTCTGAGTGTTCCCGGATAGGATCGCTTGACGAATTACCACGCGGAGAAATTCTGCACACACCGGCAAGCCACTCGCTTGTCTTTCATGACATTCCAACAGGAGTAAAGAATGAGAAGAATTGTTAAAACAACTATCGCCGCCGCGACCTTGGTCGCAGCACCCGCCTTGATGGCTGCCGATATCATTGTCGTCAGTCACGGACAGGCCAGTGATCCCTTCTGGTCAGTCGTCAAGAATGGTGTCGAGAGAGCGGCGGCGGATACTGGCGCAAACGTCGAATATCGGGCACCCGAAACGTTCGACATGATCGCGATGAGTCAGCTGATCGATGCTGCCGTCAACCAGGAGCCAGATGGCCTGGTTGTCTCGGTACCGGATGCCGATGCACTCGGCCCCTCCATCCAGAATGCCGTTGCAGCTGGTATACCGGTAATTTCAATGAACTCGGGTGGCGATGCGGCGAAAGAGCTTGGCGCATTGCTGCATGTGGGACAGTCCGAATTCGATGCGGGCAAGGCTGCTGGCGAGAAGATGGCTGAGCTGGGCGGTAACCACGGTCTGTGCATCAACCACGAAGTGGGCAACATTTCACTTGACGATCGCTGTGCAGGTTTTGCCGAAGGGTTTGGTGGACCAGTAGATGTCATGCCGACAACCAATGATCCGAGTGAAATCCAGTCCAAGGTACAAGCCTCTCTGGAGTCCAATCCTGACATCGACGCAGTGATTGCTCTGGGTGCGTCGCTTGCCGGCGAGCCAGCTGTTGCCGCTGTCGATGCAGTCGGTCGTACGGGTGAGGTTCTCGTGGGCTCTTTCGACCTTTCCGGCAATTTCCTGAAGTCGGTTTCCGAAGGCAATGCAGCCTTTGCCATTGACCAGCAGCAGTTCCTGCAGGGTTATCTGCCAGTGGCCTTTCTGGCACTGCACGCAGAATACGGCCTGATGCCAGGTGGCGATGTGCCTTCAGGTCCTAACCTGATCACGCAGGAAAAGGCTGCGCAGGTAATCGATCTGTCGTCCAAGGGTATCCGTTAATACATTAACGGAACCTGTGGAGCGAGGTGGTCATTGTCACCTCGCTCCAATCCAAATACAGCATCCCGAGAGGTAAAATCATGTCGAGTGAGACAACGGTAGACGACGAACGGCTGAAGTCCGAATCCACGATGGCCAGCCTGATGAAGCGGCCAGAGCTGGGAGCCATAGCCGGCGTCGTACTGGTCACCATATTTTTTCTTATAACTGCCGACAGCGCCATGTTCACGCTGGCTGGCTTCATGAACTTCATGTCCCCGGCGGCGCAGCTGGGAATTCTGGCCATCGGTGCAGCACTGCTCATGATCGGTGGTGAGTTCGATCTGTCGCTCGGCTCCATGATTGCGTTTATCGGCCTGTTCTTCGGGGCCTGCGTGGTCAACTTCGGGCAACCATTGATACTGGCCATCCCGTTGACCTTCCTGTTCGCAGCGGTGGTCGGTACCGTCAATGGGCAGATCGTGATCCGAACAGGCCTGCCCTCTTTCATCGTGACCCTGGCATTCCTGTTCATTTACCGTGGTCTGTCACTGGTCGGTTTGAAGGCGGCCACCGACGGGTCAACGCAGCTGCGCGGGATACGCCCTGCCGTGGAGAATGACTTTCTGACGCCGATCTTCAGCGGCGATGCCTTCCCCGGATTGTTCCTGGCTCTGGCAGATATGGGACTCATCGATACTTTCCAGAATGGCACGCCCAAGGTCAAAGGCATTCCCGTGGAAATTCTCTGGTTCATCCTTATCGCCGGTATTGCCACCTATGTGCTGTTGCGTACGCCGGTTGGCAACTGGATCTTTGCCTCTGGAGGTGACGCCAATGCGGCATCCAATTCCGGTGTGCCCGTTCGCAAGGTGAAGATCGGCCTGTTCGTGGTGACGGCGGCCTGTGCTGCGCTGGTTGCCATCATAACAGTGCTTGACAGTGGTTCGACAGATGCACGACGAGGTTTTCAGAAGGAATTCGAAGCCATCATCGCAGCGGTCATCGGAGGCTGCCTGTTGACGGGGGGCTACGGATCGGCCATCGGTGCGTTCTTCGGTTCCATCATATTCGGCATGGTACTGATCGGCCTCAGCTATACGCAGATCGATCAGGATTGGTACCTGGTATTCCTGGGTGGCATGCTACTGATCGCCGTACTTTTCAACAACATGATACGCAAGCGTGTCACGGGAGAACGCTGATATGTCCACCGATCCTATTGTCCATATGGAAGGTATCGAGAAGCATTTCGGTAACGTCATTGCCTTGAACGGGGTGTCATTTGATGTTCGTGCCGGTGAGTGTCATTGCTTGTTGGGTGACAACGGTGCAGGTAAGTCGACGTTCATCAAGACCATGTCCGGGGTACACAAACCGACGCATGGTTCGATTCATTTCGAAGGCAAGCCAATGAATTTCGATAGTCCGCGGGATGCCATGGAAGCAGGCATTGCCACTGTGTTCCAGGATCTGGCGATGATCCCCTTGATGTCGGTTACCCGAAATTTCTTCATGGGCCGTGAACCTACGAAAGGAAAAGGACTGTTCAAACGCTTTGATACGGAAGCTGCGAGCAAGGCCGCTATCGAGGAGATGAAGAAGATGGGCATCAACCTGCGAGCCCCCGATCAGGCGGTGGGTACCTTGTCAGGTGGCGAACGGCAGACGGTGGCTATCGCTCGTGCGGTCTATTTCGGTGCGAAGGTATTGATTCTGGATGAACCCACCTCGGCACTGGGCGTGCGGCAGACCTCGAATGTACTGGCCACGATTGATCGGGTGCGCAAGCAAGGTGTGGGCGTTGTCTTCATCACACACAACGTCAGACATGCCATGGCCGTTGGAGACCGCTTCACCGTTCTCAATCGTGGCAAGACGCTGGGTACGGCACTCAAGGACGAAATCACTGCCGAGGAATTGCAGGATCTGATGGCGGGTGGGCAGGAACTGGCGACGCTGGAAGGTTCGCTGGGTGGTACGGTATAGCCGGTAGTCTGGTAAGTAGGATACCCTGAACGGACGTCGAACTGCGTCGGTTCAGGGACTGTACCGGATTCTTCTTGATAAAGTATCGGTGCTGGCACAGTACAACAGAGGTTTTCCCGATATTGGCGAATATCGCCGATTGTGAGGGAATACGCGTATCCATTGCCTTCATGGACCTCGAGTCTCAGCTCGCTTACACTAGCGACATTCTTTCGGTCCGGAAAACACATCTTGAAGAGCAAGCGCAACGATCCGTGTCATTGCGGCAGTGGAAGGAAGTACAAGAAATGCTGTATGCAAACCGAGACAGGGCTCTCGGGAGACGACATCCTGCGGGTGGTGCGGCAGTTGTGCCCCAGGCTGGAGAAAGCCGGTCGGGAGCAATACGGAGAGTCAGTCGAGAATGCCGCCTGGCAGGATTTCAGCCGCTGGGGGCATGAGGCCATCGCCGGTGAAGAACAGGCCTACAAGGCTGCGTTCAACGACTGGTATCTGTATGCCTGGTTACCGGATGATACGGCACTGGGCCGTGACTCCTTCGCCTCCGAGTTGTCAGACCACCCGATTGCCGCTGAATTTCTCAAGGCCAACCGGGGTGAGCTGGGTCCGGTCGAGCAAGGCACGATCGATGTTGCCACCACGGCACCGTACAGCTTTTATTCGGTGACGGCCGTAGCCGAAGATGACCGCCTGCACTTGCGAGAAATCTACACGGAGCAGGATGTCGTGGTGGAGGCTGTTGGCAGCCGGTCTTTTGCCGAAGGCGATGTGCTGTTCTGTACCGTGGTCGGGGTCAATGGTGTGTCGGTAATTCTGGGGTGCATGCCCAATGTTCTGACAGCCAACGAACAGGCAACCATAGAGGCACATCGTGAGAAATGGCGGGCCGAAGAAGGTGGCAAGCTGGATCGCCGGCTGTTGTATCTGCATGACACAGAGCTGAGACGCCTGTATTTCGTGCTCTTGTCAAAAGCGCAAAAATCCAGATTGCACTGAGCGCTACTGCTCGCGGGGCGTGATTTCACTCGTTCAGCACGGTTTGCACATGCCGTCGCCAGAAGCGCGCCTTTCGAACGACCTTCGACAGGCGATCAATGTGTGTCGTCTTCCCTGCCCTGGTTCTTCACGAGCAGATCGAAGAAGGCGCTGGCCGCTGGTGAAAGCGTGCTCTTTCGCCGGCGGAACACGACAATCTGACGCTTGATGGTTGGACCGCTGAGCAGGATTCTGCTGATGCCTGAGCGTATGCGGGGCTCAAGTGTGGATTCAGGCAATATGGCAACGCCGACACCTGCTGATACCAGACCGAGAGCTGTGGACAGATGGCGTACTTCATAGGTGCCGGACAGCTTGATGCCATGCTTGGCCAGCTGATAATCCATCAGCACGCGGTTTGCACTCAAGGTGCTGATGGTAATCAGATGAGAGTCGTTGAGATCCGACCAGACGACTCGCTTCTTGTTACCCAGGGGGTGATCTGCCGGACAAAAGAACATGTACGGCTCTTCGAGCAGTGGAGTCTCCTCAAGTTCGGGGTGGTGCTCGGTGGACATACCGACTCCCAGCTCGGCCTTGCCATGCAGTACGGCATCGCGCACATCGAATGCGTTGGTGTCGATGACTCTTATGTGGTTACCGGGGTGGGTGAGCGAATAGCGCTTGATGGCCTCGGGTAGTTTGTAGGAGGCCATCGTCGGGATGCTGGCAATCGTGAAATGACCGACGCCGTGTTTTGACACGTCCTTCAGGCGGTCTACAGCCCTTGTGACCTCTTCCACAATGGACTTGGCCTGTGGGAGAAATTCGCGGCCCACGGGCGTGAGTTCGACATATCGTGTCGTCCGATCAATCAGGCGTAGGTCGAGGTAGGATTCCAGCTTCTGGATGCGACGCGTCAATGCCGTCTGTGTGACATGCAGGTATTCGGAAGCTGCGGTGAATCCGCCTGTTTCGGCGATTGCGACAAAGGCCTGAATGCCGTCGAAGTCGAATTTCATGGATTGGCTTCCTCGTTCGCTGACTTTCTCTTATGCGCTTTTCGAATCAATCATACGATTTATTGCATTTCCGTACAAACTACCTTCCACCCTACTATTGGCACAACCAGGCAAGAGCAGTGGGCAGAGGAGACAAGACGGATGAGATGCATTCCCTGCGTTCTGATGCGAGGCGGTTCGTCCAAAGGACTGTTTTTCCTTGCACAGGATCTACCGACAGCGACAGATGAGAGAGATCGACTGTTGCTGGCTGCAATGGGTTCTCCGGATCTTCGGCAAATTGATGGCATGGGCGGTGGTGACAGCCAGAGTAGCAAAGTGGTTATCGTTCAGGCATCCGCCCGGGAGGACGTTGATGTGGAACATCTGTTTGCCCAGGTGTCCGTCGCCCGAAACTTTGTCGATTATCTGCCGAACAGCGGCAATATGCTTGCCGCTGTAGCACCTTTCGCGATAGAGCAGGGAATCATTCCCGCCTCCTCCCCCGAGAGCTGTGTGCGTGTGCTCAACCTCAACAGTGGCAAGATTGTCGAGGTCACATTGTCGACGCCACAGGGCAAGGTCAACCATGAGGGCGACTGTCGTCTCGATGGCGTGCCTGGCAGTTTTGCACCGCTGCAACTGCGTTTCCTCGATCCTGCCGGTACGCGTACCGGCGTGTTGTTGCCGACCGGCAAGGCGCGGGACATCATTTGCGGCGTAGAAGTCACTTGCATTGATTGTGCGATTCCTCTGGCGATCGTTGAAGCCGAGTCGCTTGGCAAAACAGGTCACGAGTCAAAGGAAGAGCTCGATGCCGACATCGAGTTTTCCAGCAATCTGAAACGCATTCGACTGGAGGCGGCCAGGCTGATGCGACTTGAGGATTCTGCAAGTATCGCGCTGCCCAAAGTCGCCATCGTCGCATCTCCGCGCCACGGCGGCAGTATCGCGGCACGCTATTTTTCACCGACCTGGTGCCACGCAACGTTTGCCATCTCTGGCGCGCTGGGACTGGCTGCGGCCTGTCATGTGACGGATTCTGTCGCGGAAGCCTGCGTTGAGCTGGATGTCAAGCACTACGACCGAATCGTCGTCGAGCATCCGGGCGGCAGCATGCAATGCCATGTCGATGTCACCGATCACACACCCGGCAACATGCCGCTGGTGGCCAGCGGCTCTGTGGTCACCACGGCAAGGCCGCTGCTCAGCGGTGTCGTGGTGATTCCTGAAAGACACACCATTCCAGAAACGGCTTTTACCGTTTCACCACAAAATTGATGTACCCACAACGGAGAAATACCATGAAAAACGCCATGAATCTCACACGTCGAGACCTGCTCGGCGCAACGGCGGCCCTTGTCGCTGCAACCGTGCTCTCACCCCTGCCGGCTTACGCTGAAGCAGTCGACTTCAGTGATGAGACGATAGAATTCTTCATGCCATTCGGCGTAGGTGGAGGCTCTGATACCTGGGCTCGTTTCAACGCGCCGTTTCTGTCCCGGCACCTGCCCGGACAACCCACGGTGGTAGTGAAGAACGTGCCCGGCGGCGGCTCGATCACTGGTGCCAACCAGTTTACCAAGCGTGCCAAAGCGGACGGCATGAGTGTGCTGGGTACATCGGCATCTACCCAGTTCCCCTATCTGCTCGATGACAAACGCGTCAAGTACGAATACAAGGACTGGCAGGTGGTGCTTGCGGCACCAACCGGTGGTGTTGCCTATCTCGATAGCGAGCTGGGTGTCGAATCCCTTGCTGATCTGGAAAAGCTGAAAGGCCAGCGGCTGATCTATGGGAGCCAGGGCGCGACTTCACTGGATCTCGTACCGTTACTGGCCTTTCGTCTGCTGGGTCTCGATGTACAACATGTCTTCGGTATGAAGAGCCGCGGTGAAGGGCGTCTGGCGTTTGAACGAGGTGAAGCCAATATCGATTTCCAGACCACGTCCGCCTATCTCAAGAGCTCACTGCCCATGGTTGAGGAAGGCAAGGCTGTCCCCCTGTTCAGCATGGGGGCTGCTGACGACAATGGCATCATCGTTCGTGATCCGAACTTTCCCGATCTGCCGCACATCGGTGAAGCCGTTGAAACCGTCACTGGCAAGCCACCCGAAGGTATCGAATGGGATGCGTTCAAGGCCTTTCTGATTGCCGGGTTTCCAGCCCAGAAACTGTTGATGCTGCCCAAGGGGACATCCGCGGATATCGTGGAAGCCTACCGCGAGGCTGTGCGCAACATGAAGGATGATCCGGAATACCAGGCAGCCAAGGTCGATGCACTGGGAGGTTATGAACAGGTCACCGACGAAGCGGCTGATGCACTGTTTGCCGAGGGCACGACGATCGACCCGGTGGCACGAGACTGGGTGAGAGCGCTGCTTGAAAAAGACTACAACGCGCGCTTTTGATTGTCGCGAAGCCGCTTCAAGCGTCAGTCAGCGGAATTGCCCTGTTGGTGATTCCGCCTGACTGATGCCCGTCACGGCAACAGCCGTGCCACGCCGGCCGTCCACTTTCACGGAGTCATTTCATGTTCGAAGCCATCCAGAGTGCTTTCGTCGCGCTCATATCGTTTCATCACTTTGCCTATATGTTCCTCGGCATCGTTGTCGGGCTGGGCGTCGGTATCCTGCCCGGTCTGGGCGGTATTGCGGGAATGTCGCTACTCATGCCTTTCATCTACGGCATGGATCAGACATCAGCTCTGGCCATGCTGGTCGGCATGGTCGCGGTAATCCCCACCGGCGACACCTTCACGTCGGTTCTGATGGGTATACCCGGTTCCAGCGCCAGTCAGGCGACTGTTCTCGACGGCTTTCCGTTGGCCAAGAAGGGGCAGGCGGCGCGCGCACTCAGTGCTGCGTTTTCAGCCTCGTTGTTGGGCGGGGTATTCGGCGCCGTGATGCTGACCGGTTTCGTGGTTGTCGCCAAGCCACTGATATTGTCATTCACAACGGCTGAACTGTTCATGTTCTCCCTGCTCGGATTGTCGGTCGTGGGTGTGCTGGCTGGCGAGAGCATCATGCGCGGCGTGGTAGCAGCCGGATTGGGGCTTATGGTAGGCGCGATGGGTGCCGCACCTGCTACCGGCGAGAGTCGTTTCGATCTGGGTATCGACTACCTGCAAGACGGCATTCCGCTGGTCATCATCGGACTGGGTCTGTTCGCCATTCCCGAAATTGCCGATCTGATTCGCCGTTCTCGCCCGATAGCGTCCGGTTCAGGTCTGGGAGACGGCTGGCTGCAAGGCGTGCGAGATACCTTGAAAAACTGGTTCCTGGTCATGCGTTGCTCGGCCCTGGGTACTTTCATCGGCTCCATTCCCGGTCTGGGTGGTGGCGTGGTTGACTGGATTGCCTATGGTCATGCCGTGCAGGCCAGCAAGGACTCCAGCGAGTTCGGCAAGGGCGAAGTCAAGGGAGTGATTGCCCCCGAGGCTGCCAACAATGCGCTTCAGGGTGGCGCGTTGATGCCGACATTGCTCTTCGGAATCCCCGGCTCGGGCAGCATGGCGGTGTTTCTGGGTGGCATGGCGCTGCTGGGTTTGCAGCCCGGTCCATCGATGGTAACCACAGACTTGCAATTGACTTACACGATTGCCTGGACGCTGGCATTTTCAAGCATCGTCGGAGCGGCCTTCTGCTTTTTTCTCGCTGTACCGATCGCTCGACTGACCTTCGTTCCATTCAATCTGATTGCGCCCTTCATGATCATGATCATCTGTTTTGCCGCCTTTCAGGCGCGACGGGACCTGACTGATCTTCTGGTGCTGTTTGCAGTGGGAATGGTCGGCATCTTTCTACGCCGCTTCGGCTGGCCAAGGCCAGCATTCCTGATCGGCTTTGTGCTTTCAAGTCAGGCTGAAAACTACCTGTACCAGGCATTGCAATTCTACGGTTGGGAATTCGTTCAACGCCCCGGGGTGTTGATCATCGGTGCGCTGGCAATCGGCTCCACGCTCATGGCGCTGCGCAGCAGGGTGTCGGAGGATGGTGCCGTGAATCTCGATGCCGATGGCAAGAAGGTGGACAAGCCGATACTGGGTGGTGCGAGCAGAAAAGAGCGACGACCGCAGATCGTGTTTGCCGTTCTGCTGTTCGTAACGTTTCTGTATGGTGTCCTGAGCAGTGCACCTCTGAGCTTTCTCGGGTCCGTGTTTCCGTTCTACACATCGGTTTTGATGGTCGCGTTCATGGGCTATATGGTGATGATGCTCCTGAATGGGGCGCCTGGGCACTCGGCTCATTTTGACCAGGAGGTGGCTGCCAGGGCCAGAGGAGCCGATGACGGCACGACGGTCTGGCCATCGGTGGGATGGTTCGTGTTCCTGTTCGGTATGACAGCACTGTTCGGGTTCATCCTGTCGATAACCGTTTTCATCATGACTTTCCTGATGGTACGAACCTCTCTTGGCGTGTCACGCAGCGTGATCTACACGGTGCTGTGTATTGCTTTCATGTGCACTCTGGGTCACTTCCTGACACTGGATTTCCCGCCAGGGTTATTGCAGCACTACACCGATATGCCATGGCCCCTGAAGTAGATCGGGCCTTTGAAAAACATCCTGTTTTCCACTGAATCATCGCTGGAGTCAGCTCGTCGCCAGCCCTCTTGCAGAGGGCTGGTAGCAGACAGTGGCGCCGCATTGCGTGAAGGAGTATTTGAAATGAAGCTTGAAGAATGGATCGGTCGTTCGGAAGAAGTCTCTGACAGTGTTACGGCCACGCCCTATGCGGCCTTGTCTGCCACCTTCGATCGTCCTGCGGAACGACCGGAAGCGGGTACCCCACTACCTGGCTTGTGGCATTGGCTCTACTTTCTGCCCTTGCATCGTCAGTCCGAAATAGGTCATGACGGTCACGCAAGGCTCGGTGGCTTTCTGCCTCCGGTACCGTTGCCACGACGCATGTGGGCAGGAAGCCAGTTCACCTTTCACAAGCCATTGCGTGTCGGAGATGCGTTGACTCGTACCTCGACAATTCATGATGTCACTGAAAAGAACGGCCGAACCGGGCCGCTGGTGTTCGTCAAGGTGCGCCACGAGATACGTCGTGAGGGAGAGACGGAAACAGCCTTGACCGAGTATCACGATATCGTCTACCGGCAGGCAGCAAAGCCTGATGATGTTCCGCCTTCGCCCGTGGCCGCGCCGGCAAGCTCTACCTGGGAAAGAAGATGGGTGCCAGATGATGTATTGCTGTTTCGCTACTCCGCATTGACATTCAACGGTCATCGCATTCATTACGACCGCAAGTACGTGACGGAAACCGAAGGCTATCCCGGATTGATTGTACATGGGCCGATGATCGCCACCCTGCTGCTCGATCTGCTGCGCCACGAGTTACCTGACGCGGAGCTTGCCAGTTTCGAATTCCGAGCAGTACGGCCCGTATTCGATATCAATCACTTCCATGTCTGCGGAGAACCCGAGCCCGATGGCAAGACGTTTCGGCTGTGGGCAAAGGACCACGAAGGCTGGCTGACCATGCAGGCAACCGCGGTCATCAGACAGGGGGAATGAGATGAGACCTCTTGACGGTATAACCGTAGTTACCCTCGAGCATGCCATTGCTGCACCCTTCGCCACTCGGCAACTCGCCGATCTGGGCGCCCGAGTCATCAAGGTCGAGCGACCAGGTGTGGGTGATTTTGCCCGGGGTTACGACGAACGGGTACGGGGTCTCGCCTCGCATTTCGTGTGGATCAACCGTTCCAAGGAGAGTCTGACCCTGGATATCAAGCACCCTGACGCGTTGGCTGCGCTCAAGCGATTGATAGTCGATGAGGCTGATGTGCTCGTTCAGAACCTGGCGCCAGGTGCTGCAGCGAGGCTGGGGCTGTCCCATGAGGTTCTCTCTGCAAGCAAGCCGGAAATCATTGTCTGTGATATTTCCGGTTATGGAGACAACGGACCCTACCGCGACAAGAAGGCCTACGATCTGTTGATTCAGAGCGAATCGGGATTTCTGTCGGTGACAGGTACGGAAGAAGAACCGTGCAAGGCAGGTCCGTCGATCGCCGATATCGCTGCGGGGATGTACGCCTATACCAATATTCTGGCAGCATTGATGGAACGCCAGAAGACCGGCCGCGGACAGCATCTCGATATCTCGATGCTGGAGAGTCTGGCGGAGTGGACCTCCTACCCGTTGTACTACGCCTTTGACGGTGCTACACCTCCACCACGTACAGGTGCCAGTCACGCCACCATCTATCCCTACGGGCCGTTTCCAGCGGGTGATGGCAAGACGGTGATGTTCGGTCTGCAGAACGAGCGCGAATGGTCTGCCTTCTGCAACACGGTGCTGCTGCAACCAGCGTTGGCTGAGGAGGAGCGCTTTGCCGGTAATTCCAGACGCAGTGCCGGGCGTGTGGAACTGCGCCGGATCATCGTGGATGCTTTCTCCGATCTTTCGGCGGAACAGGTTGTCGAGCGACTCGACGCCGCCAATATCGCCAACGCGCAAGTCAACGACATGCAGGCTGTATGGGATCACCCGCAGCTCGAGGCCCGCAAGCGCTGGCGTCAGGTGGAAACGTCGGCAGGTGTGGTCCCTGCACTGCTGCCACCTGGTTCCTGGAAAACAGGAGAGCCGCGCATGGACCCTGTCCCTGCTCTTGGTCAACATTCGGCAGCAATTCTGGCACAACTGGGATATACCGCTGAACAGGTGGCTGAGTTCAAGAGCACGGGTGTGATCTGAGTATCCAGGAGCAAGCCATCATGAGTTTCCCCATTACCTATCTCTTTGTTCCCGGCAATCGTCCTGATCGCTTTGACAAAGCGTTTTCGACCAGCGCCGGCGTTGTCATTCTGGATCTTGAAGACGCGGTGATTCCAGCCGACAAGGCTGTCGCTCGCGACCATATTGCTCGTTGCTTTCGTAATCATCCAGAAGTTTCGGGTCGCATTGCCGTTCGCATCAATGACAGCGAATCCGAATGGTTCCCAGGCGATCTTGCATGGCTACGCAGTATCGGCATACCTCTGGTGATGTTGCCGAAATCGGAAAATCGCCAGCAGATAGAGACCGTTATCGGCAATGGTCCTGACGGAGTCCGTGTCCTGGCGCTTGTCGAAACTGCCCGTGGCATACGCAATGTGGATGAAATTGCCGAAACCGAAGGCGTTCAGCGGCTGGTCTTTGGCACTCTGGACTATGCCGTAGATCTGGATCTTACCGGCGAGAACAGCGGTCTTGCTTACGCCTCGGCACGAATCGCCATCGCTTCGCGTTGTGCTGAGCTGCCCTCCCCGGTTGCAGGGGTCACCCCCTCTATCAAGGATATCGAGCGCATCAAGAGCGATTTTGCCTTTGCTCGCAACTACGGATTTGCTGCCAAGCTGTGCATTCACCCTGCACAGATCGACATCGTACATGCCGCCTGTCTGCCAACGGCAGCTGATCAGGCATGGGCGCAACGTGTCATGCAGGCCGCGCGATCATCCGATGGCGCCGTTCAGCTTGACGGCAAGATGATCGATCGCCCCGTCGTGCTAAAGGCGCAGGCCATCCTCGCGCGCAGTGACGTCTCTGCGGCGCGTTGATCCTCTCTCATCAACAACCAACATCCCGATAATACAAGGAGCTGACATCATGGCCGCTGGCATCATAGACTCGCAAATCTTCGGAAACATCTTCAGTACAGACGCCATGCGTGACGTCTGGTCCGATCGCAATCGAACGCGGCATTACGTCGAGTTCGAACGGGCATTGGCTGTCGTCCAGGGAAGACTGGGCATCATCCCGCAGGAGGCTGCCGACGAAATCGTCAGCAATTGCCATATCGACAAGATCGACATGGAACAGTTGCGTGAACAGACCGAGCGTATCGGTTATCCGGTGCTGGGTGTCGTCACACAGATCAACGGACTGTGTCGTGACAAACTGGGCGAGTTCGTCCATTGGGGGGCCACGACGCAGGACATCACTGACACAGCGACAGTGATGCAGATTCGTGAAGCCCTGGAGATCATCGATGAAGATCTGAAAGCCATCTCCGAGGCTCTGGTGTCGCTCTCCACGCGCTACCGAGACACGCCGGTCATCGGCCGCAGCAATCTGCAACAGGCCATACCCGTCACATTCGGGTTCAAGACGGCAGCGATCCTCGCTGGTATCGAACGACACCGGGAACGTCTTGCACAGCTACGTCCTCGCGTACTGATGGGAGAGTTCGGCGGTGCCTGTGGCACCCTGGCATCGATCGAGAAAGGCGCCATGGAAACGCAAGCCGGTCTGATGGAAGAACTGGGGCTGGCACAACCGGACATCGCCTGGCACACCGTACGCGATACCATCGCCGAAGTTGGCGCTTTTCTGGGTTTGGTGGGTGGCTCTCTGGGCAAGATCGCGATGGACGTCAAGCTGATGATGCAGCACGAAGTGGCCGAAGTCTATGAGCCCTTCGCGCCCGGACGAGGATCGAGCAGTACCATGCCGCAGAAGCGCAACCCCATATCCAGTTGTTACATCCATGCTGCCATCTCCGTGGTGCGCCAGCATTCCGCCTCTCTCATGGACGCCATGGTTGCCGACCATGAGCGTTCCACCGGCCCGTGGGAGATCGAATGGATAGCTTTGCCAGAAGCCTTCTGTCTGCTCGCCGGCGCTCTCAGGCAAACCCGTTTTGTACTGGAAGGCCTGGAAGTCGATGAAGCGAACATGCGAACCAATATCGATCTCACCAATGGACTGGTAATGTCCGAGGCGGTGATGATGGGACTGGGACCTTACATTGGGCGGGAGTACGCTCACGATCTGGTGTATGACCTGTGCCGCGAGGCGATACAGAGCAAGCGACCACTGCTTGACTTGCTGGTCGACCACCCGGAAATCAGTGCCCATCTGGACCGTCCTGCACTGGCGCATTTGTGTGATCCGGCCAACTATCTGGGCCAGGCCGGCGTGATGGTTGACAAGGTGCTCAGCCGCGCCGCGAAACACGCTGCATAGGTCGAGTCCTGTTGTGAATCTGCCTCGTGGCGTCTGTCCGAGGCAGCTTGAGCCACGTACCTTCAACTTGCTGATATGGTGAAACACGCATGTTCCTCGACATTCCCTGCACCCTGATGCGCGGCGGCACCTCCAAGGGACCGTACTTCCAGGCACACGATCTTCCTTCCGATCCGGCAGAACGCGATCGCGTTCTACTGGCGGCGATGGGTTCGCCCCACATTCGTCAGGTTGATGGTATAGGCGCAGGAGACACTCTCACGAGCAAGGTGGTCATTGTCAGTCCATCGACACGCGACGATATCGACATCGAATATCTGTTCGCACAAGTGTCGGTTGATCAGATGCGTGTGGATACCATGCCCAATTGCGGCAATATGCTGGCCGGGGTAGGCCCCTATTCCATCGAGAGTGGACTGGTCCAGGCTCAGGATCCCGTTACCACCTTGCGTATTCTCAACCGCAATACCGGCAAGATAGTTGAGGCAAGCATTCAGACCCCGGGCGGAAGAGTGACCTATCAAGGCAGCGTCGGCATCGATGGTGTGCCCGGCACGGGGGCTCCGATCGTACTCAATTTCCTCGATGCTGCCGGAGCCAGAACAGGTAAGCTTTTTCCCACCGGAGAGCGTATGGAAGTGGTGAACGGCATCAGTGTGAGCTGTGTCGATTTCGCCTCGCCACTGGTGTTCATCGCTGCGGAGTCCTTTGGTCTTACTGCTCACGAATCCAGACAGGAGCTGGATGCTGACAAGGCACTGAAAGCCGGAATCGAAGAGATACGTATCGAGATCGGCAAACGCGCAGGCCTCGGCGATGTGAGTGAATCGGTGTTGCCCAAGGTCGCTTTGGTAGGAGCAGCGGCCGGTGATGGCACCATTGCCGCCCGGTATTTCACACCGTGGACATGCCACTCGGCATTTGCCGTGACGGGAGCCTTGTGTCTTGCGGCCGCATCCAGCATCGCTGGAACAGTCCCTGCGCAGTACGCGCAGCACCGCAGGAACGACCCGAACCTGAATCGTATCGAGCACCCGGCCGGTGCCCTTGACATTCGCATGAGTCCGGCAAGACATTCAACGGCGGAAAACCCTTCCTTTTCGATGGCTGGACTGGTGCGTACAGCGAGGCCATTGTTCATTGGAACAGTGCATGTCCAGGTTGACTATCAGCCGTCAAGTCTTGCAAACGCATGCCTGCCGTCATGACGGTCTGAAGAATGGCGGAACTCATCAGGCTGGAAACAGCACGACAGTCGATCGGGAGTGATGCGATATCTCCCTCAAAATGTCGTGATATGCTTGCCTACCCGATAGTGTGATTTCCCGGTCCAGAACAATGAACCCTTCTTCATTCAGGGAGTTTCAGTCAATGACTGTCAACGCAGGCACTCTACTAAAACGATTGCAGCGATCAGCCATCGCCGTTGCAGCACTGGTCGCATTTCCCGGTGTGCTGCTGGCTGCCGAGGAAATACGTGTACTGAACTGGCAAGGGTACGGCACCGATGAAGCCTGGGCGCTGGAAGCATTCGAGGAACAGACCGGTATATCGGTCGTGCATGACTACTTCAACTCCGAGCAGGAGATGCTGACCAAACTGCGGACCAATCCTGGCGTCTACGATGTGGTATTGATCAACAGTGCTTTTACATCCGTCGCCGCCGATGAAGGCCTGATTCAGGAAATGGATCTGTCCAGGCTCGACAACGCAGCGGATCTGTCACCGGAGATGCGAGACAGTGCTGGCCTGAACCGCGATGGCAAGACATTCGGTGCTGCCTGGGTCTGGGGGCTGACCTCATTCGCGGTGGATACGACTGATATCGAGCCTGTCCCCGACAGCATCAATGCCTTGTGGGATGAGGCGCATGCAGGCAGAGTCGGCTGGCGAGATGACGCGGTAGAATCCGTGATGCTTGCGGCCATCGCCACGGGTCAGGACATCAACCATCCGGATGATCTGGATGCCATCCGTGAGAAATTGCGTGCCTTGAAGCCTCAGATACGCACCTTCTGGTCGTCGGAAAACGAATGGAATCAGTTCATGTCGTCCAACGAGTTCGATCTCGCCACCTATTGGAGTGGTTCTGCATCGCGTTCCAGAAGCCAGTTCAAGTTGCCGGTGGAGTTCGTCATTCCGACTGAAGGGGCCATTGGCTGGCTGGATGGGCTGTCGATTGCCACCGACGCACCTCATGAGTCCGCCGCTTATCAATTCATCGACTGGATGATCGATCCGGCATTCTATGTGCAGTGGGACACCGAGGTTGGTGCGCCGGCATCGGCCAATGCGAAGGCACTGGCGCAGCTGGATGAGTCGGCTTTCAACCGCCAGATCCTGGGAGATGCAGAGAAGATTGCCAACGTGCAGTTCATGGGGGCGATGGAAGATGCACAGCGGGAGGCTTTTCTTGCGCTGTGGCAGGAGACCAAGACTTTCCTCCAGGAATAATCTGCCCTCTCGTTTGCACTTGACGTCAACGGAGTTGTATTGATGAGCGGGACCGACGGTGTTCGACGTCCTGCCAACCGTGCGCTACCATTTCTGCTGGGCCCCGCCTATCTGTGGCTGGCGGTCACGGTATTCCTGCCGCTGTCGGCCATGGTGTATTTCAGCTTTCTGAGTGAAGCCCCCATCGGTGGGCGAGAAGCGCTCTGGAGCCTGTCCAACTACGCCGAGTTTTTCGACAAGGCGTTTTATCGGACTCTGATGTGGCGCTCGTTTCAGCTTGGCGCCGAAGTCACGCTGTTGTGTTTTCTCCTCGGTTTTCCTTGCGCCTATGTACTGGCCAAGCTGATCAAGGGACGCTGGCGCGAAGCGCTGTTCCTGCTGGTCATCCTGCCTTTCTGGAGCAATGCGCTGGTTCGCATCTTTTCCTGGACCATGGTGCTTCGCGGCAATGGCGTCCTGGAACGTCTGGTCAACGTGTTCCTGCCTGACGCGGGCTCCCTGAACCTGATGTTTACCTACCCTGCCGTATTGATCGGCCTGGTGCACTCCTACCTGCCCTACATGATACTTACCTGTTATATATCGATTCAGGCGATCGATGATGACCTGATCGAAGCGGCGCGCTCTCTGGGTGCCGGGCGTGTCACGGTTTTCCGGCGTATCCTTCTGCCGCTGGCTCTGCCCGGTATCATGGCCGGCGCCATTCTGACGTTCGTCCCGGTCATCGGTTCCTTCATGGAGCCGCGTTTGCTGGGCGGCCGAAATGGCACCTTCATCGGTACGGTCATCGAGGATCAGTTCACTGCCGTGTTCAACTGGCCACTCGGGGCAGCCTTGTCGTTCATCATGCTCGGATTTGTACTGATACTGTTTCTGCTGGCAGCACCGGTGATTCGCAGGGTATCGACATGAAGCGGCCCAGCCACTACCTGATCACACTGAGCAAAGTGTACCTTGGACTGATTCTGCTGTTTCTGTACGTGCCCATCGTCGTCATGGCCGTCATGTCCTTCAACGCATCTCCTCTGTACGCGCTGCCACTGGAGTTGACACTGGACTGGTATCGCTCGCTGGCTTCCAATCACAAACTGATTGATGCTGGTATCAACAGTCTCAAGCTGGCGGTGATGACCACGGTGATCGCCTCATTGCTGGGCACCTCTGCTGCGCTGGCATTCTTTCGATATGAGTTCCCCGGCAAGCGTCTGTTACAGACCCTGCTGTATCCACCCATCGCCATTCCCTGGTTGATCATCGGCACATCCATGTTGATCTTCTTCTTCTGGATCGGCATCGGACGCGGACTGCACGCCATGTTGCTGGGTCATGTGGCATTGGCCCTGCCCTATGTGGTCATTGTGGTATCGGCGCGTCTGGCAGGCTTTGACAGAACGCTCGAGGAGGCGGCACGTTCTCTCGGTGCCGGACCATTGCAGGTGCTTCGTTACGTCACCCTTCCCTATCTGCTGCCCGGCGTGGTTGCGGCCGCCCTGTTTGCCTTTGCCGTGTCATTCGATCAGTTCGTTATCTCCTATTTTCTGGCAGTGCCCGGTGTCTCGACCTTGCCAGTGGAGATCTACACGGCCATTCGCAAGGGGTTTACCCCCGAAGTCAACGCCATTGCCACCATCGTGATCAGTGTCTCCATGGTATTGCTGCTGGCTGTTGCACGCTTGTACAAATTCGGAGGAGATCGTTGATGGCCGCCATATCGGTGAAGGGCGTCAGTCGTCAATTCGGTTCGTTTCGTGCGCTGGACAAGGTCTCCATCGAATTTGCTGACGGCGGCTTTCATGCGCTGCTCGGTCCCTCGGGTAGTGGCAAGACGACATTGTTGCGAGTGATTGCCGGTTTCGAGTATCCCGATACCGGCACGATCACCATCGGCGGAGAGTCGGTGGAGTCCATTCCCGTGGAGAAGCGACAGGTTGGCTTGATGTTCCAGAATTACGCCTTGTTTCCTCACATGTCGGTATACGACAACATAGCCTTCGGTCTGACGGTGAGACACACTGCTCGAGCGGAGATTCGTCATCGTGTGCACGAAGTGCTTGAGCTGGTACGTCTGCAGGGGCTGGAAAAACGCAAGCCTGCCGAACTTTCGGGCGGCCAGAAACAGCGCGTGGCACTGGCTCGCGCCATTGTCTTTCGACCTCGCGTCTTGCTGCTCGATGAGCCGCTGAGTGCGCTGGACAAATCTCTCAGGCTGGACATGCAGGTAGAGCTGAAGCGCATCCAGCGTGAAGTCGGTATCACCACCTTGCTGGTCACGCACGATCAGGAAGAAGCGTTGACGCTGAGCGATCGTATCGGCATCCTTGATCACGGAGTTCTGGTGCAACAAGGCGCTCCTCTGGATATCTATGAGCGTCCGGCGACTCCCTTCGCTGCCACGTTTCTCGGCGACGCCAATCTCTTGTCCACGCAAGCCGGTAGTTATCTGCCGGATGCTGCCGGTTGCAGTGTTCGCCTTGAAAGTGGAAGTACCATCCACAGTACCAACACGGGCGATGCTGACGGCAGCGATATCGTATGCGCCGTTCGTCCCGAAAAAATGTTCCTCTTGCGTGCAGACGAAACTCCCGAGCCTGGCATGAACGTATTGCCGGCGACGGTCATCCGTCACCTCTTCGCCGGCAGCAGCCTGAACTACGAATTGGCATGGCACGAAACGACCCTTCGCGTCTTCGCTCAGAACAACGGCGCGCCACTGTTTGCAGAAGGGTGCCCGGTGACGGTGGCCTGGCATCCCTCACACACCATTGTGATGAATGCCTGAGCAGTTGGTCATGCACCCTGATTACGGACTGGTTTGAACAGACTATGACCTCACCACTTCATTCTCCCTTGAGCACGCGCAGCCTGATGGTCTGCATCGACATGCAGCGGCTGTTTCTCGAGCCTGGGGACTGGTTTGCCGAGACAGGACTGTCCATTCTGCCTCAGTGCGAGCGACTGGCTCAGGCGGGTGGCAAGCGTTGTCTTTTCACCCGGTTCATCACTGCGCGAAATGCCGCCACTGCGCAGGGTACCTGGCAGCGCTATTACCGTCACTGGGCGTCTGTGACGCGTGACCATGTGGGTGATGCGGTCATGGCAGTCCATCCCTCTCTACAGGCATTTGCCAGGCCCGAGCAATGCTTTGACAAGCTGACTCATGATGCGTTCGACAGTGAGACCTTCGCCAAGCACATTCGCGCCGCAGAGCCAGACGCCCTGGTGTTGTTCGGAATCGAGACTGATGTGTGTGTGCTGGCAACGGCACTCTCTGCGGTCGATCTGGG
Source organism: Granulosicoccus sp. 3-233 (assembly GCF_052681095.1). NCBI lineage: Bacteria > Pseudomonadati > Pseudomonadota > Gammaproteobacteria > Chromatiales > Granulosicoccaceae > Granulosicoccus > Granulosicoccus sp. 3-233. The sequence goes on from NZ_JBQYLE010000009.1 coordinate 35,343, forward strand.
TTACCGCGTCATCGTGGTCACCGACGCCTGTGCCAGTTCCGCTCCGGAGTCGCATGCGGCCTGCCTGACGCATATCTACCCGAGATTCGATCAGCAGATCGAACTGATCGACACCGCAACCTTGTTGCAAGCGTGGAGCGCAGCATGACTCGGGCAGAATCAGACTGGGGCACCTGGACGGCGGACAGACCCCTCGAGCTGTCGCATCTTTCTTCGGGGTTTGCCATGACCCCTGTGCTGTATTCGGCACGGGCCAACAGCGCGACAGCCATTCCCCCCGGAGAGCTTGTTCGCTTCGGTCGACGCGGTATCACCAATGGACAGGTCTGTTTCGAGACCCGTCATGAGGAGACCGACCTTCGCTGGCGATACGATCTGGCGGAGTCGGCCAGCACGCATATTCACTGGCATTGTGACGCGCACGGTGAGTGGGGATTACGCTACTGGGTGAATCTGTGTTTCAGCGCACCAGCGGGGATCGGTTTCCGATTCGATCGTGCCACGGGTGTATTGCGCAGCGATAATGAGACGGGTCCGCAACTCTCGGTTCGTACCGCAAAGCTGCCCTTGATGGCAACCTTCCACGACGACCTGGCGGCACTGCTCGATGAGTATGGCGACAAGGGCTACTTCTATCTCGGTTCTCGTGGCACATCTGGTGCCTTCGCTGTATTGCGCTTCAATCTGGAAGAAGCGCCAGCGATGTCCTGTCACATTTCACTGAGCATGGCCGAGTCGACCATTGCCGGATCCGGGCAGCCGAATGACCAGTCGGTCTTGCCGAACACCGTCGCGCCACTGGCGAGTGAGGTCGCTGCACTGTCGGAGAACAGGCAGGGCTCATCAGGTGGTACCAGTGCCAGATCTGACGAATCAGGACCATCAACAGAACATGACACCTCTGCGGCGCAGCATGCGCTTGAAGCCATGCACGACGTCCTGGCCTGGAACCATGTGCATGATCCCATCAATGCTCGCAGCTACACCGTGTTGACACGCTTCTGGAATCAGCAGAAGTTTGGCGGTTTCGGCATCTGGATGAACGACGTCATGTACCACGCCCTGATGTGGAGTCGCTTCGATGCTGCAAAGGCGCGGAGCAATATAGACGCCGTATTTGCCTGGCAAACGGATGAGGGCAATTTCCCCTGCCTGGTCACTGGCAACGATGCCTGGCTGGATCGATCGCAACCTCCCATCGTCAGTTATGTCATCTGGTGTTGCCATCGCAATTCGCAGGACAAGGAGCTACTGCAATGGGCCTTTCCACGACTGCTGGCCAACCATGACTGGTGGTGGCGCAGACGCAGTTTGCATGACACCGGGCTGGTGGCATACGGTACCAGTCTTGATGTAGGCGATGGTTTGTACAAGGGCACCAAGCTTGCCGCGAAGGATGAATCATCGATGGACAATATGGCGGTACATGATCCGGCAGAGTTTGATGCCAGTACGGGCCTCATTCAGGCAGCTGATGTCGGCCTGAATTCCCTACTGGCGCTGGACGGTGAGATTCTTGCGCAGATGGCCAGGCTGCTCGAACTGGACGATGAAGCCTTACGTCTCGAACAACAAGGCGAGGCTCACAGGAAACGCATTGCGGAGTGGCTGTGGGATGACAGTCGTGGGGTCTTTGCCAACCGCATGATGGATGGTCGTTTCGTACAAGCACTGGCGCCAACTTCCTTCTTTCCCATGGCCGCAGGAATTGCCACGGAGGCTCAGGTGGATAGTCTCATCAGGAACTACCTGAAACCGGAAGAAAAATTCGGCGGGCAATTCGTGCTGCCCTCCGCCACTCGCGATGATCCCGCCTACCAGGACAATGTCTATTGGCGAGGCCGAATCTGGGCTCCCCTGAATTACTGGGTATATGAAGGCCTGCGCCGCTATGGGCGCGAGATCGAGGCCAGCACACTTGCCAGCAAGAGCCTGAACCTGTTCAAGCAGGGATGGGAACAACGACAATGTGGAGAGAACTATCACGCGGAGACCGGTGCCATTGCAGACCAGTCCGACACGGATACCTTCTACACCTGGGGGGCCATGCTGCCTGCACTGCATGTCAAGGAGGTGTTCGATGATACGCCCTGGCAAGGTATGAGTCTGTCGCCGTTTCAGGCTGAAGGCGAGTTCGGACCGATCACAACGGCATGGGGCGTGTTGAGCATTGTCAATGAAGGGTCGCATTGGACTATCAGAGCCAAGGATGCTGAGCTGATGTCGGGCACGGTATGCAGCCGCCTGAGTCATGTGTTGCTGACTGAATCGTCTTTCCATGCGGAACTTGACGCGTCAGGCATCGATGAGACGCTCAGGTTTACCGGTCGCACCATTATTGCTGCACGTTTGGGTCAATCTGATCTGATGGTCAACTCGGATACTGTCACATTGTCCGCCGGTCATGACGGAGGACAGCTCGTTCTGCGTTTCGACACAGGAAGATGATGAACATCCAGGTTTGGCGTTTTCGAGAGGCTGAAACAGAGAGCCTTGCACGGCGCTTCAACTTTCGCGTTCGTTCCATGTAATCTGATCCCATGCTGTGGTAGCTGCAAATGGACGTCGGGAAATTGATTGGCTCAACCAGCACAGCAAGACAGATTTTTCACATCCCTGTCGAAAGTCTGCGCAGCAAGCTTCAGGCCTTCCACCGTGGTGAGATACGGAAATATCATCTCGCTCAGCTGTTGATAAGTCATGCCCATCTTGATCGCCACCGCTGCCGTTTGAATACTGTCTGCGCCTTCCGGCGCTAGTATGTGCGCCCCTAACAGTCGGCCGGATTCTCGGTCTGCGACCAGCTTGATCAATCCTCTCGTATCGCGGGCGGCCAATGCGCGCGGGACATTGCTCAGTGTCAGTGTAGAGGTCCGGATCTCATACCCAGCTGCTTTGGCGCCAGCTTCTGTCAAGCCAACACTGGCCACCTGGGGGTCGGTGAAAACCACCGCTGGCATGGCTGCATTGTCATAGGAGAGAGAGTTGCAGTTCATCGCATTCCTGGCTGCGAGCTTCGCCCCGTAGGCTGCCATATAGACAAACTGGTCGGCACCGGTGACATCGCCAGCGGCGTAAACACCAGGTCGGGATGTCTGCATGTGATCATCGACCTTCACGCCATTGTCAATCAGCATTTCAATACCAGCAGCGGACAAATTGAGACTGTCCGTGTTCGGCTTGCGACCGGTTGCGACAAGCACCTTCTCGGCTATGAGAATGAGCTCTTTCTGATTCAATTGCGCTTGCAAGCGAACGCCTCCGTCGATGACATCCATGCCGGTATAGGCATCTACTGTCACGATATGGACACCTTCCTCACGCAGATAACGCGTCAAGGTTTTTCCGATTTCGGGTTCCATCTTCGGCAAAAGTCCCCGGCGACTGACCAGCTTGACCTCCACTCCTGCCCGGGAAAACATCTGTGCTATCTCCACACCGATATACCCCGCTCCGATCACGAGTAGAGAAGCGGGTAGATGTTCCAATTCCAGAGCTGTCGTGCTGGTGAGGTACGGTACCTGTTCCATACCAGTGATCGCGGGTACGTCAGGCTGCGATCCGGTGGCAATGATCACCTTGGCGGCATTGATGATCTCACCATCGACTTCCAGTAAGCCGGTGTCAGTGAATGACGCCTTGCCCTCCATGTAGGTGACGGAGTCGTAGCGCGGGAGCAAATCGGTGTACCTCGCCTGGCGTAGCTCGTCCACCAGTGCCTGCTTCTGTCGAACAACCGCTTGCCAGTCGGTGACGCGCGCTGAGGTTTCGATACCGTCGAAGCGTTTTGCAGCTGCGGCGTGGTGTAGCGACTCTGCAGTTCGTATCAGTGTTTTGGAGGGTACACAGCCGACGTTGACGCAGGTGCCACCAATCGTGCCGTCACCAATCAGTGCTACACGAGCACCAGCTTCCGCAGCGGTAATCGCTGCAGAGAAACCGGCTGACCCTGCGCCAATCACGGCAAGATCGAAGGTGTTGTTTTCAGAGAGGTCGTGACAATCAGACATGGAGGTTCCAGGCAGCACGGGAAATTACGGAGATGTACTGGTGTTGCGTTTCAGCCGCCACAAGGCGTAAACCGTAATACCAGCGAAAACAGCCAGCGCCGGCAGCAAGACCAGATCGAGATAGCTGATGGCAGCCGCCAGCCCAACGGCGGACAACAGCACGACCAGCAGAGGCGTGAAACAGCACAGTGCAGCCAGAACGGTTCCTACTAACCCGGTAGTCAGGAGTGTCTTGTCTTTCACAAGTCTTCACCAGCAGTCAAATTCATGTGAGTACCTCCTCAACGATCCGGAATGGGTGGGAGCACGATGGTCCACGTTAACGCGAGTGTCGTCAGAGCCCGGAGTATTTCCGCCAGCGGCTACCATCCCGGCCATTCTGGTGTGGATGGCTGGCTGCAGGTTGTCAAACCAAAAGTCTGGCAGTGGACGTAGGTGATGGGTTTTCTTTGTCATACTCACTATTATCCGATCTGTAGTAACTACAGATGCAAGAGAAAAATGTGACTATGAACTCAAACGGCAATGTATTCGCCATCGGTGAGATGTCCAGACGCACGGGTGTGAACGTCGAGACAGTGCGCTATTACGAAAAAATCGGTCTGATGCCCAAACCCAACCGTTCAGAAGGTGGAAACCGGTTGTATAACGATGAGCAACTGCAGCGCCTGTTTTTCATCAAACGCTGTCGAGGGATCGGGTTCAGTCAATCGGAAATCAGGGCGTTGTTGGCGATGGTCGATCATGAAGACGTGACTTGCGCCGAGGTCCACAGCATCACCACGGCACACGTCGCGGATATCCGACAGAAGATAAAGGATCTGCGCAAGCTTGAGAGGGTGTTGACACACATGGCCGACGAATGCAGTCGCGGTGATGTGCCAGAATGTCCGATCATTGAAGCGCTCTTTGATCCCGAGACACAGAGTGGAGTGTGATCCATGAACTCGCTTGCCCCATCACGATGACTCGTCCAACTGGAGACACGATCCCAATCATGATTTGAGCCAATTTGCTCTGATGCGCGAGCCTGACAGCACAACAGCCCTCCTGTCTGGCAGGAGGGCTTACACAGATACCGTGTGGATCAGACGATAGTCGCCTCGGTAGCTGCCCGGATTTCCTCTTCGGTAACGCCGTCAGCGCACTCGACGATTTGCAGACCGCCCTCTACCACGTCCAGCACCCCGAGATTGGTGATGATTCGATCGACGACGTTCTTGCCGGTCAGCGGTAGCGTGCACTCTTTCAACAGCTTGCTGTCACCATGCTTGCTGGTGTGATCCATGACGACAACCACGCGACCAACGCCTGCCACCAGATCCATGGCACCGCCCATGCCTTTCACCAGTTTGCCCGGAATCATCCAGTTGGCCAGGTCGCCGTTTTCAGCCACTTCCATCGCACCCAGAATGGCCATCGCAATCTTGCCACCCCGGATCATGCCAAAACTCTGTGAGCTATCGAAATAGGCAGTCTGGGGCAGTTCGGTAATGGTCTGTTTACCCGCGTTGATCAGATCCGCATCGATTTCGTCTTCAGTCGGGAATGGTCCCATGCCGAGCATGCCGTTCTCGGATTGCAACGTGACTTCCACACCCTCCGGGATGTAGTTCGACACGAGCGTTGGAATGCCTATGCCCAGATTCACGTACCAGCCGTTCTGCAGTTCCTGTGCGGCACGTGCGGCCATCTGATTGCGATCCCAAGCCATTATGCAGTCCTCACTGTACGTTGTTCGATCCGTTTCTCGTGTTCGCCCTGAACGATCCGGTGCACATAGATACCCGGCAGATGGATGCTGTCCGGATCGAGTGATCCTGTCGGCACGATTTCCTCGACTTCAACCACGCAGATCTTGCCGCACATCGCCGCTGGGGGATTGAAGTTACGCGCAGTCTTGCGAAATACCAGGTTGCCGGTTTCGTCAGCCTTCCAGGCCTTGACGATCGATAGGTCGGCAAAGATGCCCTGCTCCAGGATGTAGGTCTCGCCGTTGAACTCCTTGTGCTCCTTGCCTTCGGCGATGACAGTACCGACACCGGTTTTGGTATAGAAGCCGGGGATGCCACAGCCTGCTGACCGCATGCGCTCGGCAAGAGTACCTTGCGGATTGAATTCCAGTTCCAGCTCGCCCGACAGATATTGCCGCATGAATTCGGCGTTTTCGCCCACATAGGACGAGATCATCTTCTTAACCTGCCGGGTCTGCAGCAGGATACCGATACCGAAGTCATCAACCCCCGCGTTGTTGGAGGCGAATGTCAGATCCTTGGTGCCTGCATCCTTGATGGCACCCAGTAGAAGTTCAGGAATTCCGCACAGGCCAAAGCCTCCGGCGGCAATGAGCATGCCATCTTGCAAAACTCCGTCAAGAGCCTCTGCGGCACTGCCATACACTTTATTCATGCTGCGACCTTTGTTGATTCAAGGAGGGGCTGGCTCCCCAGCATCCAGAGACGGGGGGATATTCGTAGTCTTTGCCAGACAGGTGATGCACTATTCCCTACATAATAACTGAAGAAATGGCTATCTGCAGGTCGGAATATGCAGGTTCGGCGTAGGTCAGAACCGGTCTGGAATCACGCTTTGCCTCATGATCGACGCATGACCCATCGACTCCTGCACTCTATCAGGGCAGCATCTGCAGATTCCGGACTCGTCATGCCGCGTCCGCGACATTTCCCCCGGACGAAAGCGGCAGGCTGTCGGTACTGGTCAGGAGGTAGTCGATGATGGCTACGGACGATGCATCGCCAGCCTTCTGATAATGTCGGCGCTTGTAGTGAAGCTTTTCCCGCCATGGGGCAGGATCGGCAATGTCTCTGGCAGCGAATGCCTGGTCCAGCCGGTTTTCCACCAGGCAGTCAACCAGCCTGTCGAGAGCGGGATCGTAATCGGCTCTGGCTGTCAGCGCTCGGGTGTAATGGTCAATGGCCGTTAGTGGTGCTCCCTCCACTTCAGCGAGCAATCCGAGGTGATAGGAACTGGCGTAGCTGCCGGTTCCGTCAACATCTTCGCAAGCCACACCCAGCTCCAGAGCTGCCTGGTACCCCGCTTTGGCGTAATCGATATCACCCTGCATGAATCCGACATGACCGCAGACATGCTGAAAATCGGCCCAGCGAGTACCGCCGTGGGCCATGTTCCGGTGCTGGTCGAGCAGCGCGCGCGCCTCATCCAGACGATGCCGATTCACTTGCGCATAGGCAAGACTGACAATGGCCGTGGTCAGTACTTCCCGGGCAACGGGTCCAGCATGTCCTGTCGGAGTGTCAGATTCACTGTAATCGAGACCATTGAGCATTGTAGTCAGCTCGCGTGCAGCATCGTCATGCTGATCGACAGTGAAACAGGACTGCCCCAGTTGAAAGCGATAGTACTCGTTATCGGGCTGTTGCAGCAGCAGCGATTGCAACAGGGGAATGTTCCGCCGGGCCTTGTGATCCGGGTCATCCGGTTCATGCGCATAGCCGGAATGGTCGACAATCAGTTGCGTACAGGCAGTCGTCAGATGCCCTTCCAGCGGCACGAGCTGTTCATGCATGGCTCCCTCGAATCGTACCGATGCGCGATGGAAGAAGCGCTGCATATGCGAACGTACACTGCTTCGCTGGCCATGCTGGCAGGTAGCGCTGACCACTTCCACGCTGCCTGACGTCTGGCTGGAGTGTTGGTTGACGAAGTCAATCAACAGCTGGCGCGCCGCGGCAGGTTCGCGCACGACTTCATCGGCATCGATCGACAGCACCCAGTCCCCACTGGCTTTCTCCAGGGCCTGATTGCGAGCGCTGGCAAAATCCTGTTGCCACGGAATGCTGCACACTACATCGGCAATCGATTCGGCAATGGTCATGGTCTCGTCACGGGAGCCGGTATCGGCTACCACGATCTCATCCACAACCTCTCTGAGTGTTTCCAGCGTGTGCTGCAGGACCCTGGCTTCGTCCTTGACGATAAGCACCGCGCTGATCATGCCGTTCTCGAACGCGCAGTCGAAGACTTGCCGGTGTGCGGCAGTATCAGTGTCATCATGCAACTCGTTTTCCGTCTGTCCCGAGCTGCGAACTGCAGAATTCGTACCGAGCCATTCCGTGGACAAGCGGCTCTGGCCATCCATCCTTGCGAGCGGCTGACTATCGTGACCTTGCCATGCAAGTCGAATCCTGATTGAAGAGCGACGAATGGGCGAATGAAGGCATCTCGACCGGCCGCCATTCCCTTTTCTCGACGACAGGGCTCTTTTGAAAAGGTTACATTGCAATGCAATATGTCAGAGTGTTGACGGAAAGCAATGGCTGAATGTCAATCTGATTCACAAGTCCTATGAATATCGTAAGTAATTGATTTAGAATAATATAAAAAATCATCAGGATTTTAAGTGAAAACTAGCCCTTTACATATTGCATTGCAAAATCAACGTTCCTACAATCCGTTCTGAGGGATGGGAGACTGTCTTTTTCAATCAATCGGAGTCAGAACATGCAGAACGTAACGGACAACATGACCGAACAATTCAAGCAACTGGTGGATATGCAAGCTCGCACCCTCGAGCCCATGCGCGTCTACGCCGAAGTTGCAGCCGATGCATTCGAACAGATCGTTCGAAAGAACTATGCAGTGGTAGGTGATGTACTCGAATACTCTACCAAGCAGGCTCAACTGCCTCTGTCCAGCGAAAACTTCGCCGATGTGACTTCCGCCCAGATGGCCGAATCCAAGGCTCTCGCCGAGCTGATGAGCACCCGTGTCAACGAATACGCAGAGATTGCTCAGCAGTTCTCCAGCAAGGTGAAAGAAGCTTCAGAGACTGTCTCGGCCTCTTTCAAGTAAGCCGCTCTTCAGGACTGCTCGCAGTTCCTCGAGACTTGTCTGACGGTTGGCTGATGCCCTGCCTTAAAAGGCGCTCGGTGACATGTGTCACCGAATGCTCTTGTCCTGTTTTATCAATAAAAGGAGATACCGATGAAAAACGTGAACGAACAATTTGCAGAACTGCAGAAAAAGACCCTGGAAAGCCTCGAACCCATGCAGAACATGACTGCCGTGGCCGCTGAGGCGTTCGAGCGAATCGCTCGCAAGAACTACGACTTGATGGGTGACATGGTCGACTATGCCGTTACTCAGGTGAAGACACCGGTCAATACTGCAAACCCGCAGGAAACCTACGAGCAGTGTATGGCAGACACCAAGGCGTTTGCCGAAAAGGTCAATGCCCGTGCGTCAGAGTATGTTGAACTTGCCAACGAGCTCGGTGAGCTGGCGAAGTCGAAGGTGGTCACTCCTGCCGTGAAGGAAAAGGAAGCCGAAGCAGCCTGACCTGCAATTAGCGCTTGATGAGGTCCTCGTCGCCAGACAAGACAGCGACGAGAGACTTCGACCAATTGACTCGCCCGAGCCGTAACAGGCCGCTGGCTGAGACAGTGTCTCCAGGCTCGGGCGAGCAATCCTGGTCGTGGTTCGGATCAATCCGGAAACAGCTGTAATCGCTGCTTGTCAGCAACCGTGAAGCGCTGCCCGGTGCCACTGATTGGACACACGAACTCCAGGGACACCGATTGCAGTTGTAGATCCCGGTTTTCGGCATTTACGGAATGACCCCCATAGAGCCGGTCCCCTGCAATGGGGTGCCCCAATGCGCTCAGATGCTGGCGAATCTGATGCTTGCGACCGGTCACCAGTGTGACGTCCACCAGGGAGTAGCCTTGCCGGTGCTCCACATGGGAAAACAGGCTCCGAGCCGACTTTCCATCGACGTCCAGATTCACCTCGTGGTTCTGCGGGTGCGTGCTGAAGTCACCATGCACGATCGCCTGATATCGCTTGTCGATACCCCCTTCGCGAAACAGCGTGCTGAACAGCTGTGCACTCTTCTTGCCATGGCAGAGCAGAATCAGCCCGGTGGTTGCTCGATCCAGTCGGTGCACGATGAACACAGGCCGCTGTGGACAGCCGAGCAGTTCAGGGAGGTGGACTTCCACCCAGCGGTTGATACTGGCAAAGTCTCCCCAACGACTTCCCTGGCAATACAGTCCATAAGGTTTGAACCAGATGCTGTATTCCTGAGCATCGTGGATCAGATGCGGCGCGGGCACCGATTGCTCAAGTAAACGCGCATTGTAGTTGAGGAGCAATTGGTCTCCGGGCTGCAAGGGTTTACTGGCCCGTCGCAGCCGCTTTCTGCCATTGCCTCGCACCAGCCAGACGGCGCCTTTCTGCATGGCATCCTTGATGCGGGCTTGGGGCAGATCAGTCTGGGTGGCCAGCAATTGACTGGCTTTCATGCAATGGCTATCTGCATCGATGGTCAAGCAGAGTTCGATGATGTCAGACATTGAAGTCAAGGCGAGTTGCGGATGCCCACTCTACCCCATTTGTTGCAATTCCACGCCGCATGGGTTCATGCAATTGCCAGTTGACAACTCAATCCAGGCTCACGCCCCATGGCCCCGCAGCCAACGATTCCCACAGCGAGTCAAAGGCCGGAACTACCCTGGACGATGCAAGTTTTCCAAACGAAAAATTCCCCTGGCTCGCGCTATTAGCATTACAGCAGAGCTGGCATTCGTCAGTATCGCGGCAACAGGCACTTACTGCCTGAGTCTGATACAAGCATGAGTAGAAAACGCGTAGGAATCGTCGGCTGCGGGGCCATGGGTCTGTACTCGCTGAAGCATCTGGTGGAAAGCCAGGAAGAGCTGGATATTCATATCTTCGACTCGGCGGCGCAGCCGGGGTGCGGCATGCCCTATAGCGAGGGGTTGAATGCGGATTACATGCTGTGCAATGCCTTCAGCCGAGAGATTCCGCCGCTGACCCGCACTCTGGCGCAATGGCTGAAGACGCAGTCTGCCGTCGAACTTGATGAGTGGGAATCAAGCCCTGATGACGTCGATGCTCGTGCATTCTATCCGCGAACCCTGATCGGAAGATTTCTGATTGCCGAATTCAAGGCCGTGTGCGAGGCCGCCCGGAAGGCAGGCCATCGAGTGCATGCTCTGCCGGAATGCCGGGTCAACGACATCGTTGTCGATAAACGGTCCGCCACTGTGGTACTTGGTCCAAGAAGTGACAGCCTGGAGGTGGCACTCGACACTGTCATCATCGCAACCGGGCATGACTGGCCGACCCATCCGACAATCGGAGATGTTGAACTGCTATCGCCCTGGCCGTATACGAACATCGAACGGCAGCTGCCTGGCCAGATAGGGATACTGGGTTCTTCCCTGTCAGCGGTTGATATCGTGGTGGCCCTGGGTCACGCGCATGGCAGTTTCATCGAACAGCCTGGACAGATCTCCTGGAAGCCGAACACTGGTGTTGATGACATGCACGTGACCATGGTTTCTCGTGACGGCATCATGCCAGAGGGAGACTTCCATTATCCCTTTCCCTATGAGCCTCTGGACTGCATCACGAAAGAGGCTGTCACTGTCGAAGTGGAGCGTGGCAAGGAGGGGTTGTTGGGGCGTGTTTTCCAGTTGCTTCTTGACGAACTGGCAGCAGCCGACCCGGATTACCTTGACCATCTGGGGGCGGGTGCCCGCACGATTGAAGGTTTTGCCTCCGCCTATTTCAGGGACAGAGAGCAAAGAGGAGGATTGGAGGCCGTTCGCGACGACCTGCAGGCGGTCAGAGAATCGATGCGACGCGAGGAGACCATCGCTTATCGTTATGCATTGCTCAGAGGACATGAGAATGTCGAAATTGCTCTCCCGCATCTGTACGAGCAAGACTGGAAGCAGTTCAGGGAATATCTGCTGCCTGTCTTCGCCGATTGTTATGCTGCAGTGCCACACTTGTCCATTGCACGCATCCTGGCCATGCACCGAGCCGGCGTTCTGTCCATTGTTGCCTCGGGTGATGAGGCGTCCTTCACCCGTGCGGACGACGGGCGGATAACGGTCGATCACGGCGGCAAGATGCTGCGCTTCGATTGCATGTTCGATGCGCGAGGGCAATCACCTGCCAGCCTCTCCAAGCTCCCCTTCCCCTCATTGACAGCCATTCTCGACGACGGCAACGATCCCATACGCGCACCTTTCAGAGTGGCCGTCTCGCCAACGACTGATGTGCGAGTCTATTGTCTGGCCCTGCCGCAACTGCTGGAGCGCTACCCCTTTTCGCAAGGATTGCCCAATTGCTGCGAGCTTTCGAAGACGGCTGTCGAGGATGCACTGGGTTAGACAACGTGTCGTTTTCCAGCATACGGCTAGCGGAGAGGTGTTGAACGGCACCTGGACAGTGTGCTGGACAGTGTAGTGAGGACAAGGCACTATACTTATCCAAGAGGATTCAGTCCCGAACTAGAAACACTGCTCTGGAGGCAAGACATGAAGACCACGTACCCTTTACGCACCCTGACTCTGGCTGCCGGTCTGTTGGCCGCTACAGTCGGCACCAGCACACACGCTCAGGAATACGCCTTGCGTTTCCAGCACTCGGATCAGGCTGGCAACCCGAACTATGTGATCGGTCAGGAGTGGGCGGCATCACTGATGGAGCGCAGTGGTGGCAGATTGTCTCTGGAGCTGTTGCCGGTAGGATCCATCGTCGAGTATCAGGAAACTCAGGATGCGGTCGGTGCTGGAATCATTGACGGTCATGTGACAGATGCGTCGTATTTTGCCGGCAAGGATCCTGCCTTTTCACTCATTGGCAACCCGGTGGGTGCCTGGTCTGCGCCACAGCAGATGCTCGATTACATCAACAAGGGCGGTGGCAAGGAGCTGATGAATGAACTGGTACAGCCCTATGGGTTGCAGTTCATCGGTGCGACAACCCCGGGTCTGGAAGCCTTTGTCTCCAAGGTCCCCATCGACTCGGTAGCGGACCTGAAAGGTCTGAAGATGCGTGCACCGGAAGGCCTGGTGAACCAGGTGTTTGCAGCCGCAGGTGCAACACCGGTAAACCTGCCCAGTTCCGAGGTATTCACCTCACTGGACAAAGGTGTCATCGATGCGGCGGACTTTTCCGTGTTCTCGACCAACCAGGCACAAGGCCTCAATGACATCGCCAAGCACCCCATATATCCGGGGTTCCATTCCATGCCACTGATCGAGATCTCGATGAACAAGGCGAAGTGGGATTCCATGCCTGAAGACCTGCAGACCCTGCTGGAAGAATCGGTTCTGGACTTCTCCGCAAACATGGTTTCCCAGCTTGCAGCCAATGATGAAAAGGCCGTGGCTGAAGCGGCTGAAAAAGGAATCACGATCCATGACTGGTCCGATGAGGAACGTGCAAAGTTTCGTGGTATCGCTGCTGAAAAATGGGTGACTGTTGCCGAGAAGTCTCCCAACGCACAAAAGGTCTATGACCACTTGACGGCCTATCTGAAGCAAGAAGGTCTGATCAAGTGAATCTGTAATCAAGGTCGTGATCCGGACAGGACAGCAAGCTGCAGAAATCCGCGTCGCTGTCCCTGTCCGTGCGTGACAACTTTTTCAGGATTGACAGATGACACCTCGAGAACCAGACAATATTCCATCGTCTGATGCGAATCAGCCGGATATCATCGAGATCGCTTCTGCTGTCGAGTTCGACCGCGACGGAAGAACTGCCGTTGCCGAAGCTGGCTGGTTGGGCAGGCTCATCGACCGTGGCGGCATCCTGTTTTCGATAGGCATTGTGTGTTCGATGCTTATCCTCATTCAGGAGATCGTTCTGCGCTATGTGTTCGGGGCACCGACCATCTGGGCGCATGAGACGACGGTGTTCCTGTGTGCACTGGCCTTCATTTATGGGGGACTCTATTGCACGGCCCGTGACCAGCATATCCGGGTTGTACTTCTCTACGATCATGTCAAGGGCCGTGCTCGGCGCGTGCTGGATGTTGCCATATCCATTGTCAGCATGATCGCGTCCCTGTTCTTCGCCTGGGCGGCCTGGATCATGGTCAAACGCGCCATTTATCGTCCGGATGGCAGCTTGCATTTCGAGACCTCGGGCAGTGCCTGGGATCCGACCTACCCGGCCTGGCTCAAGCTGTTCCTGCTGGCAACGCTGAGTGTGATGGCGTTGCAGTTTCTGATACTGGCCTGGAACCACGCGCGCAAGGCGAGCATGACCACCTCCGCTTCTTCACAAGAGAACTAAGGCACTGGAAACGCTATTCGATCTGAAGTCGCTAGGTATCGAATACGGTACCCTGCTGATGTTTGCCATGTTGTTGGGTCTGCTGCTGTTGGGCATACCGCTGGCCTTCGTCACCTTGCTGGTAGCACTGGTATTCGCCCTCGGCTGGTTTGGCCCGGCATCCGTGCCGTTGATCACGAGTCGGGTCTACAGCTTTGTCTCATCATTCGTTTTTGTCTCGGTGCCGATGTTCGTGCTCATGGCAGCATTGCTGGATCGCTCCGGTATTGCGCGGGATCTGTTCGATGCGATGAAACTGGTGGGTGGACGACTACGCGGTTCGGAAGCTGTCCAGACCATTTTCGTTGCGGTGATCCTGGCTGCCATGAGTGGCATCATCGGTGGCGAGATTGTCCTGCTTGGCTTGCTGGCACTGCCGCAGATGTTGCGCCTTGGCTATGATCGGCGGCTGGCCATCGGGGTCATCTGTGCCGGTGGTTCGCTCGGTACCATGGTGCCACCGTCCATCGTGCTGATCATCTATGGCCTGACCGCCAATGTCTCCATCGGCGAGCTGTTTACTGCGGCATTCATACCGGGATTGATGCTGGCATCCTTCTACGTCATCTATGTGCTGGTGCGCTGTGCCATCAACCCCAGCCTGGCACCACCACCAACCGTGGACAAGCGCTCGCGCGCAGAAAAGCTGAGGCTGTTGAAAGGATTGATCCTGCCTCTCATGGTGGTCTTCTTCGTGCTGGGATCCATCTACGGTGGTATTGCCTCGGTCACTGAAGCGTCGGCGGTGGGCGTTGCAGGTGTGCTGCTTTCGACGGTCATCCGTGGTGAATTCACCTTGAAGATGATGAAGTCAGCGGCTCTGCAGACTCTCTCTACCTGCGGCATGATCGTGTGGATAGGGATCGGTGCCAGCGCTCTGGTCGGTGTATTCAACCTGATGGGTGGCATCAATTTCGTCTCCGATCTGATAACCGGTATCTCGGACAATCCAACCATCGTCATCCTGTTCATGATGGCCATTCTTTTCATACTCGGCATGTTTCTCGACTGGGTTGGTATAGCCCTGCTCACCATGCCGATCTTCGTGCCCATCATCGTATCTCTGGGTTATGACCCGATCTGGTTCGGTGTACTGTTTGCCATGAACATGCAGGTCTCCTTCCTGTCGCCACCCTTTGGACCAGCCGCCTTTTACCTGAAAAGTGTCGCGCCACCGGATATCTCCCTGGGCGAAATATTCCAGTCTCTTTTACCGTTCATCGCCATTCAGATTTTCGCGGTCGCCATTCTGATCATGTTTCCCTGGATAGCAATCAGGTAGATGGACTCATCTATCTGGTTGAAGTGCTGATCAGACGCAGGCATCCCGATTCTTTCGACAACCAGGCCACTACGCGTTGGTGTTGCCGGGATGTTCGGTGCCTTGCCGCTCAGCTGACGAGCTGCCTGTCAGGCGTCGCCCGATTCGATGCCTGGTTTCCGGAAATGTCGGTGCTGAATCGATTCTGCATCTCGATGACTCGATCAGCCGATGCAATGGTCTCGGGTCGATGAGCAATGATGATGCGCGTTATGGACAATTGCATGACAGCGGCACTGACCAGTTGCTCTCCGGCGACATCCAGATGGCTGGTAGCCTCATCCAGAATCAGTATTCGGGGATTCTTGTACAGGGCCCGAGCCAACAGCAATCGCTGCTTCTGACCCCCGGACAGTACGGACCCCATGTCGCCTATCATGGTGTGGTATTGCAAGGGCATGCTGACGATTTCGCGGTGAATGGCTGCCATGTTGGCGACCTGCTGAACCAGCTGCATATCGGGCGCAGGATCGAAGAAGGAGATGTTGTCGCTGATCGAGCCGGCAAACAGCTGGTCATCCTGCATCACGGTGCCAACCAGTCGTCTGTATTCTGTCAGGTCGATTTTTTCCAGCGACCGCCCCCCGATGTAGATCTCACCCTGCTCCGGCTGCAGTAGTCCGAGCAGCAGTTTGACCAGCGTCGTCTTGCCGCAGCCTGATGCACCGACCAGCGCGACCGACTCACCCGGTGCAATGCGCAGACTGAAATCATCAAGGACCCTCTCTTCGTTCTCGGAATACCGATAGGAAATCGAGTCGACACGTATATCCAGTTCATCCTCGTTATCCAGATGTTCTGCGTTGTGAGGCTCTGCCTCGACCTCACTCAAGGCAATATCTGCGACACGTTCCGTGTGCAGGCTCAACATCTTCAGGTCGATGCCCTTTTCAATCAGATTGGTGGTGCGCGAAACGAACTGCTGCTTGTAGGCCAGGAACGCGAAAAGCATACCAACCGAAAAATGACCATCCAGAATCATCAAGCCGGCAAGCCACACGACAGCGATATTTTCGAGCGAGAAAATCAATCCGTTGACGCATTGATAGGCCAGGCCAAGCCGCTGTACGCGAATACCGGCATTGAACTGTTCCACCATCAGGCCCTCGTATTGAGTACGCCTCAGCATCTGCCTGCCAAACAGCTTGATGCTTTGAATGCCTCGTGCAGTTTCCAGAAAGTGAGTCTGTCGCTTGGCGCCGCGCATTATCTCCTCTTCCTGCGCCTGTCTCAACGGTTTGTACAGGATCAGCCTGACCACAGCGTAGCTCAGCGCCGCGGTGACGACCACTGCGGAGAGACTTCCCGCATAGAACAGCATCATTACAAGTGTCGTGATGACCATGAGGCCATCGATCATCGCAGTCAGAAAGCTGCCAGTCAGTGTCGATTGAATCGTGCCCATGGAGTCGAACCGTGAAATGACATCACCCAGATGACGGCGTTCGAACCAGATCATCGGCAATCGGACGAGGTGACGAAACAGATTGCCGAGCAATTGCAGATTCAGCTGATTGCTGATCACCATGATTACCCAGCCACGAAGCAGACTGACGCTGACCTGAACGATGCCCAGTAGCAGGAATCCAATGGCGAGCAAGGCAAGCAGATCCCGGTCGTTGGATACAATGGCGCTGTCTACCACCAGTTGCAGGAAAAGTGGTGCAGCAAGCGTGAACACTTCCAGCGCTAGCGCGAGCACCAGTACTGTCGTGATGGCTCTGGAGAGTCCCTGAATTCTTCCCATCAAATGTCGAAGACTGATCCTGCGACGCTCTTCCCTGGCGACAAAGTCGGCTTCCGGAAGTACTTCCAATGCAATACCGGTGTAATGTTTCGAAAATGCCTTGAAAGGCAGACGCCGTTTACCCTGGCCAGGGTCATGTATCTCGAGGTATCTGGAACCGATTCGAGTCAATACCACGTAGTGGTTGAAGTCCCAATGCAGAATCGCTGGCAGTTGCAGTTTGTGCAATTCATCCAGATCGGCTTTTACCGGACGAGCGGACAATTTCAGCTGACCGGCAGTTTGCATGAGATCGGCTAGACGTGCGCCTCGAGCTGTGCTCAGGTTACGTCGGTGCAATGTGGCCAGATCCGTCTTGTAACCATGGTGACTGGCGATCATCACCAGACAGGCGAGTCCGCATTCACTTGTTTCATTCTGCAGAACGATGGGTGTTCTGGGGTTGCCGATGAAATCCAGCATGCTGATCAGAGACATGTTCAGCTCCTCTGTGTCAGGCTGAACAAGGGATCGAACATCCACTGGATGATCGTTCGTCTATCCAGGAGTACATCACCTTCAAACGACATACCTGCCTGCAAGGGAAATTCCCTGTCATAGGCAGCCACAGACTGCTTCTCCAGTTCAACGGTTACCAGGTAGGCTGGCGTTGTCAGAGGCGTTGGCATGTCCACATCGCCCGGCAGCAACAAGGTTCTCGCTATGGAGTCCACAGATCCTCGATAGTGGCCAAATCGCTGAAATGGAAAGGCGGCGTAACGCAAAGCCACTTCCTGTCCTGGTGTTATGAACCCGATTGCATGGCTGGGTACGAGCAGTTTCGCTTCCAGTCGAGCCCCTTCGGGGATGATGCTCAATAACGGTGAATCTCGGCGGGTCTGCTGCCCGGGCTGAATCAGTATCGTGGTGACAATACCGTCTGCTGGTGCAGCAACCACGATCTCATCGTTGGTCCTGAATTCCGATTGTTGCTGCTGAAGTTCCATGATGCTGCGTTTCAGTGTTTCCTGCCTTGATCGTGAATCCAGTTGACTGCTGGCTCCCTCATTGGCGAGCACTTGCAGTCGCCCTGTCAGAGCTATGCGATCACGCTCCAGCACCTGCAACTTTCCGCGCAGTTCCATCGAGATATCCTGTTGTCTGTAGACATCTGCACTGGCTATGAAGCCGGATGACTTCAGCTCCTCGAATCGTTGACTTTCCTCACGGGATTTCTGCATTCGCCACCTGAACGTGCGAATAGCCTTGTCCAGTTGCTCGAGTTCTTCGGACAAGCTGCTGCGTTGATCCTCGATGCTCTGTTGACGCAAGGCATCCTCCTCGTTCAGGGATTCCAACTCGTTTTGCAGACTATCCAGTCGCGCCTGCACGAATCGAATGGCCTCACCGTTGGCATCGCGTACTTGAAGACTGCCTCGCTCGGTTGATATCACTGCCAGAACCTGACCCTTGCGTACCGACATTCCTTCGTCAACTCTGCGTTCACGTAGTGTGCCCACGACCTGGGGGAATACCTTGACCAGTCCCTTGTCAGGAGACAGATATCCCTGAACACTGGCCTTTCTGTTGAATTCTCCGACACACAGATAGATCAACAGCAGTATGGCGAAACCAGCGGCCAGCAAGGTCAGCAGGCCTGCACGCGGAGAGACGGCGATCAGCAATGCTCCCTCCAGTGGTTGATTCTGTTGCTCCAGCGCCTCCTTCCGGAACAGTGACGTTCTCATGATCAGGCCGCTCCGGCTACAGCGCTCCCCTGACTCAATCCCTCAATGGGAATCGTCACAGTGTGAGACCGCCTGGCGTATTGATTCAGTCTTTCGTACCAGTTGATGAAGCCTGTGTCGTTGTCGGCCTCGAGCGATTCATGCAATCCGATACTCAATCGGTGGACTTCGGGGCCTGTGCGCTGACGCCAGCCTTCAGCCATGTCTCTGATGCGGCACTCTCTGAGATTTCCGAGGGAGTACCGTCTGGGGAAGCCATACTGCAAGGGGACAACTTCGCCATCAGGTTCGATGACGAGTACCGACAGCAAGTCGGCAAGACGGCCTTTCAAGGGGATGTCGCTTGGTCCGAGGAAGAACTGATCGGGATAGAGCTCAAGCGCCTGACGATGCACCAGATCCAGGTGGATGTTCAATCGCCCAGCCACTGTTCGTTTGTAGTGTTCGACCAAAGCCCATGCGTGAGCAGTCTCCAGCGCATCGGGTGATTTTCCCGTCAGCTGCGCTGCGGCATTGCCGGTATTCTCCAGCGGGTGAATGAGTAGCCCCCTGGCACCGGCTTCCAGACAGAAGTTGACAACCCAGGGTAACTCGTCGAGGTTGTTCTGCGTCAGGGTGAACAGGAAGCCAAAGCTGATACCACGCTGGTGTAACCCCGAGAGGTTCCTCGCCATACCCTGAAATGCGCGTGCAGAGTTGCGCATGCGATTGTGGGATGCCGGTTTTCCGTCCAGTGACATGACGAGAGCGTCGAATTTTCCCTCGATAGCCTGCAGGCGACTTCCGTTGAGCAACATGCCATTGCTCACGAGGCTGGTCCGCATGTGATTTTTTCGGCCATGATCGAGCAGTTCCGGCAATGCCTCGTAAACCAGAGGCTCACCGCCAGAGAATGTGGTCCATTCATAGCCTTCATGCGCAAGGTCGGTCATGGCCTGTTTCAACAAGGCAGGCTCGATTATTTCCGTTTCCTTAGGAGAGGAGGATGAGTAGCAATGCCGACAACTGAGATTGCACTTTCGTGTCGGATGGATCTGAACGATTCGTGTTTTTCCAGTAGGTCCCATTGTACTCACCTCCTCGTGGCTTCCGTTTGCAGACTGCTCTGGATCAGTAGCGCTTGGTCATGTCCATGCGTTCGGATATACCCGCAACATCGATCAGCTTGTCGGGGTTGATCTGCACATTGAGAGTCGCCAATTCCCGGAACAGGTCCGGATCGATTGTTCCAAGCGGGAAGCTATCCCTGGGCCAAAGTCCATTCAATGGTTTCTGAGCGCCAGCTACCTGAGAGACTTCTTCCGCAGTCAACTCGCACAAGCCGCCGTCTGCGTTCAAGAGTTTTTCGGATCCGCGTTTTTCTGTAGTCATGATTCTGTTCTCCTTGAGGTTGTTTCCTTATTCGAACGTCATGCCCTTCGCATCAACCATCTCGCAATGTCTTTATCATTCCAAACATTTCATGGATGACCTCTGGGCTCCGTGGATATCGAAGTCGATTCTTCGAATATCATCACCGGGTGAGCAGGCATATCGCCTTTCACGGGAGCCAAGATAATCATGTTGCCATCCGTCAATCAACTAATCTTTGGTTGCATCCGTTGTCGATTTCCACTGTAAAACAAGTGTCTTTTTCACTCAGGAGTGCAGGTCAATGACGCTGACTGCTGTCACTACGGCCATCGGGATGTGGCGATTTTCGGTAGCAGACTGACCGAATTGATGGTGGTATCGCTTACCGGGAATGGGCTTCAACAACCGTCAAAGGCAGATACAGTCAAGGTCTTGAAGATAATGCAAGTGCGAAGACAGTCGTTGCGCAGCAACTGTCCAAAGGGACAGTAGACGAATGGCTGGGAGACAGATGGCGTTGATTGTCGTTCTTGCAGAAGAGACGCAACAAGGTATGGCAAGCCCTCTCGAGTTCAGCCCTTCGGATAGCGCCATTGACTGGCCGAACGTTGAAGGCTGGATAGGTACTGCATGGAATAACCAGGTCAGAACCTATAGAGGTGTGCTTCGTTGAAACACCGGTCTGCGTCACCAGTCAGGCGGAAGCCGGGAACACGGGCTTACCGCACGTAATGAAGTGGAAAGAGTGGCGACACGGTCCACGTACCGCCACCCTTGATCAGGATGCTCGCTAGCTACTGAACGCAGGTGTCGACGTTGTCGTTATTGCAAACGTCGAGTCCGGTGTAGATCGGATCTTCGACTGTCTTGCCTTCGACAATGTCCTTCAGGATATACATCGACTTGTACCCCATTTCGAAGGGTCGTTGACCAACCAGACCATTACCCAAACCGTCTCTGGTCTGTTCCAATTGCATCGGCAAGGTGTCGGCAACGACGATCGTCAGCTCACCGGCATCCATCTTGTCCTTGTATGGTTCCGCTGCCTTGCGATAGGCATTGTCGAACCATTGTGTGAAAGCGCCGGTCGAGAGGAATACGGTCAGGTCAGGATTGGCCGCGAGGATATCAGTCATTCCCTGCACGGCAACGTTGCCGTCGTCATTGGTGATCAGAGGGCAACCGGAAACCTCTGTCCAGCCTCCCTCGCCTTGCAGCATGGAACCCGGAGGCGTACCGGTATCCTCGCCGGCAAGTGTGTCCCGAGCTCCTTTCAATCGCTCGTTATGGTTGGCAGCGGCCGCACCACCGGTCTGCAGACAGATCGTCCCACCATCCGGGTGACGTGCCATGGCCAGTTCGGCCAGGTTCACACCGATATCGTAATTGTTGGTTCCTACATAAGTGGTACGCAATTCCATGTCTTCCTCGAGCAGGTCCGAGTCCCAGGTCATGACCGGTATTCCTGCATCGGACGCTGCCTTCAACACCTTGGCTATGGCTGGTGCGTTCGATGGAGCGACAGCAATTCCATCCACGCCTTTGGTGATGAGATCCTGAACAATCTGCAGTTGCGCAAGCTCGGTGTGTTCACCCGGACCGATGTATTCACAAGTCACATCGGCCAGTTCTTCCTGAGCCTTGTAACAGCCATCACGTGCCAGATCGAAGAACGGATTGTTCATCGCCTTGGGTACCAATGCAAACGTATAGTCGGCTTGCGCCCCCAGCGACGTGACCATCATGGCCAACGCCGATGACAAGAGTACTTTTTTCATTTTTTTCCTCTCCAACAATTGGTGACAAGAAGTAATGGGAATCAACTTCCCCTGCGATTGCGGAGCTGTTCCAGCAGTACGGCGAGTATGAGAAACAGCCCAACAAAGAATTGCTGCCACAGAGCCGGAATGCCGGCCAGTAACAGAGAATTGCGAATCAGCTCGACCAATGCTGCACCAATGGGTGCGCCGAATGCGTAAACCATCCCGCCCATCAGGTTCGCTCCACCGATCACACTGGCGGCAATGACATTCAGCTCGTAGGTCACGCCCATGCCATTGGTGGCCGATCCGGTATAGCCGATGAACATGAATGCTGCGAGTCCGGTACAGAGGGAGCAGACCATGTACACCGAGACAATGACCCGTTCCACCGGGATACCAGCCAGTTTGGCGGCGTGTGCGTTGCCGCCGATGGCGATGACCCAGCGGCCCCAGGAGGTGAAGTGCCAGACCCACCAGAAGATCAGAGTCAGAACGATCAGCAACCAGACCACATTCGGTACGCCGAGCATGCTCTCTCCGCCAATCCACTCGAACAGGTCGGCATCTGGTCCGAAGTCGTAGATCATCTTGTTGTCGGAGATGACCATGGCAATCGAGCGTGCCATCGCCAGCATGCCCAATGTCACGACGAACGGTGCCATTCGCAGATAGGCAATCAGCACGCCGTTGATGAAACCGACCAGTGCTGCTGTCAGCATGCAAACGAGGAACCCTGTTCCTATTCCCATACCGGATTGCATGGTCAGACCGAGCGTGATCGCGCACAAACCCATCAATGAGCCGACAGAGAGATCGATTCCAGCGGTACAGATCACCGCCGACATGCCCAGTGCCATGATCCCGAAAAAAGCGAAGTTGCGCGTGATGTTGAACATGTTGCGTTCGGTCATGAAAGCGTCCGACACGAAGGTCATGACCAGTCCGATGGCAAGAATTGCCAGAAATACCCAGAAAGGTTGTGTGCGCAGGAGCGCACCAATGCCCGAGTTCTCCTGGCGAGATGTGATGCTGTCGTCGATAGCCGCGTGATCTCTGACACTGGCTGTTGCGTCATTCGTGTCTGTTGTTGGCTCGCTCATGCTGCTTCGATTGCTCCGATAATGAGTCCAGTGACCTCTTCCGGACTGGTTTCGTTGATGCGCTTGTCGGCTACTTTGGACCCTCGTCGCAGGACGGCCACACGGTCGCACACATCAAAGACATCAGGCATTCGATGGGACACCAGCATGACTGCATGGCCAGTGTCCTTGAGCCGTTGAATCAGCGCCAGCACCTCCGCGACCTGACGTACCGATATCGCTGCCGTCGGTTCGTCCATCAACACCAGTTTCGGATCCGAGAGACGCGTTCGTGCTATCGCAACTGCCTGTCGCTGACCTCCGGACATCTGTCGGACAAGGTCACGAGGTCGCGTCTCTGACTTGAGCTCGGCAAACAGCTCTGCCGCCTGCTTGTACATGGACGCGTAGTCGAGCATCGAAAATGGTCCTACCTTCTTTTTCAGTTCCCGCCCGAGAAACACATTGGCGCCTGCTGTCAGGTTGTCGCACAGCGCAAGGTCCTGATAGACGATCTCGATACCGGCGTCACGCGCATCGAGCGGCTTGTGCAATTCGACCTTCCTGCCTTCAATCAGAATCTCGCCACTGGTGGGCAGGAAGTTGCCGGCAATGATCTTCATCAGTGTTGACTTGCCAGCGCCGTTGTCACCCATCAATCCCACTGCTTCACCGGGTTCGATGGTAAGGCTGACACCTTCGAGGGCATGGATTGCCCCGAAGCTCTTGGTGATGTTTTTCAGCTCAAGCAGACTCATGTGTTTTTCTCCCAAGTGTCATTGGCTGTTTTTCCATGGTTATGCCAATCGTGTCTTTTCGCGTCCTTTTTTGTCAGAAGCCTGAGTCACGCCGGGCGCGGTCACGGCAGCAAAATCTGGTGTGATTTCACGATTTTTCCTGTCGGATGAATTCAGCAGGATGAATACTCGACGACATGGTGAGTGGCAGGCCGTCAGCGACGATGGTGCTGGCCGGGTTGCCTGTCGGTATCCCGTTCGTCGTGAACCTGGGCAGGCTGATTACCAAGCATGGTTCAATCTGCGGTGCACTAACTGCATTACTGGCACGGCGCTCGTTTGCATGAACGGGACAATCAGGCCAGACTTGATTCATTATTCCACTACGCAATCGGAGTCTGGTTGAGCTTAGCATGCAAGATTGACGGACTTCCACCCCACAATGAAGTTGATGCAGCGCACCTGCAACTGACGCTTGCGCTCATCGACGCCGGAAGATACGGCAGACAGTACGAGGTGTTTCCAGGATCTTGCAGTCGAGAATTCGCTTTGGAAATCGCCAGAAGAAGAGATCAAGATCTGAATGCCGTTATCATTCTCTGTTCAATGACAGTTTGATGAATCGACTCTGATCATCGGTCGCTTACCCCCTCCTGCAGAACATCACCATGCCCCCTGTTCTTGATCAATAACGTCTGGGGAGTGACTGATGGGTTCTGGATGTTTGGTTGTGGATGTAAATATGGAAGCATGCAATGGTGGTATATAATTGACTGATCCATCTCTTCCATGCAGCATTAGTGGCGAATCAAAGCATGTCGCTGATGGTAGCCTCGCAACAAGCCGGATGAAGAGATTGAACCTTGCGGAGACCGGACGATCTCTCCACCACGGACCTCTTGTCTCTCTGGTGTATCAAGTTCGCGGCATTGCCGGCAGGACCGGTGCAAGGTCCCCGCCCTGTCGTCAGTCGATGGTTCTGGCCGACTCCTGCACCAGCTGCTGCAGCTTCGGACTTCGTTCAAGCAAGCGCCGAAACCTCACTTCATCGAGTACCAGCAGAGTCGATGGTACGATGGTGCGGACTCTGATATCTCGATCCTTGCCTGGCAGGAAGGTCATGACACCGAAGATCTCGCCCCGCCCCAATCGGTGCAATTGCCCGGCGGATTCGACCTCCACCGCCCCTGACGCAATGAAATAGACCTTCTTTTCACTATTATCCCGGTTGATGACGATGGTGTCGGTGTTGACGTACCGTGATTGCAGATGCCTTCCCAGCTTGTGCAGACTGTCCTTGTCCAGATCCGCAAACAACGGGTATTGACGGATGAGCTCGTCTCGCTGTACCGCCAGATCGAGCTCCAGACGTTTATCTGCAATGGCGCGGCGCGAATTGATGTCCTGTCGCAAGGAGGTATGCAGCTCGACGCCCACAAGCCCCTGCTCGCGCAGCGATGCATACTCTCGTTCCTCAAGACGCAGCGCAGTACGCTGGATGATGCGACGACCGAGCTCTTCCGCATAGCCGGGAAACTGCAGACGCAAACCTTCCAGAGCTGACTCCACCATCGCCTTGCGGCGGAAGAGCAACAGCTGCAACAATTCGGCAACACGCCGACCGTGTAGACGCCTTATTCGAGCATTGATGAAGCCTTCCAGATCACCGAAAACGACGCTCTGAGATACCAGCACTTCGAAACGCTCCTCGCTGATACGTGCCAGCGGAGCAGACCATCTCAGGTGATTGTGCAGAAACAGGGCGATACGGTAATCGCGTTTATAGCCGACACTCTTTCTGGCGGCACGCTGGTAGCCTGTTCGACCGGCCGTACGGGCACCGTCAATCAGACTGTCCGCATCGGCCACCGCTCGCTCGGCCAGACGCAAGGGAAACGTGCGCTCCCTGACTCTTTCGAGAATGGCGTTGCGCTCTGCCACGGCCAGGGCCACCAGGCCCAGAGCGATGCGATCCCGCGCATTCAGTCCGTCATCATTTTCGGCACGATGAACCGCATCCTCGACTCTGCTCGCCAGTTGACGGGCTTCTCCGCGAACGATGTCACGCGGCAGCTCATAACGTCTGGTGGTAGCTCCCATGTCGTCACGCACCGTCTGCAATGCGACTGCGACCACCTGGTTGGACAGGGCCTGATCCAGCGGTGTCAGTCGGTCGAGCTTGAGCAGACTGATGACGCCACGCAGGGTTGTACCCTGCACGATCAGCGTGAACAGTGTGAAACCGGTTGCCAGAATGCCTACCAGGCGTTTGATTTCAATGGACACGGCCTGACTTTCGGTAACCGCCAAAGCGAGTGCCAGCGTCAAGGCGCCTCGCAGACCGCCCCACAGGATGGCCGCTCGGTATGGCAACTCGACACTCGGTGACAATCGTAGCGCGGACAGCAGCGGTAACAACCCGAACAGGATGGCCGCACGCGCAGCCATTGCAGACACAATGACGACCATCACCAGCAGCAAATCCTCCCAGCGCACCGCTTCAAGCATTCGGGGAATCAGCAATGCAGCCAATATGAAGATCAGTGCACCACCCCAGTGCGCCAGCAGATCCCAGGTCTCCCGCAGATTGGTCCACGAAATGGGTGTCACACGACTGGGTCCGGACAACTTCAGTGTCAGACCGGCAGTCACCACCGCGATGACCCCCGAGGCTCCAATGCTCTGCTCTGCGATGATGTACGCCAGGTAAGGCAGCGCCACCGATACCGAAATGATGGCGCGGTCGTAGCGAGCAAACAAGGTCATGATCCACAGAGCGATGCGTGTGGCAACCCAGCCGGTGAGGATGCCGCCAACGATCAACACCGGGAACCGTGACAAGGCACTCGAGATCGTGGGGTCCGGCACATTGAGCGTCACATATGTCAGAAACACGCCAAACAGGGCGATGGCGGCGGCGTCATTCAACAGGCTCTCGCCCTCGATGATGCGTACCAGTCGCCTGGGTGCCGAGATCGATCGGAAGATGCTGACCACCGCAGACGGATCCGTCGTTGAAACGATCGCCCCGATCAACAGACACCCGGTCAATGGCAAGGGACTGGCCCAGGCCAGTGCCAGGCCAACAGAAAACGTCGCGACGACCACAGCCACGACAGCCAGCACCAGAATGGGAACCCAGTCATCCAGCATCCTGCGTAGATTCATGCCCAGCGTTGCCTGAAAGAGCAAGGTCGGCAGAAAGACATACAGAAAGACATTGGAACGAATCGGCAGATCCACGATTGCCTCGGCAACCGGATTCAGGGCATCGGTCAACTCGGTGTTGAGAAAGAACGCCGCCCCGCCCCCGATCAGGATGCCGATCCCGGCCAGAATGGCGCTGTACGGCAAACGCAACCGAGACGCGAGAGGTTCAGCCGCCGCAATTACCAGAAACAGGGAACTGATGATCGTGGTGACGACAACGATGTCCATAAATGATGAGGGTCTGTCAATCAGGTGGGTGGTTGAGTATGTGGACGCGAACGTTGCAGAGTGCCTGTGTTGTCATCACGAGCCCCTGCTGACTGCTGACTGCTGACTGCTGACTGCTGACTGCTGACTGCTGACTGCTGACGAATCTTACCGACCTGGACAGAGCTTGTGCTCACTGGTTCCGCTCATTATCGTAATGCCGGCCGATCGTCATGTGAGCGTTGAAACCCTCGTCCATGAAGCAGAACAAGCCTGTCAGTGTGAAACGCTCGATCCGATCGACAGGCAGCCATCTGAACAGCACCTTTCGAAGACTCCCCCATCCATGGTGAACATGTCTAGGAAGAACCTTGCCAGTTCTGGATGTCGGGGCTGGCAACGAGTGTTCTCGGCGCTGCAATGGTGGTATATATTATGGACGATAACTCAGAAAACCCATTGCACCACCTGTGACAATCCGGTCATGCGAATCCACTGCAGCTGTTGCATGGCACGCTTGTCCAGACGCTCATCACCCTACGATATGGAATCAAACCAATCGCCAGCCCAGCCCATTGGTCACAGCCAACTTCACTGTGGTGACCGATGAATGCAATCGAGCATCCTGCATCTGTCACTCCGGTGACCTGTGTATAACGAGGTGAGCTAAAGCTCAACAAAATGTCGACGTGCAGCTTCACCGAACCTTGCGCGATCCTCCTCTGAGTAATGCTGATCCAATTCCGCACCAAACAACAGCCCGAGTAGATCTGAACTTTGCTTGATCTTCTCGCATACCATGGGGTCCGACCCGCTTCTGCATGCAATATGGCCCTCGGAGATCAACTGGAGCGCAAGAAACGGGTCTTTTGATGCCACAGTGTCGCGGACTGCCATGTCAACTCCCGAAATCTCACCTTCCACGGCCGCTTTCAGCTTGTAGCGCTGAAGCAGCGGGGATCTGCCCGAGCCGTTCATCGAAACCCTGCTGGAGCTGACTTGAAATCTCGTCCCAAGGTTGTCGTTTTCTGCCGTTTGTTCAATGTCTGCAAGCAACTTCGAGGCACCTTCAAGGGCCGCGGCACGGGAAGCACTGTTTCCCAAATGCAACCAGGAGATGTCGATCATCGACTCCAGCCAACGTTCTTTTGAAGGCGCATCCATGGAAAAATAGTCGCCATAAAGCATGTCAAGAACGTCTTTTTGATGGCTCGAAGAGAATCCAATGAATTTCAGAGAGAAAATGTCTTCTCTCGCTATTTCATTAGTTCGTTCTTCGAAATCATCAATGATAGTGCGAAGTGTTTCGGCGTCGATTTCTGTGTACAGAGTCGATATGGCAAACTCCATCTCTGCCAGCTTTCTCGTTGTTACAGCGAGATCATGAATTCGCTTGACAGCGTCCTGGCACACTGGACTTCGACGCAATGCAAGCGTATCAGCATCAATGCAGCCAAGTACCTCATCACGAAGGCGATCAAAATCGCTCGTATTCTTCATTTCACTGTCACCGGCGACTATAGTCGTCTCCTTATTGATAATTTGCGCCGCAGGCTCGGTCATTTCATTCGCCTTGTTACGTTCGGTGTCAGTTGAAGCAACTGGAGAGACTTCTACAGAACGCTCCTTGACCAAGCCTGAGTCCGGATCTGAGTTTGGTTGAATGAACTCGTCCTCAGAGATCATCGAGTGATACACCAAGGTGACAGCGCACGCCAACCCGGCGCATGAAAGCATACCAAGTCTCGTCATCCTCCACTCCTGTACGGCAAATACTTTTACACTTCACAGTTTTCCATGCAGCTCATGCTGTTGCAGAGAGTCAGCCCGGTCCTATCGCAGCCAATCGGCCAACAATGTAGAGCATAAAACAGGAAGGGCCGATTCTTATCAGGTCAGACCTTATCAAACCTCGTATGTTCAGATTGATCAAGAGCACCAGCCTTGGCTTGTTTCTGCACCATACCTGCGCCTAGTCATCCTCCAGTACCGGACGTTTCATGCTGAAGGTCTCTTCGGTAACCGCGTAATCCATATACCCCAGGCGAGCCAGTGGGCGCATGCCCGCAGTATCGAGCCGGCCGTCAACGATCACCTCATCCGCTATGTGGATGCCGACCACCTCACCGAATATCACCTCCGACCCCACCTTCTTGCCGTCACGCGCTATCAGTGGCACTACCTTGTTCAAAATGCATTCCAGCGCCACAGGAGAAGCGGCAACGCGAGGCACGGATACATTGCGGCAAGCAGCCTTGGCAAGACCGGTTCGTTCGAATTCATCCACCTCGGCATTGAACGGCGCCGATGACTGATTGACTTCGTCCTGCAGATTGGCAACCGCCATATTGACCACGAATTCGCCGGTGGCCTCGATATTCTCCTGACTATCCTTGCGGCCAGTTGACGAGAACATGACAAACGGCGGCATGGCCGATACCGCGTTGAAATAGCTGTAAGGAGCAAGGTTCGCCACTCCCGAAGGACTCAGGCTGGATATCCAGCCAATGGGACGTGGCACTACCAGTGCGGTCCACGGGTTACGGGCGAGACCGTGTGATTCGCTTCTCGGGTCGTAGAACATGTATGTTTCAATCTTGGCAGACAGCAGGACGGTAGCGCCGATGACGGCTCACAGGCACTTTCACAGTTACAACTCTGACAATATAACCGTTCTGCCCTCTCGCGCAGAGATATATGCCGCTTCCACCAGAGCCAGAGTCCCGAGATTGTCCTCCCCGGAGGTCTCCGGCTGGCGGCCTTCGGCGATACAGCTGGCGAAGTCCTGCTGGATCGCAACGACGCTTTCCTGGATGTTGTGCCAGGGGCGCTCCGCCCACCCCAGCAATGGTGGTTCGACATTCGATCGCTGTTCTGTACCAGCACTCTGAATGCTCAGCTGATAACCGGCATCGAGTCTCAGGCTACCCAGCTCACCATCGATTTCAAGCAGAGTCTCGGGGAAGGTCTCTACCTTGCGCCGGCTTGCGTAGGAACAATCCACGATGCTCGTGGCACCACTGTCATGTGATAGCAGAATCGTGGCGACATCCTCGCCTTTGATATTCTGATTGATACGCTGTGTTGTTGCAGACAATCGCGCAACATCCCCCATCAGCGCGCGGGTAATATCCAGTACATGAATACCCAGGTCCTGAATGATGAAGCGTTCGTCTTCGGCCAGATACGGCTGACCCGAATAGACATCGTACCCTGAACGGAAGCTGGCACGGCAGAAGAACGGCGTACCGATGGTGCCCTCCCGTACCACTCTGATGACAGCACGAATCGCGGCTTGCCAGCGAAAGTTCTCATGCACCATGAACACCTTGCCCGTCCTCTCGACCGCGCGAACCATCGCACGTGCATCGTCCAGAGAATCGGCCAGCGGCTTCTGACAAATGACATGCATACGCTCGCTGGCAGCCAGTTCAACCAATGGCCGATGAGAAGAGACCGTCGTGGCTATATCGACAAAGTCGAGTGACTCGGCGGCAAGCATCTGCGCGGCATCGGTATAGCGAGCCTGGATACCGAAGGCATCACCCACCTCTGCCAGTCGTCGTTCATCCTGATCACAGATTGCCGAGATTCCGGCACCCTCAACCTCTCGCCATCCGTGCAGCTGATTTATCGCAAAGAAGCCACAACCAATCAAACCACCTTCAAGCATATGTCCCCCTTCAACCTTCAGTAACCAGATGACGATAGAGCGAATTGGCCCTGGTCAGATGAATCCTCATGGCGGTTTCTGCGGCATCCGCATCACGAGAACGAATGGCGGCCACGATGGAAGCATGTTCTGACAGGGTCAGATTTTCAGCGCCAGGCAAGCGCACCAGTTCCTGATGAAACTCGGCAAGCCACTCGATCAAAGCCTGACTCAGGTTGGCAAAAATGGCATTACCCGTCATGGCTGCAATTTCTCGATGAAACAGCGCATCCTGTTTCAGAAACTCTTCCGAGTTGTTCAATGCTTGCGTATGTGCCTGATAACGCAACTCGAGCTGCTCTATGGCCGTGTCAGAGGCCCGCTGGGTGGCCAGGCGTACCATCTGCAGCTCGAACAGGAGCCGAGCCTCCTTGAGTTCGTCCAGACTTTCACTGCTGCTGCGAAGAATGCCACTGGTGGTCAATGACACCGCCTGCATGACATTGGAAAAACTTGGCGTGGCCACACTCGCCCGTTCTCCCTGCGTCAGGCTGATGAGGCCGATGTTCGCCATGTTCTGCAAGGCTTCACGCACCGCTGGCCGACCGACACCATAGCGGGCCATCAGGTCACGCTCGGATGGCAACTTGTCACCGGGTGCCAGGCCGTCTGCCTTGATGAGATCAACCAGCCGGTCCATGACCTCCTCATACAGACGCCTCTTCCGTATCTGTTCTGGTGCTCGTTGCTTCACGGTCGTCGAGTTTTCCTGCCTGGTTATGAAGAAGGTGTTTGACATGCGGCCGCCCGTCCGCGCCAGTCATTCGAACTGCAAAAGTTCTGGAGTACTTGGGATACATAGTATACCATCGAATCAGCAGTCACCGTTCCACCGTGTCAATCCCCTTCCGGGACAGAGGAGGCAGCCATGACCGTGCCGGACCCACTTCTGATGTGTTTTGGTACCTCGGAGGTCATTCCGTCGCCGCAGAGCATGGTGGTTGGGCATATGTCCTTCTGCGTCGACATCGATGGCCTTCGCAATCTCTGCTGGAAAGGACGCGAAGTCATACGGGCCATCTCCTGGCCAGTTCGCGATGAAGACTGGGGAACGATGCGCCCGACACTCATCAGCGAGAAAACTGAGCAGTCCGCAAGCAACTTGCACCATCAGTTGCATTTTCAAGTCGGGAAGGGTGCACTGGACTGCCAGGTATCCATCCGTTGCCAGGGCGATGGTGTCCTGCAAGCCAGCATCGAGATGCAGGCACCTGAAGACTTCGCAACCAATCGCGCAGGCTTTACGGTTCTGCACCCGATCACCGACCTTGCCGGGAGCCAACTGCAAGTCACTCATTCCGATGGGTCTGTCGAGAACACGCACTTTCCAGACCGGATTTCACCTGATCAGCCAGTGTCCGACATCGCCGGCCTGCACCATCAACTGCACGGTATCGACATCGATATCCGCTTCGACGGAGAGGTATTCGAGATGGAGGACCAGCGCAATTGGTCCGATGCCTCATTCAAGACGTACTGTGTACCGCTGGTTCAGCCTTTCACCTACATCATCAAAGCCGACTCGACGCTCAGACAATCCATTCGCGTGAAACTGTCGGGAGGTGACGCCAGCAGCCACGCCAGCACTGACGCCACTCGTATGTCACTGACGCAACTGCACGGGTGTGCGCCACAGATCGGACTTGCCAGCGACCCGCAATGGCTCGTGACGCCAGATACTCAGGCACTGATAGCGCGTTGCGCCGTGCAGTATATTCTCGCCAGGCTCGTACTGACAGACGAATCCAGGCTGACATTGCCGCACTCCTGGATCGAAAGCGACGAACTGGAGATCGATCTGGAAATCGTTCTTGGCAAGGATACGCCATTGACCGAATTGACAAGACTGGCTGGGCAGCTCGAAAAATCGACTATCCAGCCGAGCCATGTCGTTGCCTTGCCGGAGCCCTATCTGGCCAGTCATCAGCCTGTGGGACCCTGGCCGGAGGGGCCGACACCCCACGAGACACTGAAAGCGACGATGGCAGCCTTTCCGGATACCGCCATCGGCTGTGGTGTTCTGACGAATTTCACCGAGCTCAACCGTTGCCCACCCGAGGACTCATCAGGCGCCTATGTGACCTACGGCAACACCGCCATCGTGCACGCCGCGGACGATGTCTCGGTCATGCAGACACTGGAGGCCCTGCCGCAGATATTCGCCAGTGCCGAAGCCTTGAGTCACTCCCTGCCGACACGACTCGGGCTCGTGTCACTCGGTGCGCGTACCAACCCTTATGGCTCGGCGCCAGCGGCCAACCCTGAGCAGAGCAGAAAGGCTCTGGCGCAAGCCGACCCGCGTCAACGCGGACTGTTTGCCGCCGCATGGGCGGTAGGTGTGTTGAGTGCCAGCAACGAACAGGCCATCGAGGCAATCACACTGGCCGCAGCGGCCGGCCCGTTCGGACTCGTGTGGCAACCACAGGCGTATCCGCAACCCTGGTTCGATGACGAACCCGATGCTCGGCTGTTCCCCTTGTTTCATGTCATTCGCGCGGCTGCCGGCATGAGTGGTCACGGCAGAATCGCCGTCGACGGTTTACCAGCCGGCGCGGTTGCATACGGGGTGAGGACTGACGAGGAATTCCGACTACTGCTCGCCAACACCTCTTCCGCCCCACAGACCCTCACCCTGGACCGGGCCTGGCATATCCGGATTCTGGATAACCAGAGCTTTACCGAAGCAGCCAGAGACCCGGACTGGCTGATGAACACCTCGGCTCAGTACCGCGATTCGCTGAACCTGCAGTCCCTTGCCATCGCCGTGCTGACACGTTCCCTCAATCCGACCGACTCATCACCCGACTCATCACCCGGGCAGGACAACTGATGCGCATCGAAGCCGACTACCTCATCGAAACTTCCGACGACCCGGTACGGGCTGCCGAGATCATGGCTGGCGAGCAGTCCTCCGGCACCTTCATCGCGGTTCCGGGAGAAACACCCGAGCTCAAGGAACGCGCCGCTGCCCGGATAGAATCACTGGAGGTCATTGGCGAACTGAACGAGCCCTCGTTGCCGGGAGCCGTGCGCCGTAATGGCCCCATACGCAAGGCGGCTGTCACCCTGTCATGGCCGCTGGCGAATATCGGGCCTTCACTGCCCAATCTGCTGGCAACCATTACCGGCAATCTGTTCGAACTGAAGTCCTTCTCCGGCTTGCGTATCGTGGATGTGCGCTTGCCTGAGGAGTTCGCCCAAGTCTATTCCGGGCCACGTTTCGGCATCCCGGGTACACGCCAACTCACGGGCGTGCAGAATGGCCCGCTGCTCGGCACAATCATCAAGCCAAGCGTGGGCCTCGACGCACAAGGTACTGCGGCCATGGTGCAGCAGCTGGCCGAGGCAGGCATCGACTTCATCAAGGATGACGAGCTGCAATCGGATGGACCGGCCTGCCCGTTCGAGGAACGCGCTCGTGCCGTCATGGACGTGATCAATCGCCATGCCGATATCAGCGGCAAGAAGATCATGTACGCCTTCAATATCACCGGCGATCTGGATCAGATGCGGCGACGCCACGAGCTGATCGTCTCTCTGGGAGGCAGCTGCGTGATGGCCAGCCTGAACAGCGTTGGTCTGGTGGGCATGATCGAGCTGGGAAGGTTCTCCGAGTTACCCATTCATGCGCATCGCAATGGCTGGGGTTATCTGTCGCGCCACCCGTCATTGGGCTGGTCCTATGTGGCCTGGCAGAAAATCTGGCGGCTCGCCGGTGCCGATCACATGCATGTCAACGGCCTGCGCAACAAGTTCTGCGAGGATGACGACAGCGTGCTGGCCTCCGCTCGAGCCTGCCTGACACCCATGTTCGATAACAAGCCGTGTATCGCGATGCCGGTCTTCTCATCCGGCCAGTCCGCGGAACAGGTAGAGGATACCTACGCCGCCCTGGGCACCACCGACCTGATGTATCTGGCAGGCGGTGGCATTGCCGGGCATCCCATGGGCGTTGCAGCCGGAGTCAGCAGCTTGCGCCAGGCCTGGGAGGCCGCGACTTCCGGCGTATCCCTGGAGGACTATGCCCGGGAGAGGCCCGAGTTGGCCAGCGCACTGGACACCTACAGACAATGACAGGCGCCTCCCCATTAACCGATGGTCGGCTCCTTGCCTGGTATGGCGATGACTTCACCGGGGCGGCCGCCGTCATGGAAGTGCTGAGCTTCGCCGGGCTTGAATCCGTCCTATTCTTCGCACCTCCCACGCAGGATCAACTGAGCCGTTTTCCCCGCGCTCGCGGGATCGGGATTGCCGGTACGGCGCGAGCGCGCTCGCCTGCCTGGATGGAGGCCACACTGCCGTCCGTGTTCGGGGAAATGGCAAATTACGAGGCTGCGATCAATCACTACAAGGTCTGTTCGACGCTGGATTCCTCGCCGCAGACAGGCTCCATCGGTCGAGCCTGTGAACTGGCCATGCCCATACTCTCCGAACCCGATGACTGGCACGCCTGCCTGGTCGCCGCACCTGCCATGCAGCGATACCAGGCATTCGGCAATCTGTTCGCTGGCGTGTCAGGCACCGTCCACCGCCTCGATCGACACCCTGTCATGCGCCAGCACCCGGTGACACCGATGGACGAAGCCGATGTACGGCGTCATCTGGCGAAACAGACGCAGCTGCCGATCGGACTGGTATCCATCACCGAACTGAATGCCGGTCTGGCTCAGGCTGCCCTGCAATCCGAACGCGCATCGGGAGCTGCCATTGTCGCCCTTGACTGCATGGATGAGTCCTCGCTTGTCGAGGCCGGGCGACTGATCTGGGAAAACCGGGGCAAGCGGCATTTCTGCATCGGCTCACAGGGTATCGAATACGCACTGGTTGCCTATTGGCGCCAGGCGGGACTGCTGGAATCGGCAGCACCACCCGCGCACCCCGGACGGGTTGAACGCATGGCGGTAGTCTCCGGTTCCTGCTCGCCAATCACCTCCAATCAGATAGCTGTTGCCGCGACACAGGGCTTCGAATGCATTCGCATCGACCCGTCAAGAGCAGTGGATGCCTCAGCCTGGGAACAGGAACTGCAGCGCGTGGCGGCACTCGCCATGGATGCCTTCGGCAGAGGTCACGACCCGCTAGTATACACCAGTACCGGCCCTGAAGACCCGGCCAATGTGCGCTTCAATGAGGCGATAGACGCCGCCGGCCTGCCCGCTGATCAGGTCAATGAAGCAGTGGGTGAAGGGCTCGGCAGATTGCTGCAGGATCTGATCGAACAGGCAAGCCTGTCGCGTTGCGCCATTGCCGGCGGTGACACCTCCGGTCATGGCGTCTCCATGCTGGGGCTGTATGCGCTGACCGCTCTGGCACCGATCGCGACCGGTGCAGCCCTGTGCCAGGCCCATTCGGACAATCAGACGCTAGGCCATTTGCAGATCGCGCTCAAGGGCGGGCAGATGGGCGAGCCGGAATTCTTTCAACAAGTCAGAAATGGCGGTCTGACCGCTTGAACCACGACTTCATCCGTACGGGGAACACCATGAAGAAAATCGCGTTATTGGGAGCTGGCGGCAAGATGGGGGTCAGGCTTGCCAGGAACCTGGGGACCACAGACTTCGATGTGGATCATGTCGAGGTCTCAGAGGAAGGTCGCCAGCGCCTGAAGGAGGCTACCGGTGCCGATTGCGTCGAGCCGGGTCAGGCCGTGTCGCGCGCCGACATCGTGTTGCTGGCTGTCCCCGATCGCGCCATCGGTGATGTGGCACACAACATCATCGATCAGGTTCGACCCGGTACTTCTCTGGTGGTGCTCGATGCCGCAGCGCCGCAGGCCGGCAAGATGCCGGAGCGCAAGGATGTCACCTACTTCATCACCCACCCTTGCCACCCTTCGATCTTCAACTACGAAGATTCGCATGAAAAGCAGACAGATTTCTTCGGTGGTGTGGCCGCCAGGCAGCACATCGTATGTGCTCTGATGCAAGGGCCGGAAGAACACTATGCCCAGTGCGAAGCGGTGGCTCGTGCCATCTACGCGCCGGTGGAGCGGGCGCATCGGTGCACCGTGGAACAGATTGCCATCCTCGAACCCGCCCTGTCTGAGACCGTCGGAGCCACGATGTGCATGGCCTTGCGCGAAGCCACTGATCGAGCCGTATCGCTCGGCGTTCCACCGCAAGCCGCCAGAGACTTCATTCTCGGCCATCTCAACATCGAACTGGCGATTGCCTTCGAGGAGTTTCCCGAGGGCAAGTTCTCGGACGGCGCCTTGCTGGCAATCGACAATGCGAAGAGCGTGCTCTTCAAGGAGGACTGGCTGGACCAGGTATTCAATATGGACGCCATCAACAAGTCGGTAAACGATATCTGCAAATAAGGCCACGTTTCAACGTCAACCGTGGAGTAACAAGATGTGGAGTAGCGAAATCATGTACACCCAGTTTGTCAAGAACACCCGGCATATAGTGACGGCCAGTGCCGTCTGTCTCGGCCTGATCGGTAACGCGCATGCACAAAGTGCAGCCGACCAGGCGGTGGAGGCCGCCAAACAGTATTCAGGAGTCACCCTGAACGTCCTGTATGAAGCCGGGCTACAGCCGCTCGACCCGAAGAACTTTACCGGTCCACTCTGGGAGGAGCTTACCGGTATCAAGATCAACGTCATCGAGTCCCCGGTCGATCAGATGTTCACCAAGGCCATGCAGGATTATCGCTCCGGCTCGGGTGGTTATGATCTGCTCAATGTCATACCCAATCAGCTACCCGATCTGGCCATGTCCGGTGCTCTGGAGCCACTGGATGACTACGTTGACAAGTTCGGCTACCGGGAAGAGCTGCAAGGCATTGCCCCGGTATACCGCGACAACCAGATGACGGTGGAAGACCGGATCTACGCCTTGCCCGATGATGGCGATGTATTGATCCTCTACTACCGACGTGACCTGTTCGATGACCCCGCCAACCAGAGCGCGTTCCAGGAAAAATACGGCTACCCGCTGGCACCACCCACAACCTGGCAGCAGTTCTCCGAGATCGGTCAGTTCATGACCGACACCTACGCACCCGATACCTACGGCGCTGGATTGTTGCGCCAGCCGGGGAATGCGCAATACATGTTTCAGGAACGATTTCGGGTAGAGGGCGGTCAGTTCTTCGACCCGGACAGCATGGATGCCACCGTGAATTCCGATATCGGCGTGAAGGTTTTCAACGAAATGCGTGCCGAGAACAGCTGGATGCCACCTGGTGTCGAGCAATGGGGCTTCATCGAAGCCTTCAACGCCTTTCTGGCCGGTGACATTGCCATGACCATCTCCTGGCCGCCTGTTGGTCGCTGGGCCGCAGGTTATGGCAAGGGTACCGAAGCACTCAACTGGATTCCGGAGACGAAGGTGGCGGACAAGGTGGGTTATGCCTTACCCCCGGGTGGCACACCGGAGCTGGCCGTCGGGTTCTCCCTGGCCGTGGCTTCAGGTTCTGCGAACAAGGAGGCCGCCTATCTGTTCGCCCAATGGTTGAACAGCGAAGAGATCAGTCTGCAACGGGTGCAATTGCCCTATGCACTGCGCGACCCCTTCCGTACCAGTCACTTTGCCAGTGAGGAATATCGCTCACGCTGGTCCAATGCCGGTGAATATCTGGATGTACTGCAAAAGGGCGCCGAGACCGGCCTGCTCGATCTTTCCCTGTTGCAGACCGACCGCTATGAGGAAGCACTACGGCAGGCCATCAGTCGTCTCTGGTCGGGAGAAGATGCGAAGAAGATACTCGATGATCTGGCAGAGGACTGGGATCAACTGACTCAACGCATCGGTGTGGACAAGCAGAAGCGTGTCTACGCGGACTGGGCCAGCAAGCCCAATGCCTACCCCTGACATCGCATGGCCCATGCCGTGAATGTCTCGCTGTTCGTCACCCCGGAGCGAATGTGCTCCGGGGTCTGTGTACGGATGAACCCATACGGTGAACCTCTCTACCGAGGAGACGATACGACACGATGCTGAAGAGTCTGCTGGACAACGATCGTACATTTCGTTATCTGCTGGTGATCCCGGCGGTGTTCTTCATCCTGCTGATTGGCCTGTACCCGTTCATCAAGCTGGTCATCGCAAGCTTCCAGAACATCTCCCTGTTCGATGATGTGCGAAGCTTTCAGGGACTGCTCAACTATGAGCGCTTGCTATCCGACGACAGGCTCTGGCAATCACTGGTGCGCACCCTTGTGTTCACGGCAGTTGCCCTGCCCATCGAACTGGTTCTGGGCTATCTGCTGGCAGCACTGTTTCTCGAGAAGATCCCGTTCAAGGCAGTACTGATCTCGATCATTCTGCTGCCCACCATCATATCGCCCATTGTCGCCGGCGCCACCTGGCGGCTCATGCTCGACCAGCGATTCGGGCCGGTCAACCAGATCATCAGCTGGCTGGCCGGTACGGATGTCAAGTTGCTCTGGACTGTCAGCGCCAACCTGGTGTGGCCCGCCATCCTCATTGCCGAAGTCTGGCAGTGGACCCCCTTCATGTTCCTGTTGCTCTACGCGGCCTTGTCGAATGTCGATCGCGAACAGCTGGAAGCGGCACAGATAGACGGTGCATCCTGGTGGATGACCTTCCGACGCATCGTGTTGCCGGCCATCATGCCGGTCATGTTCATCGCCGTACTGATTCGGGCGCTGGATCTGTTCCGGGTGTTCGATCTGGTCTGGACCATGACCCAGGGTGGCCCCGGTACCGCCACCGAAACTCTGTCCATCTATGCTTACCAGATGGCCTTTCGCGAATTCGAGATATCCTACTCGGCCGCCATTGCCTTTCTCGTCATCGTGCTGTTGACCGTCTTCGTGGTCGCCGCCTTGCGCCGGGTGGAGGTGTCACGATGAATCGCCGAGACACGGGCTGGCGCCTGTGGCTACGCTTCGCCATCGCCCTGTGCGTCACGCTGATCTTTGCCTTTCCGGTGTACTGGCTGGTGGCCATCTCCTTCAAGTCTCCCGAGGAAGTCTATGCCTACCCCCCGGTCTGGTTTCCGCAGCAACTCGATGTTTCAAGCTACCTGACCCTGTTTCGCGATGGTGATGTCGTGGCGGTCTGGAATTCCCTGATAACAGCCGGTATCAGTACCGTACTGGCCATGCTGGTGGGCACCCTCGCCGCCTATTCCATCGTGCGCTTTCGTACCGGTGGAGATCATCTGTCCATCTGGATCATCTCGCAACGCATGATCCCGCCCATCTGCGTCGCCTTCCCCATCTTTCTGCTGTATGTGTCGTGGAATCTGGTGGATACCTATATGGGCCTGATCATGCTCTACACGGCATTCAACATTCCCTACGTCACCTGGATGATGCGTGGCTACATCCAGGACATACCGATCGAGCTTGAACAGAGCGCCATGATCGATGGTCTGACGCGCTGGCAGGTGCTGCGCAAGGTGGTCATGCCGATGGCGCGTGGCGGTCTCTTCGCTACTGCTGTCTTTACCTTCATTTTCGCCTGGAACGATTTCATCTTCGCCCTGATTCTCAGCAAGTCCGAGGTGGTGACCTATACGGTGAAGGTCACCGGTTACTTCGGCTCACAGTCCACCTTCTGGTCGAAGATCTCTGCGATGAGCGTGCTGGGCGTCCTACCGATGTTCGTGGTTGTTGCCACGATGCAGAAATTCATTGTTCGTGGCGTGTCCATGGGCGCCGTCAAGGGTTGACTTCAATGCCGAATCTACAGCTCGACAACATCATCAAGAACTATGGTGACCATCAGGCGGTCAAGGGCATTTCCATCGATGTGCCCGCCGGTGAGTTTCTGGTGCTGGTTGGTGCGTCGGGCTGCGGCAAGAGTACGCTGCTGCGCTGCATCGCGGGTCTGGAGGACATCTCACAGGGCACCATCACCCTCGGTGGGCGCGCCTTCAACGGACTGGCACCTCGCGAACGCAATATCGCCATGGTCTTCCAGAGCTATGCGCTCTACCCCTATCTGAGTGTCTACGAGAACATCGCCTTCGGACTGCGTGCCCGCAAGTTCGCCGAGCCCGAACTCGACAGACAGGTGCACTGGGCAGCCGATCTACTGGATATCACCCGCCTGCTGCAGAACACACCGCGGGAACTCTCCGGTGGCGAGCGGCAACGGGTCGCCATCGGTCGCGCGATCGTACGCGACGCCGACCTGTACCTGTTCGACGAACCGCTGTCGAACCTGGACGCCAAACTGCGCGATGGCATGCGCGAGGAAATCAAGCGTCTGCACGAGCGACTGGGCAAGACCTTCATCTACGTTACCCACGATCAGATCGAGGCAATGACGTTGGCCGAGCGTATCGTGCTGCTGCGTGATGGTCGTATCGAACAGGCGGGAGCGCCTCTGGCGTTGTTTGAACGGCCAATCAACCAGTACGTTGCAGGTTTTCTCGGCTCACCGCCGATGAACTTCATCGAAGTGACCATCGCCTCGGGCACCATGACACTGCCCGATGGACAGCAGCTGAGCATTCAGACCGATGTTGCCGATGGCAGCTACCACTGGGGCGTAAGACCGGAGCACTGGTCACATGTCGATAGTGGATTCGACACACTGCAGATCAGCCTCGAAGTCGTGCAGCCCACCGGCTCTCGCAGCTATGGCACCTTTCATCTGGCGGGCACCCACGTGGTTGCCGAGCTGGAGGCCCGGGCGCTGCAATGGAGCGGCAAACGCATTGCACTGACAGTCGATATGGCCAGCACGGCCTTGTTCGATACCCAGTCTGGAGACCGGGTTGGCTGATGTGTGCTAAGGCGGCTAGCCTCCCGAAGCCCCGAATCTCTGCAACCAATATCAATGGTATAAGGTAGCCATGATTGACCAGGAAACGATGAACTATTACAACACGAACGCCGCGCTCTACGGCAACCATGCGCCGGACCCTGCTGGTGA
The DNA here is from genome assembly GCF_052681095.1 of Granulosicoccus sp. 3-233. Lineage (NCBI taxonomy): Bacteria > Pseudomonadati > Pseudomonadota > Gammaproteobacteria > Chromatiales > Granulosicoccaceae > Granulosicoccus > Granulosicoccus sp. 3-233. The sequence goes on from NZ_JBQYLE010000009.1 coordinate 77,202, forward strand.
TTTCGTGGCTTACCGGAGCCGGTTCATCCAAAGACTGAAACCTGGCTCTCGCATACTGGACCTGGGCTGCGGTGGAGGTCACGCCTCACAGGCATTTCTCGAAAACAGTCACGATGTCGTTGCCCTGGATGGTTCCGTAGAGCTGGCGAAAATTGCCGCACAACGGATCAACCGGGATGTCATCGTGAAGGACTTCTCCGATCTCGACTATCGGTCCGAGTTCGATGGGGTCTGGGCTGCTGCATCATTGACCCATGTATCACTCGACTGCCTCCAGGATGTTCTCGAGCGTGTTTGCCGGGCACTGCAACCGCAAGGATTGCTGTGTGCTTCCTTCAAATGTGCGGAAACAGACTGGCGAGATACAGAAGGTCGATTCTACAGCGCAATCAGGTCAGATACTCTGAGTCAATTTGCAAGACAGGCAGGATTGCAAGTCGAATCGATTGAGGTATCAGAAGGTCTGAGCTATCTGGGTACTCCTGCAAGCTGGGCATGGTTATTCGCCTATCGCCGCGATGATACGGTATCGCCACAAGTGAATCGTGGCGATCCCGGAATCCTGTGAAGGACTGCCCCTCAGGTAATGACGTCGGCCTTGGTGCGATCCGTGTAATGCGTGATCTTCGCCACATCCGAGGCGATACCCAGCAGGTCTGCCAGTGCCACCTGAGGGTCCAGATGATGATTATCCGGATTGCCTTCGTGGCGCTCGACATAGACACGCAAGGTTGCCCCTTCGGTACCGGTGCCTGACAAACGATACACGATGCGCGAGCCGCCACCGGGGCCGGCAAACAACAGCCGGATACCCTGATGGTTGCTCACACTGCCATCAACCGGATCGGAATAGCTGAAATCATCGGCCAGGTCGACTTCGTAGTTGCCAAAGCGCTGGCCCGCCATGTCATTCACCCGCCCACGAAGGTCCTCGATCATGGAATGAGCCCGGTCGCTGTCAACGCCTTCGTAATCATGCCGTGTATAGACGTTACGTCCGTACTGACTCCAGTGAGTACGCACCGTGGCCGCCACCGACTCCTTGCGAACGGCCAGCACGTTGAGCCAGAACAGAACAGCCCACAGACCATCTTTCTCGCGCACGTGATCGGAGCCGGTACCGAATGACTCTTCACCGCACAAGGTAATGCGCCCGGCATCCAGCAGATTGCCGAAGAATTTCCAGCCGGTGGGTGTTTCGAAACAGGGAATACCCATTTTCTCGGCAACCCGATCCACTGCGCGACTGGTGGGCATGGATCGCGCGACACCTGCCAGCCCCTTGGCATAACCCGGCACCTTCTGCGCATTGGCTGCCAGTATTGCCAGCGAATCCGATGGCGTCACGTAGAAGTCCTTGCCCAGAATCATGTTGCGATCGCCATCACCGTCGGAAGCCGCACCGAAGTCCGGTGCATTGTCCCCTTGCAACAGCGCCACCAGGTCGGCAGCATGCGCCAGGTTCGGGTCAGGGTGAGCCCCACCGAAATCCTCCAGCGGTTCGCCGCGCATCACCGTACCCGCAGGTGCGCCGAGACGCTGTTCCAGAATGGCCTTGGCGTAAGGACCGGTCACGGCATTCATGGCATCGAAACGCAGATTGAACTGCCCGGAATGAATGAGATCGTGCAATTGGTCGAAGTCGAACACTTGCTCCATCATGGCAGCGTAGTCCGCCACGGGGTCGACGATTTCCACATCCATGTCACCCAGACGCGTGGTGCCAGGCTTGTCCAGATCGACATCGGAGCCGGTAAGGATCAGGTAACGATCGATTGTCTGTGTCTTCTGGAAGATGGTTTCGGTGAGTTGCTCGGGTGCAGGACCACCATTGCCGGCGTTGTATTTGATCCCGAAATCCTCCTCCGGCCCGCCCGGATTGTGGCTGGCGGACAGAATGATGCCACCAAAGGCTTCGCGCTTGCGAATCATGCCGGAGGCCGCCGGTGTGGAAAGAATGCCACCCTTGCCGATCAGCACACGACCAAAACCATTGGCAGAGGCCATCTTGACGATGATCTGCAGAGCGTCGCGATTGAAGTATCGGCCATCACCACCGACGACCAGCGTCTTTCCCTTGAACCCTTCGAGAGTGTCAAAGATGGATTGGACAAAATTTTCCAGATAGTGGGGTTGCTGGAACACACGCACTTTCTTGCGCAATCCGGACGTACCAGGCTTCTGTCCGGCAAAGGGCTGGGTGGTAACGCTCGTGACGGTCATTGTTCACATCCTCCAATGGCTGGGTGTCGATCTCCTGGCAACCGGTCCTGGTCAGTGTGTTGCGCTGGAGGATTCCACGTTGATATGGAAGAATAGCAGCGTTCCGGGAATCAGTGAACCGGAGAAATCAACAACACCGGAGCCCCATGAGCCAGCCTGCATTACCCGACATCATCAACGGCCCTGCCGCCTGGACAGGTTCGCAGATGCAGGCCGCCCCCGATCAGTGGCTGGTGCATCTCTCTGCCACGGACATCGCGGAGCTGGAGACGGCCGCCACGCACTACCTCTCGCTTGGACAGGATATCGGCGACATCACGAAGACAGACTTTCCGTTGGACAATCTTGCGCACCATCTGCAGGCGCTGAGAGAGAAGCTGATTCATGGCATCGGTTTCGAGGTCATTCGAGGATTACCCAGCGACAGCTACTCTCAGGAAATGGCGGCAGCCATCTTCTGCGGTGTGGGTGCCCACCTGGGATCGGCGCGCTCTCAGAATGCGGCAGGGCATATCGTGGGACACGTGCGCAATGTCGGCGCCAACCCGAACGACCCCGATACCCGCATCTACCAGACCAGCGCGCGCCAGAGCTTTCATACCGACAGCGCCGATGTCGTCGGCCTTTTGTGCCTGCGTGAGGGTATGGAGGGTGGCGACTCACTGCTGGTCAGCGCCGAATCCATCTACAACCGGATGAAGGCCGAGCGCCCTGACCTGCTGGAAAGACTGTTCGATCCCATTGCCACCGACCGACGCGGCGAGATTCCGGACGGCATGCAACCGTTCATGACGATTCCACCACTGTCCTGGTACCAGGGCAAACTGACCGTGTTCTATCAGCGCCAGTATATCAATAGCGCTCAACGGTTCGACGATGCGATGCGCCTGACCCCGGAGCACATCGAGGCTCTCGACCTGTTCGACAGCCTGGCCAATGATGCGGATCTGCACCTGAGCATGCGTCTGCAGCCCGGCGACATGCAGTTCGTCTACAACCATGCACAGTTGCATGATCGTACGGCCTTCACCGATTGGCCCGATGCCGACAGACGTCGCCACCTGCTGCGTCTGTGGTTGTCGATCGAGGGGGATCGTGAATTGCCCGAGTGCTTCACGCAGCGTTACGGCAGTATCGAAGTCGGCAATCGGGGTGGGATCATCACCAGCGCCACGCGATTGCATGCACCGCTGGACTAGTGATCAGCCACGCTGATTCATGCCGGGCCCGCCTTGCCTGCCGAGCACTCAGCTGTCATCCTGCGACAAAACGATACTCTTCAGACAGTCGAGGTCGTACGCAGCCGCCTGAAAAACGTGTACGTTGCACACTTCGGTTTTCCGGATAGGCCTCCCTGGGCAAGACCGGATCCTTTACAGATGTCTGCGGCGCTTCGTCGCGAAGAACAGTACCATGCCATCGACGCATTCATCGACGGCGGTCGCCCAATGGAGTTCATGAAATGAGTAGTCGAAGCAGCAATCAAATGAAGGCGCTGGTGAAGGCCAGGCCCGAAGCCGGCATCTGGATGGAACAGGTACCCATTCCCGAGGCCGGCCCGCGTGATGTACTCATCAAGGTCAGAAAATCGGCCATCTGTGGTACCGATGTGCATATCTGGAAGTGGGATGAATGGTCAGCGAAGGTCGTACCGGTTCCCATGGTGGTCGGTCATGAATTCTGTGGCGAGATTGTCGACTGTGGCTCGGCAGCCACCAAATACCAGATCGGTCAGCGAGTCTCGGGCGAAGGCCATATCGTCTGTGGTGCCTGTCGCAACTGCCGTGCAGGACGTGGACATTTGTGCCGCAATACGCAAGGCGTGGGCGTCAACCGACCGGGCTCCTTTGCAGAGTATCTGTGCATCCCCGAGAGCAACGTCGTGCCGATCCCGGACGACATTCCCGATGAGATTGCCGCCATATTCGACCCCTTCGGCAACGCGGTACACACGGCACTGAGCTTCGATCTGGTTGGTGAGGATGTACTGGTGACTGGCGCCGGCCCTATCGGCATCATGGGCGCCCTGGTGGCGCAGAAAGTGGGGGCGCGCAAGACGGTCATCACCGATATCAGCCCCTATCGCATCGAGCTGGCCAAGCGACTGGGCGTTCAACATGTCGTCAACGCCGCCGAACAGAGCCTCTCGGATGTCATGGCCGAATTGGGCATGACCGAAGGCTTTGATGTGGGCCTGGAAATGTCAGGTGCCGCCCCGGCAATGCGCGATATGATCGACAAGATGAACAATGGCGGCAAGATTGCGCTGCTGGGCATCGCACCGACCGAGTTCGCAGTTGACTGGAACAAGATCATCTTCAAGATGCTCAACGTCAAGGGCATCTATGGTCGCGAGATGTTCGAAACCTGGTACAAGATGATTGCCCTGGTGCAATCGGGCCTGGATCTGAGCGAGCTGATCACCCACCGAATCTCCATTGATGACTACGAAGACGGTTTCGCCGCCATGATTTCGGGTGAGGCTGGCAAGGTGGTCATGGACTGGGGTTGAGCGTACATGGGCCCATGTCTGACCGGCACACAGGCGCTCCGCGAGACTCGTATCAACAAATACATCTGCGAAAGCGGGTTCTGCTCCAGAAAGGCGGCAGATGCCCATGTGCGACGCGGCGAGGTCTTCATCAACGGCGAGCGGGCGATGCTGGGCGACAAGGTCTCTGCCGGCGACACCGTGACACTCTCAGGCCGGACGATCGTGCCGCTCACTGCCGAACAGGTCGTTTTTCTGGCCTTCAACAAACCGGTCGGTGTGGTCTGCACCGCGGCGCAGACGGATCAGAGAAACATCGTGGATCTGGTTGCCCACACTTCCCGAGTATTTCCGGTAGGCAGACTCGACAAGGATTCTCAAGGCCTGATATTCCTGACCAATCGCTGCGATCTGGTAGACAAGATTCTGTCTGCCGACAACCGGCATGAAAAGGAATACCGGGTCACCGTGAACAGAAAGATCAGCGATGAGTTCATGGTCGGTATCAGCCGAGGCGTTCCCATGCTCGGTGTCGTCACGAAACGCTGCCACGTAGTCAGGGAATCCGACCACGTATTCAGAATCACCCTGGTGCAGGGATTGAACCGACAGATACGACGCATGTGCAGGTATTTCGACTATTCCGTCGAAAAACTCGAACGCATACGCATCATGCATATCACGCTGGACGAACTGCCACCGGGTCAGTGGCGCAACCTGACCGAGGACGAGTTATCGGTGTTCTCGAGCCTGTGATCGAGCCCTGATGACGCTACCGTTCATGGATATTCGAAAAGCATGTCCGGACACTTCTCTTCATTGCCAGCACCATCCGTGTATCGGATGGCCTTGAAACCATGGCGCTGATAAAAGCGGATTGCACCGTGGTTTTCCTGAAATGTCCACAAATGTATCGGGCGAGGCAACAGGCTCAAGGCATGTTCGAGAAGCTGACTACCGATACCCTGATTGACATGGCCCGGCGCCATGTAAAGCTGGTCGATCCATCCGATTCCGCCTGATTCCGATATAGCCAGAACCCCCACGTTCTCGTCATCGAGCTGTGCGACGACAACGCCACCTGACGGAATCAGGTTGTTGCCTACCCAGCGACGAACCGCATCAGGCGAATGGGCAGATGGGGCAAAGGGCAGATACGCAAGCCTTGCTGACACAAGAATGCGAGCGACACTCTCCGCATCACCTTCACTGGCTGATCTGAGTTGCAACATGTCCGATCTCCCAATCATATCGCCCGGCGCTCCGGCAGCTGCTTGCCGCTGACCGAACTTGCATGCTGTGCTGTACGGTCGGGACCGTCATACGCCGATACAAGGTTCGTCTCTTGCAAGGTTCGTCTCTTGCAAGGTTCGTCTCTTGCAAGGATGGTACCTGAACATGAAGCCCCTCTCGGAATCTGACACACCCCTGTAATCAGTCGGATGACAACCAACTTGGGCATCATTTCAGTTGCAGCCGGGCCTTGTCAACTCCAGATGATCTCGCAGTGTATGGCCCTTGTAATCACGGCGAAACAGACCACGTTGCTGCAGTAGAGGCACTACCTGATCCACGAAATCTTCAATGCCACCGGGCAATGACGGTGGCATCAGATTGAATCCGTCGGCCCCTTCGTTGCAGAACCAGAGCTCCATCTGATCAGCAATCGTTTCCGGCGTACCCACCAGGGTGCAATGACCACCACCTGCCGCGAGTCTTCCCAACAACTGACGCAGTGTCGGATTTTCGGTGTCAATGATGCGCAGTATGGTGCTGTAGCGTCCCTGCGGACCACTGAAATTCTCCAGTGATGGCAAGGGTGGCACTGGTGCGTCCAGCTCCCATTCGGAACAATCCTGGTCAATGAACAGGGCCAATTGGCGCAACGATGCGTCGGCAGGCAGCAATTCATCCAGTTCACGTTGTTTGGCTTTGGCCTCTTCCTCGGTTGCTGCCACGTAGGTAACCAGCCCTGGCATGATCGGCACATCCACCTTGCGGCCGGCAGCTTTCACCCGTCGCTTGATATCCCGATAATAGCTTTGCGCTGCAGGCAGATCATAGGCCACCGCATAGATTGCTTCTGCACGGCTGGCCGCCAGTGCCCTACCCTGTTCCGAGGCACCAGCCTGAAACAGTACCGGATGCCCTTGCAATGGGCGCGGTACGTTCAACGGACCATCAACGTGAAAGAATTCTCCCTGATGATTGATGGCACGCACCTTCCCGGGGTCGGCATAATGCCCCTGACGATCAAACAGCAAGGCGTCATCATCCCAGGAATCCCACAGGTCTGACACCGCCTGCACGAACTCCTCGGCGCGTCGGTAACGCTCGTCATGATCCGGCATTTTCCGGTAACCATGGTTGCGGGCTTCAGCGTCAAACATCGACGTAACCACGTTCCAGCCAATTCTGCCACCGGAGATATGATCCAGCGACGCCAGCAGGCGAGCGGCATGAAATGGCGTGTAGAAGGTGCTGGACACGGTGCTGATGAAGCCGATGCGATGAGTCGCCCGACTCATCGCGGCGATGGCAGTCAGTGGCTCCAGATACCACCAGCTGCCGTCCGACACATTACCCGCCGCCCCGCTGTCGGCGAAGAAAACGGCATCCAGCTTGCCGCGTTCGGCCACTTGCGCGAGAGCTTCGTAATAGCGAATATCACCCAATTGCTCTACCGAGGACTGTGGATGTCGCCAGGCGGCCCGGTGATGGCCGCAGCCCATCAGGAACAGATTGATATGCATCGTCCGCGTATGCGTTCGCCCGGTGCTCATCAGCCCTTCACCAGACCACCATCCACGACCAGGTTCTGCCCGGTCACCGAACGCGCCCAGGACGAGGCGAAGAACAAGGTGGCATCAGCGAATTCCGCCGGTGTGGTCACTCGCCGCAGGGGCGTGCTCGCCGCAATGAAGTCGAACACGGCCTCCGGGGTTGCTGCCGAGGCATCCGTGGTACGCAACAGACCGCCCGACACCATGTTCACGGTGATGTTGTCGGGCCCCAGATCCTGCGACAGCGTGCGAGTCAGTGACAACAAGGCTGCCTTGCCAGCGGTGTAGTCGTGATACGGCACTACGGGATTCTGGAACAGATTGGTTCCGACGTTCACGATACGACCAAAACCTGCCTCGCGCATGCCCGCCAGTGCTGACTGAGTCGTGTTAATGGCACCGCCGACAACTCCCGAGAATTGCTGGTTCATGTTTTCCCAGGTCAGCTGATCCACGTTCGGACGTGCATCGCCGTTGAATGTGAAGTCAGGCAAGGCATTGTTGATGACAGTTGTCACCGGTGTGCCGAAATGCTGTCGGGCCTGATCGAACATCGCCTGTACTGCGGCTCGCTCGCATACATCAGCCTGTACGGCGAGCGCATGCTCCGGGAATCTTTCTGCCAGGCGCCTGGCCGCATCAGAACTGCGATGATAGTTTATAACAACTCTGGCACCTTCTCGGAGAAAGGCAGCTACCAGGTGTTCACCCAGGCCACGGGCACCACCGGTAACCAGAACCAGTTGTTGATCAAGACGGAGAGACTGCTGCATGTAAACCTCAGGATTGAGGCGAAGGCATGAATGCACAGGTGTGGCGGCAGAGCCAGCGACTGACATCCCTTCGCCAGTATGAACTGGATCAGGTTCAACGGGTTTTTTCTCAGCCCTGCAAATCAGGACACCCCGTGTCGAGCGAAAACCATAGCACAACAACTGAGGAAAGATGTAGCGTCAATTGATAATCGTTGACAAGTGGACTTGAACTTCCTATTCTGCGCTCACTCCTGGGGGTGCCGTGGAAAGCGGCTGAGACACCACACTGTGTGTGTGGCAACCCTTTGAACCTGATCCGGATAATGCTGGCGAAGGGAAGGAACAAGGCTGCACCATGCATGCCTCCAGCCTCTTTCCCGTCTCCCTGCCTTGCCGGATGCCCGCCACCTGTGGCGAAACGTCAGCGCCGCTCAAGACAAGGAAGACAACCATGTTCAGCACCTCCACAGCCCTCATATGGCTGCTTGTATTCGCGGCACTGTTCGCCGTACCAGGCTTGCTCTATGCCCATCGCAAACAGGACAGACTGGACGACTATCTGGTGGCTCGCAACAGCCAGAGCAGCGCTGCCACACTGCTGACGTTGCTGGCCACGACCCTGGGCACATGGATTCTGTTCGGCCCGGCGCAGGCTGCCACCTGGGGAGGTATAGGCGCCATCACCGGCTATGCTCTGGGGGCTCTGGCGCCACGGCTGATCATGATCCCACTGGGCTGCCGTATCCGTGTTCTGATGCCCGAAGGCCATACCCTGACCGAGTTTGTACTCGCTCGCTACGGACGGGTGATGTATGGCTTCGTTTTGGTCATCATGGTCTTCTATCTCTTCATCAGTCTGAGCGCAGGGCTGACCGCCATTGCCAGGATGGTTGCCCTGCTGGCACCGGTACCCCTGTGGCTGACGGCCAGCATCGTCATGGGTGCAACACTGCTGTACACCCTGTATGGCGGGCTTCGGGTAACCATCTTCACCGACCGTCTTCAATTGCTTGTCATACTGCCCTTTCTGGCCTTGCTGATCGGCTTCGGTTGGCAAGCCAGCAATGGACTGACCCCTGCTTTGCAAGGCCTGCGGACAACAGCACCGCAACTACTCAACCCACTGGATATCAACGGCCTGAAATCCGGACTGACGTTTTTCATCGCAGTCGTTCTCACCGGACTTTTCTATCAAGGCACCTGGCAAAGAGTCTTTGCAGCGCGCGACAACCGTGTCATTCGCAACGGCTTCATTCTCAGCGGCCTGCTGAGCTTTCCCATCATCTTTATCATGGGCCTGTTCGGCCTTGCTTTCGTGGGCCTGGACTTGCCCGGTGATGGGTCTGTCGCCCTGTTCAGCGTTCTGCTGGCGGATGTGCCTCTGTGGTTCGCCATTGGCCTGCTGCCATTCGGGCTGGCCCTGATCATGAGCAGCGCAGATTCCACCATCAGCGGGCTGACCAGCATCATGGTAGTCGACCTGCACCGCTTGTTGCCTCAGATGAACAATCAGACCCTGCTGTCCTGGTCGCGCTGGCTGATCCTGCTGCTGTCCTTGCCGGTGTTGCTCGTAGCCGCTCAGGGCTACAGTGTGCTGTATCTGTTTCTATTGGCAGACCTGCTTTGCTGCGCAGCGGCGTTTCCGGTATTTTTCGGTTTGTTCAATGCTCGCTATCAAAGCACCAATGCAGCGCTCAGTACGTTCTGTGGTCTGGTGGCCGGGCTGGTGGTTTTCCCACTGCCCGGGGCACCTGTCACGAATCTGCTGGAATCGTTCCTGTTGGCATCACTGCTGCCGGTGGCGGTATCGCTGCTGTTATTGCGTCTACCCGTAAATTCGCTCTTCGATTTCACTTCGCTGGCGCAGCGAGTGCGAAAACTGGAAGGATAAAGAATTGCCAGCCTCATGATTCGGGAACGACTCCACGGTGACCTCGGCGGTGAAGCACATCAGCATGCGCAACAGCCATGGTTCATGCGTATTCGTCAGCCATGGATGATGCTGAAGCCCAGAAATACCGACGTCATGACCGTTGCCCAGACGTTCATCCCCAGGTACGGCAACAATCTGCCCAACGATGTTCCGTGCCTGGCAATACCGAAGAACACCATGACCGCGATCCCCATCGGAAAGAAGCACACGATACTCAACTCGGGAAATATTCCCGTCAGAATGCCCAGGACAATGACCCCACAAGTGGCCATGACGGTATTGCCATACAACAGGATGCCCTTGCGTTCGCCGTAGACAATGGGAAAATGTCGCCGACCGACACTTCTGTCCGCAGCGATATCAGGAAACTGGTTGAGCAGCAGGAGGTTGTTGGAAAGAAAAAACGGCACCAATGAGGCAATCCCTGCCTGGATCGAGTACTCGCCAGTGAGCACCACATGCGTTCCCATGACGATCAACGGACCGAAACCGATGCCCGGAGCCATCAGGCACAGCACAGGATGTCGGTTCAACCAGGGTGTGTAGGCCAGGATGATGAGAATACCGATGATCCCCAAAGGCAGTATCAGCAGACCCACACCGAATAGAAACCAGACACCAATGATGGCGGTAACCAGCAGACTGGATACCGCACCCATCAGTACTGCTGGTGCCGCCTGCGGATTGGCGATCAGGGCACCACTGCCGCCACTGAAAGGTGTCTTGATCGTCTTCGCATCCAGACCACTCTTGAAATCATGGTACTCGTTGAACATGTTCACGCTGACATGCGCAAGCAAGGCACCCATCAGTACCAGTAACAGATCCGAGTACGGGATTCGCAGGGAACTGGTCAATGCGGTGGCGTACCCCAGAAAGACACTGACGGGCGTCAGCACCAGAAAGGGAACCCGCATGGACCTGACAAGAGTGTGCAGCATACGACTGGCAAGCCTGAAGATATCGGAGCATGCAGGCATGCTACAACAGGATCATGGCATTTGGAGATCAGGCATCTACCAGAAGACGGCAGGGCTCAACTCGATATTCAGTCAGTTTCCCGCTCATGAACGGGCTCCGACTCCATGCCATCGATCAGAGCCTGTGCCAGCTCGTTCAATCTGAAGGGCTTCTGCAGAAACACGACCCCGTCGTCAAGCGTGCCATTGTGAATGATCGAATTTTCGGTAAAACCCGACATGAAGACCGTCTTCGCCTGTGGCATCTGTCTGGAAAGTCTCTCTACCAGGCGTCGGCCATCCGTATGACCGGGCAGGATGATGTCTGACAGGAACACGTCAACACTCTCCAGTCCATCGATCAGCGCCACCGATGAGGCCTCGTCCCAGGCGGCATGGACCTCGCAGCCCAGAGATTCGACCTGACTGCTGATCACTTGTCGCAACTGCTCGTTATCCTCGATGATGAACACGCGCAAGCCCGCCAGTCTTGCTCGATGATCAACAGTCACGGCAGGTGCCAGCGAAGCCACTTTCTGCTGAACCTTCGGCAGATACAATCTGACGGTCGTACCATGATCCAATTCGGAATAGACCTTCAGATGCCCCCTGGACTGCTTGGCGAATCCAAAGGCCATTGACAACCCCAGTCCGGTACCTTCTCCCGCGGTTTTGGTTGTGAAAAAAGGTTCGATACACTGCTTGACGACTTCGTCGCTCATCCCGAGCCCGGAGTCGCTGACCGAAAGACAGACATAATTACCCGCGACAACTTCCATGTTGGAACGTGCGTAACTGGAATCCAGTCTTGCATTACAGCACTCGATACTCAAAGTGCCTCCCCTTGGCATGGCATCACGGGCATTGACAACAAGATTCAGCAATACTGCCTCGAGTTGCGCCTGATCAGCCAGTGTTCTCCACAATCCGGCATCGTTGACAACCTCCAGATCTATGGTTGCACCAATCGACGTCTGAATCAGGGGAACCGATTCCCTGACGAGTTTGCCCACATCCAGCACGACAGGAGACAGGGGTTGTTTGCGGGCAAAGGACAGAAGTTGCCGGGTCAACCGTGCACCGCGATCGACCGCCTCCAGTGCGACGGTATTATGAGCAACGACAACCGGGTTCTCGGTGCTGGCACTGGAAATTTCCAGATTGCCGGAAATGACAGCCAGAATATTGTTGAAATCGTGGGCCACCCCGCCGGTCAGATTGCCGATGGCCTTGTTTTTCTGTGTCTGCAGGAGCATTTCCTGGTTGATCTGCTCGTAGGTCACATCCTGTGCAATGACATCGATGGCAGTCAGCTCGCCATTGTCATTGAACTTGCCCAGAAAATACTGTTTCAGGAACAGGAACTCACCATCATCGAAATTGAGCCGCAGCGTCTGTATGTCGGAATTTCCGGCGACCACCCTGTTGCAGGCGGCCAGAAATAGCTCCAGTGAGCTCTTGTCCAGCACTTTCTCGACGACGTCCGTGCGAATATTCAACCGCAGCATCTCATCCACGGTCTTTCGATGAATCGCCGCAAAATTGTCGTCACAGGCAGCAAGCCGTGTCAATGAGGGATCGAACCTGGCAAATGCGAGCCCCGCAAGATGAGCGGCAGACGCCAGTCTTTGAGCCCCTTCTTCCATGCTCTCCCTGGCCAGAAGCAGGTTTTCTCGCATTGCACGGATCGACTCGACCAGTTCGTCCAGTTCATCCACGTCTCCCGCACCAGACTCCCGCGGCAGATCGATGGTCAGATCATGGGCATGCTCCGGATCGCGAAGCCTGGCCGATAGGGCTGCCAGAGGGGTGAATGCAATCCGATTGAATTGCCGGATGATCAAGGCGGTAACAAAGACGGTGGAAATCACGAAGATTGCGATGAGAGCCAGGGCATTTCTCAATACTATCGACCAGACAGCGCCATTGTTGGCCTCGATGGTCAGATGCCCCAGCAGCTGTGAATCACCTCGTCCATCTGCATGCATCAGCGGAAAATCGGCTTTCATCACCCCTGTTCCGTCGCTGATGGAAGTCCCCTGACTGATCGTCTGACCGGATTGATCCACGATGTAAGCCCGTTGAATACTGTCATTGGCAGTGAACCCACGAAGATGGGATGTCAGGGCCTCCAGATCGAACTCCCACAAATGGGTCTGGATATCAGCCTTGTGTTCATTGCCGATCTCCTGGATTCGCACCCGCAATTGATGGATCGATATCTGGTAGCTGACAAAGGCCGTGAAAACGAGCATTGCCGTCAATGCCAACAGCATGGGGACAACGGTGGAACGGATTGCCTTGGCGGCGATTCGAGAAAAAAGCCTTCCCTGAGTCAACTCACTGATTCTCGAAGCGATAGTCTTTCAAGATGGCATCATGACGGCCATCCGCTTTCATGGCTCTTATCGCAGAATCAATCAGCCCAACCAGATCGGCCTTGCTTTCATGCAGATACAGATACATGTCCTTGCGAATCGCGTAGTTCGTGATCTTCAGGTTGATCATCCCACGTTCGCGTGCCCTGAGTCGAGCGGGAGCCACAGTCAGGACGGCAATATCCAGACGATCGGCATTCAGCATGTCCATCAACTGATCCTCAGTCCGGGTGACCGTGACACCGGCGACGGATGACAACATGTTCTCGACATATTTCCAGCCGCGTACCCGGCCTACTCGATATTTCCGGAAATCCTCGATTTCATCCACCTGAATGTCATCTCTTGTATACACGCCGGCAACAACGATATCGATGACGGGTTCCGGTACCCGTATCAGATGTGGATATTGATCTTCTCTCGCATCGGTTCTCGCCACCTCGCCATCAAGCACGCCGGTATTGGCCAGTGCCAGCCCACGGGCAGCGGGTAGCTTTCTGATGTCAAAGGTGAGTCGGGTACGCTGTCCGACGTCAAGCAGAATCCTGTCCAGATAGCCAGACCCCACGGCATTGACCACAGGAGGCTGATTGGATGTCGCCAGGTACAAGGTTCGATGTCCATCAGTCGTCTGGCCATGCGATTCCAACGGCGCACCACCGACCGTCAACAGTATCGTGACAGCTGCAATAGTCGGGAAAAAACGTCTCTGTCCGAAACTCGACAGCAGAATCTGTCGGAACGCAGCAAACACAAACCCGACGCCAGACCGACCCTCTTCCTTGACCACGAGCTTCTGCACAACGTTCGTCTCCCGGTCCCTTGCAGGACAGACATGCTCATGGATTTTCCGTCTCGATTGCGGACGTCAAGCCTGTGTACGCGGTTGCGAAGCCGCCAATTTGTCGTTCCTGGGCTGCGGTACCCGGACAACTATAATCAAAACGGTAATTCAGAAGCATGTCATCATGGTTACATTGCGCTGCCGGGCTCGCAGGCGTCCCCATGGTCGCATCACCCTCATGGCCGCGTTGCAATCACGGTACCGAAGGGCTGGTGTCCATACAGAGTGCCCGCCTCCTTGCGCCTCAGATACTCATCTGCCAGCGCGTCCGCGAGTGCCTGGGCAATGAGACCACGCTCGACCATCAAGGCTGTACCCATTCGAACCCAGGCCATGCCACCATCCGTGTCTGTAATGGCACGACTATCGACACGAAACTCATCAAGCAGAAAACCGGCGCTGACTATCAGCTGTCTCAGATTCGAGATCAGATAGGGCTGGGTGACAACGTTATCCACAAAAAAGCGAGCACAGGAGTCCAGTGGATCGCCTGCAAAATTGCCCAGCGATGTCTTTTCGAAATCGGCGTCGCAGATGACGATCTTCCCACCTGGCTTCAAGACCCGACAGGCCTCTTTCAGCAGGATCTCCGGTTCTATAACGTGACTGAGAACCGTGTGCATGACAATGCTGTCGATGGAGCCGGTGTCGAACGCCAGCTGCTCTCCGCCACCTACCCGACACTCCAGATTGTCCAGATGCTCAGCCAGAGTGGCCGCACGCTTTACCAGATTGACCGATGGGTCCATCGCGATGACGCAGGCCGCACCCGCTCTTGCAGCCATTCGTCGGGCAATGGGGCCAGTACCCGCGCCCACTTCCACGTGCGTGGCCCCATCAACCCAGTTCAGAGAATCGAGATAGCGCTCGATTATCTGAACCATCTGTTCCTCCGCCGCTCTTGCTTCCAGAGCGGCCACAACCACATCCAGAAACCTTGAATCTACCGCATCGATATCCTGAAATGGGTCTGCCATGGAAACCTCGCCTGCCGACGTACAGAGCAATGTACTCTGATTCATCGAGACAAGTAAAGAATCGAACGCGATGGTTTCCTGCTTCCGGCCGAAATAACTGACCGCTTGTGGAGTCAGTCTTGCTTACTCTGACCCCTGGCAGCGACATCACTGCAAGAGATAGACAACCTTTTACTCTGCAACACTTTTCGAATGCCCATCAACCGGTGTAAGTGCCACGGGCCGGATAGTCGTTCGCCAGGGCGTAGTCAACCTTGGACAGAAGATTACCCAGATCCGGTCTGGCCCATGGCATGTTGGAGATATCCGCCAGGTACAGTCGACCATCAGGTCGAACCCAGAACAGACCCGGCTCCGTGAAAATGTCCTCTTCACCTTCCTTGAACGCTTTCGTAATCCACAGCCCCCACTTCCTGGCATCAGCAACAGAGACACTGTGCGCGATGCGAAGCTTGCCAACATCCCACTCCTGTGCAGTCCTTGCAGCCAGCTCGGGACCGTTCATCGACGCTGCCACCACACTGAAACCCGCTGCTTCATAGTCATTCAACAACGTAGCGAGTCCCTCAAGGTAGTTCTTGCACACGGGGCAATGGTGTCCACGGTAGAACAACACCATCGAGAAATTCTGTGGTGATTCTGCCGCCAGATCAAACTCTCCACCACCGACCAACGGCAATGTCAGGTCGGGCACTGCGACATCGGGTGTCAATTTTTCGCTCATCGATTATCCACTCACTGGAACAGGAGTCGTCGAGACTCGTTGATTGAATGCCTGACTGCATTCCGACGAACAGTATATGAGCAGACAAGCCCTGCGGGATATCATGATTATTGATGCCTTCAATCGCATTTTCCATTATTTGCAGAAGTGGCCCGAATACCTCAATCAGCAATTGCCACGTGTAAATGCACAGATACGAAATCGCCCATATGACAGCGATATTCCCATTCGCATCATTACCGATGGATAACCGTCATGCGTTACCTGCTTGCGAACCACCACACACGCCAGAACTGCCTTTCATGTTCGGAGTTGAATACCGCTCTTCCATTGAAAACCCCAGTAAAAAGAGAAAAATCCGCAAACCCGGTGAAACCGGGCAACAGGATCAACAACAACGTGCAATGCAAGCATGTTCGGCGAATTCAATCTGCAAGTACAACCCAACCCGTCGGCATGAGGAGAAAATACGATATTGTCATTGCATTTAGTCGTTGCGGATATTTCCACGACGTATTATCCGAGTTATAATCCAGGAAACACACCTGTTCATGATATTACGCCGTGCAGACTACCATCATCTGTTTCAGAGTCATTGTGAGAACAGACCGTCTGCCTGAACGAACCCAACGGATAGCAGAATGACATGATCGAACTATGGGGACGGCGAACGTCCATCAATGTCCAGAAAGTCATGTGGGTACTGGCTGAGCTTGGGCTTGACTACAAACGCTTCGATGCAGGTGGTCGTTTTGGTGGATTGAATGATGCCGCCTATATGGCACTCAATCCACACCAGAAGGTGCCGACGCTGGTCGATGGCGAAACGGTACTCTGGGAATCGAACGCCATCATGCGTTACCTTGCGGATGCCTATGACAAGGACACACTCTTCGGATCAACGCCAGCGGCTAGAGGTGCGTCGGACATGTGGATGGAGTGGTATCAGAATTCGGTTTACGCGAATTTCCAGATCATCTTCCACCAGACTGTCAAACTCCCCCATGCCGAACGCAGCGGAAAGGTCCTTGCTCAGGCACAAGAAGTTGTCTGCAAGCAGTTCTCCCTGTTTGAAGCAGAACTGGAATCACGTTCGTATATCAACGGCGATCAACTCACGCTGGGTGACATGCCCATGGCGGCTTGTCTCTATCGGTATTTCACCATGGAGATCGAACGACCGGATCTTCCCCGGATTTCTCGGTACTATCAAAACCTGACAGAGCGTCCGGCCTATCGTGACAATGTCATGATCGACTACGACAGCCTGCGCGCGCCGGAACCAGTGTAGTAATGCAGGTATTTCCTGTATATCCGATCCATCTTGAGACCTTGAGACCTTGAGACCTTGAGACCTTGAGACCTTGAGACCTTGAGACCTTGAGACCTTGAGACCTTGAGACCTTGAGAC
>NZ_JBQYLE010000009.1:94775-174012 GCF_052681095.1 Granulosicoccus sp. 3-233
AGACATGGATGGTGATACGAACAACCTGTGTCCGCGATCATCAGCTACCATTTCGCCGGCCGTGGGCGAGCAACACACCTGCAGGGCGTATCACTCGACCACACCGGCGCATCCCTGAGCTACGATTCAGCAGACAGATTCAGGAACTCCCTGACGGCTGACTCAAGTCCCGCTGCATTGTTCACGGCGACAATATGCCCACAGTCTTCGACAAGAGCAAACCGACCGTCTCGACAGGCTGCAGTCATTTCCTGCATTGTCTCCGGTGATGCTCCCTTGTCCTCCGAGCCGGCAACAAACAGGACAGGTACTTGCAATGCACCCAGATCTTTCAGGTAGTCGAGCTCCTTCAAGGCGGCCGCACATCCGGTGAATCCTGCAGGGTCGGTCAGCAGGAAATCCACCTTCAGCTGCTCTACCGCCTCCGGTTGTGCTTCCCGGAATGCGGGCGTCAGCCAGTTCGCGAGTGAACCTTCCCAGAGACCGGCCATACCTTTTTCATTCAATACGGCGGTTCTGTCATCCCAACTTTGCCTGAAGGGCTGCGGTGCATCTGCACGGGCTGCAGTACACACGATACGCTCGATACGTTCCGGTTGACTCAACCCCATACCCAACGCCGTCATGCTGCCAAGGGAGCAACCCATGACCGACGCGGACGTCAGCTCATGACGATCCATGATGGAGAATGCATCACCGACCAGATCGTCGAAAGAGTAAGGCGCAGCCGGTGCCGAGCTTTTCCCATGTCCACGGGTGTCATACCGCACGACCTTGTAGTGCTTTTCCAGTACCGGCAGCAAGGGATTCCACATGTTCACGGTGGTGGAAAGACTGTTACTGAGCAACAGACCCGGACCGTCGGTCAAACCGGATACCTGCGAGTGAAGATTGATTTCGGACATGCATACTCCAATGGGTGTTGGATCGGCCATCTGCTGACTGCAAGTTCGTCACCGGCATCTCGGCGGTGAAAATCCCTGTCGCCATTTCCAGCTCGATCGGGGCTAGTTTCTTTGGTAAACGTGCGCGGGAATGGAATCCGTTTCTGCGAGTGTCCCTGAATTGACCCATGCCATCGACAGGACAGGACAGGACAGGCTGGCGTCATATCAGGGACCATCCTGGTTGACTGCCTCAATCAATCCAGTACATATTCATGCGGCCAGACATGACCGACCGACTTTGCAGCATCGACGTAGGATTTCATGACGCTCAGTCCGGGCAAGCCACGCGACTCTGCGTCCGCAACCTGCCTTCTGGGGAACTCCGCAAGACTCTCTGCCCACTCGATCCGTACTTCCTCGGGCAAGGTCTTGATGATGGCGCCATTTTCCTTCAGCATGGACAGACCGTGTGCCTGCACCTCATCCATGGCCTGGCCATTCCTGGCTTCCCACTCGGCACCCACTTCCGTGATGATGTCCTGTATCTCTACCGGCAGTGATTCCATCTTGCGCTTGTTGACGGTCAGCGCAATCACGGGCATTGCACCAAAGCCGATCAACGTGTAGTAGGGAGCAGGCTCATGGAATTTGAATCCGTTGTACGCCGAGGGCGTCATCAACCACCCCGAATAGACACCGGTTTTCAACGCAAGATAGCCCTCTGGCAATGTTGACTGAACCGGAATGGCATCGATGTATTCCAACCATGGCAGATTGGGCCCTGCACCGCCTATCTTGACCCCCTTGAGTTCGGCAACGCTATTCCACTCGTCCTTCGTTCCCAGATGGTAGTTGTCCCAGACACCAAGCCCCAGGAACACCTGATTGTATTCATCCTGGACAACGTCTTCGAGCCAGGGGTTATCGTTGTACACCTGTCTTGCGGCTGTAATTGCGTCAGAGGATTTTTCCGGTCCGAAGCCCAGGAAGTAGGGAAAATTGTGAAGGAACATCTTCGACGGTTCGAAGCACACACAATATCCACCGAAGTCAAGAATGCCTTGCTGTACCGATTCCAGAGTGTCAGCCACGCCAGCGATCGAACCGCCATAGGCTTCCACGAAACGGACTTTGTGCTCGGTCTGCTCGGCAACGCGTTTCTGCACCTCGACGACGAAAAAGTCGGACATGGTGGTCACATAGGGAGCCGGCCCCTTGGGATGCCCGGAACCAATACGAAAGGTAAAGCTGTCGGCCGATGCAAGCGACGCCAGTAGAGTGGAGCCTGTAACGACGGCTCCGATCAAGATACGCTGTATTGTTTTCATCATTCCTCTTCAGTGGGTCAAGTACGTTGTATACACAGCGCAGGAGCAACAGCGACTTCCACCTCGTAGCATCACCTCTTCACAATGGCTGTTACCGCCAGTATCGGGTGCTTGCTCTGATTCATGCGGGAGCCGAACCTGCGTGTGCCTCTTTTTCTGACTTTCGTAACCTGCAACTACGACAAGTATGTGGTGTACGACTTGTTCGGTAATACGTAGCACAGGCATTCGCCGTTCTAGAGTCGCGATACCAATTCTGCGACTCGTTCTGCATTGCTCGCTGCCATCGAACCGTCGGCATTGCACAGGGAATTTTCAAAACCGATGCGAGCCTTGCCACCCAATCGAATTGCCTCTACCAGACAGTTGGTCTCTTC
The DNA here is from genome assembly GCF_052681095.1 of Granulosicoccus sp. 3-233. Lineage (NCBI taxonomy): Bacteria > Pseudomonadati > Pseudomonadota > Gammaproteobacteria > Chromatiales > Granulosicoccaceae > Granulosicoccus > Granulosicoccus sp. 3-233. Next base: position 97,368 of record NZ_JBQYLE010000009.1, read on the forward strand.
CGCTCCAAATGCGCATAACATCCAGTCGAAGTGGTGTCCCTTCGCTGAGGCATTCAACAGCTCACTGAAATCAGACACCTGACTTGGCTTACTCACCTGACTGCCATCATAGCTTCCCAGAACAAACTGCAGCAGATGGTGCCCTCCACGGATATCCCCCCTGTTCAAGGCGACCAGGAAATCGTTCAACTCCTGCGGCGAATAGAGTATGTGCTGAATCTGGATATCATTGTCGACTGCCCAAGTATAGAAAGCCGCGGCACCTTGCCAGTCCTCCGGCTTGCGAACCATCTCGCGCAAAGCCACTGACACATACTGTGGTTTCAGAGCGCGCATCATCGACTGTTGTTCCGCGGCTTCGAACAACCCGGCAGATTCCGACGTCACTTGCAAATACATGCCGGGAACCATGGGAGCAAGCCTGTCCAGCAAGATGCGATAGCGCTCGGCACTGATGAGATGTGCACCGTCATCGTCCCGGATATGCAGATGAGCACCATCCGCCCCTGCCGCCTGGCATGCCAGGACAGTATCGATCAGTTCATCATCTGATAGAGGAATGTTCGGATGGTGAGATTTGTCACGCCTTGCCCCGTTGGGTGCAACCATGATTCTCGGTAATGGAGTCGGATTCACTTGAGGCTACTCGGGTTCGGATAGAGTGGGTTGCATACCTGCCCTACAAACAGACAGGACCTGAAGAAGACGATCTAGCTACTCTTCAACCTTGCTGGCACCCACCTCCTGTGTGCGCGAAACGCGTTGCGTCAAGGTCTGCCAAGAGCAGATATTCCGCATCCTTCGTCGACACTTGGCATCATTATTTCAACTCCACCACTTCAGGACAACTTATATTATCCTATACCTGCCAGTAGAAAACATGATAGCTTGACCCCTTGCATCACCACCGGGGAGGAGCAGATCATCAAGATTCAACAACTCAAGTTCTTCGTCGCCGTCTATGAAGAAGGCTCCTTCTCAGCGGCAGCGGTCCGGGTGAATGCAACCCAATCCGGCCTGTCCATGCATGTCCGCGAGCTGGAAAAACGCTACGATGTGAAGTTCTTCCACCGTAGTTCCACTGGCGTGGAGCCCACGGAAACCGGGCGTCACTTCTACAAATCCGCCATTTCCGTATTGAGTGCCACCGAGGCGGCACAGGACAAGCTTCGAGAACTGTCTGGCGCCTTATCCGATCATATCAACGTGGGTTTGATGCCCGCCTTCGCACGAGCCGTGCTCGGCCCGACGCTCTTGAGATTCACTCAGGAGCATGAACATGTGCGAGTGTCAGTCAGAGAAGCCTATTCAGGCCAGCTGTCGAACGATGTGGCTGAAGGAAAACTCGACTTCGCCGTCGTACCATTCTACAACTCTGACCTTGAGTTGAATGCCACGACCATGGGGCTCGATCAGGAGTGTCTGGTGTGCTCGGCAGAAACCGGATTGACACTGGGATCCGAAGCCGTCTTGTCCGAACTTCCCCCCTTGCGCATGGTTCTGCCTTCCAAGGTCAACGCACGTCGACCTCGGCTGGAACACTATTTCTCGGTGAATGGCATCAAGCTGGCTGAAACCATGGAGCTGGATACCATGCTGGGAACTCTTGATCTGGTTGCCAACTCCGACTGGGTATCCATTTTACCCGCCGTTCTGAGCCCCTCCGACAAGGACGGTCGAAAGAGACTCTTCACGCCATTGGCATCCCCGCCTCTGGCAGTCGAGTACATGCGCATTACTCACAAGGCGCACCCTCTCAGCAGAGCAGCGCAGGCTTTTGCAGATGTACTGCAACAGGAACTGAACAATGTACTGGAAGCAGATCCGCTGAGTGCTCGCTGACACGGCGCACCGTGTACCTGCTGATTCACAACAGGTTCTGCGGCAACCAGGTAGTGAGGAATGGGAAGATCAACACCGTAATGGCAACGAACAACAGAATTATCCAGTAGGGAATTGCTCCTCTGAAGATCATGCCCAGGGAAACCGACGGGTCCGGTACCGCCGCCTTGACGGTAAAGATGAGCAGACCGAACGGGGGTGTCAGCAGCCCTGCTTCAATCACCAGTATGCCGAAGATGGCAAACGCAAGCGGGTTGACACCGATCAGATCTGCAATGGGGGCAAATATGGGCACGGTCAGCAGAATGATCGACGTCGAGTCGATGAACATGCCCAGCACCAGCCAGACGGCGAATATCATGGCCAGCAGGATCATCGGATTCTCGCTGATCGAGAACATGGTCTCGTGTATGACGCCAACCGCTCCGCCCATGGCCAGAAATCTGGAGTACATCGACGCGGTAATCAGCAGAATCATGATGGGTGCCGTGGTCTTGCCAGCGACATAGATGGCATTCAATATTTCCTTGCGTCGCATCCCTTTCAGCAATCCCACGATGAAGGCACCTAGCGCACCGAATCCGGCGGCCTCGGTGGGTGTCAGGAAGCCACCCCAGATACCCCCGATGACAATACCGATGAGACCGAGTATGGCAATACCGCTGACCCACTCACTTCTGCGCTGAGCAGGGCTGACATCGGCATCGAAGGTGGCTGGACAGGGTGGCGCTGTCTGCGGATTCATTTTCGCCGTGATAATGCAATACAGGATGAAGCAGATCGCGAGCAGTACGCCGGGCAACAACCCTGCAATGAACAGAGCCCCGATGGATATCTCGGTCAGTACTGCCCAGATGATCATGAGAATGCTGGGTGGAATGAGCATACCGAGGCAGGCGCTACCGGCGATAACACCAACCGCGTAACTTTTCTGATAACCCAGGGCAACCATTTCAGGGTAGGCGATACGAGAAAACGTGGCCGCTGATGCAATGGACACACCGGTTATTGCCGCAAAGATGGAGTTGCCGGATACCGTGGCAACGGCAAGGCAACCCGGTATCCGGCGAAAGGCCCGGTTACTGATGGTGTATATGTCCTTTGCAGCCCCCGAGTGACTGACAAAACCTCCCATCAGAACGAAGAGCGGGATAACGATGAAAATATCCTTGCGCAACGCTTCATAGGCTGTGCCACTGAGCACTGACAAGGCGACATCAGCGCTTCCCAGTAGAAAGTAGACCCCCAATGCGCTGGCAACTCCCAATGCCACGGCCACGTGGACACCAAGAAAGACGAGGACGAGCAGCAGTGCTAGAACACAGAAGATGAGTGTCGCCATGATCGGGCTTCCAGTAGGGTTGTCTTGATTAGTGGTTTACGAGCGACTCGTGCTCTGGAAGGTCACCGCGCCAATCCGAGATCAACAGTGTCAGGTAGGCAAAGGCTGCGTATACACCGGTGATCACGATCAGAGACTTGATTGGCCAGGTGTAGATGCGAAGCGAACCTTCTCCTTCGTATTCACTGATTCGATAGGCATCGACCGCCTCGGGATAGGAGGCGTAACCGATTGCCGCAAACAGTGCGAAACCCAGGACGTAGGCGATGGTACGCAGAATCTTCTTGATCATCGGCGGCATCCAGTCGCTGACAAGCGTGGTACGCAGCATCGATCCGGAATAGATTGCCAGGGGAACCTGCAGAAAGGTTATCGCGATAACCGAGTTCTGGAGAATCTCCTTGGTTCCGGGCAGTGGTTGCAGAAACAGGATACGGCCGAAAACATCCAACAAGATGACTACTGCCAGGATGAACACCCAGAACGACGACAGGATGTGCATGTATCGCGCTACAGAGATAGCCAGGGATGTTTTCATGATTACGCCTCCAGGTTGGTGATACTAGTTGGCCACTGCTGCCGGCTTCCAGTCCTCTTCATGCTTCGTTGCCTCCTGCAGGATCGGCAGCACCTTCTCTCCCATCAGAACCATGGACTTACGCCCAAGGTCGATGTCCGTCCAATCGTGTCCAGCATAGACCAGATGCTTGAACGGTCCTATTTCTTCGCGAACCGCCAGCAATTGATCGGCAACAGAGTCTACATCGCCATGAATGACCAGGCGATCGAGAACGTAATCCAGGGTCACATCCTCGTCGGGCATGTTCTGATCATGTTTGAACAGATTCAACCGCCCGCCTCTTCGCATTTTGGTCAGTAGTTGTGAGTAGTAGTACACATAAGGGCTTCCGGGATCACGAGCATAGGCTCGAGCTGTTCTGGCATCATCGGCAACGCAGATATTCTTGGCAACGCGCCAGTCCGAGTATGAAGGTCTGTAGCCTCCTTCAAGGCAACCTTGTACATAATTCGGCCAATGGGTTGCGGCCCACTTGGGCAACAGGAAATTGCCCGAGATCGGCTGCCAACCACGGGCGGCCATGGCAGTGACACCTTTCGAGAAGGGTGCGACAGCCGTACCGATGATGGGCGGATGCGGATCCTGGAACGGTTTCATGATATCCCCCTGTCCGATTTCGGGGACCATGGTTCGCTCTGTGGAAACGTCCCAGAACTCACCCTTCAGATTGTATGGCGCCTTGCCTGCCCAGATTTCCAGAACCATGTTGATGCATTCCAGAAACATGTCATTGCGGTTCTTGTCCATGGAGCCGAACACCTCTGCATCGGACATCAGGCCACCGGGCGAGATACCGAAATTCAATCGACCTTCGAGCATGTGGTCCAGCATGGCAACTTCTGCGGCCACACGGGCCGGATGCGAGTTGGGCATGTTCACGGTGCCTGTCCCGAGACGAATCTGTTTGGTCTCGTAAGCCAGACTAGCCAGGAAGGCTACAGTCGATGTGACGATTTCTGCCTGATCAGTGGTGTGCTCACCACAGTAGGCTTCCGCATAGCCCAGTGAATCCGCCAGCAGGAATGCTTCGCGATCTTCATTGAGTGATTTGACGATCGACTTGCCAACGGGATGAATTGGCATGGTGAAAAACGAGAGTTTCATGGATTGTCTTCCGCTTGTGGTTGACTCCAGTATCCATAAATCATGTTCCCGGACGTACAGATAATTTCTGATGCCCGTCATCAACAAATGATATGGTGCATCACGAAACCATGCTTAATACAATAGTGGATCCTCAGGAAGACAAACGGCAGCTGACCAACAGACCCTCGGTCAAGAAGACTGCAACGCCGGTCGTGCACGACCAGAACGACAGGGTCGGGAATGGAATCGTATACGGGCAGCGCAGACGAGCGAACCACCCACCTGCATGGCCGCTATCGGATATCGCGATGTTGACCGCATGAGAGTGCGCTCAAGACAGGGCTGCCTGAAGCAGACGGTTGTTGCTACGTTTTGCAGTGCAATCATCAACCGCGGCAGTCATGCTGCTGCAACCAACGCCATCAATCCATCCAGGGGTGAACGACTCTGTCGTCGGCGTTCGCCAACCTGTCGAGGCCGATATACTGCAGCGTGCAATGCCCATGGCGCTCCGCAGTGACAGACCATGAGCTCCATTCGACATTGCCCATTGGCCAAGCCGTGCCTGGTCAGCAAGACGTGCTGACACGACCCGTTCTGGAGGCGTCAGTGCCGTTCCTCAAGCAACGGTACCGCCCGACGAGCATACTGCAAGCACAGAGCACAGAGCACAGAGCACAGAGCACAGAGCACAGAGCACAGAGCACAGAGCACAGAGCACAGAACTCGGAACTCGGAACTCGGAACTCAGAGTTCCGAGCTTGGAGCCTAGAGCACAGCAAGGATTGACATTGCCTGAGCCCAGCAACCGGGAACAGCGCCCTGCTTCGGGAAAAGGCCTACTGGCTGATCAGCTCACGCAGAACACGGGTAAACGTATCGACTTCTTCGCTACTGAAGCGTTCGAAGGTTTCCTGCGCATGCGCTTCGGCAAGTCCCCAGCAATCATCAGCCTTGGAACGCCCCAGATCGGTCAACACATGACCCCCTCCTTCAACCCTGATCAGTTCACGATCACGCAAACTGAGCAGTGCTTCTCGCGCTTCATTGATTGGCGTGTGCAGGTGTACTACCAGCTCCTCGGCGTCGAGACCTGCGAACTCGTTCAAAACCAGCAGAATTCGCGACTCCACCAGGTTCAGCCCCAGAGTGGTCAGCTTGGGTCTGTACCGTTCCTGATACGCTCGCACTGCACGCAGCATCAGAAAGAAGGCATGGTTGCTCATCCGCCCCTGCCCTGGCGCCTGCGATGCCTCCTTTCCCGAGTTGGGAAATGTCTCGGGATGAGAAAAGACCATCGAGTAGGACCCCTGATGGAAACACAGTGGCGAGCGACCGTAATCATCAAACATCACGACCTTGCCGACAAAGATCCAATGGTCACCACCATCGAGCTTGTCATGGGTTTCGCATTGAAATCTGCCTGCGCAACCGGGGAAGATCGGAACACCACCTACGCCCTCTTCCCACTCGAATCCGGCAAATTTGTCTTCCTGCTGGCGAGCAAAATGATTGGACATCTCCATCTGATCCGAAGCCAGGATGTTGACCGCAAAATGCGTCGAGGATTCGAACACCTTGCAGCTGGGTGTGTCCTTGATGCTGCTCCACAGGATCAGGGGGGGATCCATCGACAGCGAGTTGAAACTGCTGGCTGTCACGCCGACACAACTGCCATCCGGAGCTCGAGTCGTGATGATCGTCACACCCGTGGCAAAATTGCCCAGAGCGCGACGAAAGGCTTTCTGGTCGATTTGCTGCGGATTCTCTGTAGTAGTCACATTGACCTCCGGGTCAGATACCAAGTGATATCAGCAAGCCGGATTCCGATCGATGTGCAGTGTCCACATCGCTCGGTCTCATTCGATCAGTTGCCGCCAGGTGTCGGATGCTCAGGCATTGGCCTGTCGACCACGCCACCCGGACAAGGGCTCGGATTGATGAGAACGGTAGCTTCACTGATTGTTCAGGACTTCCAGTCAGTGTGAAGCAATGTCGTCAGGTGAAATACTGAAGTTTTCTGATGCCGGATATCCCTTTTTCTGATGGCAGCAGCTGGGATGCCTTGCCGCCACGTCATCAGCGGCTGTCGCCCCGCCCACCGACACACGCGTATCGGTGAGCAGGAAGCGAGACGAGGACTCTCAGCCCAGAGTCGGCATCACGAACTCGGCATCGCTGCGTTGACCGTCTGGCCAACGAGTCGTGGTGGTCTTGATGCGGGTGTAGAAGCGAACGCCTTCCATACCGTGCATGTGATGGTCACCGAAGATCGATGCCTTCCAGCCTCCGAAACTGTGGAATGCCATGGGTACGGGAATCGGCACGTTGATACCGATCATGCCGACTTCCACATCCTGGCTGAAGGCGCGTGCGGTGTCACCATCACGCGTGAAGATGGCGGTACCATTGGCAAACTCATGGCTGTGCACCAGGTCCAGCGCTTCCTGATAGGAATTGCGTCGTACCACAGACAGTACCGGGCCGAAGATCTCTTCCTTCCAGACGGACATGTCCGGTGTCACATTGTCCAGCAGGGTGCCACCCAGGTAATATCCGTTCTCGAAGCCTTGCTTGTCCTGCTTGAACCCGCGACCATCGACAACGACTTTTGCACCTTCTGACTCACCCGCATCGATGTAACCACTGACGCGATCACGGTGTTGCGCAGTCACCAGCGGTCCCATTTCCGAATCACTGTCCGAGGTAGGACCGATTTTCAGCGCATTGATCTTCGGTACCAGCTTCTCGATCAGGGCATCGGCTACTGCATCGCTCACGGGAACTGCAACGGATATGGCCATGCAACGCTCGCCCGCTGATCCGTAGGCTGCTCCCATCAAGGCATTGGCTGTCATGTCAAGATCTGCATCCGGCATGATGATGGCGTGGTTCTTCGCTCCACCCAGTGCCTGTACGCGCTTGCCATTGCTGGTGCCGGTGGTGTAGATGTACTTGGCGATGGGGGTAGAACCGACAAAGCTGATCGCCTTGACATCAGGATGATGCAACAGCGCATCAACCGCTTCCTTGTCGCCTTGAACCACGTTGAAGACACCGTCTGGCAATCCGGCTTCCGTCAACCACTCGGCCATTTTCAGGGAGGCTGATGGAACACGCTCTGAAGGCTTCAGTACGAAGGTGTTGCCGCAGGCCAGAGACACCGGGAACATCCACATCGGGACCATGGCCGGAAAATTGAACGGCGTGATGCCGGCACAGACACCCAGCGACTGCCGGATGTTGTGGCTGTCGACGCCAGTACCGACGTTCTCAGAGAAGTCGCCCTTGAGAAAGCTCGGCGCACCGATGGCAAATTCGACAACTTCCAGACCTCGGGTCACTTCGCCCAGAGCATCATCATGTGTCTTGCCGTGTTCGGAGGCCAGGATGCCTGCCAGCTCGTCAGCACGCTCCCACAGAATCGACTTGAATCGATCCAGAATGCGGGCACGTCGCAATGCCGGTGTCTTGGACCATCGGGGCCAGGCCGCCTTGGCAGCGGCGACAGCGGTGTCCACGTCCGACGCCGACGCCAACAGAACGTTGTTCTCCGATTCACCCGTCGCCGGATCGTAAACGGCCTGCGTGCGGCTGGAAGTACCGCTTGTAGCGGAACCGTTGATGTAATGTGCGATGTCGTTCATTTGAGGTCTCCTTGAGTTCACGAGGGGAAGACTATCGACATTCATCATCCAGATATATACTTGAAAACAATTACCGATTCTCCAAAAATGGATAATGAACTGGGACGATCTCAAGTATTTCCTCGCCGTGGCGCGCGAAGGACAGATTCTGGGAGCCTCGAAGAAGCTGGATGTCTCGCAAGCGACCCTGAATCGACGCATCAGCAATCTGGAGCAGGACCTGGGCAAGAAGCTGTTCGATCGCTCGACCACCGGCTGCGTTTTGCTGGCCCCGGGGCAAGTGCTGCTCGAGCATGCCGAGCGGGTCGAGAGCGAGATGATCCAGACAACCGCCGACCTGCGGGACGATACCCAGGTCCTGTCGGGCACTGTTCGCATCGGTGCTCCGGACGGCTTCGGGGTCAGCTTTCTGGCTCCTCGACTTCAACTCCTTGCCGAACAGCATCCGCAGTTGAAGATTCAACTGGTGCCGATGCCACGTGTCTTCTCTCTGTCGCAACGCGAGGCCGATATCGCCATCACCATTGGTCGACCGAAAAAGGGTCGTCTGCGAGTCAGAAAACTCACCGATTACTCATTGAGGCTGTACGCCGCGAAAAGCTATCTGGAGCAAATGGGCACACCGCAACAGCTGGATGATCTGAACCAGCATCGTCTGGTGGGTTATGTGGAGGACCTGATCTTCTCCTCGGAACTGGAATACAACAAGCAGATATACAGCAGCTGGCGTTCGGCCATCGAGATCTCGGGCGTCATCGGTCAGTTCGAAGCCGTTCGTGCCGGTGCCGGCATCGGCGTGCTGCATGATTTCATGGCAGCCCGGGACCCATCACTGATTCCGGTTCTGCCCGATGACTCGACACTGTCCAGAAGCTACTGGATGGTCTGGCATGAAAGCCTGAAGAACAGTCGGCGTGTTCAGGTCGTGGTGGAATTTCTGACTGAGGCGGTCAAGACATCGAGCCAACGCTTCTGAACAGCGCCTTGCAGAGGCGCACCTCCTGCAAACGAAAGCCGAAGGAATTCCCGCCTCAACGCAAGCCTGCCCTCGTGGCACAGTTCTCGGGAATCCCTGTTCGCATACGGTGTACCGGCCTGCTGGCTCTATTCGCCCTGCACCACGCCCTGGCTTTGAGCGTAGGAGATGGGCGGATACCTGGCCGGGTTCTCCTCACTGCAGCAACTGGGAATACAGGTCATGACATGGTGCGGATTGGCATTGAAGAAAAACGGGATGGAATAGCGTGACTCGGCACCTGTATTGTTATTGGCAAAATGACGTGTGCTCAGGAAGCGATCATTCGTCCACTGCTTCAACAACTCGCCCGTGTTGACGATGAACGAGTCCTTGACCACCGGGGCATTCACCCACACCTTGCGCCTTTCACTGAACACGCTCAAACCCGGGCGATCCTGAGCCAGGATGGTGCAGAAGGAGGTGTCCACGTGCGGCGCGATGCCGAACGCATTTTCCGGATCATGTGCGATAGCCGGATAGTGAGTCATGCGCAATCGGTACAGCGGGTTGACGAAGGCCTTGTTGAAGAAATCCGCGGGCATGTCCAGGGCGCGCGCGTAGACAGGTAACAGCCGTTTGCCCAGGCTTTCCATCTGATGCGCATAGTGTTCCACCCGGGCCCGAAAGCCGGGGAGCCAATCGGCATCCGGCCATTGATTGTCATCCATGCCGAGAGTGTCATCGCACTTGATGATGAACGCTTCGTTGACGTTACCGGTCTCACGAGCTGGCAGTTTGCGATTCTTCAGGGGGAGGTATCCCATACCACCCACCGGCCAGTCGGGTCGGTCCATCAGAATGCGATTCTTGCGCTCGATCGGCATTGCGTGAAACTGCCGAACTTGCTCGAAGGTATCGTCGAGATCCTCTCGCGCTATCTGGTGCCCGACGATGGAGAAAAAACCGGTTTCCTCGCAGGCAATGCGCAATTGCTCTGCAACAGCTGACAGCTCCTGATCCGAACCCCGAGTGAAATACGGCTCCAGATCGATGGTCGGGATGTCGTCAGGGCGTGCGTCTTCCGGTCTGGAGGTATCCCATTGCTCCGATTCAGAGCGTAGTTGTTGCTCCTTGGCAGCCGGGTCGAAGTCGGTATCTGTGCTCGTCATGTCTGATGCGCTCAGTGGCGGGAGTAGCGAATGTTCGGCCTGAACGGACAGATTCTAGCACCTGCCAAGGACAAGAACGGTGTCTTTCGGGCTCACTGTTGCCGTTCAATGCTCACGAACTGCTGACGCCGCAGCAGGCTCTTCCTGTGTCACTCCATCACCCCCGATCACCTTGCCAACGATCGGCAATGGGGGCTGGCTTTTCGTGATCCAGCAACAGATCTTGTCGAGCTAGTCGATTGACCGCAACATGACACATTCCCCGCAGATCACATAGGCATTGGCCGGATCATTCAGGTTTTCCATCCACGCCAGTTCCTGCTGAACACGTCTGGCGAATTGCCGGACAGGATTGGTTCCGACATGCGACCATGTGCCGCCCACGATTTCCGCCAGGCGACTCAGCAACCGGTCCTGAACGGTGCGTTCCGGCTCGACATGCCACACCGAATGATGCTCGAGTGCCGCGAGACGAGCAGCGGCGCTGACTGCCTCATCAAGATCACCCAACTCGTCCACCAATCCGATATCTCGGGCTGCTTCGCCGGTCCAGATTCGTCCCTGAGCCACGTCGTGCACAGCCGCTACTTCCATGTCCCGCCCCGTGGCGACCGTTGCCAGGAACTGCTCATAGCCGGCCTCGATGACTGACTGCAGAACCTCTCCATACTCAGCTGACACGCCTCGAATTACACTGGCACCGCCTGCCAGCGGTGTGGTGGCCAGACCATCACTGTAGATGCCATGGCGGGCCAGCGTGTTCTCGACAGAAGGAAGCAGCCCGAAGATACCGATGGACCCGGTGACCGTGGTGGGTGTCGCCCAGATCTCATCGGCGGTGGATGCGATCCAGTAACCCCCGGATGCGGCAACCGCCCCCATGGATGCCACCACCGGGATACCGGCATCCTGAGCCTCCTGCAGTTCGCTGCGAATCATCTCCGAAGCACTCTTGCTGCCGCCGCCGGAATCGATGCGCAGGACAATGGCAGCCACATCGTCGGCCTGCCGAGCCTGCCTGATCAACCTGATCAGGGATTGACTGCCGATGGTGCCGGCAGGTGCCTCGCCGTCGATGATATCGCCAACCGCGGTAACGACAGCCACCTTGCCCGAACCGGATTCGTCCGACGATCGAGCCATTCGCAGATAGTCCCGGTAGGCGATCTTGCGATACTCCTGAGTATCTCCGTCCTCTCCGGCCAGACTGACGAGGTATCGACGCTTCTGCGACTCGGTCATCAGACGATCGACCAGCCCCTTGTCCTGTGACAGGCGCGCCAGATTCCCCCCGGCGAGCCTGAGCTCTTCGCCGGCATTGTTCAACATCGCATCCAGGGTACCCGGCTCCATGTCACGAGCAGTCTCGATTCCAGAGGTGTAGCTGCTCCACCAGGCGTCCAGAATCGCTCTGCGTGCGGTCCGATCCTCATCCGACATGTCGTTTCGCAGAAAGGGATCGACAGCAGACTTGTATTTTCCGACCTTGAACAGGTTGACGGTCACATCGTGTTCGTCCAGCAAATCCTTGAAGTACGTGCGGTACATGGAAAATCCCTGCGGCACCGCCATTCCTTCCGGGTTCAGCAATACTTCATCGGCATGAGCCGCCAGAAACAGGGCCGATTGGGAGTAGTTGTCCGCCACGGCAATCAGCTGTTTTCCACCGTCCCTGAAGTGGATCATGGCCTCGGCAACCCGCTGAAGCCCGGGTAACAGCCCTCCGTGAAGCTTGTCCAGATCAAGTACAACCAGGCCAATCCTGCTGTCCTCCCTTGCCAGCGACAGCGCATCGATGATGTCCCTGATCTCGGCCTGCTCAGGCAACTCCTGACCTTGCAGTAGCGCTGCGGCATCGACCACCGTCTCCTGCTCCACGAGCATGCCAGCCGGGTTCAGCAGCAAGGCCCCCCCGTCCGGCATGTCGGGTCCGCTCTGCCTGATGAAGGCGATGAGGATCACAGCCAGCAGAGCGAGCGAGAACAGGCCGAATACCAGCGTGTTCAGTACCTTCATCGAGCGCCACAGAAAGCGAAAGAATCTGCGGACGATGCCGGGCCGCTGCGGTGAATCTTTACTCATCGAGAATCCATTGGGAGAGAATCGGGTTGCATCACGTCAAGACTTGGACAGCAGCGCCCTCTGCACAGCACATTGTAGATCACGTAGACATATCTCTCACCTGCCTAGCTTATGTCTCATTGAGGCTAGCCGCCACTGTGCATCCCCACAGGCGAATCAGATCAGTTGCCGGACTTTCTGCCTTGTCGATCTGCACGCACGGCATGATCATGAGAGCCGATTCGCAAAGACGGACGCACCCGAATCAGAAAGCCGATGAATCTCTCGTTTTGCACACGTAGAGCGATAGTGCCAGGCATTCGAAAAAAACCTTGCATGGCAAGCACTTACAAGCCATTCCGACATGCAGTCATATTTTTGACACTCCAGAAACAACCATATGCCATTGTTCTGTTTGAATTATTTTGTAGTCCCACCCCCGTTTGCCTCCCACCTGCCTGCCCGGTACAGTGCGCGGCATGCTGTTGACACAGATCAAGCAACACCTTTTCAAAGCTGACGCAGATCAGCACGAATCACGGGTCAAGACAATGAAAACGCAGATTTTCAAGATCATCGCCATCGCACTGCTGGCTTACGCCTCCATCACCGGCAGTGCCTCTGCCAGGGCAGACAGCAACTTTCTGGTGCTGAGCACCCTGGCTTTGCATTTCGAGAACTTCGACGAGCGCAATACCTTCACCCCGGGCGTCGGATGGGAATATTCACCCAGCAGCAAGCTGGGCTGGCACGGTGGCACCCTGTCTGACAGCTTCGGTTATCAGTCCTATTACGGCGGCATCAACTACGCCACCCGTCCACTGCTCGCCAATCGGCTGCGCTTCCTGGTCGGTGCCTCCGTGGTACACAAGCAATTCACCAAGAACGGTGACCCAGAAACCAAAGTGCTGCCTTTCCCTGCCATGGAAGTCAAGATGAGCAAGTACGCGGTTCTGAATATCAGCGGCTCACCGGCGGTGGACTTTGCAAACCAGAAAAACAACGCCGTCCTGTTCTTCCAGTACAAGCTTCAGCTGCGCTAGGCATCACTGCCTGGCCCGTCATTTTCCATCAACGCACTGACCCCTTTCGGCTGGTCCAACTGACCAGCCGTTTTCTGTCAGCCTTCCAGCTGCACCCGACAGAGCAGTGTGTTGTCCAGTACCAGATCTTCACTCCAGATCAATGTCGCCCGATTATCCCAGCGTACGCGATCGTACCCGCCCTTGGGACTGACGGCGCGCTCGGAATGTGCCACGGCCATGGGCCAATGACTATCATCGAAGTCTGACGACGTCCAGTCGCCCGGTATGTCCTGAACCACGGAGGCGCAAGCTCCTGCCCCCTCCACCGGGTTTAATTCGTCAGCACAGGCTGGATCAACCGGCGCGTGATGCACGACCAGACATCTCACCCCCTCATCACTCACCGCAAGAAGTTCGCCTGTCGCACTGTCCCTGATCTGAAAGATCATGCCGCCATCACCCATCTGCTGACGGCCCGATCCGATATATTCAAGACCGGTGTCATTCTCCTTGAAGTCCTTGGCCTGAATGGCAATCTGCGCTGGCAACTCGATCGTGAATGAGGCCGTTTCTGCATTGAAGGATCTTTCGGTGCTTATCGGCACGCTGTCTTCCAGGACCGGTTCACCATTGACGTACAGTTCGAACCAGTTGTCCACCCAGACATCGGCAGTGACCTGACGATCTTCGGCCATGGCGATGCCGGCAGCGAATGTCAACAGAAGGGGTGGAATCAGTTTCATGTGTCTATCTCGGGCAGTTGGCGAATCAAGTCAAGTCCACGGCAAACTACAGGCAAGGGTCACCCCCTTGCGTATGAACACGTATCAAAAAGGTATCAGGATGTTTCAGCGCTGCCATCGACTCACGGCCTGAAATGCTCCTCGAAGCACTCGACATCATCCGGAATCGACGTCCACTGCCGTGCCGATCGGACGTAGACATGACGTTTCCGCACACTGGCAAGTTCGAGCCAATCCTGATCATCCAGAGACCCGGCCGATATGGATTGAATGCCGGGAACCGCTTCCAGCGTCAGGCCGACCCCGGACCCGCAATTGTTGCAGAAATGTTGATCGAGCCAACGTCCGGATACATCCGATACATGCCGATAAACCGATGGCGCACCCGAGCGAAACCGTACCTGATCTTCCAGGAATACAAGCTCGACACCGAATGAGGATCCCGTGCGCCTCTGACACCAGGTACAATGACAGATGGTGACTCTCTGCGGAAGGCCGCGAAGACAGTACCGCAGCTTCCCGCAAACACAGCCACCTTCGCGCAGTTCTGTCATCACTTCATCACTCGATACGTTTCTGCCGCAGTATGCCAGCGGAATGCTGCACTGACTGCTTGCCCGATGATCACCCCCGCACACGCACTCAAGCGATACGCGGTGAAAGGCCGCGGTGTGCTGGTCGGCAGCAAGCTATCCCGACAAACGCGAGATCTACGAGTTGATGAAAACGTACGCCAGCCCGTTGCGAGAAAACGGTATCAACGGATCGAGCTGGCCATGCGCATCACCGCTGACATGATCGCCTGAAGTCGAACCGCTGATACCGGCTGGCGATCAGCTCTCGTAGCTACCGCGCATCTCGTTGATGGCCTTGCGGACGGCTCGCCAGGTTTCAGCCTCTTCGCTGTTGCCCTCCTCGTCGTACCTTTTCGCCTTCTGCGCCGCTTCCACTTCGGCCTTGTTACCGTGCGCTTCATACAGAACGCGCGCATATTCTGCAATCTTCTTCATCTCCATACTCTGATACCCCCGTCAACTGCTGAGTGCGCGAGTCAGACTCGCGTAGGCATTTTCGATGAATCTACAGATTAGCACGCTCTGCAGCCAACTGGAACCATTTGGCCTCCTGTGCCAACCTGTGCACGCTGTTTGCCATGGCAACTTGCGGCCCCGCTGGCATTGACCGTCAATACGTGAAGCCTGGTCATCACACGCGCTGCCATGCATGCATTCGACCAGCATTGTCTTACAGAGCGATAGAGTGGCTCTGTTCGATCTGCGGGATATACACACACCATCAACGTCGTTCAAACCCATTTCAGTTCGGGGTCAATGTCGCCTGTCTGGAGGGTGTCAGCCCCTTCGATTTCGAGAAAGTCATCGTGAACGATGGAGTCAATCATCCGGCAGATAGCAGCTCCGGACCTCTGGTCTCAGGTGTCTTGCGATACTCGAAAACCTGAAAACCTGTATCGAATGCTTGCTGCAAACGCAGTCATCGTCGGGTCTGGACACACTGCAACCTGTCAAGATATCAGCCCGACTCTGCAAGCTGATACTTCCTGCCGGCCAATGATGGCATCGAGCAAACGCGGATCGAACGTCAGATCATGTCAGCCACGTGTTGCCATACAATCCACCTGTTTCATGCCACCCCTACAAACCGCTGCAGGAGGAAGACTGATGGTCGATCACGGCTACCGCTTCCGGTAATGGCAGAGAGTCCGATATCAGCACGAAACGAAACGGATTCACCAGCGCGTCGTCATAGCCGCAACCGTCAAGCAAGGGAACATCGTTGTCGGATATTCGTGTATCCACTTCAATCAGCACGTGCTCGTCGTTCGCGGTGGCACTCCGTACCGCTATCGATTCGCCCAGATGAGGCCGTAGTCCAAGCTGCAGGTACATGACCAGGCCCTGCGTGAAGTCTATCGCGGGCGGTGGCCCCAGATCATTGCCTTGTGCAATGGCCTCGTTCCAGAATGCATTGAATTCATCGGTGTCACGTAACGTCTGAACCAGCCGCACGTCCTGGGGGCCGTTTGCTGCGTCAGGAATGGGGTAACCGCCAGTTGCCAGCAGCGATGTGTTCAGCAGCCGCTCCCCTTCCATGGCTTCACGCCCCTCCAATACAAGGGTGGCATCGTTTGCACTGAGATACAGTCGTGAACCCTGTAGAATGGCGAAGGCTGGCCCACTCATCACCATGGTGACCGCCTCCCTCAATGGCAAGTACGCAACCTCGGACAGGTCACTTGTTTGCGATGCACAACCGCTTTCCGTGAAACTGACGTTACTGAAGCTGATGAGCGACTCCTGCGTTTCGTAGGAACCGCTCAGACTCTGACACCGCAACTTTCCGACAAGGTCGCCGTCATCATCAAACCGAATGAACAGCGGGTCGGTAGCGGGAGCTGGCGTCACCGGGCTTGCCCCGAATCGGTAAGCCAGAACAGTCCATCTGAATGTGTCCAGTGACAACGCAGCGCTTGTCTGAGCAAGTAAGTCGGCTTCCAGCTGAAAACTCAGGACTCCACTCTCGGGTCCATACAGGGTCAGCAGCGTATCGGAAAAATCAGAGAGCATTGAACCCGCTTCGAAGAAGGAAGGTATGGCGACATCGAAAGCAGCAGACTCGAATACATCGTTACCGGCATCGCAGCCAGCGTCCTCCGGTCGTGGGTTGTCTTCGACCCTATCGATGACGAGCCTGTTCCGACCGGCATTGGCGTCCTGCTCGTACCGATACTCGAAGCTCAGCCCGATGCAACGCGACGACAACACACCGGAGCCAGTTGTCGCGAAAGTTGCACCGTCATTGCCGCCCTTGGTCAGGAAGAGCCTGGGCGTGCGATCGGTAGGAAGGCTGCGTACCGGATCCAGATTCGAACCTGCGAACGAAGCCAGTCGAAACTCGACCAGATCGGCGGCAGGCTCATGGCCCGATGAATCCACGAATACCGGATCGCCTGATTCTGATGAGCAAGCAGCCAACAGGACGCCTGTGAACAGCAAAGCAGTCGAACGAATACGGTATTCGCGAATCAATCAGAACTCCTGAATATGGGATTTATTACCCAATTGTCAACTGACTACGTCAGTCTGTCAATCCAGGATTGCAGAATCGCTCCCGGCCTCAAGGTTGCGAAAGACATCCGTTTTGCCCTGAAACTGATCGAGAAAGCCAGGCCAATCGACCGCAAGACGCTGGAGAACCCGGAGATTCCCCTGAAGACCTTAATTTGACGAGAGGAAGACACGGTTCCGCATTAAATAGTGCTGGACAGCGGTCGACACGGAGTATATACCTGTGTTTTGGTATATTTATCCCAAATGGAGACCGTACAATGAACCTCGCCCCCTATCTCGCCATTGCCACCGCGCTGCTGCTCGGCGCTTGCAGCTCTTCCGATGACAGCCCCGATACACTAACGCCCGATGGTACCTCGGAACTTGCACCGGATGGCGACGATCAGCCCGTGTTGTCCAGCACTCCGGGGGGCGATACCAGCGCCATTGCCGGCTACTGGGACGGCAGCCAGAATGACAATGAGGAACGTTATTTCATCATTGCCGACAACGGGCTCTGGACAGAATACTTCCTGAGCCTTGAAGGCAACACACCAGGCAATTGCTACTGGATGGCAGACACGCAGACACTCACCCCTGAGGATCCTGCCGCGAACGAATACAGCCTCGCCGATGGGCGAGCTCTGGCCATGAGCACCGATGACGCGCGCACAGCCTTGACAGTGGAATATGTGATCGAAGAGCGTGCAACGGAAGTCTGGCCAGCGATCGTTGGCCGGGTACCGGAAGACTTGCCTCTCTGCACCGAGTAACAGATACGCCCGGCTATTGGCTCGTGTTGCCCGACCACGCCTCTCGCCGGGCGCTTTTGCCCGGACTCCCTTGACCGGACTCCCTTGACCGGACTCCCTTGACCGGACTCCCTTGACCGGACTCCCTTGACCGGGCGTCCCTGGCCCGGGTGACCCATCAAGAGCCCCGAGAATCACTCCGGCGTCACCCATTCGCAAGATCCCCGATTCAACGCTGCGTTGTCTGTCGCCTGCTTCTGGTCATCTGCAACGCTGCCACAATGATACCCAGTGACACCAGTCCGATGATGATGGTTGCCAATGCGTTGATATCCGGGCTGACTCCCAGTCTGACCTTGGAGAAGATGACCATCGGCAAAGTCGAGGCCCCCGGGCCCGACACGAAACTGGCGATTACCAGATCGTCGAGACTCAGCGTGAAGGCAAGCAACCATGCCGAGATCAGCGCCGGTGCGATCACCGGCAAGGTGATATCGAAAAACACCCTGACCGGTCTTGCCCCCAGATCCAGAGCAGCTTCTTCGATGGACAGGTCCATGTCCACCAGGCGAGACTGAATGACCACGGCTGCATACGCCGCACCAAAGGTGGAATGCGCAATGATGATTGTCATCGTACCGCGACCGCCTGGCCAGCCTGTCAGACCATCCATCGCCACGAACAGCAGCAACAGGGACAAGCCGAGAATCACTTCCGGCATGACCAGCGGCGCGGTGATCATCATGCTGAGCAGTGACTTCGAGCGAAAACGCGGGAATCGAATCAGCACGAAGGAGGCGAGCGTTCCGATCACGATGGCAATACTGGCTGACAGGAAGGCGATCTTCACGCTGATCCAGGCCGCGTTGAGAATCTGCGGGTCGCGAAACAGCTCGCCATACCATCTGGTAGAAAAGCCTCCCCACACCGTTACCAGCTTGCTCTCATTGAAACTGAAGACAACCAGAGACAGAATCGGTGCATACAGGAAGGTGAATCCGAACAGCCCCATGAACCACAGGAATCTCGATTTGCGCCTCATGGCTGTTCCCTCTTGTCGGCGGCCTGAACCCAACGCAACAGCATGATCGGCACCAGCAGCACGAAGAGCATCACGATGGCCACGGCCGATGCGATGGGCCAGTCACGGTTGGAAAAGAACTCGTCCCACAACACCCGACCGATCATCAGGGTATCCGGCCCGCCCAGCAAGGCCGGAATCACGAACTCCCCGACAGCCGGTATGAAGACCAGCATGCAACCGGCAATGATCCCGTTGATCGATAGCGGCAGCGTGATGGTCAGAAAGGTGGTCAGCGGCCGCGCCCCCAGATCCGCGGCAGCCTCCAGACAGGCAATGTCCAGTTTCGCCAGGCTTGCATACAGGGGCAGAATCATGAATGGCAGATAGGTATAGACGATGCCCAGGTAGACCGCAAAATCGGTCTGCAGCATGACTAGCGGTTGATCGATGACACCCAATGACAGCAGGACATTGTTGACGATGCCGTTGGCCTTGAGAAAGCCTATCCAGGCATAGACTCGCAACAGGAAGGACGTCCAGAAAGGCAACACCACCAGCATCAACAGGATGTTACGGGTGCCAGGGTTGGAACGGGCGATCAGATAGGCCATCGGATAGCCGATCAGCAGCGTGAATATCGTGGATATTCCGGCTATCCTGACCGACTCGACATAGGCGGCCAGATACAGCGGGTCATCGAGCAGGAACAGGTAGTTGCCCAGATTCAGGCGTATCTGCAGGAAACCATCGGCCCATTCCCAGATCGGCAGATACGGTGGCCGGGCAATGGCCGCCTCCGACAGAGAGATCTTGGCCACGACCAGCAATGGCACCAGAAAGAACAACAGCAGCCACAGGGTGGGAGTGGCAATCACCAGACCGCGACCACTGACGCCCAGTCTGCGCAGCACCCCGCCGATCAGCCCCCTGGCTACCCGCCGCCGCCGAGCAGTCATGAAGCGATGACGATGGCAGCATCGTCACTCCAGCCAAGGTGGATCTGATCATCCCAGGTCAGCGTGTGGTCAACCTCCCGTGTTCGGTTCGACTGGCTGATGCGAACCCGTTTGCCACTGCCCAGCAACACCTGAAACACCGATACATTGCCCATATAGGCGATCTCTTCAATGGTCCCGGTAGTTGTATTACGCAGATTCTCCAGCCGCGACTTGCTGATCTGCAACTTCTCGGGGCGAACCGCGACAGCAACCTTCTGCCCTTCGACACCGGTGATACCATGCGGTACGAAGATGTCCGTGCCCGTCTCGGGTGAACGGATGATCACATGATCCTCATGGTCTTCGGTGATCCAGCCTTCAAACAGGTTGACCGAACCGATGAAATCCGCCACGAACCTCGATTGTGGGTATTCATAGATTTCGTGCGGTGTACCGACCTGCACGATCTGCCCGGCATTCATGACTCCAATGCGACTGGACAGGGTCATGGCCTCTTCCTGGTCATGCGTGACCACCATGAAGGTCACACCCAGACTCTCCTGAATGGTGATCAGTTCGAACTGGGTCTGCTCACGCAGCTTCTTGTCCAGGGCTCCCAGCGGTTCATCCAGCAACAGCAGCTTCGGCTTCTTGATCAGCGATCGAGCCAATGCCACGCGCTGCTTCTGCCCCCCGGACAATTGATGCGGTTTGCGAGTGGCAAAGCCATCCATCTGCACCAGTGACAACATGTCCGTGACGCGCGTGGCGATTTCCGCCTTCGGCACACCATCTCGCTTGAGGCCATAGGCGATGTTCCTTTCAACGCTCATATGCGGAAACAAGGCATAGGACTGGAACATCATGTTGGTCTGCCGGGCATAGGGTGGAACCCCTGCCTGATCCTGACCGTCGATGATGATCTGACCGGAACTGGCCTCCTCGAAACCGGAAAGCAATCGCAGCAAAGTTGACTTGCCACATCCAGAGCCACCCAGCAGACAGAAGATCTCGCCCTTGTAGACATCCAGCGACACATTGTCCACCGCAGCAAAGGCACCAAAGCGTTTGGTGACATTTCTGATCTGCAGAAACGGCACCGCATCGGGATCCGCCCAGGGTCTGTCGTCGGTTTCGGATCTATTGCCGGACATGCGCCATCTCCTGCAGTGGTTGGCAAGATGCCGAAGCCCGTTGCCCGGGCTTCAGCCAGGGTATCAGGAAGAGCCTATTGTCCTGTCTTGACAGTCGTCCAGGCTCGAGTCAGGGAGCGATCATAACGGGCTGTGTGCGGTTTCAGGGAAAACAGCTTCGCACGCACTTCCGCCGGTGGGTAGATACCCGGGTCGTTGACGACCTCGTCATCCACGAACTCATCGGCGGCCGTGTTCGCATTGGCATAGAACACATGATTGGTAATGGCTGCAGAGATCTCCGGCTGCAGGATGAAATCGATGAACGTCAGGGCATTTTCCGGATTCGGGGCATCATCCGGGATTGCCAGCATGTCAAAGCCCACCGCAGCCCCTTCGGCCGGAATGGCGTAGGCCACATTCACACCTTGTCCGGCCTCTTTCGCCCGGTCGCGGGCTTGCAGTACATCACCCGAATAGCCGACAGTCACACAGATGTCGCCATTTGCCAGATCGTTGATGTATTGCGATGAATGGAAATAGCGGACATGCGGGCGTACCGACAACAGCAACTCGGTGGCCTTTTCCAGATCGCCACTGTCTTCGGAGTTCGGATCCAGACCCAGGTAGTTGAGCGCCGGTGCAATGATCTCGGTTGGACTGTCCAGCATGACAACCCCGCAATCGGCAAGCTTCGCCACGGTTTCCGGATCGAACAACATGTCCCAACTACCGATCTTGTCCGCATCGATGCGAGATGACACCGCCTCCACGTTGTAGCCCAGGCCTGTACTGAACATCATGTAAGGCACCCCATGCGTGTTGTCCGGGTCATTGACCGCAACCACATCCAGTATGCCCTGATCAAGATTGCCATAATTGGACAGGGCTGATTTGTCGATGCTGGCAAACACCCCGGCCTGCGTCTGACGTGCCAGGAACTCGATGGAAGGCACGACGACATCGTAACCACTGGCACCGGTCAGCATCTTGGCTTCCAGCACTTCATTGCTGTCGTAGACATCGTAGTTCACCTGAATGCCGGTCGCCGCGGTGAATCTCTCGATCGTATCCTCGGCAATGTAATCCGACCAGTTGTAGACGTTCAGTTCGCCGTCAGCCCATAGCGTACCGCTGCTCAGGAGCAGTGCCGTGCAAGTACTCGCAAGTAACTTCATAGTCGTTCTCCGAATAGAGATGAGAGGTTCATATACCCAGCCTGTCGCGCAGTCCGTACCACCACGATCCGACCATCGAGTACGGCACGCGAAACATCCGGCCACCCGGAAACGGATACCAGGGTACTTTTTCGAACACGTCGAAACGTGTCAGTTCGCCATCGATCGCTTCGGACAGAATGCGACCAAAGGTATGGGAGCCGGTGACGCCATGTCCGGAATAGCCATGAGCAAAATAGGTATTGTCACCAATGCGTCCCATCTGAGGCACGCGGCTGAAGGACAGCGCGAAGTTGCCACTCCAGGCATGATCCACCTTGACGCCCTTGAGCTGCGGGAACACCTTCTCCATGTTGGGGCGCAACTTGCCTTCGATATCGCGAGGGTCCGCTCCTCCATAGACGGTACCCCCCCCGAACAACAGACGCTTGTCCGCGGAGAGACGGTAATAGTCCAGAATGTAGCGGATATCCTCGACGCAGGCATCCTGCGGAATCAGCGAGTTGCCGCGTTCCTCCCCCAATGGTTCCGTTGCCATGACCTGCGTGGATACCGGCATGACGCGGGAGGTCAGCGTCGGCACCACATGACCCAGATAGGCATTGCCGCACAATACCAGTGCCTTGCAGGTGATCGATCCTCGGGCGGTTCGAGCAACGGGGCTTGCAGCATCGGTATCCACCGATATCACCGGCGACATCTCGTAGATCACACCACCGAGCTTCTCGAAGGCAGCAGCTTCACCCAGACACAGGTTCAGCGGATGCATATGCCCGCCAGAGTGATCGATCAGCCCTCCTTCATAGATATCGGAGTCGATGTGTTCACGCAGTTGCTTTCTGTCCAGCATCTCCTGGTTGCGGATGCCGTAGCTGGCCCAGAGCTGCATGCGCTCTTCCAGTTCCTTCATGTGCGCACGCGTCAGCCCAGTGAAGATGTTCCCGTCCTTCAGGTCGCACTGGATATCATAGCTCCTGACGCGCTCGCGAATGATCTCGCCACCTTCCTGCACCAGCCCGGCAACGAATGTCGAGGTGTCTCGCCCATAACGTTTCTCGATGGTCTGCAGGCTTGCATTCAGACCATTGACGATCTGCCCGCCATTGCGACCTGATGCGCCCCAACCCACCCGGGCACCCTCGATGATGGCCACCTTGTAGCCTTTTTCAACCAGATGCAGACCGGTTGAGAGACCGCTGAAGCCCGCGCCGACAATGCAGACATCGATCTGATGGTCCCCCGACAGTTCGGCACGGGCCGGCGCAGGATTGGCCGAGGCTGCATAGTAACTGTCGGTATGCTGGCCATCACCGGCATAGGGATGCGAATTCGACTTCACTACACGACCTCGAGATAGGAGTGATATTCAAAGTCCGACACCTGTCGGGCAAACCGTTTCAGTTCCTGAGTCTTGCATTCGACCAGCATCTTCTGCAAGCGCCTGGAGAAGATCTCTCGCACATGCGTACCATCTTCGAAGGCCTCGATGGCACTGGCCCAATCCAGTGGAAGATGGGGAAGATCCAGACTGTAGGCATCACCCACGATCGCCTCTGGCGGCATCAGCTGCTGCTCGATTCCCAGCAGCGCACCACCCAGTATGCTGGTCATGACCAGATAGGGATTGGCATCGGCTCCGGCGACTCGATGCTCGATCCGGCGTGCCTGATGGTTGCCACCAGGGATGCGGACCGCCGCCGTTCGATTCTCGTAACCCCAGGCCACATTGGTAGGTGCATGGGCACCTGGCAGCAGACGCCGGTAGGAATTCTCGTGTGGCGCAAACGT
Source organism: Granulosicoccus sp. 3-233 (assembly GCF_052681095.1). Lineage (NCBI taxonomy): Bacteria > Pseudomonadati > Pseudomonadota > Gammaproteobacteria > Chromatiales > Granulosicoccaceae > Granulosicoccus > Granulosicoccus sp. 3-233. The sequence goes on from NZ_JBQYLE010000009.1 coordinate 121,705, forward strand.
CAGGGCGTTCTGCTGCATGGTTTCCAGCAATCCGGCCACGGCCTGCAACATCATCGGTGTACCGGCATCATCACCACTGTCGAAGACATTCACGCCCTTGTCGTCCAGCAAGGAAAAATGCACGTGAAAGCCGCTGCCGGCACGATCGCCATAGGGTTTTGCCATGAAGGTACCGGAGAAACCGTGCTTGCGTGCGATGCCGCGCACGAGCCGCTTGAACAGAGCCGCATCATCTGCCGCCTTCAAGGGGTCAGCCACATGCTTCATGTTGATCTCGAACTGCCCTGCACCGTTTTCCGAGATGGCCGCATCGGCTGGAATACCCTGGGCAGCACAGGCATCGTAGACATCATTCATGAATTCGTCGAAATGCTGCAGTTCATCCAGTGACAGAGCGCCGTCGGAATCCAGACGCTTGCCCGTGACCGGTGAGCAGGGAGCCTGCGGTCGATCATCGCTCGGATCGCATAGATAGAATTCCAGTTCGGTCGCCACCACCGGTGTCAGACCCAGCGCCTTGTAGCGGTCGACGATTCGCGCCAGTGCGCGCCGCGGATCGCCCTCGAAAGGCGTGCCATCCTCGCGGCGCATCCACAGCATGGCCAGAGCGGTCGGGCGACTGGTCCAGCTGATGGGCAAGAAGGGACGACCGGTAAAATCACACAGTCCGTCGGAATCACCGGTTTCAAAGACCAGCTCGCTATTCTCGATATCCTCGCCCCAGACATCCACATTGGCAATGGACAGTGGCATGCGGACCTCGCCATTGACCACCTTGGCAGCCTGGTCAACGGGGATACGCTTGCCTCGCATGGTGCCGTTCAGATCGCATACGCAGGCGAATATCGACTCGATTTCCGGGTGTTCCTGCACCCATGTCGAGATATCGCTGTCTGTCATTGAAACCCCTATCGTGATACCTTACAGATATTGTGATACCTTTTTCGCGAGTGTAAATGCTTTCAGATCTGTGTCAACAGCGATTTGAATACTCGATCGAGAAAAAGTGAAGCGCAGAATCGGATCCCGTTCAATGTCCAGAAAGACAGAACTGTTCATACCTGATACGTCAACGGACACCGACCGCACAACGCAACAGTACGTGTACGAGCGTCTGCGCTACGCCATCATGGTGGGCGCCATCCAACCTGGCACGGCACTGACCATGCGAGGTCTTGCCGAGGCGATGGACCTCAGCCCGACCCCGGTCCGGGAGGCTGTGCGCCGCCTGAGTTCGGAAAACGCCATTCTGATCAGGAAGAATCGCCGCATTGCCATTCCCCGCATGACCTCAGGCCGGTTCGAGGAACTGGTGGCCATGCGCATCCATCTGGAAGTTCACGCAGCAGAGCGGGCATTGCCCTATGTGGCTGATGTGAAAATCGCAGAAATGAAGGGTTTCGATGACAGGATGGATCAGGCGATTGCCGAGCGAGATCTGAATGCCTTGACCACCTTGAATCACAGCTTCCATCGCACCCTGTACACCATCAACCCCGATCAGGTAGCCATGCCGCTGATCGAGAGTCTCTGGCTGCAGCTTGGCCCGTTTCAGCGCCAGGTCATCGAACTGCTCGATGAATTCTACGAAATCGATCGACACAAGGAGATACTTTCGGCCTTGACCGCCCGGGATGCCGTCGCGCTGGCTCGTGCCACCCGACGCGACATACAGGAAACCGTGGCCAGAGCAGGTCGCAAGCTGCTGGCGGCAGAAAGCACAGCAAGCTGATTGTCGAGAGGACTCGACTCTCCAGCTTGCCGTGCATAGACCTCATTCGGCAGCGTTTCTCTCGAAGAAGAAGCGAACCATCTCCGCGCTGGCATCCGGCCCCTTGCCGTCAGTGTAGGAACCTCCCGGTTGCCCGCCGGACCAGGCATGCCCCAGACCATCGACCATCCAGTATTCCAGCTCGCATGAGCCATCGACCCCGGACGACAACTGGCGGGTGTAGGCACGTCCGGAAACGCTCCCTCGCAACTCCCTCATGACGGACTGCTGCGACTCTCCACAGACGGCCTGTCGCGCAATCCTGTCTCCGTTCGATGGATGCACCGTGGTGTCCGCAGCGCCATGAAACACGATGGTTGGCACACGCGGGCGGCGAGCGCCGGGCACATTGCCAGCGGTGTCTGTCCCATTGCCTGCCATGGCGGCAAACGCGGAAGGGACATCCCGGGCGGCGCCAAACGGCAGTCCGGAGTGCGCACCGACCGCGGCAAAGACGTCGGGATAGGTTTCTCCCAGAATCACGGCCATGGCAGCGCCTGCAGACAGACCAGCCACAAAGGTGTGCTGCGGTAGTACACCATGCTCTGCCATCACCTTGCGGGTCATTCCAGCCAGAATGGCCGGCTCGCCCCGGTCTCGCTGTTGATCAGCCCGACTGAACCAGTTCCAGCACGACTGCGCGTTGTCCCCTCGCGACTGCTGCGGATAGACCACCACGAAACGCCCCTTCTCCGCCCAGGCGTTCATGTCAGTCCCGATGGCAAAGTCCTCCGGATTCTGGGTACAACCGTGCAACATGACGATCAGGCCGGTCAGCCCCTGATCAGCGGTAGACGATATATAGGTTCGATAGGCGCGGCTGCCTGCTGCACACGCGTGAATATCCTGGCGGAATTCGGCGCCTTCGGGAATCTGGACGTGTCGACGACTCGCATTGGCTGATGGCAGACCGAATTCGGGAAGGTTGCCGACCAGCCCGCGCATCGACTCCGGCATCGAATCCGATAGTGACCCCGGCATTGAGCCCCGTAGTGAACCCGACAGTGAGCCTCGCAGTGAATCCGACAGGGGCTCCCGCTGCGTATCCGACGCCGAGCCCTTCAGCAAACCTTGCGACGAATCCGATGGCGGTGTCGAAGAACCGTGAGACGACTCGGCCGGCGGTGCCATCAGACCATGCTGAGCCAGCGTACGAGTGACAAGATCCCGGGCGCCGCTACTGCTCGCCGCATTTCCGGGCAAGCGCAACAGGCGCTTTGTGACATTGATCATTTGTTGTATTTCTCGGTAATTCGCATCCTATCTGATGCGATCTGCCAGCGCGTTTCTGACTGCCGCACTGGCCTGTAGGGAACCCAGCACACTGATGGAACCGATCGTCGCCAGCGCGAGTTCCGGGGACACATCCGGAGCTATTCGTGCCAGGCCCACGACCTTGATATGCAGCAACTCGCCAGCATCCTGCACGGCTTCGAGATCCGCCCGGGAGTAGTCACGCAATCCCAGCTCCATCGTATGCCGGTCAATACTCTTGCTGACCGCATCGACATGGCTGTCCAGTTGCCTGCGAATCGCGGTCCGGATGAAATCACTGCGGTTGGAATAGAAGCCTTCCTGAACCAGCAGGTCGATTCGGCCCAGGTCGACATAACCGAGATTGATGGTGATCTTTTCGCTCTCGGGGGTCTTGTCGCGCGTCTTTTTCGGCATAGTCACTGCTTTTTCCATCCATATGGAAGGCGTATGGATGTTATACAGAGTTTTCCAGGTAGAGGAAAGCATTATTCAGCCTTGCGCCGGCAATCTGCTCTGCACGGGATGGCCTTGTAATCGCTCCATACAGCGCGATCCATACGGACTGCCGGAGTATGGTGACTGACCGTTCCAGCCATTGACCCGCCATGCTGTATGACTCCCTGACCCGTTATGCCAGCTTTGCACCTGATGCCGTCTGGACGCTGCTGTACATCGCCTGGATTCTGGGGGGAACCGTGTTTCTGTTGCTCAGGCGTCGCCGCCCGACGACAACCATGGCCTGGCTGCTGGCGTTCTGGAGCCTGCCGGTCATCAGTGGACTCCTGTACTTCCTCATTGGCCCGAGGCGTCTGGATGATCAGACCCGACGTCGACAATCGGCTCGTCGCACAGCGGCCCGGAACATTCCAGAGACCGACGCACAACTACCGGCAACATTCGTCGATCGGTTCGCGCTGTCGACTCTGGCGCACGTGGCCCGACGTGATTCTCATGCGCAGCCCGGACCACGGCCAGCCAGGGCTATCGATCTGTACGAGGATGGCAATCGCTGCTTTCCTGCCATTCTTGACGCCATACGGGACGCTCGCACTCAAGTCCATCTGGAGTACTACATCTGGCAACCGGATGTGATCGGTACTCGCCTTCGAGACACCCTGCTCGAGCAGGCCAGGGCTGGCATCAGGGTACGTATCGTGGTTGACGCCATTGGGGCCAAGAACTGTCGCGGAGACTTCTGGGCCCCCTTGCTCGAAGCCGGCGCGGAAGTGCGAAAATTCAATCCACCCCGATTATTGACACCACAGCCTGGCAAGCTCAATTTCCGCACCCACCGAAAGATCATCATCATTGACGGACAACTTGCCTTCACCGGCGGAATCAATGTCAGTGACGACAACCTCGATACCACTGGCGAATCGACGGATCAGGCCTGGCGCAGTACTCACCTGAAACTGCTGGGGCAGCCCGCCATGGATCTGCAAGCCATCTTTCTGGAAGACTGGCTTTACGCATCACCGGTCAATGCATCGGCCAATGACCATAGTGGCAATGACACTGGCAGCAACAGCAACAGCAACAACAACAACAACAACAACAACAACAACAACAGTGACAGTGACAGTGACAGTGACAGTGACAGTGACAACCAGTCTCAGACTACCGAGAAGGAACGGGCATCGCAGGCACCCGATGACATCGACGACTGGTTTCCTTCTGAAGACTCCGACACCGGCGAATACCCTGCTCCTGACTCAGCGCCATGGGTGCAGATCGTCGACTCGGGGCCGGACGAAGCCAGCAATGACATCCACCTGTTGTATTTCGCTGCCATCAATAGTGCACGCAGGCGTATCTGGATCAACACGCCCTACTTCGTACCGGATGCGCCGATCGAGATGGCACTGGAGAGCGCCTCACGGCGAGGCGTGGATGTTCGATTGATATTGCCGGCAATCGGCGACTCCATGCTGGTCAACGCAGCGGCCAGAACCTATGTCACGGATGCCACCAGAAACGGCACACGTGTCTGGCATTTCGAACCACGGATGAATCACTCCAAGGTAATGATCATCGACGATGAACTGGCTATTGTCGGAACCGCCAATATGGACAACCGAAGCTTTCGTCTCAATTTCGAAGTCGTGGCAGCCATCTACGACAAGCACAGCAACGCACGACTGGCCGAGATGTTCGAGAAGGATCTTGCCTCTTCGCGGGAATTCGAAGCCGATGACAGCCACCCGGGGATCATCGAGCGCATCATCGCCAATGCCGCACGCCTGTTGGCACCACTACTGTGACGGCGATAGTGAAAATTCTACAATCGGTGGGTTCTGACGGTTCAGCCGATGACCACGGTAGTAGTCTGTTGATCGGCAACGGTTGTCTGGCCCCTGGCGGGACGAAATACTGACAACTCAAGCCGTTTTCCTTTCGACACTCAAGGTTGCAACTGCATGGCGCACTGGATAAAGCGATTGGTTCTGGTGCTGCTGTTGGTTCCGGCAGTGATACTGATTGCACTGGAGCTGCTTCCCGGCAAATGGCTTGCACGTCAGATCTCCTCACTCGCCAGCGCCAGCAGTGGTCTTGATGTGGTCATCGACGATGCATCGCTGACTGTGTTCACCTTGAGTCCGAGTCTGTCTCTGTCCGGCATTGACGTTGATGATTCGGCCGACCAGCCAGTGGTGGATGCCGAGCAGTTGTCGGCGACGGCCAACCTTCGCGCCTTGTTCAATGAGTCTCCGCTCATCGACCGAATACAGCTGAAAGGGGGTGCTGCCTCCCTGAGTGTCGATGAGCAAGGACGCGGCAACTGGACAGACTGGCTACCTGCCTCCGATCCCGCCAGCTCTGGTGATGACAGCGACACGACACCGGCAATCCCCGCCGTCCGTTCCATTCTGATTGACAGCACGCAGATCGCCTATCGAGATCAGCGAACCGATCTGGACGTGAAACTCGATCTGAGCGCGCAAGGTTCCACGAGTGATGACAGTGAACCACTGACCGCGGAGGCCACCGGCACCATCAACGAGCTCCCCGTGTCAGCGCAGGTCTCTGCGCAGTCATTGCTTGCCGTTGCATCCATGCAGAATGACCTGTCGGTCGATGCCTCGGCAACGCTTGGCACCACCTCCGCAGATGTCCAGGGGGTTATCGGTGAGCCGTCTTCCTTCAGCCAGCTGGACCTGGATTTTTCCGTCGAAGGCCAGGACCTGCAGGATATCGAAGCCGTATCATCGATGCTCATGCCTCTCATCCCACCCTTCTCTCTGGAGGGGTCACTGCGCCGAGACAACGATGAATTCATATTGCGTCGCTTCGATGCCGTTGTCGGGGACAGCGATTTGCAAGGGGACATTCGGGTCAACCCCTTCAGTGAACCCCCTCTGCTCTATGCGAACATCATATCCACCGTACTTGACCTCGACGATCTGGCCGGATTGATTGGTGCAAGCCCGGACCCGGACGAAGTCGCCGCACCAGACGAAGCGGCGCAGACCGGACAGGGGCAGACTGACGGGCGGTTGCTACCTGACAACCCGATTCCGCTGACCGAACTCGGCGCGTTGTTCAATGGCGAGATCGCGTTTCGATCCAGCGAGATTCGAACAGAGCTGATGCCTGTGGAATCCATGGACTTGCAGCTACAGCTGCTGCCTGATCGCCTGAAGATCGAACCGCTCACGATAGGTCTGGCAGGCGGCGTGGTGGAAGGCTCGCTGGATGCCCGGTTGAGCGATGAGCCCATTTCCAGCACTCTGGAGCTTCGCGTCCTCCACGTCGATCTCGGCCCGGTCATGGCCAGCGCGGGGATCGACAATGATGCTTTCGGACAGATTGGTGGTCGTGCCAAATACTGGATGACTGGCGATACCGTTTCGGAAATGGCAGCCAGCGCTGACGGCGGTGTGTTTCTCCTGATGACGGAAGGTCAGGTGGGAGCATTGCTGACCGAACTGGCGGGCATTGATCTGGTCGAGTCATTGACCCTGCTGACGACCGAGAAGGACGAACTGACGGATATACGATGCGCTTACGCCGACCTGCATACCAGGGAAGGGCTCATGTCGGTGCAGACGTTCGTGATCGACACGGATGACACGGTCTTTCTTGCCGACGGCACAGTGGATTTCAACGATGAATCACTGGATCTGACCATCGAACCACATCCGAAGGATGTCAGCCTGCTGGCAGCTCAGACAGCCGTCGAGATTGGCGGCACTCTGACAGATCCCGCCATTCTGCCCGGCAAGTCATTGCCACTGCGTGTGGCGGCCTCCGCCATTCTGGCATCAGTGGCGGGACCTGCAGCGGCACTGCTCCCCTTCCTGGAATCAGGATCGGGTGAAGGCAGCCCGTATTGCTCTGGACTGGCAAGCTCTCTTGACGAGGCTCGCTGATGAGCCTTCCGATGGCTTTTTTCCACATCACCGCTGACACGCTCCGATGAATGCATTCTCCAGTGCTCGACATGGACTCCTGATTGGCCTGCTGCTGATGAACGCAGCCTGTACCACGGTAACGCGTGAGATCGATCAGGTGGATGCCATGACGGCGCAACGTACCACCGAAGTGAAGTCGGCATTGATTGCCAGTACCGAGGTGGACGCCGCCGCCATTCGAGTCAGTACCAGAGACGATGGCGCCTTGCTGTTATCCGGCTTTGTCGAAACAGAAAAGGAACGACAGGCCGCCTTGAAGGCGGCACGCGACGCCTTTCGTGAAGGCAGAGTGATCGACGAGCTGGAGCTGCGTTGAACAGGTCGACGGACTCCCGACGGGATCCTGAATGCGAGGATATCAAGGCTCTTTCGATGACGACGGAAGGGCCAGAGGGTGTGCCATACTGCCTACCTGCTCTTGACCAAAGGAGGCTGACCGCACATGAAATCGCTATCGACCGACGCAGCTCTGGTTCAGCGCCTGCTGGAAACCATCGAGCAGGACGTTCTGCCGTTGACTGAAGAAGCCGTACGACGTGGCAACAAGGTATTTGGTGCAGCGCTGCTGAAAAAATCGGACCGGAGCACGTTTCTCGCCGAAACCAACAACGAGATGGAAAGTCCACTGCATCACGGTGAAATGCATCTGCTCAAACGCTACTACGAGCTGTCGCCAGCCGAGCGCCTTCCACCTGGTGAATTGATCTTTCTCAGCACCCACGAACCCTGCAGCATGTGCCTGTCGGCCATCACCTGGGCCGGTTTTGACAACTTCTACTACTTTTTCAGCCACATGGACTCGCGCGACGCGTTTGCCATTCCACACGATCTGAAAATACTCAAGGAGGTGTTCGATGTCGATCCCGGAAACTATCACCGCAGCAATGCCTTCTGGCAATGTGAGGGTATCCGGGAGTGGATAGCACAACAGGAGGACGCATTGGCGAGTGACACGAGAAAGGCACTCGACGAAAAGGTGGAATCCATCTGTCAGCGGTATGCCGAGGCATCTCGACACTATCAATCCAGCAAATCCGGTAACAGCATCCCGTTGAACTAGCGATCTGTCACATTCCGGGATTCAGGCGTGTATCCTGTACGACGCAGACTCGGCCGCAGAAAAAAGATGGCCTTCCCTGGCCTCGTTGGCTCCTTGCCTCAATACCACTTGGAGGAGGAATAACGAAAGTCACCACACTTTCGAGACTTGAGAATACGCGAAGCCAATGCGATTGCATGTGACGCCATTACACTTGTTTGAGGACATAGTGTCAGCAATCATCACCGATTCCATTCATCCACGACACCAATAGACCTGGCAGGCACGCAGACCCGGTCACTTGCCACCGACAAGCCCGCCAATAAGAAGGGCCATCATCGCTCATGACAGCGCCTGCGAAGTCACCCTTGCCCGTCAAGCCTTCCACGGCAACTCCTCCACCCGAGAGCCCCGACACTTCGTGACATCCCCCCTCGATACTCCGTTCAACACTCTGCCCCTGCGCCCGGAACTGCTTGCCTCTGTCGAATCGCTGGAATACAGCGCCATGTCGGCAATCCAGATGCAGGCCCTCCCCGCCATCCTTGACAAGCGGGATGTCCTGGCGCAGGCAAGAACCGGTAGCGGCAAGACGGCGGCCTTCGCATTGGGCCTGCTCGACAAGCTGGAGATTCAGACCTACAGAACCCAGGCTCTGGTCCTGTGCCCGACGCGCGAGCTTGCCGATCAGGTCGCTGCCGACATTCGTCGACTGGCCAGCGCGCTACCCAATACTCGTGTATTGACCCTGTGTGGTGGCAAACCGATGCAGGCTCAACTCAATTCTCTCAGGCGGGACGCACACGTCATTGTCGGCACCCCGGGCAGGGTCCTCAAACATCTGGAAAAAGGCAGTCTGCTGCTCGATGGTGTACGCACTCTGGTGCTCGATGAGGCTGATCGAATGCTGGACATGGGTTTTCACGATGACATCATTCGCATCCTCGACAGGACAGACAGGCGCCGACAGACCCTGCTGTTTTCGGCCACCTATCCCGATCAGATCAGACAGATCAGTGAGGCCGTTCAAGTGGATCCGGTTGAAATACGCGTTGAATCGCTGCAACAGGAGGAACCGATCCGACAGGTGTTCTACGCTGTGGAGGAAAACGACAAGAGCGCCGCACTGCTGGCTGTGCTGCAGAGTAACCAACCCGACTCCTGCATCGTCTTCTGCAATCGGAAACAGCACTGTCAGAGCCTCACCCAGGCACTGCTTGATCAGGGGTATTGGGCCAAGGCACTGCATGGTGATCTCGATCAGCAGGCTCGCGACGAATCGATACTTCTGTTTGCCAATGGCAGCACTTCGATCCTGGTGGCCACGGATGTGGCCGCGCGAGGACTGGACATCGACACGCTGGCAGCCGTGATCAATCACGACATGGCTCTGGACCCGGATACCCATGTGCACCGCATCGGACGAACCGGCCGAGCTGGCCATGGCGGCCTTGCCATCAGCTTTGTCTTGCCGAACGAACAATACCGCCTCGAGGCCATCGAGCAGCGTCTGGAAAGGCGATTTCCTGTCGAACAATGGCCACGATCGGAGGCTCGACGGTCAAGGCCAGCCTTGCCGGCAACGGTAACCCTGCATATCAACGCCGGCAGGAAAGACAAGATTCGACCGGGTGATATTGTCGGCGCCTTGACTGCCGGGGAATCCCTGAACAAGGAGCAGATCGGGAAGATCACGGTGCAGGACAGAAAAGCGTATGTGGCAGTGGATCGCGATCAGGGAAGCCTTGCACTTGAGGTCTTGAATGGCGGCAGGATCAAGGGGCGTCGATTCAAGGTTCGTCTGTTGCGCTGAGCTTGTACGGCGAGCAGGCTCATTGCCCTGAACATCACCCGCCCCTTGAAATCTGCAACAAGCTGCATGCTACCTGATCTTTGTGTCACGGCTCTGCCTGAGACAGGCGATTGAACCAGCAATAGTTGCTAAGCTTCGGATCAGGAAAATGTCAGACAGGGAAATGAATGTGACAGTGATCAAAGCCAATTCTCACCGGGGACGTCGAACATGACAACCGGTCTATCCGATGGCACACAGACAGACCCGAGAGAGATGTCGATGGACACCAACCGGGTCGTTGAACGACAACAGACCCACTATGGGGTGATCGACATCGGCTCGAACTCGATTCGGCTGGTGGTCTACGATGACCTCAGCCGAGCCCCCTTCCCGCGCTTCAACGAAAAATCCATGGTGGCACTGGGATCGGGACTGGACGCCGATGGCAGGTTCACCGACGACACCATATCGCGAGCGCTTCATGCCATCGAGCGGTTGAGCTCCATCGCCAGGGCGATGAAGGTTGAACGTATCGATGTGCTTGCCACCGAAGCCACGCGACGGGCGAAGAATGGCAATGAACTGATCGATGCGATCCGCAAGAGAACCGGTTTGCAGACACGCATTCTGTCAGGCGAAGAAGAGGCCTTCTACTCGGCACACGGCGTCATTTCCGGCTTCTTCCAGCCCAAGGGAATGATGGGCGATATCGGCGGAGGCAGTCTGGAAGTTGCAGAAGTACTCAGCGACAGCATCGGCGAGCGGATGACCAGCATGCCACTGGGCGCCCTGCCGGTGACCGCCAGGATGCAGGAAGGCTACGGCAGCGCCAAGAAATGGGTGGATGACATCCTGTCCGAGAGCCTGCCCCCCATGCTGACCAATCCGGTCTTCTACGCTGTTGGTGGCGGCTGGCGTGCACTGGCCCGTATCCACATCGCCATGAACAATCGTCCGATCAGTGTGGTGCACGGTTACGAGTTACCGGCCAGCGAAGTCCGCTCTCTGGCCAACAGAATCGCCAAGATGACCCCCGAGCAGGTTGCGGAACTACCGGATGCGCCAGGCAGACGCATCAATACACTGCCGGCATCCGCCCTGGTCATGTCCAGAGTGCTGCGCAAACTGGCGCCGGATCGAGTGGCATTTTCAGCCTACGGCCTGCGGGAGGGCTGGCTGTACCAGCAACTGGACCAACAGGAGCAGTATCGTGATCCGCTGATCGAGGGCGCCATGGCCATCGGCATACCGGTTGCCCGCGTTCCTGCCTTCAGCGAGGCGCTGGGTGAATGGACGGACAATCTGTTTCCAGGCGAGACTCAATCCGATAAACGCCTGAGACTGGCAGTCTGCGCATTGACCGACATTGCGTGGCGAGAGCACGAGAAAATCCGCGCAACTGACAGCTTTCTGCGGCTGTTGCAGTTCCCCTTCATCGGCCTGTCCCATCCGGAACGTGCGTTCATCTCGGTGGCCATCCTTGCGCGCTATGGTGGCAAGGTGGATGACATGGTGAAAAATGCGGTCAGTGACCTGCTCAGTGTCAGTGAACTGCGACGTGCCGAGATTCTGGGTCGAACACTGTTGCTGGGGCACCGGTTTTCGGCCAGCGTACCCGAGATACTGCGTCACGCCAGAATCAGAATCGACGCCGATGCCGTGCGCCTGGAAATTCTGGATGATCGCAGCATTCCGGACAGTGATGCGGTTCAGAGTCGGTTGAAACAGCTTGCCAAGGCAACCGGGCTGGATGGCGCGGAGATCGTGAAGGTCGATAGCTGACCCATCATCCGTACAGACCCGTTTGTCAGTTGATTCGTCACGGGTGTCAGGTGATTCGTACGGCTTTGCCTGCATCGGTCCTGGCGTGCCGCTGCAGTGGCAATGGAACACCTGTCATGCAGTCACGAAGGCATCCTTGGGCACCGCCACCACACCTTTGCTCGACACATGAAATCGTCGAGCATCGGTTGTCGGGTCGCAGCCGATTCGGGTGCCGGCCGGAATCCTGACGTCCTTGTCGACTATGCAGCGTCGCAGGATGGCACCTGCGCCAACCTGTACACCATCGAACAGGATGCTGGATTCGACATGGGCTGCCTCGTCGACATGGACACGAGCAGACAGAATGGAATCGATCACGGTTCCCCCATTGACTACCGAGCCGTTGCCCAGCATGCAATTGCGGATGGACCCGATGTTGCCGGTTTCGCTGGAAGTGACTCGCGCTGGTGGATGTTGCCCCTGATAGGTTCTGATCGGCCAGGAATCCTGGTAGAGGTCCAGGGGTGGCACGCTCGACAGCAGATCCATGTTGGCTTCGAAATATGAGTCCAGCGTTCCCACATCCCGCCAATAGCGATCAGGGCTGACCCTGCCGCCCTGGCCACCGAACTGATAACCGGCAACGCGGTGAGTGGCAATCAATCCCGGCAACAGATCATGGCCAAAATCATGTGATGAATCCCTCGCGGCATGATCCGCATCCAGTTGAGCACGCAACACGTCGATATCGAAGACGTAGATGCCCATCGACGCCAGAGCATGCTGATCGTCATCCGGCAAAGGCGCAGCCTGCGTCGGTTTTTCGATGAAGTCGATCACACGGTCGCTCTTGTCCACTGTCATGATGCCGAACGAGGACGCCTCGGCAATCGGTACTCGCATGCAGGCAACCGACAGATCCGCTTTCTGTTCGATATGTTGCTGCAACATGGCAGCATAATCCATCCGGTAGACATGGTCCCCGGAGAGAATCAACACCCGCTTGGCGCCACTGCGTTCCAGCAGATACAGATTCTGGAAAATGGCGTCTGCCGTGCCGCTGTACCAGGATTCACCGGTGCGCATTTGCGGGGGGACCGCCGTGATGTACTCCCCCAGCTCCGGACTATAGATGGACCAGGCATCGCGCAGGTGTTTCTGCAGGGAGTGCGACTTGTATTGTGTCAGCACCAGGACACGTCGGATGTTGGAATGCAGGCAATTGCTGAGAGTGAAATCGATGATGCGGTACTTGCCACCGAATGGCACGCTGGGCTTTGCTCGATCGGAGGTCAAGGGATACAAACGCGTACCCTGACCCCCGGCCAGCAAGACACAGATCGTTTCCTCGCAGATAGTGTCCAAATCGGGCAAACCTCAACATCGACGATTCAGCCTAAAGCACAAGCCCCTGCAAATCCAGTGCATGATTTGACTTATTACCCGCAGCCCGGGAACAGGACTTGGGCTTTCGGTGCATGGCAACGCAAGCATATCGATTGCGATGCCATGCGCGGATCAACGGCAGCTTGTCATCGTCTTCCCGGTGAACAGATCGAGAGCAGACAAGCCGCCTATTCCTGCGTCGGTTCGCTCAGCACCAGCCTGGAGAACGATGCGCTTGCATAATCCCCATTGGCCTTGTCAATGGCCCACTCTCCGGTGCCGGGGCAAGCTGCGTACCAGATGCCTTCAGCATCCCGGGTACTGCACTGATTGTATGCACCTGCCTTGAAGTACAAGAAATCCTCGGCATAGCCCATTGGGTTGTCTTTCTCGTCCACATTGCCATCAGGGTCGACGTTGTCCGCCAGATTGATCTGAAACTCGCGGGTTTCGCGCCCGGGAGATTCGAATCTCAATGACATCACATTGCCTTGCACATTCACTTCGTAGCTGAACTCCTCGCCCAGAGCAATACCCTCATCACCCGGATCTGCCGGATTGTCCCAACCATTGCCCCAGACCACGTAGGAGATATCCGTGCGGTTCGGATCGTCCTTTTCCAGGTTCCGTTCATAGTTCCAGAATACCGAGCCATTGTCGTGTTCCGGCCACTTCTTGAAGTAGATCTTGAGCGGCTCATTGCCATACCCGAACCCCCTGCCCTCGGCCATCTGCTCCTCGTTCTTGTCAGCATGGATCTGACCGACAACCATGGAATAGGCGGGATACTTCTCCGGATGACCTGCCCGGGTCGCAACATGATTGACCTTGAGCGTGGCATTGAGCTTGCCTCCGAAGATCTGGCCCTCAGGGTTTGCCTGGAGCGCGAAGTTGTTGCCCGGCGTGTGCGTACCGATATCCGTATTCGTACCGCGCAGCATCTGTCGGAGTTCACTGCGGGTGTTTGAAGAGTTGGGAGTGGTCATGGCCTTGTTGGCCGCCGTGAAGACCATCTCTCCGTCCTCATTCAGATAGAAGAAGTCCGGATGTGAATATTGCTGTATATCGGCCACTGACACCGAGTCGATCTTTTCATCGCCATCGGCATCGAGTGGCAGAGTGATGTTCCAATGGCTCAGATCGAATTTGTCCGCCGGAACCCCACCCGCTTCACCGTACGCCAGGCCAGTCATGCCGGCCGACGTCGCGGCAAACACGGTCAATGCGACGGTCCTTGAAGTAAAGACTGGATTCATTTGCTATTCCTCTCAGGTTGAAATGCGCCCTGGTAAGGCGCCCTTGTCAGCAAATACCGTCTCTACAGACCAGGCGTGACCTGAAGCGACCGCACTCAACTGAGATATCAGATTATCACACTGATATCTCTGTTGAGACTTGGATCACAGTTCTACGCAGGCCCGATCAGCACAATCGTGGTTACCATCTGGACAGCCATCAAGGTAATCGGCAACATCGTGCCTGATGACTCGCAGTATCCGAATCCGCAGCGTCACGGCCCCTTCATGCAGGCACCGTTCCGGACACTTCCTTCACGTCGGCGGATGTCGCGCTCCCTGCATCATTGCTCTCCACACGGGTCACGGCGGACTGGCTCGAAGATGGATCCGCCTTAACCGACGCCATGGCGGTTGCATCCGCTTCTTCAGGCAACAGCAGCGACAGGACAATGGCAGACATGCCTGCCAATGTAATGGGTGTTGCGACTACCTGCTTCAGAAAATCAGGCATATGCTGAGTGGAGTCAGGTACCAGTGTGACCCCCAGCCCCAGGCCGAATGAGATGGCCATGATGTAGACCTTGCGCTTGTCGATTTCCTGAGTAGCCAGGATTCTGATACCGGCCACCGCTATGGTGCCAAACAGAATGACCGTCGCACCACCGAGCACCGGTTTGGGTACCAGCAGAAACAACGATCCGAAAATCGGGAAAAAGCCCATCAGTACCAGCAGACCGGCCACATACAGACCAACGTGGCGACTGGCCACACCGGTCATCTGGATGACTCCGTTGTTCTGCGAAAACGTGGTGTTGGGGAAGGTGTTGAACAGTGCAGCGATACCGGAATTCACGCCATCGCCGAGAATCCCTCCCTTGATTCGTTTCATGTACAACTCGCCCTTGATCGGCTCGCCGGAAATGACAGAGTTGGCGGTCAGATCTCCACTGGTTTCGATGGCGGTAACCAGATAGATGAATGCAACGGGTATGAACAGGAACGGGTCAAAATCCAGCCCGAACCTGACAGGTACCGGCAAGGCAAAAAAGGGTGAATTTCCGAGGTTGGAAAAATCGACTTGCCCCAGGACGGCAGCAGCCACCACGCCGATCAACAGGCCGATCATGATGGCGGAGATTCGCAGCATGAGGCTCCCGCGAAAGGTAAGCGTCAGAATGGATGCAACGACCAGACTGCCAAGCAAGAGATTGACCGGCGAGCCCAACGCATCACCAGCCTGTTGACCACCTGCAAAGTCAGTGAAACCCACCTTGATCAGACTCAGTCCGATCACCGTGATGACAATGCCGGTGACTGTGGGCGTGATGATGCGATCCAGCTTGTGTATGAACTGGCTGAGAACGATCTCGACAAGACAGCCTGCCAGGCACAGCCCGAACAGCATTGCAAGGATGTCTTCAGGCGTTCCCCCCTGCCCCTTGACCGAAAAACCGGCAGCCAGCAGTGCCCCCAGAAACGCAAAACTGGTCCCTTGCAGACTCAGCAGGCCGGAACCGATCGGCCCTACGGTCTTGCACTGTATGAAGGTGGAGACTCCCGAGACGAACAAGCCCATGGCAATCAGATATGGGGTGTAGGCTCCCAGTTCGAGAACGCCGCCGATGATGATCGACGGGGTTACAACCCCGACTATCGATGCCAGGATGTGCTGAAACGCCGCCAACAAGGCGGATTTGAACGGTGGCTTGTCATCCAGTGTGTAAATGAGCCCGTGATCTGGTTTTGTAGTGGTTGCCATGTCGCCGCGAGTGTCCGTGTGCCGCTGAGTGTCTGCCAGCCGTCAGCCCGAACCGTTTCATCAGGCCAGAATCAGGGCATGGGTGCCGGTTCGGGTCAACGGGATAGCGCTTGTACAGACAATAAGGCAGAGTTCACCACGTCGATGCTGCTCATAATGCAGCACCGCTATGTCATTTATGCAGCACAGCCAGCAGATGACACAGCAGACGGCGCAGTTTCACAGGTCGTGCTCACGGGTAGTGTCCCGGGTGTCATCACTGTTGATGCGGGAGTCCGGATGCAGAGACTTGCCCAGAATATGCGAGCTGTTGCTGATGCGGCTCGAGGGTACACCCACCACACGTGGGTCAGGGCCTTTCACCACCTCATGATCCTTGCCCGGATAATCCAGCGTACCGAGAAAATGCTGGATGCAGTTGATACGGGCACGCTTCTTGTCGATCGAACGAATGATGGTCCAGGGCGCATCAGCGGTGTCCGTGTAGAAGAACATCGCCTCCTTGGCTTCGGTGTAGTCATCCCACTTGGACAGGCTGGCCTTGTCGATCGGGCTGAGCTTCCACTGCTTCAACGGATCTGTCTCCCGACTCTTGAAGCGACGAGCCTGCTCTTCACGACTGACTGAAAACCAGTACTTGTAGAGTTTGATACCCGAGCGCACCATCATGCGTTCAAGCTCCGGCGTCTGCCGCATGAACTCCAGATACTCGTTCGGTTTGCAGAAACCCATGACGCGCTCCACCCCTGCGCGGTTATACCAGGACCGATCGTAGAGCACGATTTCACCTTCTGTCGGCAAATGCTCGATGTATCGTTGAAAGTACCACTGACCCCGCTCCTGGTCAGTTGGCTTGTTCAGCGCGACGACCCTGGCACTTCTGGGGTTCAGATGCTCCATGTAGCGTTTGATGGTACCTCCCTTGCCAGCGGCATCGCGACCTTCGAACAGCAGTACGAACTTCTGACCTGTCTCCTGTGCCCAGTGTTGTACTTTCAGAAGTTCGGCCTGCAGCGTGGCCTTTTCCGACTCGTATTCGGATCGCTCCAGCTTGCTCAGGGGACCCAGAGACTCTGCAAGTGCCGCACTGCCCAGAGGCGAGTAACTTTCACCCAGCGCATCGATAACCTGGTCGCTCTTGTCCGCCATCACGCGCTCCGAGTTCTTGCCCGAATTGCGTCGGCTTCTCGAAGTGGCATGCTTGCCGTCGTTGCCGCCAGCACCAGCACCAGCATCGTTGCCATTGCCATTGCCATTGCCATTGCCATTGCCGTTGCCGTTGCCGTTGCCGTTGCCGTTGCCGGAATCATCCGCCGACACAGTGACTTTCGGTTGTTCCAGCACCCCCGGGTTATCGCTCATCGCCATGCTCTCGTCTCCATTTGATCCGGATCGGGATGAACTTCCCGATTCGCGGATATTTGTATCACTTGATGAACAGACCCGTGTTGACCGGGATCAATACCTGTTCAGCCGGCCCGGATGATCTGTAGAATGGGCGGTCCAACCGCTTTCCCGATCAGGTCCGGTGACCTCTGTGTTGCCTCGGACTCGAACTCCTGCCTTTTCGACGACGACTGATGTCCGATTTCAACGATTCCCGCACACGCCGCAACATCTTTGTGCTGGTGGCTGCCCAGGCGATTCTGGGAGCCCAGATGCCCATGATCTTCGTGGTGGGTGGTCTGGCTGGTGGCATGCTGGCCGACAATGTCTGCTTTGCCACGCTCCCCATTTCCCTGATCGTCTTCGGTTCGATGACAACCGCCCCCTGGCTGTCTCCACTGATGCAACGCAAGGGACGTCGCTTCGGATTCTGCGTGGGTGCCACTGGTGGCGCGGTCGGAGCTGCCATTGCCGCCTACGGCTTGTATGTGTCGTCGTTTCCGCTGTTGCTGCTCGGATCCTACTTCACCGGGATCTACATGTCTGCGCAGGGCTTCTATCGATTTGCAGCGGCCGACACAGCATCCGAAACGTTTCGTCCCAAGGCAATTTCCTACGTCATGGCTGGAGGGCTACTGTCGGCCATCTTCGGCCCCCAGCTCAACAAGCTGGTTTTCGACGTCACGGTCCTGCCGGTATTCGGCGGCATCTTTCTGCCCAATCCGTTCATGGGAACCTATCTGACCATCATTGCGATCAACCTGGTCGGTATGCTTCTGTTTCTGCTGCTGGACCTGCCCAACGGCGATGAAACATCTGCCAGGACTGCCAGGGCTGTCCCTGCGGCACGCTCGAGAACCGAGTTGTTACGCAATCCTACGGTGCTGGTTGCCATCATCTGTGCCATGGTGTCCTACTCTCTGATGAATCTGGTCATGACCTCCACACCGCTGGCAGTCATCGGCTGCGGGTTTACCAGCGACAATGCCAATGACATCGTATCGGCTCATGTTCTGGCCATGTTCATACCCTCGTTCTTCACCGGCCATCTGATCGTGAAATACGGTGTAACGCGAATCATATCGGCCGGCCTGCTCATCCTGGCAATGGCAGGTGTGGTGGCCCTGATCGGTGTCCAGCTGGGAAATTTCTATATTGCTCTGGTACTTCTGGGAGTCGGTTGGAATTTCGGCTTCATCGGTGCCACGACCCTGCTGGCCAGCGCCCATGGCACACATGAGCGCGGCAAGGCCCAGGGCCTCAATGACATGATGGTGTTCGGCTGTGTCACCGTGGCCAGCCTGGCCTCCGGAGGCCTGATGAACTGCTCGGGCGGCACCCCGGTACATGGCTGGAGCGCAGTCAACATAGCCATGATCCCCTTTCTGTTGCTTGCCGGCGGTGCGCTGGTCTGGCTGCGTGCTCACACCCGCCGTCAGGCCAGCTCTGCAGCCTGACGGATACGCCATACCGACATCGTCGACCGACAGGAACTTTGAAAGTCTGGGGATACAGGGTACCCTTGAAAGGCCTGAGCATCTCGATTGACCATCCAAGCCCTCCCTCAGGGTACGAATGCCATGGAGACTTCCCGACCAACCGAACGCATTGACGACACATGGTGGTAACCGGATCACGGCGCCTTCTGGTACTGATACTGAGCATGATGTTTGCCCTGGGTTCGGTAAAGGCCGCCACACCGCCGCCCGACGAGCAGGAACTGAACGAGCTCGAAGACGCCATTGCCAACACGGCAGACCTGTCGGAGCAGGACTCTGGACAACTTGTCAACGAACTGAAACTGGCTCGTCGCCAACTGACAGGTCTGCAGCAACGACGGAGTGACATCGACGGCTACCTTCAACAGGTCGCCGACTACGATGCCAAGGTCAACGATCTGCAGTCCCGGATTCAGGCGCTGCTCGAAACCGGCCAGCCACGGGAATCACTGCCCGGCGGCGAAGCCGAACTTGCCGCCGCCGCTGCAGAACAGGAAGCCAGCGTCAGAGAGTCGAGTCAGGAATTGTACGAGTCTCGGGAGACAGAGGCACATCTGAGTGAACGTGCCGCTGCCATAACCCGGCAAATGGCGATGGCCGCCGCACAGATTGATGCCAGCAGTTCCCTGTCCAGCGATGCAACAGCTGATTGGCAACAGAACGTCAACTCGAAAACCACAGCGCTGGTAGAGAGAACCCGGGCATTCCTGTCACGCGTGCAATCACATGTCGCCCTTGAATCGATCAATTTGCAGCAGGTCGAACTCTCGACACTGGCACCCCGTCAGACTCTGGCCTCGCTCAATAGCCGGCTGTTGCAGATGCAGCTGGATGCCGAACTCGACGAACAGGACAGACTCTGGAGCGCACTGAATGACGCCCGAGTCTCACGGCTTCGAGACGAGATCGCAGCACATACCGATGAGACAAGCGGTCGTGAAACGGGAAGTCGTGATGTCATGCAGTTGCTCAGGGCTCGCCTGTCATTGCTCGAGAAGGAGCTTCCTCTGCTGCAGCAGACATCCTCGGTGTCCCAATCCATACTCGACATCTATCAGATCAGACTGATTCTGATGCGCGTGACCAACACGGGTTCGGTCAACGATGCGCTGGCCGTGACCGTACGCCAATTGCGCGAGCAGCTCCCCGATGAAGAAGCAATGGAGTCGCAACGCAAGGCCTTGCGCAACCAGCTGCAGAAACTGCAGGTCAATCAGATACTGTGGGAAGCCGAACTGAACAATTTCCAGACCCGCGATCAACTTGGCGGCACCATTGTCTATCCGACTGATCTGTCCCTGACTGAAGATTCCCTCGCTCAGCAGGTTGCACTGCTGAATGTCGCGAACCGGGTTTCCGATCGCATGGTCACGCTGGAAGCCGCCTTGAGCGAGGCGCTGATACGAGCCTCTCAAGTGAGAACCACACTCGATGGCAATGTTCTCTGGTTACGAACCAACGACGCAATCGGTCTGCCATGGATCAGTTATGGCTATGGCGCAGTGCAATGGCTGCTCGCTGCCGAAACCTGGCGAGGCCTGGACACTGCCTTCAAGGAAGCTCTGCAGTTGAAGATCATCACCTTGATTCCATTGGCCTTGTGTCTGCTTGGCTTGTTGGTCATGCGGCCTCACCTGAAGACGCTGCTGCGTCGCCGAGCCGGTCAGGTCGGCAATGTCGGTGAAGACGATTATTGGGTAACCCCCATGGCCTTTCTGTACAGCCTGATGTTGGCACTACCGCTGCCGCTACTGCTGTACTGCGCCTACTCCGTTGCCAGAGATGTCTTCGTGTTTGCAGGCTCGATCATTCCCGCCATCGCGGCATCTCTGCTCCTGACCAGTCTGTCGCTCGTCACACTGTTGTTTTTCAAGAGCCTGTGTCGCGAAAACGGCGTGTTCCGCGCGCACTTTTCATGGAATGATCACGCCGTCCAGCGACTGAACCGCCATCTGAACTGGTTCGTCTGGCCGTTTGCCCTGTCCGCCGCTGCCTATACCTTTGCAATCACCAGTGGCAGATCGGATTTACGCTATGCACTGGGTATCAATGCGTTTGTATTGATTTCTCTGGGACTGAGTCTGTTGCTGTACGTCCTGTTTCACCCGCATCGGGGAGTTGCCTTCGACAGGGATGCCCCTTCGATGAAATCACCCTTTACTCGTCTGGGCATCTGGACTCTGATCGTATTGCCGGCTTTCATCGGTCTACTGCCATTGATTGGCTACTTCGATACGGCGGCCGCCATTCAGAGCCGTTTGTGCCTCAGCGCCCTGTTGTTGATGGCGGTACTCATCATCGTGGATACACTGTTCCGTGAATTCATGGTGGCACACCGCCGCATGTCATTGCGCAAGGCACGTGCGAAACGCTCGGCGCTGGAAGCGGAACGAAACGCCCAGGAAACAACGCCCGTCAGTGGCGATGCCACGCCGGATCTATCCTTCGCCTGGGACGATGACTACAAACACACGGCCAATGAAGCGCAGCAGCTGCTCAGACTGGCAGGTATCGTCCTGTTCCTGCTTGGCGTCTGGGCCGTGTGGAAACCCATGTTCCCGGTGCTGGACAACTTCAATGACATTGTCCTGTGGCAGGCCGCAACCACCGCCGATGGCAGCGCGGTGACAGCGCCTGTCACGCTGGGCAAACTGCTGTTTGCAGGCACCCTCCTGCTGGTCGGTTTTGTCGGTGCTCGCAATCTGCGCAGTGTGCTGGAGCTGTTGCTGTTCGAAAGACTGAAACTGGATACCGGCACGCGCTACGCTGTCAATGCCATCGCCAGCTATGTATTGCTGGGAACCACCTTGCTGATTGCCATAGCACAGTTGGGCGTCGACTGGTCCAGGCTTCAATGGATTGTCGCCGCATTGGGTGTCGGCCTCGGTTTTGGTCTGCAGGAAATCGTTGCCAATTTCATTTCAGGGCTCATCATCCTGTTTGAACGACCTGTTCGGGTCGGAGACACGGTCACGATAGGTGGCATCAGTGGTACCGTCAGCAACATCCAGATTCGAGCGACCACACTCACCGATTTCGACAACCGCGAAGTCGTGCTGCCCAACAAGTCGATCATTACCGAGGATGTGACCAACTGGACGCTGCATGATTCCGTGACTCGCATCATGCTGACCATCGGCGTCGCTTACGGTTCGGACATCAAACAGGTTCGCCAATTGTTGATCGATTGTGTGGAGAGCACCGAGCACGTGCTGGACTCTCCGGAGCCTACGGTGTTTTTCGTCAACCACGGGGCCAGCTCACTGATCTTCGAAATTCGCGCCTTCGTTGCCACCCCGGCGTACCGATTGCCGGTCACTCATGACCTGAACTCCGCCATCAACCGCAAGCTGGCCGATCATGGCGTCGAGATCCCGTTTCCACAGCAAGTGCTGCACATGGCATCCGACAAGGAATAGCCTCGATGAGACGTGTGGACGCCGTATGCAGTACAGACGATGAGCCGCCCGATTCAGCGAGAACGCAGACGGAAGACCGAGTGCTCATCAGAGACTCTGACGACGGCGCCACGGATCATCTGTTCAGCCCTGATGGGCGCACGCGGATGGAATTCATCACTGCCTGCATCCACTCTTGCATTGTTCCGGTGACGCTCTTGCAGCGTATCTGAGATTCCGCTCAAACGTCTTGCCAGCAGATGTCGAAGCACAGGGGCAGAGAGGACACCCAGCACGATCATTGCGCACAGAGCGCAGACATAGATGGACAGAAGGGTGTCTCTTGGCCATTGCCCCAATGGCCGGGCTATGCCGATGAAAGCTGCCAGCAGCCAATGACTGCTGCTGATGATGCCACTGGTAGCCAATACCACAGCCTCCAGCCCCGTCAATCTCCGCTGCAGGATCATCAGCGGGAACGATACGTAATGCAGCAGCACACCATTGAGTGTGAGTGCTACCACCACAACCAGCTTGAGTTGCAGTTTCGATAGTGTGGCCATCACGCCGAGATCGAAGCCGGTATCGTGATGAATCAGCAAGCCGCCGGTAATCCATAGCAGAATCAGGAGCACGGTGGTACCGTGCGCGGTCTGTCGCAGCCCCTCCACCGTGTAATTTCCCCTCAGGATGCGCCAATCCGCATTCAATACCAGTGCCAGAGCAAGGGCGCAAGACAGCAGATGGAGGTAGAGCAGCCCCAGACGAAGCCATTCGGATGAGTCAGAGGTCGGGATGAACATGGAAAGATCAGGCATGACTTGATACTCCTGCGACAGAACCCGGGAAACGGGTCGTTACAGCAATCAACGCATCCTGACACTTTCCGTTGACATCACATGACAAGCGCCGGGCCGCCATAGCAGCAACCCGGCGCTGGCAAATGGCCTACTCGTGAGCGGATGCGTCGACGGAAGCCAGGGCTGTCATGTTGACGATACGTCTTACCGTGGAGGACGAAGACATGATATGCACGGATCGGGCTGCGCCGAGCAGAATACCGCCCATCGTGACGCCACTGCTGACGACCCGCAAGGCGTTATAGGTGATATTCGCCGCATCCACATTGGGCATGACCAGAACATTGGCATTGCTGCTCAGTCTGGCATCGGGAAAATCCCTTTCTCTGATGGCCGCTGACAAGGCCTGGTCAGCGCGCATTTCCCCTTCGATTTCGAGATCCGGGCGACGCTGTCTGATCAGTTCCACGGCATCGCGCACCTTCTGTGCCGAAGCAAACGAGGAGCTGCCGAAGCTTGATCTGGAGAGCAGCGCAATACTGGGAGTGATT
Source organism: Granulosicoccus sp. 3-233 (assembly GCF_052681095.1). Taxonomy (NCBI): domain Bacteria; kingdom Pseudomonadati; phylum Pseudomonadota; class Gammaproteobacteria; order Chromatiales; family Granulosicoccaceae; genus Granulosicoccus; species Granulosicoccus sp. 3-233. The sequence goes on from NZ_JBQYLE010000009.1 coordinate 145,760, forward strand.
CCGAACCGGCTGACTTCCTCAGCTGCCAGCACGGTGATTTCAGCCAGTTGCTCGGCAGTCGGATGATCATTGACCTGGGTGTCGCAGATGAAAAGCTGTCTTTCAGCCAGCAGCACCATCTGCAACTCTGCGAGTGTGTTGACGCCCTCCTTCCTGCCTATGATCTTGCTGACATAATCCAGATGCTCCGGGTAGTGGCCAGTGATTCCACACAACAGGGCGTCAGCGTCCCCACGATGCAGCAGCATGCAGCCGATCAGTGTCGTGCGAGTTCGAGTTTCTTCCTTTGCTCTTTCGCGTGTGACGCCCTGACGCTTGCACAACTCGTAGTATTCGCTCCAGACCTCCCGGTAGCGAGGGTCATCCAGTACGTTGACACACTCGTAGTTGGTGTCAACCTTGAGTCGCAGTCCGAGTCTCTGAATTCTGGATTCAATGACATCGGTACGACCTATCAGTACCGGGTAAGCCAGTCCTTCATCGACAGCGACCTGCGCTGCGCGCAAGACACGCTCATCCTCTCCCTCGGCGTAGATCACGCGTTTCGGATTGTTTTTCGCGGCCAGAAAGACAGGCTGCATCGGCGAGCTGGATTCATAGACAAACTGATGGAGCTGTTCACGGTAGGCCTTCATGTCCGACATCGGCTGGGAGGCCACCCCCGTTTCCATGGCGGCCTGTGCCACTGCCGGTGAAATCTCGGTGATCAGTCGCGGATCGAAGGCACGCGGAATCAGGTACTCCGGACCGAACGGCGGCGTCGGCTCGCCATAGGCCTGAGCCACGATTTCCGAGGTCTCGGCATGGGCGATGGCGGCCAGCGCCTTGACAGCCGCCACCTTCATCTCTTCGTTGATCTCGGTAGCCCCGACATCCAGGGCGCCCCGAAAGATGAAGGGAAAGCAAAGAGAGTTGTTCACCTGGTTGGGATAGTCGGAGCGTCCGGTACCGATCAGACAATCGGGTCTGACCTGTTTGGCCAGCTCAGGCCGTATTTCGGGTTCCGGGTTTGCCATCGCCAATACGATGGGCTGGTCAGCCATCTCCTTCAGCATGTCTGCCGTCAGGGCGCCGCCCTTGGACAGACCGAGGAAGATATCGGCCCCGGCTACCGCATCGGACAATGAGCGCAGGCTTGTATCCTGCTGGTATCTCTCCTTGCTTTCATCGACATTGTCGCGCCCGGCGTAAACCACACCTCGAGAATCACACAGCACCACATTCTCGCGTTTCAATCCCAGACTGACCAGCAGATCGAGACAGGCCAACGACGCCGCTCCCGCCCCGGAAGCCACCAGGCGAACACTGTCGATCCGTTTGTCCACGAACTGCAAGGCGTTGGTCACGGCCGCAGCCGTCACGATGGCCGTACCATGCTGATCGTCATGAAAGACCGGGATGTTCATGCGCTCACGCAAGGCTTTTTCGATGCGAAAACAGTCTGGCGCCTTGATGTCCTCGAGGTTGATTCCACCGAATGTCGGCTCCAGAGCAGCCACGACTTCAATGAAGCGGTCAGGGTCGGTTTCCGCAACCTCGATATCGAACACATCGATTCCTGCAAATTTCTTGAACAGACACCCCTTGCCTTCCATGACGGGCTTGCTCGCCAGAGCCCCGATATTCCCCAGACCCAGTACCGCCGTGCCATTGGTGATGACTGCTACCAAATTTGCGCGAGAAGTCAGATGAGCAGCCTGCAAGGGATCTTCTTCAATGGCCGTACAGGCATAGGCCACACCCGGTGAGTAGGCCAGTGACAGATCATGCTGCGTTGTCAGGGCTTTCGTCGGGGCCAGCGAAACCTTGCCGGCGACCGGCAGTCGGTGATAATCCAGAGCTTCCTTGCGTAGATGGTCTTCACTCATCACTACTCTCCAGGTGGCATGATCTTGGTGTACTCACTGTAACGCCAGAGTGTTCCCGCGTACAGAGTCGAGCCGACGATTTCTCCAGCTGCAGAATTGATGAAAACTCTGGCGTTGCAATGCCGGGTATGCCAGCTGTGGTACCTTCCCTGTCGATTCGAGTGTTCGAGGCTGCTCACCAGGCTGAACTGGCCAACGCCACACCCCTGCTATTGCACTGCATCATTTGCGCATTCCCATGCAGTCGGGGGAACCATTGCATTCCTGGCCACTCACTCCACAATAGGGTTCATGAATCCGATCGTACGACCGGCTTGCCCCGTTTGAAACGATCACCTCAATTGCACACATCTTCCTGGCTTCATCATGAAAACACGTATCAGTTCGTCCCTCGTCACGCTGCCGGTAGCCACCCTGCTCACCACGGCGATACTGGCTTCCTGTGCCACCAATGACCCGGACCGTCGCGCCAAGCAGGGGGCCGCTATCGGAGCCCTTGCCGGCGCTGTCATTGGCCATCAACTGGACCATGACAATGGCGCCATTCTCGGAGGGGTAATCGGTGCTGTGGCGGGCGGTTCGGTCGGCAGCTATCAGGACAAGCAGCAAATGGAACTCGAAGCTGCGCTGGAAGAGGAACGTCGCAACAAACAGATCGAGATCCAGAGACTGCAGGACGAAACCCTGAAAGTGAGCCTCAGCAGTGAAGCATCATTCGACTTCGACAGGTCGGCGCTGAAGCCGGCGTTCTACCCTGCGCTGGACAAACTGGCAAACCTGCTGTCCAAATACGACCGCACCCTGTTGCACGTCATCGGCTATACGGACAGCGTTGGTACGGAGTCCTACAACCTTGGCTTGTCGAACGAGCGTGCAAGATCGGTAGCCATGTATCTGAACGCTGAAGGTGTCGACATCCGCCGTATTCGCACCGAAGGTCGTGGCGAGAGTGAACCTCGGGTTGCCAACGACACGGCTGCGAATCGCGCACTCAATCGTCGCGTGGAGATCTTCATCAAGCCCATCATCGAAGGACAGGAACAGAAGGCGCTTGATGCGCCGGTATGATCTGCGGACAGGCAATCAGCGACTGACTTCATGATCCGGACCGGAGCCTGCTCACGATCACATGCATGCTCCGGTATCGGGACTGTTCAGGTCACCGCATTCACCACTTGATACTGCGGTGCATTCCAGCGCTCGTGATCCAGAATGTCCTGCAGAATCGATGCAGCCTTGATCACGTCCTCTTCATCGAGATACAGTGGGGTAAAACCGAAACGCATGATATTCGGCGCACGAAAGTCCCCGATGACACCGGCATCGATGAGTGCCTGCATCACGGCATAACCGTGCTCGCAGGCAAACGAAACCTGCGAACCGCGTTCGCTGGCCTTTCGTGGACTGACCAGTGTCAGGTCCGGGCAACGTGCCTCCACCTCCCTGATGAAGCGTTCTGACAATTCGATACTGGCCTGTCGAATGTCTTGCATATCCACGCCCTCCCAGACCCCCATGGCCGCTTCCAGAGCGCTGGTCTGAATGACAGGTTGTGTACCGACACGCATGCGCTCGATCGACATGGCGGGCTGGTAGGATCGATCGAAGGCAAATGGCGCGGCGTGACCCATCCAGCCAGCCAGTGCCGGGCGAGTATGCTCGATCATGTCGGGCCTGACATAGATGAACGCCGGAGACCCGGGGCCCCCGTTCAGGTACTTGTAGGTGCAACCCACCGCGAATTCGCAGGCTGTAGCTGTCAGGTCCAGCGGAACGGCACCCGCACTGTGTGCCAGATCCCACAAACTGACAGCGCCTGCCTGATGCGTCAGTCGGGTGATGTTCGCCATGTCGTGCATCCGTCCCGAGCGATAATCCACCTGGGTCAGCATCACGACGGCCACCGACTCATCGATGGCTGCCTCGACCGCCTCGGGTTCGACCACTCGCAGCTCGTGATCGCTCCCGAGCGTATCGATCAATCCCTGGGCCATGTACAGATCCGTGGGAAAATTGCCATTATCGGAGAGGATGACACGCCGTTCCGGCCGTAATGCCAGTGAGGCTGCCAGTGCCTGAAACACCTTGATGGACAAGGTATCCCCCATCATGACACTGCCCGATGGCGCTCCCAGCAAGCGGGCCACGACATCTCCCACCCGACCCGGTTGTTGCATCCAGCGAGACTGGTTCCAGCCACGAATCAGTTGACCGCCCCACTGCTCGGTGACAACCTGCGAGACATGCGCCATCACCGCTCGAGGCAGCGGCCCCAGCGAATTGCCGTCGAGATAGATGATGCCCTCGGGAAGATCGAACAGGTCTTTTCTGGGTAATGCAATAGTCATGGGCTGAGGATTCTCTCCATATCGCACCGCACAAGAGCGCGGTGAGAGCAAACGTTTTCGACAGGACTTGCAGGGAAACGACAGACGTACGGTACGACGGCAATGCGCCTGCCGGGACGGACAGATTGCATGGGCTACAAAGCGCCGCGCACGTTCCAAAGCTCCGGGAAGAGTTCGACTTCGAGCATGCGGCGCAAGTACTTCACGCCGCTGGTACCGCCGGTGCCTCGCTTGAACCCGATGATGCGCTCGACGGTTGTCACATGATTGAAGCGCCAACGACGGAAATAGTCTTCCAGATCCACCAGCTTTTCAGCCAGTTCATACTGCGCCCAATGCTTTTCCGGTGACTGGTACACACGAGCCCATGCCTCCATGATGACATCACTATGTTGATGCGGAGACTGCAGGCGAAAGCACTCTGACGGGAACGTGGTATCCAGCGCCTGCTCCAGTGTACGCAGTGCGACATGATACAACGATGGCTGTTCCAGCTCGAGAGTCAGTCTGCTGTGCAGATCTTCCCGGTGTTCATGGACCTTCATCATCTGCAGGTTGCGGTTGCCCAGCATGAACTCGATCAGACGATACTGATGCGACTGGAAACCGGAGGAATTTCCGAGGGAATCACGAAACAGCGTATATTCGCTTGGCGTCATGGTGCGCAGAACATCCCAGGCATTGTTCAATTGCTCGAAGATGCGAGCGACTCGAGTCAGCATCTTGAACGCCTGACTGTGCTCATGCCTGGCAATGCTGACCCTCGCTGCCGACAGCTCGTGCAGAATCAGGCGCATCCAGAGTTCAGACGTCTGATGCTGGATGATGAAGAGCATTTCGTCATGAGCGGATGATTGAGGCTTCTGCGCCGCAACCAGACTGTCCATATCGAGATAGTCGCCATAGCTCATGTCGTTCCGGAACGACATTCTGGCGCCATCCTGCGCCGGATCATAGGCATCAGCGGTCATTATTCCTGCTCGGTTTCCTCACTGCGCCGATCTTACCTGCCTCGGCGGGAAATGATAAGTCTCTTTGCAGGACCTCGAACAAGGTTCGGGAGTGATGCTCGCTGCCAGTGTTCGTACTACCGCAACTCGTGAACGACGCCGTGTTCGCGCAGCAGCTCGGCTGCAGGCCACCACATCTCCTCCGGCCGGCTATCGAACATCCGCGAGACGAACTCTCGACTCACACCGGCGTCGAGAAACAACTGCTCATCAAGGCCTTGTTCGGAAATGGCAGTTGTCACCAGCGATGCGTATGGTGAATCCATCCGGTACTGGTGGAATCCGAATGCAGCCTCAAGGCCTGCTGTTCGCTCGATACCCCCAACATAGGCCGTCGTGCACGCCGATGTACAGCTTCCTTCCACATGCGTGGCCAGCCGATGGATCGAGAACAGTCGATACAGGCCGCGCGCCTCGAAGATATTTCCACCGGCACTGTCCAGCCAGACCTGTTCGATCCGGGGATTCTCACGCAGATGCCGCGTGACTGCACGTGTCATTCCTGCCTGGATATCTCCGTCTATCGACAAACGTTTGCCGGAGCTCGAGACGGAGATCGTGTAATTTTCCGGCACCAGCAGACTGTAAGCATCAAGGGTGCTGCTGGCCACCTCGACACGATTGGTCATTTGCACAGCGCCCAGCACATACACCGAGCTGAGTATGAACATCAGAGTGGCGCTCAGTTGAACTCCCCAGACCAGCGCCATGTTGCCGTTTTCCGAAAAGTGTCGATCCGCGGAGCGTATGACACCGACGATCTGCCAGCAAAGCAGGACAACATGACAGGCGACAACGGCAACCAGGACAGGTATCCGCCACCGATGGTAATCCTCGCCTTCCAGAGGAGCCAGCATCGTCTGCAGCGTGAAGACCAGTATTCTCAGTGCAACCAGGTTGACCCAGAAAGACCAGGCCAGCGACTGTTGACCTTGCCAATGGGTCGATACATATCCGCACAGCGACCGATGGTGTTGCAATCGCGCTCCGCACCGTTCCGGGGTGATCTTTCGAGTATGACGAGAAATCGAAACCTCGGCAATCTCGAACTGGCTTGGGTCAGCGTGCCCGGCAGGGTGTCAATCCACCCAACTTGCCACTGATGTGCGGTGCTACTTCCTATTCAAGTGCCGAGACCAACTCTTCCTTGTTCATGCTTGATCGTCCTTCGACGTTCTGCTCCGAGGCCTGCTTGCGCAACTCGGCCACCGTCATCTCGGCAGGATCCTTCTCCTTGCCGGCTCTGGCGCTGCCCGACCCGGCCCTGCCGGCACCATTTGCTGTCGCCTGTTCCAGACGGCGCCAGTTGACATAACTGGAAACACCCTTGACCAGCACGCTGGCCATGAATGCCATGATGGCGGATTCGTGTTTGCTCACCAGTTCGGATCTTGACGAAGATTCGCGTTCGGGTCGTATACCGTCGGCCACTGAGGAACGTAATGACTCCACATTGCCACGCACCGACCTGACATGCTCCTCTCCGGTATCCAGCAGCTCCCCGCCCACCTGTCTGGCTCGTCCCACCCCCTGATGCAGACTGTCCGCCAGTCGCACACGGCGCTCTTTGGTGCCAGCCAGTTCACGAGCGATCAGCACGGCAGCAGCAGCACCCACGCCCAGTGCCAGCCATCCAGAAGCCTTTCGATGGTCCATTGCAATATTCTCATCAGTTTGACAACGAGAATTTTGCCAATGGCAGCTCCCGAGAACGGTTATCAGCCTGAATTTGCAATTTTTACTCTGTTCCACGACAGTCAAGCGTCACAGGCTGTTCAACACTGTCAGCGTCGACGAACGTTCGATTCAGCTGTCAAGTCTGTTTTCATGGTGCAAGGATACGGCAAGCAGGTTACATTCCCGAGCAGGAGACCGGCAGTGTATCCCTCCCTCGAAGGCGCATGGCAGAACCCTCTTGGCCGATCAAGACGTGATCGCAAGCATCACTATATTGCCTATGGCTCCGGTTGACCGATCAAACCATGTCTTGGCGGACAGAACAATGGTGTAAAGTCGACCTACGAGCACAGCTGACTGACCAGAGTGACGAATGGACACCAGTTCTTCAGGATGTCTCTCATCATATCTGGTGTCCAGGAGGGACATCTGTAGCGCGCCTGACATCGTCTTCTTGATATCCAGACCTGATCACCCGGTCTGCTCGAAGTGCGGATAGCCAACAGGAATTGCTGATGCGTTCATTAAGGGCTCATATCGAGAATGTGCCACTGACCAGGCTGCTGGTACTTGCCTTCGCAACAATCCTGCTCTGTGCCATTGCGATCATCGTTCTGATCTCCTTTTATTTTGCAGATCGCATCATGAGTTCTGTTGCCGAACAGGCTGCCAGAAACTCTGCGCTGGAGATCCAATCGAGGACTGAACGCTTTCTGACGATTGCGGATCAGACCATCAAGGGTACAGCGCAGGCATTCAGCGCAGGCAGGGTCAGCATAGACGCTCCCGATACGCTCAGTCGCTTTCTCTGGGACCAGGCTCAGCACCAGAATGCCGAGCTGGTATCCGATATCTACTTTGCCAGCGAGCAGGGACACATCATGAGTATCAGTGTACCGGACTTGCAGGCCAGTCCGCTGAGTCCACGGGTCAAGTTTGCCAGTCCCGACACCGAGCAACTGGGTCTTGAATACCTGCTTGCGGCCACTGGTTCCCTGGATACGATATCTCGCAGGCTGATGAAGATCGATCCACGTACGAGGCCCTGGTATCGCCAGGCTGTCGACGCCGATGGTACCCCTGTCTGGTCAGATGTCTATCAGGATTACGACAGTGAGCACTTGATGCTCACCCGCTCTGTCACCGTGAAGGACGACGATGGTGTTCTTCTGGGTGTAGCGGCGATAGACATGTCACTTTCCCATTTCCGGAATTTTCTTCAATCCCTGAATATCGATGAGAAAGGTGGTGTCTTCCTGTTCAATGAACAGGGACAACTGCTGGCCTCCACCCACGGCAATCGGTCGCCCATCAGGCAGGAAGCCGACGCCCAAACCGAAGACTCTGCAGACCCGTTGACACGAACAGCCTACGAATTCCTGTCCGAATCGACTGCAACAACAAACCTTGAAGGCGATTCGGACCGACAGACCATCAGGCTTGCCGGGCAGGACGGCTACCTGTTCAAACGCCCTATCGGTCAGCAGTCCGGAGTCGACTGGACACTGATCATGTTTCTGCCAACAACGGATTTTCTCGAGTCAGCCGGCAAGCAATCCCATGTGCTTCTTCCACTGATTTTCATTGTCGTGCTCATTGGTATCGCTTTCATGCTGGGTTTTCTGCAACTGGTCATCACCCCGCTGAAAAGCCTGACGGCAGATGCAAGAAAAATCGCTGCGGGTCAGTTCGATGTGCCCATCACAAGCGATAGTGCCAACGAGGTAGGGGAATTGTCACGTTCCATTGCCAATATGCAGCAGAGACTCAAGACCAGCATCGCCCATCTCAAGGATGCCAACCTGTTGTTGAAGCGTGAAAACCACCGAATTGAAACAACACTCGGATCGCTGGATGATGGCGTCATAACGTTCGATGTCGATGGCAACATACAGTTCATGAACAAGGCGGCAGAGCGCAAGACCGGCTGGTCGATCAATCTGTGCAGAGGAATGAACTTCGACAGGCTCTGGAGTGAAGCGGACAACTCGCCAACGACGCAGCACTTTCGCAACGCAATACACAAGGCGCTGTCGGGCTACCAGAAGCACAGCGAGAACACCATCACGACGCTGTATCATGACGAATCCGGTGTTTCTGTTTCCTGCCGACTGACGGCCCTTCTTGACCGACTGTCCCGTCCACAGGGTGCCGTACTGGTATTCAATGAACTGTCCGAGTTGCTGCAACTGAAACGTGAATACGAGCAGACCATTGCCGATCACCGTCAACTGTCGCACGTTGTGGAAGAAACTGCGAACGAAGTCTACGTCGTCGAACCCCTGACGTTTCGCATCACGATGATGAACAGAACCGCGAGAACCAACCTGGGATACAGTCTGGAGGAATCAAAGCAGCTGACGCTTCACGAAACCATAGACAGCTTCCAGGAAACTTTTCCGCCAGAGTTGCTCGATGGTGTGACCAGCAATCGCATGTCCCGAACCGTGATCGATACGATGCACCGCCGCAAGGACGGTAGTCTGTACCCCACAGAAACCCGCCTTCACTATATCCCTGATGAGACACCGCCCTACTTTGCCCTGATTGCGCAGGACATGACCGACAGACGCAGGCAGATGCAGGATCTGTTGCTGCGCGATCGCGCCATTGCCGCACTGGATGTCGGCGTTTTCATCATGGAACAGGAAAAGAAACGCCTGCTGTATGTCAACACTGCGATGACATCGATTACCGGATACCGCTCTGATGAGCTTCTCGGAAACACCTTGGAAACCTTCACAGGTAATGAAGCCGACACCGGTCCGGTGGAGCAGCTCCTTGCGCAGCATGGTTCGAGGCCACTGCAGCAATTCGATCTGATATGCAGGCGAAAGAACGCCAGCAGCTATGCCGCAGAACTGTCGCTTTCCCATATTCGCGATATCACGGGCAAGGCCACCCACTGCATTGGAATCATGGAGGATGTCACCAGTCGCAAGTCTGCCGAGGAGAGACTGCGCCACGCACAGAAATTCGATGCCATTGGCCGACTCTCTGGCGGCATCGCACACGATTTCAACAATCTGCTCAACATCATTTCCGGCAGACTTGAGTTCCTGTCCAACATGGCGGACGATGAGACACAAAGGCTGCACGTACAAGAGGCTGAGCGGGCCGCGGAAATGGGTGCACGCCTGACAAGACGCCTGCTTGCCTTTGCAAGGCAGAGCCCTCTGGAACCCTCCATCATCAATCTGAACAGACTGGTGGTGGAAACACTGTCGATTCTGCAGACTTCCCTGAACAATCGTGTATCCGTCACTTCCGACCTGGAAACGGAACTCTGGCAGGTGCATACCGATCGTAGCGAGATAGAAAACGCGGTGATCAATCTCACCATCAATGCCCGGGATGCCATGCCGGCAGGTGGCACCATCATCATTCGAACCGACAATGTGTCGCTATTGTCTCCGGCTGATCAGAACCTGTCTCTCACCCCAGGCGATTATGTCAGCCTGAGTGTGACCGACACCGGCAGTGGCATCGACAAGGAGACTCTGTCACAGATCTTCGAACCATTCTTCACGACCAAGGACCCGGGCAAAGGGACAGGGCTGGGCCTGGCCTCTCTGTTCGGATTCGTTCGACAATCCCGCGGGGACGTGGTTGCAGAATCCGCGGTCGGTACAGGCACTTCCATCACCATATACCTGCCCCGATACGCAAGCCCCCCACCGAGCGAAACAGCCACCCCTGCCCGACACAGGTCAGGTGGCACAGGCAGACCCGACACACCAGCGCGCCTGCGTCTGAAGAACATGGCTTTATCGGTGCTGGTGGTCGAAGACAACCAGCAGGTACTGGAGTTGACGGAAGCGCGACTGCGGCTTCTGGGACTCAGCGTCACCAGTATTCGTACCGGTGCAGATGCCATCGACTACATCGACATCGGCCATGATCACGACTTGCTGTTTTGCGATGTCGCACTGGAGAACGGCATCAGAGGGTATGAGGTGGCGAAAAGAATGCAACAGCAGGATCGCAGATGCAGAATACTGTTGACGTCCGGCTTCAGTGAATCGATGTTGACGGACGAGCATGAGAGCGATTTTCCGGTTCTGCAGAAACCGTACGGCGTCGATGCACTTGCCGAAGCCATCCTTGAACTGTTTGCCGATGAAACATCCGACAGCCATTGAGGTATAGCGGGCTGCAGAGAATCTCGGTCAGCCTGACTCCGGACAGTTCTCCGCTCGCTGACCTCCTTCCCCTTCGTCGGCCACATCGACAGGCACTTCCAGCTCCTGTAGCGGTGGCAACTCCGGTTCATTGATGGCCTGCAACACGGCGCGAGCCAGAAACTGCCCGGCCCATTGCACGTTCTCAGGCATGGACAGCAACTCCTTGCGAAACAGTCGGGCGAACGGTGTGGATTGCTTGCCGAAGATATCGATGGTCGAACTTCGCCATGGAAAGGCGGACTCCACTGCATCCACCGCCGCCATGCTGGCTATCGATGAACCGCAGAGTATGCCATCGATGCTGGAATCCCGAGCCAGTGCGTTCACGATCTGTTCCCGGATTTCTGTGCCCAGGGAATCGCTGTTGACCGTTTCGCAAACCCGCACCGATCCACCAATCTCGGAGATGCCCTGCCGTATTCCTTCAGCCATGAATTGCCCGTACAACTGATCAAGCGGTGGCAACACGGCATGGATATTCCTGCGGCCACGAGCAGCGAGCCGCTTGACGCCGATACGGGCGAAGGCTGCGTTGTCAAAATCGAAGTACGCATGCTTTTCCGCCCAGGAAGTGCGCCCATGGGTCGCAAACGGGAAGTCATGCTCCATCAGATAAGCGACGCGCGGATCGTGTGCAGACGTGGCATTGAGAATTACAGCGTCTGCCGACCCGGTCTCGACGATGTAGCGCACCGGTTGCAGGGAATCCTCGCCGACAAACCAGGGGGTGACGTTCAGATGGTACCGGGTGTGACGCAGCTCGGACGTCAGGCCGGAGATCAATTGCGCGGTATGGTTCATGCCATCACGCTCTGTCGGAATGATCAGACTGATGACATTGGTTCTGCCAGTGCGCAGACGCAAGCCTGCCCTGTTGGGGACATAACCGATCTCGGCGGCAATTCGTCGAACCTTCTTCTTCGTTTCCTTGCCGATGTCCGGCGCATCACTCAGTGCACGTGACACCGTGGGCACGGCAAAGCCACTGAGACTGGCAATGGTCTTCAGCGTCGGTTGCTCTCTGCGCCCTGACGGTTTTTGCGGCTTGTCTTCTGGATGGCTCAATGCGCCCTGAACTCAGTCGGTTAATGTCGAGAGGCGACATCCTTGCCCTGCCTGTGTAACTGTCCGGTATCGGACAGGATTTCCTGCAATGAAATTTACGGTTCTGATGTGATGATAATACTTGATTTTGCATTCTGAATCGTTATAGGATTTTACTATAACGATTTAGGTCACCACGCTGAAATTGGAAATCACCATGCAAACCACTTGTAAAGCACTGCTCGCTTCCACCCTGATCGGTACCGCTAGCGTCAATGCAGCCGAACTGGAAGTCACTCATTGGTGGACATCCGGCGGAGAAGCCGCTGCGGTAGCCGAGCTGGCCAAGGCCTTCAACGCCACCGGCAATACCTGGGTAGACGGCGCCATTGCAGGCTCCGGCAGTACGGCAAGACCCATCATGATCAGCCGCATCACAGGCGGCGACCCCATGGCAGCAACACAATTCAATCATGGCAGACAGGCAGAAGAACTGGTGGAGGCCGGGCTGATGCGTGACCTGACCGATATTGCCGAAGCCGAAGGCTGGAAAGATGTGGTGCATCCGATATCACTGCTGGATGCCTGCACCATAGACGGACGCATTTTCTGCGCACCGGTCAATATACACTCCTGGCAATGGCTATGGCTCTCCCACAAGGCCTTCGAGGATGCCGGCATTCCGGTCCCCGGCAGTTGGGATGAGTACGTCAAGGCTGCACCGGCACTGGAGGCAGCCGGCAAGATTCCACTCGCCATGGGGCAGCAATCCTGGCAAAGCACCGGGGCATTCTCCGTACTGATGGTGGCCATTGCGGGCAAGGAGATCTACGAACAGGTCTATGCCGATCACAATGCAGAGGTCGCAGCCGGCCCGGATATCACCCGCGTATTCGAGGCGGCGGACGATGCACGCAACATGTCGAAAGACACAAAGGTACAAGACTGGAACCAGGCGACCAATATGGTCATCACCGGTGAGGCAGGCGGCCAGATCATGGGCGACTGGGCTCAGGGGGAGTTCCAGATTGCCGGACAGGTAGCCGGAGAAGACTACACCTGCCTGCCTGGACTGGGCGTCAACGAGGTCATCTCGACATCCGGCGATGCCTTCTACTTCCCGGTCATGGACAACGAGGAGCAATCCGAGGCTCAAGGCGTACTGGCCGCCACGATGCTCAAGCCCGACACCCAGGTGGCATTCAATCTGAAGAAGGGTTCATTACCGGTGCGCAGTGACGTCAATCAGGAAGCAGCCAATGACTGCATGCGCAAGGGTCTCGAGATACTGGCAGCGGGAAACACCATCCCCGACACCAATCAACTGGTAAGCCCGGATACCAACAGCCAGATAGAAGAACTGTTCTCGGAATTCTTCAATGATCGCAGCATCACCGTGGAGGATGCGCAGAGCCGTTTCGCCGACATCATCGCCGACGCTGACTGAGTACGCCAGTCTCTGATGCAGGCAGGGAGGCCGCCAGTGGCCTGCCTGCCATGACTCCCATTCCGGAACTCTGAGACCATGGCTGGAAACACCCGCCCCAAGAGACTGTTCAGGAATCTCGCAGCCAAGATCGCGGCCATCCCGATGGTTCTGACGGCCATGGTTGTATTTCTGGGTTGTTCAGTCTGGACAATAGTCTACTCATTCACCAATTCCAGACTGCTGCCAAGGACGCGCTGGGTCGGACTCGATCAGTATGAGCGGTTATGGGAAAGTCGGCGTTGGCTGGTATCCATCGAGAATCTCGCCATCTACGGTATTCTGGCATTGATACTGTCACTGCTGATCGGGTTTGTTCTGGCCACCTTGCTGGATCAGAAAATACGCTTCGAAAACACCTTCCGCTCCATACTGCTGTACCCGTTTGCACTCAGCTTCATCGTGACGGGTCTGGTCTGGCAGTGGATTCTCAATCCTGAATTCGGCGTACAGAACATCGTGCGAGCCCTGGGGTTCGAGAACTTCGTCTTCGACCCCTTGTACAACGCCGACATTGTCATCTATGGCGTCCTGATTGCCGGTCTCTGGCAAGGTACCGGACTGGTCATGTGTCTCATGCTTGCCGGCCTGCGCAGCATTGATGAAGACATATGGAAAGCTGCACGTGTCGATGGTATCCCCACCTGGAAGACCTATGTCTTCATCGTGGTCCCCATGATGCGTCCGGTGTTCATAACAACCCTGGTCATCATCACTTCGGGCATCATCAAACTCTACGACCTGATCGTGGCCCAAACCGGTGGAGGACCCGGATTGGCCTCGGAGGTACCGGCCAAGTACGTCTACGACATGATGTTTCTCAATCAGAATCTGGGCCAGGGCTTCGCAGCCTCGACGATGATGTTGCTGGCTGTCGTTGTCATCATCATCCCATGGGCCTATCTGGAATTCGGGGGCAAGAAACATGTCTGACCTGACTGCGAGCGACCGGTACGCTGAAGGCAGCCCGGAACCCGATGGACCCAGGCCGCGTCACCGATTCTCCAGACGCAACATCATGATCTACGGTACATTGATCATCATCTCCCTGTATTACCTGTTGCCGCTGTACGTCATGATCGTGACATCGCTCAAGGGCATGCCGGAGATTCGTCTCGGCAACATCTTTTCAGCACCGATCGATATCACCTTCGAACCTTGGGCCAAGGCCTGGTCAAGCGCCTGCACCGGCCTGAATTGTGACGGCCTGTCGCGTGGTTTCTGGAACTCCGTTCAGATACTGGTTCCCTCCACACTGCTGTCCATTGCCATCGCGTCGATCAATGGCTATGCGCTGGCCAACTGGCGTTTTCGCGGAGCCGATCTGTTCTTCACCATTCTGATCATCGGCGCGTTCATTCCCTATCAGGTGATGATCTATCCCATCGTGATTCTGCTGCGGGAGATGGGCTTGTATGGCTCGCTGACCGGTCTGGTACTTGTCCATACCGTCTTCGGCATGCCGATCCTCACGCTGCTGTTCCGCAACTACTTCACCTCCGTCCCCATCGAGCTGTTCAAGGCTGCAAGAGTGGACGGCGCCGGCTTCTGGAGAATCTATTTCCAGATCATGCTGCCGATGTCACTGCCCATCTTTGTCGTTGCCATGATTCTGCAAGTGACCGGCATCTGGAACGATTTCCTGTTCGGTGTCATCTACACACGACCCGAAAACTATCCCATGACCGTACAACTCAACAACATCGTCAATTCGGTTCAGGGCGTCAAGGAGTACAACGTCAACATGGCGGCCACACTGCTTACCGGAGCCGTGCCGCTGCTGGTCTATTTCCTGTCCGGAAAACTGTTCGTACGCGGCATTGCCGCCGGCGCTGTCAAAGGTTGACCCATCATGAATTCCGTTGAAATCAGGAACCTCGACCTGCAATTTGCATCGGTCAAGGTACTCCAGAATCTGAACCTGACCATCGGCAAGGGCGAATTTCTCGTTCTGCTCGGTTCATCAGGCTGTGGAAAATCCACACTGTTGAATTGCATTGCCGGTCTGCTGGAACCCAGCTCCGGGCAGATACACATCAATGGCAGGAATGTCACCTGGGATGAGCCATCAGACAGAGGTATCGGCATGGTGTTCCAGTCCTATGCCCTGTACCCGCAGATGAGCGTGGAAGGCAATCTGACCTTCGGCCTGCGCAATGCCCGAGTGCCGAAGGATGAGATCTCACGACGTGTCCGGCACGCCGCGCAGGTTCTCCAGATCGAGCCGCTGCTGAAACGAAAACCCGCGGCACTTTCCGGCGGACAACGCCAGCGGGTTGCCATAGGCCGCGCACTGGTTCGGGACGTCGACGTTTTCCTGTTCGATGAACCACTGTCGAACCTTGACGCCAAGTTGCGCGCAGACCTTCGTGTGGAAATCAAGAGACTGCATCAGCAACTGGAAAACACGATGATCTATGTGACACATGACCAGATCGAAGCCATGACACTGGCAGATCGAATCGCCATTCTCAGGAATGGACAGATCATGCAACTGGGCACACCCGACGAGATCTACAACCGCCCGACGAACAAGTACGTTGCGGACTTCATCGGCTCACCTTCCATGAATTTCCTCGATGGTGAAGTACTGGGAGGTTCATTCCTGCGTGGCGACCTGGAGTTACCCTTGTCAGGCTACCGTTTTGCCAGTGATTCATCTGGTGATTGCAGCGCCACCATCGGTATTCGCCCTGAGCATGTCGTCACCGGAGAACTGGTGGACAGCATGCCCGTCAGAACCGAAGTCGTGGTGGACATGGTGGAACCGATGGGTTCGGATACGCTGGTATACACCAGTCTGGAAGACACCCCCTTTCACATTCGCATGGACGGGCAGGCCCGAGTCAGACAGAACGATCGGCTTGTCATCGGTATCGATCCGGCCCGTACATCGCTGTTCGACATCACCACGGAAAATCGTCTCTGATAGCGTCTGCCCCTCAGTGGCATCCGTTACCGAATCCAGAGCGCAGCCGTGCAGAGATTTCATGCTCCGTTTCACCTTCCTACCAGGCCATTTCAATGATTCCAGTTTCCTACCAGATGTATTCGTCACGACATTTTGACCTGGACGATACGCTTGCCATGCTTGCCCGTCTGGGCATCAGCGCCATAGAGGGACATGCCCCCCTGTATGAAGACCTGCAAGCCACCCGACGTCGACTGGATACCCATGGTCTGTCCATGCCGACGGGACATTTTTCCATCGAGCTGGTCGAGAGCGACCCGGCACGCTGCCTGGAGATTGCCCGTGCACTACAGGTCAGGCACGTCTTCGTGCCATTCCTCCTGCCGGATCAGCGACCTTCCGACGCTGAGGGCTGGCAGGCACTGGGAAGACGCTTGACGGAAATGTCCAAACCGATTCTGGATGCCGGCCTGTATTTCGGCTGGCACAATCATGATTTCGAATTCATGCCCTGCGCCGACGGCAGCTTGCCGATCCAGCATCTGACAGAATCATGTCCTGCACTCGGGCTGGAACTGGATCTTGCCTGGGTGCACGTGGCCGGACAGGACCCGGTGGAATGGATCGAGACCTTCGCCGACAGGATACAAACCGTGCACGTCAAGGACCGGGCGGCAGACGGAGAAAACACGGACGAAGACGGCTGGGCCGACGTCGGCTACGGCGTGATGGACTGGGAGGCCATTGCAGCCGCACTGAAATCCGCCAAGGTGCCACTCTACATCATGGAACATGACAACCCTCGAGACCCGGAGCGATTCGCTCGCCGCTCTCTGGCCACTGTCAAGAACTTCTGATTCAGCACCATTCAAGGGAGAACCGTCCTGATGGACAAGCTCAATGTCGGCATTATCGGCTGCGGAAACATTTCCTCTACCTACCTGTCTCTCGCCCCGCTGTTCCGCACCATCGACGTCAAGGCCGTAGCTGATATCGATGCGGCAGTGGCGCAAGAACGGGCAAACGAGTATGGCGTACGCGCACAGGGGGTTGATGAATTGATAGCCGCCGACGATGTCGATATCATCGTCAACCTCACTGTGCCAGCCGCTCACCATGCAATCACTCGACGCATACTCGAAGGTGGCAAGCACGCCTACTCGGAGAAGCCTCTGGTACTGTCACTCGAAGACGGCAGGCAGCTGCAGGATCTGGCACAAGCCAAGGGATTGCGCATCGGTTCAGCGCCTGACACTTTTCTCGGTGGAGCTCACCAGGCGGCACGATCCGCAGTCGACAGTGGACGAATCGGCAACATCACAGGCGCCACCTGCCATTTCATGAATGCAGGCATGGAAAACTGGCACCCGAACCCCGATTTCTTCTTTCTTCCCGGTGGTGGACCGGTTCTCGACATGGGGCCTTACTACATGACCAATCTGGTCCAGTTCATGGGGCCCGTTCGTGCCGTATCCGCCATGGCGTCCACCGGCTCCCCCACTCGAACCATCGGCAATGGTCCACGCGAGGGAGAATCGATCAACGTCAGTACGCCAACCAATTACCAGGCACTGCTGGAGTTTCACGGCGGTGCGATTGTAACTCTGGGTTCAAGCTGGGATGTCCGGGCACATCGTCACGCCAATATGGAACTCTACGGAACGACGGGAACCCTGTTTGTCCCGGATCCGAACTTCTTCGGCGGTACTGTCGAACTGGCCAATGGCAACGGTGACGTCGAAGTACTGAGCAACGACGGCCACCCTTTCGCGGTACCCAATACGGAAGATTCGCAGGAGATCCCTCGAGCAAACTACCGGTGCGCCGGTCTTGCCGATATGGCCGACTCGATCATCAGGCAGAAGCCACATCGCTGCAACCTGGAACTGGCCTTGCACGTGGTCGACATCCTGACTTCCATTCAGACGTCGGCAGAGTCTCGACAATGGGTGGAGATTTCCACTACCTGCGAACGACCTGAAGCCTGCACCAGTGAACAGGCTCAGGCACTCTTGACAACGAACTGATACCAACCTCTTTCGACTTGCCATATCGGCCGATGAAAGACTCTACCGTGTCGTCAGGCCTGCCCGTCGCGGTAGTCATCAGGTATTCGGAAACACCCAGCCGACCGAATGCCTGATTGAAGGCGGAACAGCACACCTGGTGCAACTGGACCAGGTGTGCGTCTGATCAGTATCCGAGTGTTGCCGCACCTGCTCTTCGGGTATCCGAATAACCGAAGAGCAGACCGTTCTCGGCATCAACCTGGATCGACTGGGTAGACCCCATGACATCCTTCTCGACGACATGATGGCCCCTGGCTTCCAGCAGGGAAATCGTGTCTCGACTGATGCCTTCCTCGACACGCAATTCCTCGGGAAGCCATTGATGATGTATGCGAGGGGCCACGGTTGCTTCTGCGATATTCATTCCGTGGTCAATCATGTTGCTGATCAATTGCAAGGTGGTCGTGATGATTCTCGCACCACCGGGACTGCCCGTGACCAGATAGACGTTACCGTCCTTGAGAACAATGGTAGGACTCATCGAGGACAGTGGCCGCTTGCCTGCTTCAACGGCATTGGCATCACCACCTATCAGACCATATCCATTGGGCACGCCCGGCTTGGCGGAAAAGTCATCCATTTCGTTGTTCATCAGCACGCCAGTGCCGTTTGCAACCATTCCGGAACCGTAGGAGAAATTGATGGTATACGTGTTGGAAACGGCATTGCCATCCTTGTCCACGATCGAGAAATGTGTGGTCTCATTGCTTTCATAGGGCGTCAGATCTGCTGGTGCAATGGATGCCGACGGCGTGGCCACATTGAGACTGATGTCCTTTCGAGTTTCTGCCGCATAGTCCTTTGACGTCAGTTCGGCCACCGGCACATCGACAAAGGCAGGATCTCCCAGATACTCGGACCGATCCGCATAGGCACGCTTCATCGCTTCTGCCATCAGATGTATGGTTTCTGCCGAGTTATGACCCAGGTAGCCCAAGGGGTAGCCTTCCAGCGTATTCAGAATCTGGATGATATGAGTGCCACCGGAACTGGGAGGTGGCATCGATACGATTTCATACCCCCGATAGTCACCGGTCACCGGTTCTCTGATTTCGACCCTGTAATTCGCCAGATCTTCGACTGTCATGCCACCACCGGCTTTCTGAACTGCACTGGCAATCTTCTCCGCAGTGTCGCCCTTGTAGAATCCATCGGGGCCGGATTCGGCAATGCGTTTGAGGGTGGCAGCCAGGTCCGGTTGTTTCAGAGTTTCACCCGGCTCATAGAAACTGCCATCTTCCTTGTAGAAAATGGCTGCCGAGGAATCCCAAGACTTCAACCTCTTTTCCAGCCCTTTGAGGCTGTCAGCCAGATCCGCAGTAACCTTGATGCCTTCCTCTGCCAGTCTGATGGCCGGCTGGATGACCTCGGCAAGACTCATGCTGCCATAGGCGTCCAATGCAGCCTGCATACCAGCGACCGTTCCTGGCACGCCTACAGCAAGCCCATGAAAGCGTGACAAATTGGAAACAGCGTCACCATTTTCATCCAGATACATGTCGCGAGTCGCACTGGATGGTGCCATTTCCCGATAGTCGATGGCTTTTGTCTCACCCGTCTCGGCATCATGAACCATC
The DNA here is from genome assembly GCF_052681095.1 of Granulosicoccus sp. 3-233. NCBI lineage: Bacteria > Pseudomonadati > Pseudomonadota > Gammaproteobacteria > Chromatiales > Granulosicoccaceae > Granulosicoccus > Granulosicoccus sp. 3-233. The sequence continues at coordinate 165,934 of NZ_JBQYLE010000009.1, forward strand.
ATGAAGCCTCCTCCACCCAGATTTCCCGCCCTGGGCAAGGTGACTGCCAATGCAAACGCCACTGCCACGCTCGCATCAACCGCATTGCCGCCCTCAGCCAGTATATCCAGACCTATTCGGGCCGCTACCTGCTCCTGAACCGAGACCATCGCCTGCCTGGCCCATACCGGGTGGATGCGATCTGCACCACTGTAAATGGCAGCTTCCTGGGCGAGAGTCACTTGTGAAGAAAACAAAGTTGCTGCCACACAGGCAGCCATTCCTAATCGTTGAATCAAGCCATCACCTTCAAATGTATTTGTCAATGTCGGGAAACGAATTTCCATGTGCATCACGCACGAACGCCTTGCAGTATAGGAGCTGTCGCGACCCTTTTGCCAGTAGGAGTTTATAACAGCCAGGACAGTTTCAGCCGTCTGTCCTGGCTGTTCATCGAAACGTTACTGCAAACCACTGGCATCAATGACACCTGCAGGACAACCTGGCGTCGTCAGATCCCCGGCCAGGATCAGATCGGCCACAGTACGATCAGGCTGAATGCGTCCTCTCAGGTTTATCGTGATCTCTTGCAGAAGCACACGTGACTGATCGCCCGTACAGTGGAATTGCACTCTATCACCAGCACCGCGACCAAACGCTTCATCGAATTTCTGCCGAATCTCCGCCGTATTCACGGATGTGCCGACATGCTCGGCCAGATAGCTGGCAACCACGGAATCGTTGATGACCTGAGTCAGTTGCAATGTATCGGCGAAGTACTCCTCTGCTCCTCCCCTACCGCGATGACAGGTTCCGTGCTTGATCCATTCATGGCGTTCAAGATGACTCGCCGTACCGGGCATGGCGATGCGTAGCCGCTCACGAGTCTCGGCACTCAGCATCGGATCCGGCAACAATTGCCACTGCCCATCCAGATCAATGGACTTGACGGAGTCGGCTACATCACAGTAGACATTGCCACGAGGTTGAGCCCAGAGGCCATGAATGGAAAGTTGCTGCTCCGTGATGGGAAGATTGCCATTATTCAGTTCAATGCATTCGGCCTTGTTGGGTCTTTTTTCGCAAAAGGCCGGTTGCCAACTCAATGCGAGGAGATTATCCCTTGATTCATCCGAGCCGTCATTGACGTCATCGCCATCGCCATCGCCATTATCTCCATCTCCATCTCCATCTCCATCTCCATCTCCATCTCCATCTCCATCTCCATCTCCATCTCCATCTCCATCTCCATCGCCATCGCCATCGCCATCGCCATCTCCATCTCCATCTCCATCTCCATCTCCACCTCCATCTCCACCTCCATCTCCATCTCCATCTCCATCTCCATCTCCATCGGTCAGTATCGTTTCCGTCCCGGCATCCACCACATGCATACCGCAGCTCACATGCACCCAACGATCTGCAGTAATCGGGGCATCCGGATCGATGATCTGAAAGTAGTCTCCGACCGGCTGATTCATGCCACGCAATTCGTAGGCGCGCATGGGCTCCGTGAAGCGATCTCCCGGGTTGCTCATGGAGTTCTTCGATTGATAGGCTTCGCAACGATCAATCGCAATGAAATAGCCGTTCAATGGTACAAAGGCTTGCGCGGAAAAGTATAGTGAGGTCAGCAGCAGGGGCAGGATCATTGATGGTTTCATGATGCACTCTCCGCTATCGGGTCAGCCTTGATGGTATGCCCTGATATCAGATGGGGGCAACGCAACAAAAGTCTTGCTCCGATCCCCTCGATAGAACTGAAAGGGGTCACCTCATCGGCTGGCTGGAACCGGATTACCTGCTCACGACCTCTTCGGTGTCGGGTCTCGGAACTCCAGCGGAAACATGCGCTGTGGTCCTATTGCAATATCAGCCAGTGAATACCGATCGAGAGTCTCGAGAAAGGCGTTGGTAGCTTCCAGCAAGGGCCCCGGCAAGGTACAGACCGGCGTAATGGGACAGAGATTTCCGGGTCTCTGGCATTCCACCAGGCCAAAATCCGGCTCCATCATGCGAACGATTTCACCCAGTGAAATCTGCTCCGCCGGCTTGCCCAGATACAGGCCGCCTGCCCGACCTCGCTTCGCCAGCAGCAGTCCGGCACGTGTCAAGGTGTTGACCACTTTCATGGTGGTACTGCGCGAGATGCCGTAGAACTCGACGACCTGGTCGATACGAAACAACGCTCCGTCTTTCTCCGCTGCAAACAACAGCACTCGAAACGCAATGTCACACGTGTCTGTCAGTCGCATGAATCCTCTCCGGCGCTATTGCTGACTCAAGGGCATGAGTCTAACTCATAAGAGTCATTTGACATGCATCTATCAATTCACCAAAATACATTCATCTAATATGCATCTTTAAGAGATTTCTACCATGCAACCCTTGTCTGAAAACACGATGAACGTCGTCAGCGCCACCGTCCCGGTCCTGGAAATCCACGGCGAAGCCATTGTTGCCCGGATGTACGAACGCTTGTTGCAGGATGCCGGAATACGCAGCTTTTTCAATCTGTCACATCAGAGCGGCAGTGCTCCCCAACACAAGGCATTGACTCACGCAATACTTGCCTATGCCCGGAACATACGCGAACCGCAGGTACTGACTGCAGCCATCGAGCGAATCGCACAGAAGCACGTGGCACTGAAGATCGAAGCGGCTCACTATGAAGCGGTAGGCAACTCCCTGCTGGCAGCCATCAGCGATGTGCTGGGTGAGGCTGCTAGCAGCGAGGTACTGAACGCTTGGGGTGAAGCCTACTGGTTTCTCGCTGGTGTTCTCATTGAACGCGAACAGTCAGTGTATGACGAACAGGCGAATCTACCGGGTGGTTGGTCAGGCTGGCGTGACTTTCTCATCACGGAAAAACGCGCGGAAACCAGCGAGATCACCTCCTTTACCCTGAGTCCGGTTGACGGTGCACCAGTACCGGCGCACAGGCCGGGACAGTACCTGACGCTGTTGCTGTGTATCGATGATGCAGCCAGTATCAGACGCACCTACTCCATTTCTTCAGCGCCCAATGGCCGCGATTTCAGAATCACCGTCAAACGTGAAGCTCAGGGAAAAGCGTCGACCTGGCTCCATGATGTTGCCGATACCGGCACGATCCTGTCGGTCGGTGCTCCGGCCGGTGACTTCTTTCTGGACCCAGAGAACACCTCAGAGGTAGTCTTGCTCTCCGGTGGTGTCGGCCTGACCCCCATGATTTCCATGCTTGAGGCCAATGCCAACAGGGCCTTGCCGATCACTTATGTTCACGCCGCCCGCAGCCGCTCACATCACGCCATGCAGGAGCTTCCTGCGCAACTGGCCACTCGATCAGTCGTATTCTACGAAGAAATCGATGATACAGAGGCTGTCGATGACAACACGGTGGTTCACGGCAGACTGGATGCGCAATGGCTTGCCGATAACACCCATATCCAGTCATCGGACTATTACATCTGCGGCCCGACAGGCTTCATGCAGGCAACAATCAACGGCCTGCGATCCATCGGTGTCCGCGATGAACGTCTGCACTATGAATTCTTCGGTCCGGCTTCCGAGGCCTTGTAATGGGTTCGTTCCGGACGATTGCCGGAACCGGCCTGCCCGTCACTCAGGCAGGCAGGCCGAAAAGATCCGCGAACCCAGCATTGTTCGTTCGCCGGGGAAATCTCCTGAACCCTCAGGCGACCGAGAGCTTCACATCGATGTTATTGCGCGTGGCGTTGGAATACGGGCAGACCTCATGCGCACGCTCTACCAGCTTCTCGGCTTCCTGCTTGTCTACTCCCGGCAATGACACCTCGAGCGCAATTTCGAGACCAAAACCACCTTCGGAACGCGGACCGATGCCAACCGTGGAACGGACTGTCGTATCCTCTGGAACCGATGCAAAACCGGATTCATTGCCGGCAACGAACTTCATGGCGCCCAGAAAACAGGCAGCGTAGCCAGTAGCGAACAACTGTTCGGGATTGTTGCCTTCACCACCACTACCCCCCAACTCCTTCGGCGTGGTCAGACTGACACTCAAGGCACCATCCAGAGTTCCGGATTTGCCATCACGCCCACCGGTGGCCTCTGCGCTGGTTGTATAAAGAACATCGACACTCATTGCAATTCTCCTCGATTGAAGTTCGACCGAACGGCGGCTGCAAGCACGGTGTTTGCAACCGGGATGACTCGGCATATAGCTAGTGCACTAATCAAAAGCATACTATAACCATGAAGGAAATTTGCCCGCTTGCCATTCTTGCCTGGCAATCAGCCGCCGGTAGCACGATGACCCTGAAGCAATCAGACGCCATCAGCAATATCCATGTCGAACACCAGAATCCCGGCGGTTCCCCCTTCGGCTGATTGCACCAGCTGTGCGCCAATTGCCTGGTGTTCTTCATCGGCAAGATAGGCATCTCGATCTTCAGCAGTATCGAAATCGATCATGAAGCCATCCGCAAAGCCATGATCCATACCGGTCTCCGGACTGACGTTGATGCCGGCATGAAATGCCGAGATTCCGTTGAGTCGTGACTGCAATGCGGCCAGCTGACTGAAGAGTGCCTGTCGGTGTTCGACGCTTGCCTCTTCGTTGAATCGAATGAATACGCAGTGTCTGATCATGAAGTAGTCGCCTGTGCAATGGGTCTGGATTGATCGTGAGTCGTTAGTGACCTATGGCTAGAACAATCGTGCCATCTGCCCCTTCACCTGCCGAATGGGTATTGACGATTCGATATTGGCAACCCCATTCACCTTGGTCAGTCTGCCGGTGAGAAAGCGTTCGAATTCATGCAGATCCACGACCGCAACACGAAGCAGATAGTCTCGGTTCCCGGTCATCAACCAGCAATCCATGACCTCCGGAAGCAGCTTGATCTCGTTTTCGAAATTCATGAGCCGGTCATCGATCTGGCGATCCAGTTGCACCGACACGAAGACCGTGAAGGCAAAACCGAGCTTCGATTCATCGATATTCGCACTGTATCCCTTGATGATGCCGAGCTTTTCCAGATTGCGAACCCGTCGTGCGCAAGGTGTCGGTGAAAGCCCGACACGCTCGCTGAGTTCCTGATTGGTCAAACGGGCATTGTGCTGCAGCTCTGCCAGGATGCGGTTATCGATTTTGTCCAACGAGATTTCCATAACGTCTACTGGTGCTTTTCATCAAGAACAACGTGAATACTAGCTGAAACAACCAGAACAAGCTGAATTCATGCGTGAAATTGACGATCTCAGCTGCCGATTCATGGATACCATATACCCATTGAACCTGCATGGAATCGATAGCGATGAACGATGATCAGTCTGGTAGCCCCCAGGATCCAGACCCGATCGAAACCTCTGAATGGCTGGAATCACTGGAATCCCTGACGGCAACACAAGGCACCGGACGTGCGCGATACGTGCTATCGCAAGTGCAGGAACGGGCACGTTTGCTGGGAGTCACTGTTCAGGGATTGCCGTATTCCGCCTATCGCAATACGATTCCTCTGTCCGACCAACCCCCTTACCCAGGGGACCTGGACATGGAAAAGCGCATCAACACCCTGATACGCTGGAATGCACTGGCCATGGTCGTCCGAGCTAACAAAGCGTACGGCGAACTGGGCGGCCACATCGCTTCGTATGCCTCGGCAGCGGAGATCTTCGAGGTGGGGTTCAATCATTTTTTCAGGGCCAGTGGCGAACACGCCGCTGGCGACCTGGTCTACTTTCAACCGCACTCGGCACCCGGGATCTACGCGCGATCCTTTCTGGAGGGACGGCTCGCCGAGTCGGATCTGGCAAGCTACCGACAGGAAGTAGCGGGTGGAGGATTGTGCTCGTACCCTCATCCATGGTTGATGAAGAACTACTGGCAGCTGCCCACAGGATCCATGGGAATCGGACCCTTGTCAGCGGTGTATCAGGCTCGCTTCATGCGCTACTTGCAGGCGCGCAAGCTGGCCGACACAAGTCAGCGGCATGTCTGGGGCGTATTCGGCGACGGGGAGATGGATGAACCGGAGTCTGTTGCAGGACTGACCCTGGCGGCTCGCGAGAAGCTCGACAATCTGACCTTTATCGTCAATTGCAATCTGCAACGCCTTGATGGCCCGGTACGAGGCAATGGGCAGATCATCCAGGAACTCGAATCACTGTTCATTGGCGCTGGCTGGAACGTCATCAAGGTGTTATGGGGATCGGAATGGGATGATCTCTTCGCGCGGGACGACACCCATGTACTGTTGCGCCGGTTCGCCGAGACCGTGGATGGTCAGTATCAGAACCTTGGTTCACGCGATGGAGACTACAACCGGCAGAAGTTCTTCGATACCGATCCGCAGCTTTCCGCTCTCGTCAGTCATCTGTCGGATGAAGAGATTCATCAGCTCAAACGAGGCGGCCACGACTATCGCAAGCTGCATGCAGCCTTTGCCGCAGCCAGAGCTCATCGAGGCCAGCCGACCGTCATTCTGACCAAAACCAAGAAAGGCTATGGCATGGGAGGTGCCGGTGAGAGTCGCATGACCGCCCACCAGGCGAAGAAGCTGGACGTCGATGCACTCTTGCAATTTCGTGATCGTTTCGAATTACCTCTCAGCGATGAACAGGTGGCGGCTCTGCAGTTCTACAAACCGGCTGACGATAGTCCGGAAATCCGCTACCTGAAAGCACGACGCGCCGAACTCGGCGGCTATCTGCCTTCACGCTCCCTGAATGCCAGCACGTCCATTCCCCCTCGGCCGGATATGGCTACCTATGCCGGCTTTGCCCTGAACGCCGAAGGCAAGGTCATGTCCACCACCATGGCGGCGGTACGCATTCTCTCCGGGCTCTTGAGAGACAAGAACTTCGGATCGCGGCTGGTACCGATCGTGGCAGACGAGGCAAGAACCTTCGGCATGAACAACCTGTTTCGCCAGGTCGGCATCTACTCGCCGGAAGGTCAACTGTACGAGCCCGAGGACTCGGGATCGATGCTGTATTACAAGGAGAGTCGCGACGGTCAGTTGCTTGAAGAAGGCATTACCGAAGCGGGAGCCATCAGCTCATGGACCGCTGCGGCCACGGCGTATTCTGCGCACGATGTCGAATTGTTACCGGTTTACATCTACTACTCCATGTTCGGTTTCCAGCGCGTCGGCGACCTGATCTGGGCTGCGGCCGATCAGCGCGCGCGAGGCTTTCTACTCGGAGCAACGGCTGGCAGAACAACGTTATCAGGCGAAGGCTTGCAGCATCAGGATGGTTCCAGTCACACCATCGCAGCGACCATACCGAATTGCAGAGCCTATGATCCGGCGTTGGCGCACGAGGTGGCCGTCATCATGGAATACGGCATGCAGAGAATGCTGGACGAACGATGCGACGAGTTCTTCTATCTCACCGTGATGAACGAGAACTACGCACAGCGATCCCTGCCGGAGGACTCGACCGCCAATATCGTGAAAGGTCTCTACCATCTGCAACGGCATACCGACTCCAATGATCGGGCGCCCATGCTCAGACTGCTGGGTTCCGGAACCATTCTGCTGGAGGTCATTGCTGCAGCGGAAATTCTGCTGCAGGAGTATGGCATTACAAGCGATGTTTTCAGCGCAACCAGCTACACCGAACTGGCCAGAGATGCGGCCAGCGTCGAGCGTGGTAATCGTCTGGGCATCCACTCACCACGGCGGAACAGTCATGTGGAAACGCAGCTGCCTGGCGAGGATCCCGTCATAGCCGCCAGCGATTACGTGCGTGCCTTTCCCCAACAGATAGCACCTTATCTGCAGGCACGCATGACCGTTCTGGGTACCGATGGCTTCGGGCGTTCCGCCAATCGACAAGCACTGCGCCGCTTCTTCGAAGTCGACCGACAACACATTACCCTGGCTGGCATCGAAGCACTGGTTCGCCAGGGAAAGGTGAAGTCCGAATTGATTCAACAGGCAATTGCCGACATGAATCTGGATCCCTCAGTCATCCCGCCTTGGTCTGTCTGAGCCTGCACTTCACAGTGGATGAGCGCAGAGCCGACAACACATCAAGGCATCAAGGCATCAAAGCATCAAAGCATCAAAGCATCAAAGCATCAAAGCATCAAAGCATCAAAGCATCAAAGCATCAAAGCATCAAAGCATC
>NZ_JBQYLE010000009.1:174111-305528 GCF_052681095.1 Granulosicoccus sp. 3-233
CAAGGCAGTCTATCGATGCTGGAAGCTACCGCCATTACCCTGAAGCTCAGGAAATCGCTTCCAGAGCTCGCAGTACATCCCGTCGACTGACCTGGCCGACCAACCGATTGTTCTGTATGACGGGATATCGACGAAACGGTGAATCGATGAACATCTGCGCCAGAGTCAGGATACTGGTATCCGCATCGATGGTTGTCACCTTCTTGCTCATGTAATCCTTTACCTGACCGGCGTAATCGTCATGATAGCCGGCACTCAGAGCCACCTTCATGCAATCCTGCTCGGACAGGACGCCGACCAGGTTTCCGTGGTCATCAACGACGGGAGCACCGGAGATGCGCTTCTCGACCAATTGGCTGATGGCCAGGCGCATTTCCGTTTCCGGATTGAATGTGACCAGACTGGCAGCCATGTAGTCGCTGACCTTGATGGACTTGAGCATCAGAATCCTCCCTTGGCCATCGCAGCAGCACGTTTGCTGCTGCAGGGTCGTGAACAGCTCTGACAGGCGCCGGAGCCATTGACGGCATTCAGTCCACCGCAGCTACCGGCAATGGGAGTTCGACCAAAGATGACACCGATGGCCATACCGGCAATTGCCAGAGCCATAATGCCGAACGTGACAAGGAACAGTGACATCATAAGTCTCTCCAGTCGATCGTGATCGTTAACCGTACAACGCCGAGAATGCTGAACTGTGGCGCTCTGCCAGAGAAGAACCGGACTTCAGTATCAGCTGGGCGGCGACATCATGTCGCTCTGCAAAGGCCATGGCCTCGTCGGCACCCATGATCATCAACGATGTCGACAGGGCATCAGCCGCCATGGTGGAATCGGCAACGACGCTGACAGAAGCCAGTCCGTTATGCACCGGTTGTCCCGTGCGCGGATCGATGGCGTGAGAATAGCGCTGACCACCATCATCAAAGAAATTGCGATAGTCGCCAGAGGTGGCTATGGCCCGGTCTTCCAGATCGATGACACGAAAGACATCACGACGTCCTGCTTCCGGCTTCTCGATGGCGACTCTCCAGGCGCTGCCATCAGGTTTGCGTCCCTTGGCTGCCAGCTCACCACCTACCTCGACCAGATAGCTGTCGACACCGTTGGCATCGAGAACCTGAGCGACTCGATCGACCGCGTGTCCCTTGGCGATACCGGAAAGGTCCAGCGCGATATCGGATTTGCGCTTGCGAACCGCATTGGCTTGCAGATCGACCTCGATGTGCTCATGACCGATGCGAGCCATTGTCTGACTGATGGATTGCGTTCCCGGTCGCTGACCGCGAGCAACCGCATCACCTGTTGACACACTACCCGCTCCGAATCCCCACAGGTCGACCAGTGGACCGACGGTCGCATCGAAGGCCCCGTTGGACATCTCGCTGGTAGACATGGCATGAGCAATCACCTGTGTGGTCGCCGGTGTCATGACCTGCCAGTCACCGTCTGTGCTTCGGTTCAGTCGTGACAGTTCCGAATCGGACTTCCAGGTGGACATGTGGGTATCGACATCGCGAAGCACCGAGAGTACCTGTTGCTCCAGACCGTCCTTGACGCTACCGCCAAGTCGCACACTGTAACCCGTGCCCATGACCAGTCCGTCGAAACCGGCCAGATCCGGTGTGCTTGCGGTGCCACTGCGTCCAACCAGTGACATGACACCTGCGGGAAGCAGGATACCGCCACCGATCAGCATGGATGACTTCAAAAAGCTGCGTCTGTTCATATTTCTCATTTGCCTCGTAATCGACTCAGCCGCCGAAGTCGTCAAGCATGATGTGTTCGTCTTCCACACCGAGTTCGTGGAGCATGTCTATGACCGCCGCATTCATCATCGGGGGCCCGCACATGTAGTACTCACAGTCTTCCGGCGTGGGGTGATTTGCAAGATAATTCTCGAGCAATACATTATGAATGAAGCCGGTATAACCCGTCCATTCGTCTTCCGGCAAGGGATCGGAAAGTGCCAGATGCCATTCGAAATTCTCGTTCTCCGCTGCCAGTCTGTCGAAATGATCGACATAGAATGTCTCGCGCAGGCTTCGTGCTCCATACCAGAAACTGATCTTGCGATCGGAGTGGATGCGCATCAGCTGATCGAAGATATGCGAACGCATCGGCGCCATGCCGGCACCACCACCGATGAACACCATTTCGTTCTTGGTGTCCTTTGCAAAGAACTCGCCGTAAGGACCGGAAATGGTCGCCTTGTCGCCCGGCTTCAGGTTGAATATCCAGGATGACATCTCACCCGCCGGCACGTCGTCGATACGACTGGGTGGCGGAGAAGCGATTCGCACATTGAGCATGATGATGCCTTCCTCTTCCGGATAGTTCGCCATGGAATAGGCACGCATCACCGGCTCGGATACCTTCGATTCGATTTTCCAGAGATTGAATCGATCCCAGTCTTCACGGAATTTCTCTTCCACGTCGAACTCACTGTACTTCACATGGTGGGGCGGGCACTCGATCTGTATGTAGCCTCCGGCACGAAACGGCACCGTCTCGCCAGCGGGCAATTCCAGCACCAGCTCCTTGATGAAGGTCGCCACGTTGTCATTGGAACGCACGGTGCAATCCCATTTGCGTACACCGAAGACCTCTTCCGGCACTTCGATACGCATGTTCTGCTTGACCGTGAGCTGGCAGGACAAGCGACCGCCCTCCGCCGCTTCGCGCTTGTTGATATGACCGGTCTCGGTCGGCAGGATCGAACCGCCCCCCTCGAGCACCCGAACCTTGCACTGGCCACAGGTACCACCACCGCCACAGGCTGAAGCCACGTACAGTTCAGCGTCAGCCAATGCACCCAGCAACTTCGAGCCAACGGGCGTGTGGATGGTCTTTTCACCGTTGATCAGTACGTCCACATTGCCACTGGCAACCAGCTTCGATTTGGCGCCGAGGATGATGGCGACCAGCACCAGCAGGATGACGGTGAAAAGGACAACTCCCAGAATTATCTCAACCATGACAGCACGCTCCCGTGTGTCCGAATTCAGTCACATTCATGTTTTTCTTGTGCAATCGCGAGGGCTTCATAGCTGAATACCCGAAAATGCCATGAAACCCAGAGACATCAGGCCAGCGGTGATAAAGGTGATGCCCAGACCTTGCAGACCGGCAGGGACATCGCTGTATTTGAGCTTTTCACGAATTCCCGCCAACGCCGTGATGGCCAACGCCCAGCCGGCACCACTGCCGACCCCGTAAACCACACTTTCGCTGAACCCGTAGTCGCGCTCGACCATGAACAGAGAGCCACCCAGAATGGCGCAGTTGACCGTGATCAACGGCAGGAACACACCGAGTGCGTTGTAGAGAGCCGGGAAGTACTTGTCGAGCAGCATCTCCAGAATCTGCACCAGCGCCGCAATGACGCCGATATAACAGATCAGACCCAGGAAGCTCAGATCGACATCCGGCAAGCCCATCCAGGCCAGCGCGCCATCGTTCAACAGGTACTGGTACAGCAGGTTGTTGGCCGGTACGGTGATGGCCTGTACGAAGATGACCGCAGTACCCAGCCCCATGGCTGTGCCGATGTTCTTGGAAACAGCCAGGAATGTACACATCCCCAGAAAGAACGACAACGCCAGGTTTTCGATGAATATCGACTTGACGAAAAGGCTTAGCAGCGCCTCCATCAGAGAACCTCCGAGCTGTGAGCATCGCTGATACGGAAGTCCGCCTTCTCGACCTGCGCCGTCTTCCAGCTACGGATGCCCCAGATCATCAGCCCGATGATGAAGAAGGCACTGGGTGGAAGCAGCATCATGCCGTTGGTGTAGTACCAACCCCCGTCATTGATGGAAGGCAGAATCGTGTAACCCAGCAAGGTACCCGAGCCGAACAGTTCGCGGACGGTTCCGACAAGGATCAGCACCAGACTGTACCCCAGGCCGTTACCCAGACCATCGAGCATGCTGATCATGGGCGGGTTCTTCATTGCAAAGGCTTCAGCACGACCCAGTACGATGCAGTTGGTGATGATCAGGCCAACGAATACGGACAACGATTTGGCCACATCATAGGCAAAGGCCTTGAGCAGTTGATCCACCACAATGACCAGCGAGGCGATGATGGTCATCTGGACGATGATGCGTATGCTCGAGGGCACGTGATTTCGTATCAGTGAAATCGATGCATTCGAGCAGGCCACCACCGTGGTCAGGGCCACTGCCATCAGCAGGGATGCTGCCAGAGTAGTGGTAACAGCCAGTGCCGAACAGATACCCAGTATCTGCAGCGTGATCGGATTGTTATCGACCAATGGGTCGAAGACGACTTTCCTGGTATCCGCGTCCATCATCTATGCCCCTTGCTGTCTGAGGTTTTCAAGGAAGGTTCCAAAGCCCTGTTCATCAAGCCAGAACCGCAGCAGCTGCGTCACCCCATGACTGGTCAGTGACGCACCCGCCAGGCCATCGACACTGAAGGCAGCATCGGCAGAATTCTCGTCGACAACGCCCTTGATCACCTGAATCCGCACGTCTCCGGAGTCGTCATAGGCCAGCTTGCCCTTCCACTGAGCCTGCCATTCCAGGTTATCGACTTCTCCTCCCAGACCGGGAGTCTCGGCATGATCGTAGAATTTCAGGCCCTGAATGGTCCTGAGATCGCTGTCCAGCGATACGAAGCCATACAGCGTGGACCACAGCCCGAGGCCGTTGACCGGCAGAATGATCTGCGTGAAATCATCGCCCTCGCCGACCAGATAGACCTCGGAATAGCGAGCCTTGCGACCGATGCCCGCAATGTCCTCATCGTCTGGAATCGAGACACTGAGTTCCGGATCACGCGCGGCCACGTACTGGTCGTACTCCACGTCCATGAACTTGTCCGTGAATTCACCTGTTTCCAGATCCACCATGCGTCGTTGCACATTGGCGAATGCCGCTTCGACATCCTCGCCCGACTGCAACAATCCGGCTACCGCAAGAATGTTGCGCTTGCGATCCAGTGCAGCGTTCGCCGATTGCAGCGGTCGCAGCAGAACAGCCGCACCGGCCACGAGAATGGAACAGGCCAGGCACATGACCAGAGCAACGGCCAGCGTCTTCTTGGTGCTGTCATTGGGCAAGGCCATGACCGACATGAACCGCCCCTTGAGACCATTGTCTGCAGGAGGCTGCTTGCCCGTCGCCAGATCATCGCGTCGCACCACCTGTTGCGGATCGGGACCGTCCTGTTTTTCCTCTGGCGTTTTATCGATTGGACTGTTCAACTTGCCGCTCCTGTGCGTCTCATTCGACGACGGATATTGGCCTGAATGACACCGTAATCTATCAGCGGAGCGACCAGGTTGGCGAACAGGATCGCCAGCATGATGCCCTCCGGATACGCCGGGTTGACCACCCGTATGATCACGGTCATGAAACCGATCAGTGCACCGAATATCCAGCGCCCGGTATTGGTCATTGATGCGCTGACTGGATCCGTTGCCATGAAGACCATGCCGAACGCAAAACCACCCACCACCAGGTGCCAGTACCAGGGCATGCCGAACATCGGGTTGGTATCACTGCCAATCAGGTTCAGCAGGACACTGGTGCCCACCATGCCGAGAAAGACACCCAGAATGATGCGCCACGATGCAATGCGGGTATAGATCAGGAACGCGGCGCCCAGCAGACAGGCCAGTGTGGATGTTGCACCGATGGAACCCTGAATGGAACCGAAGAAGGCATCCATCCATTCGATGCCACCGGCACGGATTGCCTCCATACCACCCTGCGCGCCGAGGCTCAGGGCAGTGGCACCACTGAAGCCGTCGACTGCAGTCCAGACCGCGTCTCCGGACATCTGCGCCGGATAGGCAAAGAACAGGAAAGCACGTCCGGTCAATGCCGGATTCAGGAAGTTCTTGCCGGTACCGCCAAAGACTTCCTTGCCGATCACGACGCCGAAGGAGATACCCAGAGCCGCCTGCCACAACGGCACGGTCGGGGGCAGTATCAGGGCGTACAGCATGGATGTCACGAGAAAGCCTTCGTTGACTTCGTGATTGCGCACGGCAGCAAAGGTGACTTCCCAGAATCCACCCGCCGCCAGCGTGACGATGTAGATCGGCAGAAAATACATCAGACCGTGGAGAAAGCTGTCATAGAGGCTCGAGGGGTCGTAGTCGACACCCAGCAAACCAAGCACGGCCCCTCGCCAGCCTTCGGCGTTGGCAACACCCATGTCTGCCATGGCCAGGTTGGCCTGATAGCCGACGTTCCACAAGCCGGCAAAGATGCACGGCAAGGTGGCAAGCACGACATAGCTCATGACCCGTTTGAGGTCGATCGCATCGCGCACATGAGGTGAGGTTCGGGTTACATCGGATGGGGTATACAGAAATGTATCCACCATCTCGTACAAGGCATAGTACTTCTCGTACTGACCACCCTTTGCAAAGAGCGGGTGTACGCGGTCCAGCCAGCGTCGCATCGATGACATAGTATCAGCCTTCCTTCTCGATCTGTTCGAGGTTACTGCGCAGTACCGGCCCGTAGTCGTATTTTCCGGAACACACGAAGGCACATAATGCGAGGTCTTCTTCGTCCAGCTCCATACAGCCCAGCTTCTGCGCCATGTCCGTGTCACTCACCAGCAGCGCACGCAGCAGCTGTGTCGGCAGGATATCCAGCGGCATGACGCGTTCGAAATTGCCGGTGGGTACCATGGCCCGCGGACTGCCGTTGGTGGACGTGTGAAACTCGAAGTCGGCTCGTTCTCGATTGAAGCTGGAGAACAGCACATTGGTGATGGAGAACTTGTTGCTTTTCGGGTTGATCCATCCCAGCAACTCGCGCTTGCGGCCTTCGGCCAGCACCGACAACTGCGTGTGATAACGACCCAGATAGGCCGTCTGATTGGCAGCGCGACGACCGGAGAGAACAGAACCGGTAATGATCCGGCATTCGGTTTTTTCGAGTGAATCAGCGACCAGTTCTTCCGTACTGGCACCCAGGCGTGTCCGCAGCAGCCGCGGCTTCGTGACTACCGGGCCGGCCAGCGCAATGACACGCTCTGTCCAGAGCTTGCCAGTGGTGAACAACTTGCCAATGGCAATGACATCCTGATAACCCAGGTGCCAGACCGTGCGGGATTCGTTGACCGGATGCAGGTGATGTATGTGTGTACCCGGCAGACCGGCCGGATGTGGACCGGCAAATTCACTGCTGTGAATTCCACCACCGTGTGTCGATGGCTGGTTTTCCGGAACAGGTACATTGGCACCGACGGCCTTGCAGACATGCACCTTGCCGTCGGTCAGCTTGGTCAGCACCTGCAGACCATGACCGAAGGCGTCAGCCTGCTCGGCGATGACAACCTGAGGATCGGCCGCCAGGGGATTGGTATCCATGGCCGTCACGAAGATCGCATCTGCTGCAGAGTCGGAGTGCGGTATCTTGCTGTAGGGTCGAGTGCGGAATGCCGTCCAGAGACCGGTACGACACAGTGTCTCGCGAACCACTTGCGGTTCGAGCCTGAACAGTTCGTCAGGCGACACGGGATCGGTCAGCGTCGGTATTTCTTCATCGGCGTCCAACCTGATGACGACCGATTGCAGGACACGACGAGCTCCTCGATGGATGGATTCGACCACACCCGAGCCGGGTGCCGTGAATTTGACAGCTGCGTCGTGCTTGGCGGAAAACAGTGGCTGACCAAGCGTGACATGGTCACCTTCTGCCACTGCCATTGTCGGACGCAGACCCAGGTAGTCACGACCCGTCAGGGCCACTGCCGTCACCGGCCTTGCGTCGTGGATTGTTTGTTCGGGCTTGCCGTCGAGAGGCAGATCAAGACCCTTGTCGATGGTTATCGAACTCATGGTTGCTCGCCTCGGTAGGTAGAGCAACGCAGCACTAGACCCCAGATTGGCAAAGAGATGCTCCTCATGGTAAATCGTGGTGTGTTGATGCTGCACGACCCGCGGCGGAATCGAGCTGCGCTTGGATGGGACAGCGTGTATCTTAACCTGCCTTGCTTCGAAAATGGTACTTGGCGCAAGTAATCAGTTCCATATAACGGCAGCCTACTCCACTTGCTAAACCGTGCAAACCCCGCTTGTAACCTGAGCTGACGTGACCAGCATTCATGACAGTCTCAACGCGACAACACAAGGCTCCGACTTACGACATCTTGCTCAGCCCCTTCTTCCGCCTGCGCGAAAACGGATGGCCATCGTCGGGATCATTGCGCCGACCAGCACGCTGCAGATTGCAATACACCTTCGCAAGAGTCAGCCCGTTGCAGCACTGCCGACGATCGCTGCTCTACAGATAGGTCAGAACAGCTCAGGCAGAACCCGACAGCCAAGACCGGCACCACTGGCGGTGTCACACTGACAAAGGCCTCACCCGCAGCCTTGAACAATCTGGCATCATGCCGTGGTGTTCCCGCCTGTAGTCCTGCGCGATTGATCCTTGCCATGCCGGAGAAACAGTGAACTCGAAACAGGAACACCGCCTTCGAATCTCCAGCGGACTGGTCATCGCCTTCTTTCTCGTCCTGCACCTGCTCAACGCCGGACTCGGCATCATCTCCCTGTCAGCCATGAATGTCATGGGCAACGCGCTGGCAGCGTTCTGGTCGATACCCGTGATGCAGTTGCTGCTGTACACCGCATTCATCGTGCACATCGGACTGATGTTCGTTGCCTTGTACCGCCGACGCAGTCTGCGCCTGCCTGGCTGGAACCTGACGCAGATCGGTATGGCACTGGCATTGCCGATCCTGTTGTTCGCACACGTTGCCGGCACCCGCGGAACCTACGAATTTCTCGATATCTACAGAAACTATACGGTCGTGGTATCAGGACTCTGGAACAATCCGTCGGGAGTCGTTCGCCAATACCTGCTGCTCACCCTGGCGTGGACGCACATGTGCATCGGCATCCACTTCTGGCTCCGGCACAAGCCGGATTATTCACGCTGGAAATCGATCCTCTACCCCTTGTGCCTCGTCATTCCTCTGTTGGCGGCTCTCGGCTTTCTGCGAGCCGGGGTTGAAAGCCGGCAGTTGCCTGCCGACACACCTGCGATAATCGAGTTTCGACAGGCCATCAGCAGCGCCGACCCGGACCGGATCCAGCTGCTGATGCAGACCGAGAAAGGACTCCTCTGGTTGTTTGCCGTGCTGCTCATCGCGGTGCTGCTCATGCGGGCTCTGCGCAACCACAGGGACAGAAAACGCGGCGGCTTCTTCGTCACTCATACACCCAGCAGCAGGCAGTTGCCCGCACGACAGGGACAGACGGTTCTGGAAACGCTGCGCGAGGCGGGCATTCCCCATACCGCCATCTGCGGAGGACGGGGCCGCTGCACCACCTGTCGAGTTCGCATCATCGATGTCGACCAGAGTCTTCCGGAACCCGAGGAACTGGAACGTCGAGCCCTGCAACGCGTCAGAGCCGCCCCCAACGTCAGGCTGGCCTGCCAGCTGAAACCACAGCGGGACATCACCATCACGCCCCTGTTACAGGCAGATGTGTCGGCACCTGCCGCCCGCGTCTCGGTGGGTGTCATGGGACATGAACAGAAGGTTGCCTGCATGTTCGTGGATCTGCGCGGCTCTACCCGCCTGGCCGAACAGAAGCTTCCCTATGACGTTGTCTTCATACTCAACCAGTTCTTCATCCAGCTGGACGAAGCCCTGCGTGCCACGGGTGGACACTATGCCACGTTCAACGGCGATGGACTGATGGCACTGTATGGTCTGGATGGTGATCTTGCCAACGGTTGTCGCAAGGCGCTGGCTGGGGCCGTGCAGATTCAGAGCAGAATGGTGCAACTCAGTGAATGGCTGGCGGATGAACTGGAGGAACCACTCAGAGTCGGTATCGGTATTCATTGCGGCGATGCCATCGTGGGGACGATGGGTCCACCGGACGCGCCGACGGTATCCGCTCTTGGCGACAACATCAATATCACCGCCAGACTGGAAGCCCTGACCAAGGAATTCGAATGCGGACTCATCGTCTCGGAGCAGGCACTACGCCAGGCAGGACATTTTCATCCTACCTGGCCCAGACATACGGTTCATGTCCGTGGACGCGGAAAACCTCTCGACATCATCATCATCGATGACCTGAGACTGTTGCAGGAGGTCAGCCTGACCCCACCAGCCGTCGGACAATGACTATTGCGCGAAGCAATAGAAGAGTCCATCGCCGCCAGTTGCCTGCAATGCCTCGATACTGCAACCGCGTGAATTGTGCGCCGAGCTCCAGGAAGTCGGATCATCCCCACCCCCCGTGCGGTCGTGATGCCCGACGGTTGCACTGCCCTCCCCGCTGCTGGTCCAGCCCTCACAATGACTGCCAGTCGATCGACCATTGGCCGCCGAGCCGGTGAGAATGTCATGACGATTGGGCTCATCACCACGGCCATTGACAATATCTCCATTCTCGTTGACTGAGGTCTGTTTCGTCAGATTGTTGCTGTCTCCCAACAGATTTTCGACACTGGATGCCACCATGACACCGCTGGCGTTGTACCAGGGGCCGGAACCGATGCGATCGCGAGCATCTTCCGAACTGGAGGACAGATAGGCCTTCCATGTCTTGCCCGTGACGCCCGCTGCAGTGGCCAGAGCGCCGCAATAGGCATCAGCCCCGTCAAGTCCGCCCAGGTCTGCTCCCTTGCCGGGATTGGCACTGGTGATGAAGAAACTCATGCTGGTGTCCGACACGTCGGGCGTCGAGGTGGCACAGGCGCCGAGAGTCAATGCCGCCACTGACACTATCCAAAGAGATGCTGGCTTCATGCGTTCATGTCCCTGAGTTCTGTTGTCGAGAATGCCTGCTCTGCCACAAAGCCTGAGCAAGCCCTGATCGAAAACACTAACACATCGGCCCCGGAGATCTGCTGACCGAGCTAACGCCTTTTGCGAACAAGGCGCAGATCCGCTCGCTTGCCGCAACCGTAAGGATCACTACACAGCTTGCCGGACACCCGGGTCGCACATCAGACCCGTCGAGTGCTCACTGGCATGCAGACATCATCCGGATTCACGACATGAAAAACCTGCTGTTTTCAGCCCTGTTGCTTATGACGATCGCCACCCCGATTTCTGCCAGGCAACAGATTTGGGTACCCGTGGGCGACAGCGACATGCGCTGGGCATTTTTCAAGCTCTACAACGTGACATTGCTGACCGATGACGGGACCTACGCATCCGACGACTATCCTCAGGCGCTGGAGATAGTCTACTACCGCAACATCGACCGGCACGATCTGATCAACGCAACCAGGGATCAATGGCAGCAACTGGGAATACCCGAAAACAGGTTCCAGCCCTGGTTGGCAACACTTGCCGAACTCTGGCCCGATATCAGAAAGCATGACACGCTGCGACTGGAAGTCGATGCGAGCGGAGCCAACCGCTTTCTGCATAACGGCCAGGCGATAGGCAGTGTCGACGACCCCGATTTCTCGATGTCGTTTCTGGCCATCTGGCTATCGGTTGATACCTCTCGCCCGGACATCAGACACAAGCTCATCGGTGGACACGCAGGTAATGGATGATGCGACTCAACCGCATGATGCGCCCGTGCTCGCTCGCCGTCCTTCTGATCACGCTGATGGCAAGTGCCTGCTCCACGATGAAGATTGACACCATCCCGATCAACGGTCAGGACTTCCTGGTAGAGGAGTATTTCGCTGGCAATACACGAGCGCACGGCATCGTTCTGAATCGCGGTGGCTCACCGATTCGCTATTTCAAGGTGCACATCGAGGGCCTCTGGGACGAGCAGACTCGAACGTTGACGCTGAACGAGGATTTCATCTTCGACGACGGCGAAATCAGTCAGCGCATATGGGAAATCAAACGCATGGAAAAAAGCAGGTACACTGGCACGGCAGACGATGTGGAAGGTGTCGCCATCGGCTTCAGCCGGGGTAATGCACTGAATTGGCAATACACGCTGAACATTCCCTGGAAACAGAGAACACTGGCGGTCCAACTCGACGACTGGATGTACCTGCAGGATGATGTACTGATCAATCGAGCCGTCATGCGAAAATTCGGCGTCCGAGTTGGCGAAATACTCATTGCCTTCGACAAGCAGAACCCGACGGCCGATTGACGACAGGCAATCCACATGACGAAGAGAACCACCAGCTGACGCTAAACGGAAACACTGGCTGCCCTGTGTCAGCCAGGCAAGGCGATTGAACTGCCGGAATACCGGCTCAGGTCGATACGGCTCTATACGTCAACCGTTACCTTGCCCATCGGGTAGGAACAGCAGGCAAGAATGTAACCTTCGGCTATGTCATCCTCGGAAATACCACCGTTGTGCACCATGTGCACTTCCCCTTCGAGCTTTCTGATTCTGCAGGTACCACATACCCCGAAGGTACAACCCGAGGGAATGTTGAGTCCCGAGGCACGTGTCACGGCCAGCACCGTGTCGTTTTGCGTACAGCGTTCCGTCCGCTGGGACTGTGCGAAAACGATTTCTGCATCGATACTGCCATCGGGCGTGACATCATCAAGTTCCGGAATCTCGGCTTCGGTGGCGACAGGAGCCTGAAAGCTTTCCTGATGATAGTGGTCCATGTCGTAGCCCAGCCCGCTCAGCGCATCCCGCACCGAGTGCATGAACGGTTCCGGACCGCAGCAGAAGACCTCTCGCTCAAGATAATCCGGTGCCACAAGGCCCAGTAACAACTGGTTGAAGCGTCCCTGAAAACCGGTCCAGGGTATGAATCGTTCCGGCTCTTCGATCACCCACTTGACGTACAGCCCCGGTAACCGTGTTGCCATGTGCTCAAGCAGACCGCGAAACAGGATTTCCGATGGGCGCCGCGCGCAATTGATGAAGACGATGTCAGGTTCCGTTCCATGATCGAACATCCACGTCGTCATGGACATCATGGGAGTGATACCGGAGCCCGCCGAGATGAAAAGATACTTCTCGGCCGGATAGTTCAGCAGAGTGAACTGGCCTGCGGGTCCCATGGCCCTGATGCGGGTTCCCGGCACCAGGTGATCCAGCATCCAGCGCGTACCGATACTGTCCGGCTGCGCCTTGACCGTGATGGAAATGGAGCGAGGTCGCGACGGCGATGAAGAGATCGTATACGTCCGATGAATGACCCCATCGGGCAACGGCAGCTCCAGCGTCATGAACTGACCAGGCTGGAAATCGAACAAGGCACCCGATACGGCTCGAAAGGTAAAGCTTGCGGTATTGGGCACTTCGGGAAGTACGGATACGCACTCAAGCTCTTCCGAGTCAGTCCAGACGGCATGACGGTTTGAAGCAACGAGATCATCCATGGGCTCAGGCAACTTCCATGATCACTGCGCGAGAGCGACGGGTCATTGCCTGAATGTACCAGTCGACGAATTCCATGACACTCCGCTCCTGTACCGCGGAATAGGGTCCGGGTTCATACGCGGGGGAATTGATTCCCTTCTGATTGTCCTCGACCACTCGCCGATCCTCATCATTGGTTGCATTCCAGACTTCGGACAATCTCTGAACATCATAATCCCTGCCTTCTACTGCATCCTTGTGAACCAGCCACTTGGTGGTCACCTGTGTTTCGGTCGGGCTCAGGGGCGTGACTCGAAAAACGATGGCATGGTCCGGCAGGAAATGATTCCAGGTACTGGGGTAGTGGTATTTCAACAGAGTCCCTGCAGAATCATCCTTGACATGTCCCAGCGGGCGAGTGACCGCCGGCTTCAGATCCATCGTGAAACTCTTGGCTCCCGGTAGCAACGGCACACGAGCGACACGATACTGATAATCCGGCCCCATCTGAAACTGCGATGGCAAATCCAGAGCTGCCATGCGATCGTAGTGCTGTTGCACATAGTCAGGGATTCCGGCATCAGGTCCACCGGCAATGACCGGATCATCCGGAAAGGAGCGGCACAGGCCCGGATGATTACCACCGCAGTGGTAGCACTCGCGGTTGTTTTCCCAGACCAGTTTCCAGTTGCCCTTTTCCACGATGCTGCTCTCGACGGCGACCTTGGCATTGTTCAGATCATGTGGCTCCAGATAGGGTCGAACAAGCTCTGCGAAGTCGTCGAAATCCGGCGCTGTGTGAGCCAGACAGATGTAGACCAGGCCCGCCACTTCCCGACAGTGTACCGGTCGCAATCCGAACGCCGAGGCATCGAAGTCGTCCCCCATGTCTCGCGCCCAGATCAGCTTGCCATCCAGTTCGTAGGTCCACTGGTGATAGGGGCAGACGAGCTTGGGTACATTCCCCTTTTCCGATTTGCACAGAATGGAACCGCGATGACGGCAGGTATTGTGAAAGGCCCGTATCTGACCATCAGCGCCACGCACCAGAATGATGCCGTAAGCCCCGACCTGGTGGGTCACGTAACTGCCCGTCTTCTCCAGCTCACAGGCAGCAATCGCGAACAGCCATTCCCGATAGAAGATGGCGTCCATGTCGGCATCGAAAATCTCGGGGTCATTGTAAAACGGCTGGGACAAGGCGTACCCGGGAATTCTCTGCGCCAGCAATTCCTTGACTCGAGATGTGATCATTGATTGTTTCCTGTCGCAACTCTGGGGAAAATGTAGCGGGAAGGAGTCGGATACGCAAGAAGCAGCCTGGCTGAAACAATGGCCTTGCTGGCGCCCACCACACCATCCGCGGTTTGAAGTCTCTTGCCAGAAAGGCTGTCGGATCTGGAAGCGTCATGCGATCCGGAATCAGCCGCTTCGATGCAACAGCCTCCGTTACGCAAACGCATCCGGTAGCGATGTTGCCGAGCCAGAACCGGTTGCACACTTCCAGACGTTTCGACCCTCACCTGGCGCCCCGATTGTACGATCCGAAATCGCTGCGATATTGTTCCAGATGAGACATGTTGAGACCTGAGCCCGACACCTTTGACAATTTCTGTAAAAAGCCGATCAAGCGAGAAATCGGAGGCTAACAGGCTGGGGAGTGCGGGCGGCCCAATGCCTTCTTCAGGCTTGCTATAGTGACTTGCCATGAGCTTTGGCTGCCGCCCCGCAGCATACTGCACCAAGCTGACGTCTGACAAGCTGGAACAACGGAATGAACAGAGACGAGACGAACCCATCCACTCTTGCACTACCGCCTACAGCCCGGTCGCTGCCCATTGTGCTGCTACGAGCACGCGAGAAGGTGATGGCACCCTTTCGGGAGATGCTGTCGAAGACGGATATCACCGAACAACAATGGCGTGTCCTGCGCGTTCTGTCCGAACTCGGGCCACAGGATTCCTCCAGACTTGCACATCGAACCTGCCTGCTCTTGCCCAGTCTCACCCGCATATCGCATTCCATGCTGGAGAAAGGGTACATCTCACGGACCACTGACACGCGCGATCGTCGACGGCTGACATTGGCCATCACGGCCAAAGGCCAACAGCTGATTCACGACAACCATGAAAGATCAGCACAGATATCAGCTTCCTTCAAGCAGGCGCTCGGCGAAGAGAAATACGAAACTCTGCTGGACCTGCTGACTGAACTCGAAGAGCTGGACATCTAGCCCCCAAGACCCATGAAGAGCTGGGCATCTAGCCTCCTCAAGACCCAAGAAGAGCTGGGCATCAAGCCAGCCACTGCCGACAAACCGATCTCATCAGCCAATGGCGCGGTGCCACAGACACGCTTTGGTGTACTTTCAGCGCCGATGATGTGAACGGACAAGGCTACCCTGCGCCCGCCATCGCCACTCCTTGCCGGATGTTCGACAACACACACCGTGTAGATCTGGCATTCCACGTTCAAACCGGTGTCAGAACCGGATAATCCCCCGACGATGTCGTCGCCTGCCGACGCTATTGATTTCACCCCTCCGCGCTGCCCGGTTTCCACTGCGATCCCGGCTGTCGCTGACGGCATGGCCGGGAAACCCTTGTTCAATGATCAAACACATACTCGTCAGCGCGGCCATACTGGCACTGCTGGCTGCGGGCGCATTTGCCGTTTACGCCTACCACCCGGCAATGGAAGAGGTGGCCACGGGCACGCAACAGGCATTCGACGATGACGCCGTGGAAAGAGGCCGAGTCATCGCCGCTGCCGGGTATTGCGCAAGCTGTCATACCGCCGTCGGTGGAGAGCCCTGGGCGGGCAATTATCCCATGGAGACCGATTTCGGCACCGTGTACTCCACCAACATCACCCCGGATCCCGAGTCCGGCATCGGTGCCTGGTCGGCACAGGCCTTCAAACGAGCCATGCAGGACGGCGTGGATCGCGAGGGCCGCCACCTGTTTCCGGCATTCCCCTACAACCATTTCACACTGATGAGCGATCAGGATGTCGATGATGTATATGCCTACATCATGAGCGAGGTGGCACCGGCAAGATCCACGCAGAAGGACAACGAACTGCCATTCCCTCTTGATCAACGCATTCTGCAAGCCGGCTGGAAGCTGTTGTTCGTCGATAGCGGCAGGTACGAGAAGGATCCACAGCAGTCCGATGAGTGGAATCGTGGCGCTTACCTGGTCGAGGGAGTGACGCATTGCGGCGCTTGTCACACGCCACGCAATGCCCTGGGTGCAGAAATCGACAGTGAGCACTTCGATGGTGCAACCATCGACCGCTGGACGGCTCCGGCACTGAATGGCAGCAATGCAGCAGCCATTCGCTGGACGGCTCGGGATTTCAGCGAATACCTCAAGCATGGTGGTACGCGTGCGCACGGCGTTGCCGCCGGCCCCATGGGCCCGGTCGTGCATGCCGGCTTGCGAGAACTGCCCGACAGTGATCTGCAGGCCATTGGCACCTACCTCGCCGCGCAGAACGACGACATCAGGACGGGCGAAGAGCCTGCACAGATCATCGCTGCCAGCCTTGCAAAGGGACAACCGAAGAAGAGTTATCGCCAGGATCAGGGCGAACGACTGTACGTGACAGCCTGCGCATCGTGCCATTACAACAGTGAGCAGATCGAACTGGGCCGACCCGATCTGGGCGTCAACTCGGCCACTCGACTGGATCAGCCCGACAATCTGATACACGTGATACTGGATGGGGTGGGCAATCAAGAGGGTTTGCCCGGCATCGTCATGCCTGGCTTTCGAAGCGCGCTGGACGATCAGGAGGTCGCCGCCATTGCGGCGTATCTGCGTCGTACTCGAACCGACAGAACACCATGGCCGGATCTCGGCGATACCGTCTCCGCCATCAGAGCTCACTGAGCAAACACAGGATAGATGATGATCAACTTCAAGGTGAACGGGCGCGATGTCAGCATCGACGCCGATCCCGCAACGCCCCTGCTCTGGGCCATTCGGGACGAGATCGGTCTGACCGGCACGAAATTCGGTTGTGGAATCGGACTGTGTGGTGCGTGTACCGTGCATGTCGGCGGTCGAGCGACCCGTTCCTGCATCACCCCCCTGTCGGCCGTCGCAGGAACAGACATCACAACGATCGAAGGTCTGGATGCTGATGACCAGCACCCGGTGCAGATCGCCTGGAACGATTTGCGAGTTCCCCAGTGCGGCTACTGTCAATCGGGTCAGATCATGCAGGCAGCCGCACTGCTGCAGGACATTCCCGACCCGAGCGATGAGGACATCGATGCAGTCATGACGGGCAATCTGTGCCGCTGCATGACCTACCCTCGTATCCGAAACGCTGTTCGCCAGGCCGCTGCCGCCAACCAGGAGACGATCAGCGAATGATCATTGACAGATTACGCGAGAAGGCCTCTTCCCAGCCTGACATGGCACGACGAGGTTTCCTGATCTCCATGGCTGTCAGCGGCGCCACATTCGGTTTCCCGGTGGCCGCTCAGGCAGCCATGGATCCGGAAGAGGCCGATGGAGCGCCCATCGAGCCTGCAGGGCAAAAATTCGAGCCCACCCTGTGGTACGGCATCGATACCGATGGACAGGTCACGGTGAACATCATCCGTGCCGAGATGGGTCAGCACGTGGGCACGGCCATTGCCAGGATACTGGCCGATGAGCTGGAAGTGGCCTGGGAAGATGTACATATCACGCACGTCGATACCGACGAGAAATGGGGCACCATGGTCACCGGTGGCAGTTGGTCGGTCTGGCAAAGCTGGTCGGTATACCGCAAGGCTGGTGCCGCGGGTCGTACCGCCCTGATCGCAGCGGCAGCCGAACGCTGGGGCATAGAGGCGTCGCAATGCTCCGCCAGCCGGGGTCGTGTCGTGGGCGGAGGTCGGACCATCAGTTACGGTGAACTGGTCGAGGCAGGACTGTCTCGCCGTTTCAGCGAGGAAGAACTGGATCAGTTGCCGCTGAAGCAGCATGCCGACATGCAACTGATCGGCAAGGACGTCAAGGCTCTGGATATCGCCAACAAGACCAATGGCAAGGCAATCTACGGTATCGATGCCAGTATCGAGGGCATGGTCTATGGTGTCCCCCTGCTCCCGCCGACACGGCTGGGATCCAGCGTTGCCTCGGTGGACGATAGCGAGGCCAGATCAGTCCAGGGATACCTGCAAACCCTGACCCTGGACGACCCGTCTGACACGGTACCCGGCTGGGTCGTGGTCATCGGCAAATCGCTGATGGCCGCCAAGTGGGCATCGGACAAGGTCCGGGTCAGCTGGAATGCAGGCGACACGGCAGACGTTTCAGAAGCCGACATTCAGGAGCGCTCACGGGCTCTCATCGAGGACGAGAGTAGCGGTGCGATTCTGGACACCGGCAACACCGAGACCGGTGCCGCATTTGCCAAGGCCAGTGACACACTGGAAGCCGAATACACGACATCCACCGTGCTGCACTTTCAACTCGAACCGGTCAACGCAACGGCCTATCGCAACGCTGAAGGTATCTGGGAAATTCACACGGGCAACCAGTGGCAGTCACTGATATTGCCCACACTGTCCAAGGCGCTCGGCGAAGACACGTCGAAGATCGTCATGCGTTCCTACATGCTGGGAGGTGGCTTCGGCCGGCGCTTGAACGGCGATTATGCAGTACCGGCTGCTCTGGCATCCAGCGCTCTGGGCGGCAAACCGGTGAAACTGATGCTGTTTCGCGAGCAGGACGCACAGTTCGACAGCCCACGTTCGCCCAGCGTGCAACGGCTGCGCATGGCATTCGACAGCGCGCAGGCCGTGACCGCCATGGAACATCATGCGGCGGCCGGCTGGCCGACCGGTGTTCTGGTGCCCTCCTTCATGCCCAAGGGCGTCAATGGTATCGCCTACGATCCATTCGCCATCGACGGCGCGGATCATTGGTATTCGCTTGGCGCTCATCGCGTTCGCGCCATTCCGAATGACCTGGCCAACAAGACCTTTCGTCCCGGCTGGTTGCGCTCGGTCGGCCCGGGCTGGACCAACTTTGCCGTTGAGAGCTTCATGGATGAAGCCGCACACCGGCTGGGCAAGGACCCCCTGGCCTTTCGACTGGAGCATCTGAAGGCAGAGGGCATGAACGCCGGTTCGTCGCCGAACTCGGTGGGTGGTGCCGGACGCCAGGCGGCCGTGCTGCAACGACTGGCTCAGCTGTCCGCCCCGGCACACGACGATCTGGAGAGTGACTCCGCCATCGGCATTGCGACAACCTTCGGTCAGTCGCGGGACATGCCGACATGGACAGCGGCTGCCGTGCAACTGCACGTCGACCGAACCAGCGGCACCATCGACGTGCAGAAACTCTGGCTGGTTTTCGACTGCGGAACGGTGGTTGACCCGGATGGCGCTCGGGCGCAATGCGAAGGCGCTGCACTGTGGGGTCTGTCGATGGCCCTGCACGAGGGCACTGCATTCGAGAACGGCAATGTACAGGCGCGCAACCTCAACACCTATACGCCGCTGCGCATGATCGATACCCCCGATATGGAAATCGAGTTCATCGACAGCCAGGAAGTACCGGTAGGACTGGGCGAACCCGGAACCACTGTCATTGCGCCCGCCATCGCCAATGCCATCTACAACGCCGTCGGTGTCCGGATACGCCATCTGCCCATCACGCCGGAGTCCGTATTGCAGTCGATCCAGGGAACCTGACACAGGTTCCCGGGTTCCGCACACCGGCTGAAGCAGCTGTCTTGATGAGTTGTCGAGAACCTGTATACTCCCGCTCGGCGTGTTCCAGCCAGCTTGCAGAACTGTACCTGTGGCCAATGGGCAGCCGCAGGGTCGCCGCTGACTGACAGCAGACCTTGACGTCTCATTACTTGCGGAAGAATGTCAGACCATCGACAACATAGCTCAAACAGTTGACCAGATACTGGTCTGGCTCGATCTTGCCGGCGTTGCTGTCTTCGCAATCAGTGGCGCGCTGGTGGCATCCCGCAAGTGTCTCGACCCTGTCGGTTTCGCACTCATTGCCACGGTTACGGGTATTGGCGGCGGCACGCTGCGCGACCTCCTGCTGGGACTCCCGGTTTTCTGGGTCAGCCAGCCTCACTTCGTGGGACTGTGTGTCATCGTATCCATACTGGTGTACTTCACTGCACCTTTCGTCGAGTACCGTTACCGAGTGCTGTTGTGGGCTGACGCCATAGGACTCAGCCTGTTCAGCGTACTGGGGGCGAAACTGGCTATCAGCTCAGGGTTCGGCACGACCATCGCCATTGTCATGGGTTTGTCCACTGCCACTTTCGGCGGTCTGATTCGCGACGTTCTCTGCGGCGAGATTCCGCTCATCCTGCGTCACGAGATCTACGCGACAGCAGCTCTGACTGGCGCTCTCGTCTACGCCTGCCTGACGGCATACACACAGTTACCTTATCTGATGCCGGAGTTCTGCGGCGTCATGACCTGCTTTGCCGTACGCGCATTGGGACTGATACGGGGTTTGTCGTTACCAGCCTACCGGGCACGTGCCGGACGAGACTACCCCGCGCAGTAGTCTGAGCGGATTGCGACAGAGCGACATTACGTCACGGGCAACACCCCCAGTGCTCATCAGGGGCTCCTGATTGTGTCCGGGATCTTGTAAAGTCGACTTGCGCCAACACTTCCTGTGCAATCGGTGAATTGTTCGAGTCTTGCATGTTCGAGTTCTTCAGGCAGTGGCGAAAAGGACGAATCCTTGCCAACAGCCCATTTTCCACATCCGATTGGCAACAGGCCGCTGCTCGTCTGCCAGTCCTTGATCGATTGAGCAGCAGGCAGAGACTGAGCCTGTACGAGCTGGCGACCCTGTTTCTGCATGCCAAGCGATTCAGCGGAGCTGGTGGTCTTGTGCTCAGCGATTCGATGCGCCAGTCCATCTCCTTGCAAGCTTGCCTGCCCATTCTCAATCTGGGTCTGGACTGGTACGACGGCTGGTCCGATATCATTGTGTACCCCGACGCCTTTACCCGTGAAAGCAGTATTGTCGACGAGTTCGGAGTGACGCACTCGGGCAGCCGACATCTCAGCGGGGAAGCCTGGCTGCGAGGACCCGTAGTCCTGTCCTGGAGGGATGCCGAACAGGCTGGTCATGTGGACGGTCACAATGTCGTCATTCACGAATTCGTGCACAAGCTGGACATGATGAATGGCCTTGCAAACGGATTCCCACCCTTGCAACGCGACATGAGCCCTGGCAACTGGTCGCAACTGATGAACGAGGCCTTCGAGGATTTCCAGCTACACCCCAAGCAAGGACTCGATCGCTACGGTGCAACCGACCCGGCGGAGTTCTTCGCCGTGCTCAGTGAGGTGTTTTTCGAAACACCTGACAATCTGATTGCGGCCTACCCCGAGTTGTATTCACTGATGACGCAGTTCTATCTGCAAGATACCGCTGGTCATCGTCAATAGGCCGCGCTGCAAACGTGATGCACTGACGCCAGCCACCGCGCATGGCGTTTCAGTATCGGAAGGTCACACTCAATGCGCCGTATTTTTCACGCTTGTCGGTGGACTCGATATGCGAGCTGAAAGTGGACAGCTGAAAGACATAAGCCAGCTTACCCATGCTCCATACCAGCCCTGCCGATAGCTGGTTCTGCCAATGCTCCAGTTCGGCCGAGTGACTGTCGGTGAAGGTGTTCCCCTGAACAAGTACATCATTGAAAACCACACCAGCCTTCGCGCCTGCATAGGCATAGAAGCCATTGGATTCCCTGATGGCCAGAGGGTTGACCTGTCGGTCAGCCTCCAGAGAGAAGGTGGAATGCGTGTACTCCAGGTTCGACCCCCAGCGCATGGCAATGCCAGCACCCATGCCTGATTGCAGGGTTCCCAGACCCACGCCGCCCAACCCAAGCACATCCCAGCCACGGGGTCCGGCAGTGGATCGAGCCAGCTTCCACACCCTCAAGGCCTCGACTCTGCCAACCAGCTCATTCTTCAACTGAAGGTTCCAGCCCTCGGGCTGATCCGAGCCGGTAATCGTATGAATGATGGATTGGCCCTGTTCGGCCAGCGATGCCGGTCCGACGATGCCGAGGGACAGCGAAACCTGATCCGAGCGAAACTCGTTGTATTCATAGAACGTTCCCTGCCATGCCAGCAAGCCGGCATAGGGCAAGTCCCCTTCGATCGGCTCGGCCACGGTGATGTCCTGAGGCGTCTGCATGCGCTGCGCGTACATATGTGCCACCCCGCGACGCATCCCCTCACCGCGATTGAGATAGCTGTTACTGATGAGCGGCTGTAACCAGCGAGGCAGATTGGTATCGTTGAACTCGCGGAAAGGTCCCTTGCCGAAGGTCAGGCCCAGGCCATTGGTATACCCGTTGTCTTCCCCGACGAACAGGTCGTTTTCGAAGGTAAACGTGAAATAGCGTGGTACTTCATTGCCTGGCACCCCATCGACGGTCTGCTCCTGCTGAGCCTGAGTGAATGCCGCTGGAAACAACACGAGCAGTATGGCCAACAGACATCCTTTCGAACACATGATGGGAGAAGACAATGTTCGCAGGCAGGATCGGGTGGTCACTGAAAGAGTCGAGAAGTAGAGGAAGGAAGCCGCTTTGCGGATTTTCGGAAATGATACGCGATGCCATGGCCGACGATCCGGTAGCGGCCTGTATTACACAGCATGTGCTCTGCAAGCGGGATGAGCGCCACCCGGTCCCGATCGATACAGCCGCTGCATCACAGGTGGCGTGATCGATTTCGCCTGCAGATCCGCTCCGACCTGAAGGCGTCATTCGATTTTCGCCGGGCCTTATTCGGCCTCTTCCAGCAGGTATTGGTCGATGGCCGTGATATCGCTTTCCGACAAAGTGCCTGCGGCAGCCTGCAGATTGAGCCGATTGAGAATGTAGTCATAACGTGCGCTGGCGTAATCCGAACGGGCGCTGTAGGTATCGCGCAGTGCCTGCAATACTTCCACCGACGTCCGGGTACCTGCACGGAATCCGGCTTCTGTCGCATCGGCCGACTGCTGGGTCGATACCAGCGCCTGACGCAGAGCCTTGACGCGACTGATCGATGCCTGCACACCACGGTAGCCGTCTCTGGTCTGCTGCACGGTGGCACGTTCCTGAGCCATTACCTGCTCTCCGGCGGACAGTGACTCGGCCCGCGCCTGAGCCACTTGCGCCTTGATGCGTCCCCCCGTGAGCAGAGGCACGCTCAATTGCAGCTTGATCTCGGCGACGTCCGCATCGGAACTGCTGACATTATCTGTCTGGGTAGAGGCGGCAGAACCGACCAGATCCAGCGTCGGATATCGGCCGGCTCGTTGAATGGCCAGTTGTGCCTCACTGCTGTCCTGTGCATATCGCGCGATCACCAGCTCGAGGTTCTGATCTCTGGCCAGATCGACCCAGCTATCGATTTCCGCTGGATCCGGAGACTGCAGAGGCAGGTCTTCAGCCAGGGTTGCCAGCTCTCCGGGATTGACACCGCTGATCAACAGCAGGGCTTCCCGGGCCGTGGACAGCTGATTGCGGGCATCGATTTCCTGAGCCACGGCCAGGTCGCGCTGAGCCTGCGCCGCCCGCACATCCGTCACTGGTACGAGCCCGACTTCGAAACGCCCTTCTGCCTGCTCCAGCTGCCGTCTGATGGCCTCCAGCTCCGATTGGCTGAATTCGAGATTGGCTTCAGCCCGCAAGACATCGAAATAGGCGTTGGCCACGCGCAGAATCAGTGCCTGGCCCAGGGCCGCATACTGAGCCTCGGCTTGCAGCACACCGATCTCTGCCTGATCCACCAACTTGCTGTTGGCCCGATTGAACAGTGACTGGCTCAGCGACAGAGCCAATGATGTCTCGCCGTAGGACCCTTCGCCATCATCGGCCAGAGTGCCCAGCCCGGCCTCGCCGACAAAGGATGCCTGCGGTCTGAATGTCGAGCGTGCCAATGGCAAGGACTCGCGAGCCGCCTGCAGATCATAGGCTGCGGCCGAATACTCTGCATCGTATTGCACTGCCAGCTCATAGACTTCCTTGAGACCGGCGGCGGATGCATTCCCGCTCCACAACAGCGGTGCCGCAAGCAGCGTCGACCCCAGTACAAGTGCCTTGCCTGAAGTACCGGCCATGTAACGTCTTACAAGAATGGATAGTGGTGTCATTGGAAATCGAATACCAGATAGGTCTGAATCGAGAATATGGAGAACCTTCCCACCCGTGTGGAAAGGCTCTCGAACGGTGGCCGCGCTAGTCTTTGCTCTTGCCCGCCAGGCGAGACACGATAACGAAGAACAGTGGCACGAACAGAATGCCCAGAACCGTTGCTGAAATCGTGCCACCCAGCACACCGGAACCAATGGCTGTACGACCGCCGGAGCCGGCACCGCTACTGAGTACCAGTGGCAGAACACCCAGTGAAAAGGCAATGGAGGTCATCAGTATCGGACGAAAGCGCTGCCGTGCCGCTTCACTGACTGCCTGATACAGCTCCATGCCCTCTGCGCGCCTTTCCTTGGCAAATTCGACAATCAATATGGCGTTCTTGCCTGTCAGGCCCATGACGGCCAGCAGACCGATCTGAAAGAACACGCCATTGTCGAAGCCTCCCAACTGGGCACCAACCAGAGCACCGAAAATACCGATGGGCATGGCCAGCATGACGGCGAACGGAATGCTCCAGCTCTCGTACAATGCCGCCAGAGACAGAAACACGACCGCCAGGGCCAGAGCGAACAGGATTGGCGCCTGGCTTCCCGAATCCTGTTCTTCCAGCGACAGCCCTGTCCAGGCGACGCTGAACCCAGCCGGCAGGTCTGCTGCCAGTCGTTCTATTTCTGCCAGAGCCTCACCGGTACTGACGCCAGGAGCAGGCGCCCCTTGAATCTGCATGGCTGGCACACCGTTGTAGCGAGACACCCCCTGTGGCCCGAAACTCCAGTCACCCTTCGAGAACTCGGACAGAGGCACCAGTCCGCCGGTCGCATTACGTACCCGCCACAGATCGAAGTCAGTGGGATTGGAGCGCGAGTTGGCTTCACCCTGAACATAGACCTTCTTGATGCGCCCCTGATCCAGGAAGTCATTGACATAACTGCCTGACCAGGCGGTAGTCAGCAACTGACTGACATCGTTGGCGGTCACACCCAATGCACCTGCCCGACGCCAGTCGAGGTCCAGGTTGAACTGCGCCGCATCCTCAAGGCCATTGGGTCGCGCAGAGGCGATCAAGGGGCTCTGTGCCATGGCACCGAGTAACTGGTTACGTGCATTCAGGAGTTGCTCATGCGTCTGACCGCCTCGTCCCTGCAGGTACATGTCGAATCCGGAAACATTACCCAGCTCGATGACCGACGGCGGAACGATGGGGAAGACAAAGGCGTCCTTGACCTGAGACAGCGCACCGAATGCCCTGCCGGCAAGGGCCTGCACATTCTGCGCAGGACTGGTTCGTTCTGACCAGTCTTTCAGGTTGACGAATACCAGCCCCATGTTCTGTCCCTGTCCGGCGAAACTGAACCCCACGACACCGAATACCGCTTCAACCGAATCCGCTTCCTGCTCCAGGTAATAATCTTCCACCTGCTTCAGCGATTCCAGTGTGCGCTCCGCCGTAGAGCCACTGGGAGTCTGAATCAGTGTGAACAGTATTCCCTGATCTTCGTCCGGCAGAAAGCCCGTTGGCGTGCGCAGGAACAACACGGCCATTGCACCTGCCAGCAACAGGTAGATGATCCCGACGCGTATGGGACGGCGTGTAATCCAGCCGATGGAACCGGTATAGCGGCTCTGCACTGCGGCAAAGCCACGATTGAAGGGGCCGAAGACACGGCTCTTGCCATTTTCACTCGGCTTCTTCAGCATCGTGGCGCACAAGGCTGGCGTCAATGTCAGTGCCACGAAGACCGACAGCACCATGGCTGATACGATCGTGATGGCAAACTGCTTGTAGATGACGCCCGTGGACCCGCCGAAGAATGCCATGGGTACGAATACGGCCGAAATGACCACCGCGATACCGATCAGTGAGCTGGATACCTGATCCATGGACTTGCGGGTAGCCTCCAGCGGGTTGAGCCCTTCCTCCTCCATGATGCGCTCGACGTTCTCCACCACGACGATGGCGTCATCAACCAGCAGACCGATTGCCAGCACCATGGCCAGCATGGTGAGGGTGTTGATCGAGAAGCCGGCGATCGCCAGAATGCCGAAGGTTCCCAGTAGAACCACCGGTATCGCCAGCGTCGGAATGAGCGTGGCGCGAAAGTTCTGCAGAAACAGCAGCATCACCAGGAACACCAGAACAATCGCTTCCAGCAGGGTCTGGATCACTTCCTCGATCGAGATCCTGACGAACGGTGCCGTGTTGTATGGCACAACGGCCTTGACCCCTGCCGGGAAGAATTCCGCCAACTCCTGAACGCGTTCTTCCACCGCGACTGCGGTGTCCAGGGCATTGGCTCCAGTAGCCAGACTGACGGCAAAACCGGCAGCAGGCTGTCGCTTGTAGCGTGGAATGACGGAATAGTCTTCAGAACCGATTTCCACCCGAGCCACATCTTCGAGCAGCACCAGTCCGCCGTCGGTTTCTGCCTTGAGCACAACCTGACGAAAATCCTCCGGCGTCTGCAGCAATGACTGAGCTGTTACCGTTGCATTCAACTGCTGTCCTTCTTCGGCTGGTCGTGCGCCGAAGGCGCCGGCTGCGATCTGCGTGTTCTCGGCACTGACGGCCGCGACCACATCACTGGTCGTCAACTCGTAGGCCGCCAGCAGTGACGGGTCCAACCAGATACGCATGGCGTATGGCGAGCCGAACAGCTGCACACTGCCAACGCCGTCTATGCGACTGATCTCGTCCACCAGATTGCTGGAGACATAATCGGACAGATCAGCCGCGCCCAGTGTCTCGTCTTCGGACACCAGTGCTACCACCATCAGAAAGCCGCTGGATGACTTCTCGACGGTCAGCCCGAGACGCTGCACCGTCTCGGGCAGCAAGGCCGTTGCCTTGGCCAGCTTGTTCTGCACTTGCACCTGCGCGATATCGGCATCGGTTCCGGTCTCGAAGGTCAGCGTGACATTGGCCGTGCCCGCCGAGGTCGAGCTGGAGGAAAAATAGCGCATTCCGTCCAGCCCCGTCATCTGTTGTTCGATGACCTGGGTAACGGTATTGGCAACCGTTTCAGCGGACGCACCCGGATAAGCGGCAGAGACGCTGACCGTGGGCGGCGCGATCTGCGGGTACTGGGCTACCGGTAGATTGAGTATGGAGATGATCCCCACCCCCATCAGGAGGATGGAAAGCACCCAGGCAAAAATAGGGCGATTGATGAAAAAACGAGCCATAAGGGTTCTCTGGCGGAATCGTATGAGAGTTCAGGAGAAGGAGTGACACCACAGGGCTCGCGCCCTGCCAGAGCGCTTGCCTATTGGGCAGCTTCCGGAGCGGTGTCTGATGCAGCATCAGCCGCACCGTCGGTCACAAGCTCGGCCTGTACCTTCGAGCCCGGAGGTGCCTTCTGACTGCCTTCCATGATGATTCGCTCACCAGCGGCAAGCCCGCCGCGTACGATCCAGTCATTGCCCGAGGCTTGCAGCACATCCAGCTGACGAAGCTCCACGACGTCCTCATCATTGACGACCAGAGCGGTCGGCTTACCCTGACGATCCCGGCTGACCGCCTGCTGTGGAATCACGAATGCGCCATCAACCTCGTCTGTCTGCAGATCGACTTTCACATAGGTTCCGGGCAGCAGCAGCTTGTCAGGATTGGGAAACTCCATGCGCAGGACAACGACACCGGTCTGCATGTCGACTTGCGGTTCGGCAGCCGTCAGCAAGCCTTGCTCCGGGTAGATTTCACCGTCGGCCAGATGCAGCACGACCTTGCGTTCGGAATTGCGCCAATCCACATCGAGATTGTTCCGTCTGAATTCCAGAACCCGGGAAGCAGAAGCGGTCACGTCCACATAGACGGTATCGATGTTGCGAATGGTCGCCAGCGGAGACGCCTGACCGGCTGTCACCAGAGCACCGCGAGTGGTCATTGCCAGACCGATTTCGCCACTCAATGGCGCCACGATGGTCGTGCGGTCGAGTTCGATTTCTGCCGATTTCAACTGTGCCTCGGCAACCGCGATGGCGGCCGCTGAGACATCACGCGCAGCGATGGCTTCATCAAGCTCGCGCTGGGTAGACACATTGCGCTGTTTCAACTCCTGAATCCGCTCGGCCTCACGTTCCGTTGCCTTGTACTGGGCCTGCGCCTGAGCCACTGCCGCTCTTGCCTGCGCCACGGTAGCCTCATAAGTGGCAGAGTCGATCTTGTACAAGACATCGCCCTGCTCGACCGCACTGCCTTCCGTGAAGTTTCTCTCGGTGATGATTCCGTTGACCTGTGGACGAACTTCCGCGACGGCGGCAGCCACGACACGTCCTGGCAGAGTAGCCGTCAGCAGCACCGATTGCGGCTCTACCTGCATGACACTGACAGCGGCGGGTGGTGGTGCATTCTGAGCCAGCACGACAGCCGGGTTGGCGCTCAGCAGAGCAACGAGGATAGAACCAGCCAGCACTTTGCTGGCTCGCGGAAACGGGACGTCAATGGATTTCATGGCGAAGAGGCACTTTCTCGGGGCTTGTATTAAAAGGAACAGTGAAGGTGAGGTTTACCGGAAGCCAGGGATTCCTGCGAGCACGGGAACCTCGAATCGCAGGATTATGTCAGGATGCGACAACTTCGTATGCCAAGCAAGTGCGCACAGAGTGCGCGTTGCTGCGACAAGAGCCGTACTGTAGTGCAATGCGGGAAACCCTCGCGACTCAGTATCATGCTGCGCAAATTGCCATACACCACCTGCAGGACGTATCGTTTGAGGTCCTTGAAACCTGGAACTTGCAGGCGACGGAATATAATGCCTGTTCGAGGGCTTACAAGGTGTAGGGCCGCGCTTTGACGTCCAGATGATCCCTGATGCACGACAACAGTGCTTGCACTTTTTCCGTGCGATGCAGGTCCACGTGAGTGACCTGCCAAATCGTCAGCGACCAGCCAGCCTCATCGGCCAGAACACGATGCATGTCCTTACGCCCCTCTGCTTCCATGTCGCTCATGACACCTATTCCCAGACCCGCTGCTATTGCCTCATGACAGACCTGGAAATTGTTGGACGAAAAGGCTATCTGTTCGTCCTTCACCTGCTCATCAAACCAGTTCGAAAAGGGGGCCCGCGAATTTGTCAGATCGGGTGTCACGAAAGCGTGGCCAGCGAGATCATGCACATCAGCAGGTATTCCATACCGCTGAACATAGCTGTCATGAGCGTACAGATTGAACGTCACTCGCAGAAACTCCCGCACCACATAATCCGGATGCTCAGGGCGAGTCCCTGCACGCAAGGCGACATGGGCCTCACCGTATTCCAGCTTGGCCAGATTCTCCGTGGCTGTGATGCAGACACGGCAATGCGGGTTAAGCCGACGGAACTCGGCAATCGATTGCATGATCAACCCGGCGAAAGGCACCAGAATGGCCAGCTTGACCTCACCTTCCACCTGCGCCTTGCGGCCCTGAACCCTGCCCGCCAGGTCGTCGATCAGTGCCTCTGCCTGCTGGGCCACCTTCAGCACATCCTCACCCAGTTCGGTCAGGGTATACCCCCTGGAGTGTCGGATGAAGATGCGATCCCCCATCTCCTGTTCGAGTACATCGATATGACGATTGACAGTCGCTCGATGAAAACCCAGCGCCTCGGCAGCGGCACTCACCGTTCCCAGTCTCGCAACCTGATAGGCGGTTCGTAGTTCTGCCCATTTATCCATTGAAATGCTTGATCATATTGCGCGCACAGGGTGCGCATTATCGCGCATTTGGCGCAGCGCTGTCGCTCTGATTTCCTCGACGACATGACGTGCCCGTGCAGCAGTTGCACAGGACGATCACACCGACACCCGGATTGTGCAGCCGTCAGCTCAGTCGATCCGCAACGCTTACCCTGCTGCCGGTTCGAGACGACTCCAGCATGGCCTCGATGACAGCGATGACATTGCGCGCCTCGCTAGCGGTTACCGGTGGCGGCGTGCCCTGGCGAATCGCAATGCTCAACTCACGATAGAACCGAGGCCAGTCACCACGCAGCGCCTCTGTACGGCTGGTTTTCGACTGCCCTGCACCTGCCTCGGTCAGGGTGCCCCAGTGCGCTTCCGGCTCCCGACCATAGGAGGCGTCCTCAGGTCCGATTCCCTGATGTCGCAACTGGTCCTCCTGGGGGTCGACATGGTGTTTGCTCCAGGATGCCGCAGTTCCATGTACTCGGTAGCGCAGACTGTTGTCGGCCACCAGCATGCCGGCACTGAGCTCGATCCTGCACCGCCCCTTGCCCATGCGCACATGAAAATTGTCGATGATTGCCGAGCCTTCGCGTTGTTTCTGGACATCGGCCTGCAACCAGTCCGGCAGCCCGAACAACACCAGCGCCTGATCGATCAGATGGGCACCCAGGTCATAGTGCAAACCCACGCCAGGACGTGCCTGTTCCTGCCAGCGATCCCTTGGCGCTGGATTGAATCGATCGTAGTGCGACTCATGATGCACGATCTCCCCCAATCGTCCCGAGTCGATCAGATTCCTCAAGGTCAGAAAGTCCGCATCGTAACGACGATTCTGATAGCAGCTGGCAACACGCCCTGCCGAATCAGCCGCTGCAATCACGGCATCGGCCTCGGCAACGGTCGCGGTGAATGGCTTGTCACTGAGTACATGCTTGCCGGCCGCCAGTGCCTCGAGCATCAACGGCGCATGCGTGAAGCTGGGCGTGGCCAGTACCACCAGTTCCACGTCCGAATCAGCCAGCAGCGTGGCGGCATCCGCATGGACACGCACACCGGGATGGTCGACATGCACCTTGGCGGCATCACTGGAAGCAACGGCAACCAGTTCCACACCTGCAGCCGCATACAAGGGTGAGTGGAACACCTTGCCGGCAAGACCATAACCGACCAGTCCGATTCGTAATTTGCGAGAATCCATCAACGTTTCCTGATCAGGTTGTCAGTGTGAACAGTCAGGACTGGCCGGCTGCAGATCAGCAAACCGGCACCCAGCGCCAGTTGCCAACAGCATTCACTCCACCCTGACACCGGACTCCGTGTCGAAGAAATGAGCCTTGCTCATGTCGAAATTCAGCGTGATCCTCTCCCCGGCACGCGGGTGCAGATGATTGGCCACACGAGCCGTGAAATGCACATCGCCATCACGCGTGCCGATGAAAGTATCCGATCCGGTTGGTTCGACCAGTTCGATGGTCAATGGCAGAGTCGAGGACCCGGCCATGGCCATCGCCTCATCGCGACTGTCATTGATATTCTCCGCCCGAATACCGAAATCGATGATGGGCTGGTTGCGCGCGCGATCCTGAAGGGCGGTACTCGGTGCATGGAGGTTCAGCGAAAAATCGCCGAAAGACACCTTCAGTCCGTTTTCCGATTGCCGCAGATGCCCGGTGACCCGATTCATGGCAGGCGATCCCATGAAGTCCGCGACGAAGGTATTGGCAGGCCGATGATAGATGTCATCCGGAGTACCCACCTGTTGCACTTCACCGTGCTTGAGGACAGCAATTTTCGTGGCCAGTGTCATCGCCTCTATCTGATCATGCGTCACATAGACAATGGTGGTACCCAGTCGGGCATGCAGCTTCTTGATCTCGGCACGCATGTCCACACGCAAACGAGCGTCCAGATTCGACAGTGGTTCATCGAACAGAAAGGCCCGTGGATCACGCACCAGGGCACGCCCCATGGCCACACGCTGGCGTTGCCCACCGGAAAGCTGGGCAGGCTTGCGTTTCAACAGCGGTTCGATCTGCAGGATGGCCGCGACTTCGTCTATTTTCCTGAGGCGCTCTGCCTTGGGTACCCCACGGGTTTCCATGCCAAAGCCGATGTTGCCGGCCACCGTCATGTTCGGATACAGGGCATAGGACTGAAACACCATGGCGATATCACGTTTCGACGGATGCAGATCGGCAATGGATTTTCCGGCAATGCGTATGTCTCCTGAGCTTGCCGGTTCGAATCCGGCCAGCATGTTTAGCAAGGTCGACTTGCCACAGCCGGAAGGTCCGA
Source organism: Granulosicoccus sp. 3-233 (assembly GCF_052681095.1). Classification (NCBI taxonomy): domain Bacteria; kingdom Pseudomonadati; phylum Pseudomonadota; class Gammaproteobacteria; order Chromatiales; family Granulosicoccaceae; genus Granulosicoccus; species Granulosicoccus sp. 3-233. The sequence continues at coordinate 206,501 of NZ_JBQYLE010000009.1, forward strand.
TCAACACCAGAAAGCCGCCTTCTTCCACATCGATGGAGACATTCCTGAGCGCATCGACACCGGCAAACTGTTTGCTCAGCGAATCGATTTCGAGAAAATGTTCGCTCGTACTGTTCATTGTCATGATCTACCTTGTCCCGATCAGCCCTTGACAGCGCCGGCCATCAGGCCCCGCACGAAATATCGTCCTGAGACGACGTACACCACCAGCGTTGGCAAGGCCGCCAGAACAGCCCCGGCAAAATGCACATTGTATTCCTTGACCCCGGTGGAGGAACTGACCAGATTGTTCAGTGCCACGGTCATCGGTACCGAGTCGACATCGGCAAAACTGGCTCCGAACAGAAAGTCGTTCCAGATGTTGGTGAATTGCCAGATAACCGATACGACGATGATCGGTCCCGAGGATGGCAACAGAATACGCCCGAATATGCGAAAGAAACCGGCGCCATCGATCTGCGCCGCCCTGACAAGCTCGGTCGGAAACGCCGCATAATAGTTGCGAAAGAACAAGGTCGTGAAACCCAGGCCGTAGACCAGGTGTACCAGTACCAGACCGGAGGTTGTACCGGCAAGTCCGAGAATGCCCAGCATGCGTGCCATCGGGATGAGTACGATCTGGAACGGGATGAAGCAGGACAGCAGCAACAGACCGAATACAATCCCGTCACCGCGGAAACGCCACTTGGTCAGCACATAACCATTCAGGGCACCCAGAATGGTAGACAGGAGCACCGCTGGTATGACCATGGCGATGGAATTCATGAAGTAAGGTTTCAGTCCGGTCGCCTGCACGCCGATCTGCGCCGTGGACCAGGCACTGCTCCAGGGGGCCAGGGTCCATGCCTGTGGTAACGCAAGCATGTCACCACCACGGATCTCCTCGAGCGGTTTGAAGGAATTGACCAGCATGACGTACAGCGGCAACAGATAATAGACCGCAAACAACACCAGCACCAGGTATAGAAGGATGCGGGTGGGCGACAGACGGCGAGCCTGTGAAGACAGTGGTGTCGAGCCGTTCAAGGCCCCGGTAGACTGATCACTCATGATTGTCTGTCCGCACGCAGCTCGGAATACAGATACGGCACGATGATGGAGAAGATCATGATCAGCATGATGATGGCCGAGGCCGCACCGATTCCCATCAGATTGCGGCTGAATGTATAGGAATACATGAACGTGGCAGGCAGCTCGGTTGCCTTGCCCGGCCCGCCACCTGTCAGCGCGATGACCAGGTCATAGGATTTGATGGCCAGATGCGCCAGCACAACGAAGGCTGACAGAAAGACCGGACGCATCATGGGGATGATGATGCGACGGTAGATGCGTGCACGAGAGGCGCCGTCGATTTCCGCAGCGCGAATGATATCCGGATCAACGCCTCGAAGGCCCGCCAGAAACATGGCCATGACAAATCCCGAGCTTTGCCAAACTGCGGCAATCACCACCGTATAGATGGCATGAGTGCGACTCTTGATCCAGTCGAACTCGAAGCTCTCCCAGCCCCAGGAATGCATGGTCTGCTCGATACCGATGCCCGGATCGAGAAACCATTTCCAGGCGGTGCCCGTCACGATGAATGACAAGGCCATGGGATACAGATAGATGGGCCGCAGAAACCCTTCGGCGCGTATTTTCTGATCCAGCAGAATCGCCAGCATCAGTCCCAGCACACTGCAGATCACGATATACAGAACGCCGAAGATGGCCAGATTCTTCAAGGAACCGGTCCAGTGCCGCAACCCCCAGAGCTTTTCGTAGTTCTCCAGCCCGACGAACCCGTAAGAGGGCAACATGCGCGAATCGGAGACCGACAGGTAGCCGGTATACAGGATGAACCCGTACACGAAGAACAGGATCAGCAGAAAACTCGGGCCGAGTACCAACTTGGGCACCCAGGCCTGCAAACGCTCTTTCATGGCGATCAGTGACTCGGAAAGTGATGGGCAAACCAGACCAGGCGACGCCGGCAAGACAGATACATGCCCTGCCGGCCCCACCTTCATGCTTGTCAGCCAGGTACGGCGAGATGCGGCTCGTCCACTCGCCTGTATGCCGGCCTGACCGCTACGCTGTCCTACAGAACCGCGTCAACCGCATTGGCCAGCTCTTCGGCAGCTTCCTCGTTGCTCAAGCCACCATTGAAGTGCTGAGTCACGACATCATAGACCGCGTTCTTGACAGCCGCCGGTGCGGCATGTCCGTGAGCCATGGATCCGAACAGACTTCCAGCTTCGTTGGCTTCAGCCAGGTCATTCATGCCCTTCTTGCCGCAATCGTCAAAATCGGCATCGGATACGTCGGTACGGGCAGGCACCGATCCCTTGACCACATTGAACGCGGACTGAAAACCCGGACTGAGGATGGCTGCAGCCATCTTCTGTTGTGCATCGTTGTCACCTTCCTGACCGAACATGGCGAACTGATCGGAGTTGAACGTCACGGCACCCTGCGTACCGGGAAAACGAATGCAGAGAAAATCCTCGCCCGGTGTCTGTCCGGCTTTCAGGAATTCCCCCTTGGCCCAGTCGCCCATCATCTGCATGCCGGCCTTGCCTTCGATGACCATGGCGGATGCCAGGTTCCAGTCACGACCGGAAAAATTGTCATCGACATAGGAACGCAGGGTTTCCATACGCTGGAACACCTCAACCATCTTTTCACCGGACAGTGCATCCATGTCCAGCTCGATCATTGACTGCTGGTAGAAATCATTGCCCATGGACAGGACAACGGCGTCGAAAATGGTGGCGTCCTGCCAGGGTTGTCCGCCGTGTGCCAGAGGTGTAATGCCGTTTGCCTGCATGGCATCAAGCACGGCAAGCAGTTCCTCCCAGGTCTCGGGCGCCTTGCCACCGGCTGCGTCCAGCGCTGCCTTGTTGATCCAGACCCAATTGGTGGAATGCACATTGACCGGTGCCGCAATCCAGTTGTCATCGTGTCGGGAGAACGCCTGCAGCGCCGTGGGTACAACGGCATCCCAGTTTTCCTCTTCCGCCACGGCATTCAGATTGCCCAGGACGCCCTCATTGGCCCAATCGGTGATATCGAATCCCAGCATCTGCACCGCCGTGGGGGCGTTGCCCGCCGTCACCCTGGCACGCAGAGTCGTCATTGCGGCCTCACCGCCACCACCGGCCACAGGCATGTCCTTCCAGCCGACACCCTGCGATTCGAGATCCTGCTTCAGAACATCCAGCGCGGCGGCCTCGCCACCGGAGGTCCACCAGTGCAGGACTTCCACATCGGCAGCAACGGCGCTGGACACGGCACTGGTCATACCTGCCGCAAGCGCAAAGCTTGCGGCAATAGTCGTCAATCTCATGCTGATCTGTCTCCTCGTGGTATGGCAATGATTATTGCCTGCATAAATAGTAACGATACAAACCAATGGAGTCAAAGTATCTCAACGCATTCCGATTGACATCTGTAACGTTACAGATACCATGTAAGCGTGAACACACCACCCTCGACACCACCGGGAAACAAGCAGCGCCGAGACAGACCGACCTTGCGCACGGTCGCCCAGGCCTGCGGTCTGGCGGTCACCACGGTTTCCCGCGCCCTGAACAACCGCAGTGACATCGCGCTCGCCACCCGACAACGTGTGCAGCAGGTCGCCAATGACATCGGCTATGTACCCGACCGCGCAGGTCGCGGACTTCGAACCGGACGCACCCATACACTCAGTCTGGTACTGGCCCCGCAACGGGAGATCACCGGCTATACCGCTTCCATCATCTCCGGTCTGGGCGAGATCTGCCGTGACCACGGCTACGAGCTTTCCGCAACCCCCGATGTGCCGCATCAGGATGAACTGACCGTGGTGCGTTCGATTGTCGAGAATCGGCGTGCTGACGGTATCGTCCTGTCACGCACCTCGCCACAGGATCTGCGAGTACGCTATCTGCTGGAGAACGATTTTCCTTTCGTCACGCACGGTCGTACCGAACTGGCAACACAGCATGCATCGGTCGATTTCGACAACGAGCGATTTGCCGAGCTCGCAGCCACTCGACTTCTGCATCGAGGGCGTCGTCACCTCATGCTCATCGGCGCGCCCGCCAACCTCACCTACCAGACGCACCTGCTGAACGGATTCAGCCGTGCCGTCATCCGCAACGCCCTGCAGTGCCATGTCGCTGACAGGCCGCCGGATCTGGAAACACCGCTTGACGAGCTCAGACAATGGATTCGCACACTGTTTTCATCCGCCAACCATCCGGACGGAATCGTCTGCGCTGGAGAGACCGCCTCCATTGCCACGTTGGCTGGGATTCGTGATGCGGGCCTGATACCCGGCACCGATGTCGATGTCGTCGCCAAGCAGACCTCGGCAGCCCTTGATCACATGCTCCCCGCCATCGATTCCTGGTTCGAGGATATCGACATGACAGGCCGCCGGCTGGGCCAGACACTCCTGCAACTGTTGTCTGGCCAGACTCTCGATGAAGAGCTGCGAACGATCATTCAACCCGAACCCCGACTACGCCTGTCGACCGACTGCGACACAGCCAACTGAGGCCATCAGCTCATGAACAAGACGATTCCCGACACAGCTACCTTCATCGCCCGAACCAGGCAGGAACTGGCCAGCAACAACGATCTCGAAAAAGCGTTTCTGAGCGTACGAGACCGGATGCGGGCGGCCGTTGACGAGGTCGTCGATGCACAGGCACGCACCGCAGCGGTCGTTCCCGAAATCTCGCATGCCGCCATCCTCGACAACACGGTGAGCAGGAAGGACATCGCTGCCATTCGGCAGCGAGGCTGCGTCATTGTCAGGAACGTCTTTGCCCGCCAGCAGGCAGAGGACTGGAACAGCGAACTGGGAGATTACCTCGACAGCAACAACTACGTGGAACGTGCACGAGAGAAGGCCGGACTTGACGATTACTTCGGCGATCTGAAGGATGCCCGCCCGCAGATCTATGGCGTCTACTGGTCCCGCCCTCAAGTCATGGCTCGCCAGGCGGAATCGATGGCTCGGACCAAGCGATTCCTGAATGGATTGTGGGACATCAGCGCACCGGCCGGGCCGGAGTTCGATCCCGACCTGGATTATGCCTATGCAGACCGGACTCGGCGGCGCGCACCAGGTGATACAACCCTGGGATTGTCACCTCATATCGATGCCGGTTCGTATGAACGCTGGGTCGACCCGGCATTCCAGAAGATCTACGCCAGCATCTTTGCCGGGGACCTGGACGCCTATGACCCCTGGCGTGCAGCCTACCGTACGCAGACTCGCGAATATGCGTCTCCAGCGGTCAGTTCGATGTTTCGCACCTTTCAGGGCTGGACAGCATTGACCGAGCAAGGCCCGGGGGATGGAACCCTGGAATTGCTGCCGATAGCCAATGGCATTGCCTACCTCCTGCTGCGTGCACTGCAGTCGGATGTGCCTGTTGATGAGTTGTGCCTGGCAAGGCCCGGGCGCGCGCTGGGCGTGGATGCACATTGGCACCCTGATCTGATGCCGGGTATCGTACCCATTCAGACCGTCAGCCCGGGCGATACTGTCTGGTGGCATCCCGATGTCGTGCACGCCGTTGGCAATGAGCATCATGGCAAGGACTACGCCAACGTCATTTACATCGGAGCCAGCCCTGCGTGTGCCAAGAACCGTGCCTATGCATTGCGCCAATCATCAAGCTTCCTCAGTGGACGCAGCGCACCGGATTTTGCCGCCGAAGATCATGAAGTCGACTTCAAGGGTCGTGCAACCATCGATGACCTGACCGAGCTTGGCAGACGTCAGATGGCCCTGGACAGCTGAGCGGTTCCTGTCGGGCAAGCCGGAGAAGAAGTTGAGATGCCGTTCACACAGAACGGCATCACTGGCAATGAACCTCGCACGTCGCGAAATCGAATCAAACTAATTCAGCTGCTTGTGGTCCGAGCCCTGAATCACGTTTCCCTACAGCCTCATTTCGCCGACGCCAGCACATGCCGAAAACAAGAACTGCCTCGCCGACGACGAAACCACGGCGGGCAGCGATATTGTCATCCCTGGCAATCTGCCTGCTGCTGGTTCTCCTGTTGATACCAGGACACCCGGATCAGTTCACGCTGTCACGGTTGCAGGAACTGCCTCTGGATGTACCACTCATTGTTCTGCTGTTGTTGCTGCTGAACAGGACTCTGTCAACGATGGTCCGCCTGCTGGTGACGGGTGCCGTGCTGTGTCTCCTGCTGCTTCGTCTCGGTGATCTGATCTCTCGCGCCGCCTTTGGTCGTGCCTTCAACCCGCTGGCTGAATGGCACCTCATTCAACAGGGCTGGACACTGACATCGGATACGATTGGCAAGGCAGAAGCCATTGCCCTGACAGGCCTGGGCATCGGGATACTACTGACTCTGGCCGTCTTGTTGTATCGTGGCCTGGGCTATCTCGACCAGCTGAATCGACAATGGCGTCGCAGCTGGCTGCTCCTCTGCTGCATTCCCTTGCTCAGTGCCATGGCCACCGCCGGCGGACCTGGCCGGCATGTGCTTTCCCTGGACACACAATGGGTGCTGGCGGGTGAATTGATCGATCGAATCCAGTACACCCAATGGGCCGTACGCGACCAGGCCCGATTCTCCGAGGCTCTGCAGGTGGACGAGCTGGAGGGTCGAGAACCTGCGTTCGCGGCACTGAGTGGGCGTGATGTCATCATTATCTACGTGGAGTCGTATGGGCGATCGTTCGTGGACAACCCGCAATTCCGGGAGCAGGCCAGACACAGACTGCAAGCTGTTCAGAACGAGACTGTCAGTGCCGGCCTGCATGTCAGAAGCGCATGGGTCGATTCCCCCATACGTGGCGGACGCAGCTGGCTCGCACACTCCACGGTAGCGTCCGGCCTGCGCCTGACAAATCATGCGCGATTCGACCGACTGATTTCCTCTGACCGGAAGTCACTGCCGCGCCTGTTCAAGCAGGCGGGATGGACTACCTCCGTGGTACTACCCGTGGTGAAATCACACTGGGTGGAAGGTGCCTGGTATCAGGTGGATCGCTTCTTCGATCATGCAGCACTCGATTATCAGGGCGAGGGTTTCGGCTTCGTGACCATGCCGGACCAGTACACACTCACAGCCTTCGAGCGACAGGTGCGTGCCACGGCCGATGCACCGCTGATGGCACACATCGGTCTGCTCGACTCTCACGCCCCCTGGGGGCCCTTGCCTCGCCATCAGGCATGGGAAGACATCGAAGATGGCAGCCTCTTCGATGGGACACAGCGTTACGGTGAGCGTCATAGCTGGGCCAGGGCCGAACCGGTACGCAAGGCCTACGGGACCGCGGTTGAACAGAATCTCAAACTGGTGGGTGAATACCTGGCCAGGTATGCGGATGATGCGCTGGTCATCGTGCTGGGCGATCACCAGCCGGCCAGCGTGATTGCCGGCTGGGCACCCAACGCACACGTTCCCATGCACGTTTTCTCTGCGGACGAAGCGCTGCTCGAACGACTCCCCGACGACATGTTCAGTCACGGCATGCTGCCCGCAGAGCAGGCCACCGCCCTGCCCATGGAATCCATTCGTGGTCTGCTGGGCACGGTCTTCGAGGCGACACCCTCGCACTGGCAGCCGCTGACGGGGTCCGACTCCACCACTTGAGGACAGCAGCCCGGTTTCTTGCGGCAGCAGACGGCTTGAGGCATCATTCGTCGACATCGAAGCGCGGAAATCCTGAGCATGTCACGATGGGCCAGAGAAATCGAAACGCTGGATCCGCAAGTCGATCATGAACGGATCTGTTTCATCCTGCATACCTGCGAATTTTCGTGGGATATCGAAAAGGCGCTGGAATTTGCACTTTTCCGGACCTACGCCGTACCGTCGATCTCCGGGCTTCTGTCTTCGACCGGCGAGTTTCGCGATCGTACGCGCAAGCGCTACGATGACACGGAGTTGTTGCTGTCCGAGATCAGCGAAAACGGTCAGAGCAGCGAACGCGGCCAGGCGGCCATCGAGCGGATAAACGACATGCACGGCCGCTATCGCATCGCCAACGATGACATGCTCTATGTCCTGTCAACCTTCGTGGTCGAGCCCGTGCATTGGCTGGCGCGTTTCGGCAAGCGCGCCATGACACCTCGCGAAATCGACGCCTGCGTCCACTACTACCGCGCCCTCGCGGCAAGGATGCACATCAAGGAGATTCCCGACAGTTTTGCGGAATTCGAAGCATTCCATCGGGATCATGAGGCAGCCCGTTTTCGCTACGCCAGATCCAATGCGGAGATAGGCTGCCTGACGCGGGACATGTTGCTATCGCTGTACCTGCCACGCTGTCTTGTGCCCCTGGGCCGCCCTGCCGTGCATGCCCTGTGTGACCCGCCCCTGCGATCCGCCATGGGATTTGCACAGGCACCGCGCTGGGTGGAATGTCTGGTGCTTGCCGGGCTGGGTATCCGGGCGCGAATTCTGCGGCTGATCCCTGCGCGCCGACGGCCACGACTGATCACAAGACGCCGAAGGTCTACCTACCCGACGGGTTACCGGATCAGTGATCTGGGTACATTCAGATAGATGAATCCACAGGCATACGGCTCTGTTGCGCTGATCTGGAACGTCTGACCGTTGTGCCGAAGTGTGCCTTGTACGCCCGGCTCAAGGTCGCCGGCATGGAGAACCCCGTCAGTACGGCGAGCTGCTGCATGGACAGATCGGTCGTCTCGGCCAGATCCTTGGCCCGCGCCAGTCGCAGTGACTGATAGTAGCGCCCGGGTGGCATGCCCAGGCGTGTCATGAACTGGCGGTGCATGGTGCGCAAGGACAGACCGGCCGCCCGGGCGATGTGAGCGAGAGAAGCCGGTTTTTCGATGTTCTCCACCATGCAGTTGATGGCCGTGTGCAACTCCGGCGTCTCCGGGCTGTTGAGATGACCGGGACCTCTTCTGTCGCGGAACTGCCTCGCGCTGTCGTGCAGGAACAGTGTGGAGACATCAAATGCGATGGCCGTGCCGAAACGCTCTTCAATCAGCACGGTCATCAGATCCAGTACCGTGGAAGCTCCCCCGCCCGTCCATAGCCTGCCGTCTCTGACGAAACGCTCCGGCCTCGATCGCACGGATGGAAAGGCATCTGCAAACGAGGCTTCTACCTGCCAGTGGATCGTTGCTTCACGGCCCTGCAGAAGACCCGCCGCGGCAAGCAGCCATGCCCCGGTATCGACACCGATGATCGTATCACTGGCCCGGGCAAGTCGTCGAATCTGTCTGCTCGTGCTCGTGCAAGCATGCTCACGATAGCCGTAACCGCTGATGACGATCAGCACATCAGACTTCCGGACGTCATCGATTGCCCCGTCGGAAGCCAGATTCAAACCACTGGAGGAGTGCACCGACTGGCCATCGATGGTGAGCACCGACCAGTCGACGCTGCCGTCTCGTTGATCGCGTACCACTCTCAGCGGCTCGAGCGCGCAGGCCAGCACCAGATTGGAAAACCCTTCACACAACAGGACATTCACCAGCAGCGGTTTGTTTGGCATGAACGGCAATGGATTTGGCAGACAAGGCAAATTGAAACATTACGACGTCTGCTACTGTTTGTACAGCATCTGTCCTTGTCCTCTGAGAGAAATCGGCATGCCCTTGCAGATCAACCGCTCCGTGTTCATCACCTGCGCAGTGACAGGCTCCGGCGCTACCCAGGACCGCTCACCACATGTGCCGCGCAGTCCGGCTCAGATAGCACAGAGTGCCATCGAAGCTGCAAAAGCCGGAGCGGCCGTGGTGCATTGTCACGTCAGAGACCCGGATACCGGCGCGCCATCGCGAGATCCCGCCTTGTACCGTGAGCTAACCGAGCGCATCAGAGAGTCCGATACCGACGTCGTACTGAATCTGAGCGCCGGCATGGGTGGTGACATGGTGTTCGGCCCGGTCGAAAACCCATTGCCTCTGGACCCTTCCGCTACGGACATGGCAGGAGCCAGCGAACGTGTCGAACATCTGGTCAGTTGTCGTCCCGAGATATGCACACTGGATTGCGGCACCATGAACTTTTCCGAAGCGGACTATGTCATGACCAATACGCCAGGCATGCTCAGAGCCATGTGCTCGCGAATGATCGAGCTGGGCATCACGCCCGAAATCGAAGCATTCGACAGCGGGCATCTGTGGTTTGCCAGAGAACTGGCCAGGGAAGGCTGTCTGCCGACTCCCGCACTACTGCAACTCTGCATGGGTGTCCCCTGGGGCGCGCCCAACGATCTGGGAACCTTTCTAGCCATGGTCAACCAGATACCACAAGACTGGACCTGGTCGGCATTCAGCCTTGGTCGCGATCAGATGCCGTACGTCGCTGGCTCGGTACTCGCCGGGGGGAATGTCCGGGTCGGACTCGAGGATAACCTCTACCTGGAAAAAGGTGTGCTGGCAAGCAATGCGCAACTGGTCGAGCGTGCAGCCAGGATAATCGAAGGATTGGGCGCCAGCCTCATGGGGCCTGCCGAAGTGAGAGAGAAACTACAGCTGACAAAAAGAGCGCCACTATGAGCATGCAATCCGCGTCGCTGGCGGTCGTACCCTACCGGGACATCAGACTCTGCCCGGGGATTCACCATCGAAGGCATCGAGCTCGACAGGCATGAACGAGACCAACTCAAAGGAAGACCGTCTGCGCAAGTTCACGCCGGGCTCATCCGCACCGGGAACATCCACACCGGGTACATCCACACCGGGTACATCCACACCAGGTACATCCACACCAGGTACATCCGCACCAGGTACATCCGCACCGGGAACATCCGCAGCAGGTACATTCGCACCGGGAACATCCACACCAGGTACATCTGTACCGGGAACATCCACGCAGAACGCATTCGCGACGGACAATTCACACATTCCCGGAAAACGCCGGGTTGCGATTGTCGGTGGCGGCGTCATCGGTGGCGGCTGGGCCGCCCGATTCGCGCTGAACGGCTGGCAGGTCAATGTGTATGACCCGGCACCTGATGCGGCAAGACAGTTGAGCGCGGTCATGGCCAATGCTCGTCGTACCCTGCCAATGTTGTATGAACGCGTTCTTCCCGAGGAAGCCGACATACACCACTGCGAAACTCTGGAAGCCGCCCTGGACGGCGTCCAGTGGGTGCAGGAGAGTGTACCCGAACGGCTGGAACTGAAACACGCAGTAAGGGACGCCATCGAGGCGGTGAGCGCAGCAGATCTGCCGATTGCCTCCTCGACCTCCGGCTTTCGCCCCAGCGAGCTCGGCGACGGTGCCGCACACCCTGAGCGCATTCTGGTTGCCCACCCATTCAACCCCGTTTATCTGCTGCCATTGGTCGAATTGGCAGGGGGCGATAGCGCAAGCAATGTCAAGGCGTCGACAATACTGCAGAGCATCGGCATGTATCCGTTGACGCTGCGCCGCGAAAACGATGCGCATATCGCCGATCGCTTGCTGGAAGCGGTCTGGCGAGAATCACTCTGGCTGGTACGCGACGGATATGCCAGTACCCGAGAGATCGATGATGCGATCCGCTATGGCTTCGGCCTTCGCTGGGCGCAAATGGGCCTGTTCGAAACCTACCGGATTGCCGGCGGTGAAGGCGGTATGGCCCACTTTGTCAAGCAGTTCGGCCCCTGTCTGCAATGGCCCTGGACCAGGCTGACCGATGTGCCAGAGTTGTCAGATGATCTCATCGCGAGGATTGCCGCACAATCCGATGAACAGTCGGGTCAACGCAGTATTCGCGAACTCGAACAGCTGCGCGACGACAATCTGGTGGCCATACTGCGAGCCCTGAAGGGTCAGGGAGCTGCAGCAGGTGTGTTGATCAGCAACCACGAATCAAGCCTGCCGCCTCTGACGACTTCGCCGCCGTCCAGACAGGGCGTATCAGTGGCCAATGATCACAAACGCGACAAAGACATCGGCAGCTACCTGCTCACCGTTCACCGCTCCATCCCTGTGGACTGGACCGATTACAACCAACACATGAACGAGAGCCGCTATGGACAGGTGTTCTCCGATGCCGCCGATGCAGTGCTGTTGCAGGTCGGTTGCGATGCTGCCTATGTTGCCGGTGGCCTGAGCTGGTTCACCGTGGAAAACAACATTCGTTATCTGGAAGAAACACGGGCATCCGAGCAGATTGCGGTACACACCCGGGTTGTCCTGTCCCGCGGCAGGAAGCTCAAACTACAGCACGCTATGCATCGCGTCTCGGACGGACAGACACTGTCCACCTGCGAACAGTTCCTGTTGCATGTCAGTCTCGAAACGCGCCGCTCCTGCGACCCCGATTCAGTGATCGAACAACGCCTGACATCTCTTGCCCAGGCTCACCAGAGAGCGCCTTCATGAACTTCGGTCTGAGTGAAGAACAGGCGATGATCGTCTCCACGGTACGCAGCTTCGTGGAGCAGGAGATCTATCCTTTCGAGGCGGAGGTCGAGAAGACCGGCTGCGTCAGACCGGAGCTTGCCAGGGCCATTCGCGACAAGACCCTCGACATGGGCTTTTATGCCTGCAATTTTCCGGAGTCTGTAGGCGGTGCCGGGCTGTCTCATGTCGATGTTGCCCTGGTGGAACGTGAACTGGGCCGTGGCTCGATGGCACTGACTCATTTTTTCGGACGCCCGCAGAATATTCTGATGGCCTGCAGTGGTACCCAGATCGAGCGCTATCTGCTGCCAGCGGTTCGCGGTGAAAAGTCAGATGCACTGGCCATGACCGAACCTGGCGCCGGATCGGATATTCGTTCGATGAGCTGCCGCGCACATCGCCAGGGCGGAGACTGGGTGCTGAATGGCAGCAAGCATTTCATATCCGGTGCCGAACACGCTGATTTCGTCATCGTCTTCGTGGCCACAGGCGAAGATGATACACCGCACGGACCGAAGAAGCGTATCACCACATTCCTCGTCGACCGGGGTACGCCGGGATTCGAGATTCGCGATGGATACCAGTCTGTCAGCCATCACGGTTATGCCAACTCTGTGCTCGAGTTCGACAATTGCCGACTGCCTGAGGAACAGGTGCTTGGTGATGTCGATGGCGGGTTTGCCGTGATGAACGAATGGCTATCCGCCACGCGAATCACCGTGGCGGCCATGGCTGTCGGTCGAGCCCGCCGCTGCTTCGACCTGGGTCTGGAATATGCTGCGGAACGTCGACAGTTCGGACAGCCAATCGGACGTTTTCAGGGTATCGGATTTCAACTCGCCGACATGATCACCGAGATCGATGCTGCCGACTGCTTGACTCTCTCTGCCGCCTGGCGACTGGATCAGAGCCTGCCTGCCAATCGGGAAATTGCCTCTGCCAAGTTGTATGCCTCGGAGATGCTGGGTCGAGTCACCGATGCGACGCTGCAGATCTTCGGCGGTGCCGGTCTGATGGACGATCTGCCCATCGAGCGCTTCTGGCGCGATGCTCGTGTGGAACGTATCTGGGATGGTACCTCAGAGATCCAGAGGCACATCATTTCACGAGAACTTCTACGCCCCCTGGGTGCCTGAGAGCCCGTTGATGACTCATCTGAACCGGTTGCTTCGTCCACGCTCGGTTGCCGTACTCGGAGGCCACTGGGCGCAGAACGTGATCGAACAACTTCTCGGTATCGGTTTCACCGGTTCGATATACCCGATCCACCCGACTCGCAAGAAGATTGCAGGACTTGCCTGCCTGCCCTCGTTGGATCAGTTACCCGAATCCCCGGATGCCACCTTCATCGGCGTGAATCGGCACGCCACCATCGACTGCGTTCAGGCGCTGTCGAACATGAATGCCGGCGGCGCCGTCTGCTTTGCATCCGGCTGGTCCGAGCGAGCGGAATTCACTCTGCAGGACAAGCTGCTCGCAGCGGCTGGTGACATGGCCCTGCTCGGACCCAACTGCTATGGCTTCATCAATTACCTCGATGGTGCCCTGCTCTGGCCCGATCAGCACGGCGGTTACCGCCTGGATCAAGGCGTGGCCATTGTCTGTCAGTCATCCAATGTCGCCATCAATCTGAGTATGCAGGCTCGCGGGCTGCCAGTGGCCATGATCATCTGTCTCGGCAATGCGGCACAGATGAAACTGGCGGACCTGCTCGATGAACTGCTCGACGATGCTCGCATCAGCGCATTGGGCTTCTACATCGAAGGAATCGACGACCCTGTGGCCTTAACGGCCGTTGCCGAGCGTGCCCGAGCCAGGAACACGGGACTCGTGGCCCTGCGCAGCGGACGGACGCAGACAGGCGCAGCGGCGGCTGCCACCCATACCGCCGCACTGGCCGGTGACAACGTGGCTTCCCGAGCCTTTCTGGCTCAGGCAGGTATCGCCGAGGTGACAACCCTGGATGCGCTGGTAGAAACCCTGAAGATACTGCATGTGCACGGCCCACTCTCTGCCCGACGTTTCTGCGCCGTGACCTGCTCTGGTGGTGAAGCGGCGCTACTGGCCGATCTGGCGGACGGTGTCCTTGAACTTCCTCCACCGACGTCCTTGCAGTGTGAAAACCTGTCGAACGAACTCGGCTCGCAGGTGACGATTGCCAATCCGCTGGATTACCAGACGTTTCTATGGGGAGATGCGGATGCCAGCGCTCGTGTTTTCCAGGCCATGCTGACAGAGTACGATGCCGGTCTCTTCGTCATCGACATACCACGAACCGACCGCTGCGATCCGACGTCCTTCGAACCGGCCCTGACGGCCATGGAGGTTGCATCGAGGCAGCTGGACATACCCGCCTTTCCAGTGGCTTCTCTGCCTGAGAACTTTGGCGAAGCGCGTGCCAGATCCATGATCGATCGCGGCATGGTGCCGCTGTTCGGTCTCGAGTGCGCCATTCGCGCAGTAGCTGCTGCGTCCACACCAGCAGGCTCCACGGGCTGGCGACCGATAGCCTGTCAGACAGCTCATCACCAGGCAGACACAGCATCCGGCAACCGAGAGCATCAGCGGGCGCAGGCGCAGTTGCAGTTGCTCGACGAAGCTCAGGCGAAGACACTGCTGAAGGTTCATGGTGTGAACGTGCCGCGATTCGTCACTGCCACGACCCTCGCCGCGCTGCAGGAACAGGCTGAGAGCCTGTCAGCTCCCCTGGTGCTCAAGGGCCTGGGTTTCCTGCACAAGAGTGAGGCAGATGCAGTCCGCCTCGGGCTGGCTTGCATCGACGATCAGGTGGAGATGCCGGGGGCCACGGGCTATCTGCTCGAAGAGATGGTGACTGACGCCGTTGCCGAACTGTTTGTCGGATTTCGTCGGGCGAGACCGTACGGCCTGACGGTAACGGTGGGATCGGGAGGCACCGCAGCCGAACTGCTGGAAGACACCGTCACGCTGATCGCACCGGTCACGGCAACCGAGGTGGCATCGGCCCTGCAGGCCTTGCGCCTGTGGCCCCTGCTCGACGGGTATCGAGGCAGAGCCCGCGCCGATGTGAATGCCGCGATCGATACGGTGCTGCGCTTGCAGACACTTGCCATGAATGAGCCGGAATGGGTCGATATCGAAGTCAACCCACTGATCCTGCGCACCAGAGGGGCCATCGCGGTCGATGCCGTTATCCGAAGGAGAATCTAGATGAATCCCATTCGTACGCGTCGCGAAGGCGCCATACTCGAAATCACGCTCGATCGACCCAAGGCCAATGCCATCGATCTGGCCACCAGCCGCATCATGGGTGAAACCTTCCGCGACTTTCGTGATGACGACAGTTGTCGGGTGGCCATACTTCGTGCAGAAGGTGATCGATTTTTCTGTCCGGGCTGGGACCTCAAGGCCGCCGCAGACGGTGACGCCGTCGACGGTGACTACGGGGTCGGTGGGTTCGGGGGGCTGCAGGAACTGCCGCACATCAACAAGCCGGTAATCTGTGCCGTCAACGGTATCTGCTGTGGCGGTGGGCTGGAGCTGGCCCTGTCCTGCGATCTGATCGTTGCCGCTGACACGGCGACCTTCGCCCTGCCGGAGATCCGCTCGGGAACGGTCGCCGATGCCGCCTCCATCAAGCTGCCAAAACGCATTCCCTACCATGTCGCCATGGACCTGCTGCTGACCGGACGCTGGTTCGATGCAGAAGAGGCCTTGCGCTGGGGCCTGCTGCGTCAGGTCACGACGCTGGCAGAGCTCCAACCCTGTATCTGGGATCTGGCCCGCACGCTGGCAAATGGACCACCCCTGGTGCAGGCTGCCATCAAGGAAATCGTTCGCGAAGCCGAATCGATGAAATTCCAGGACGCCATGAACCGTGTCACCCGTCGGCAATTCGCCACCGTCGACCGTCTGTATGCTTCGGAAGACCAGCTGGAAGGTGCTCGCGCCTTCGCCGAGAAGCGCGAACCCGTCTGGAAGGGGCGTTGAGCATGCACGCCTGATCGGCAGGCGTGCCTTGATCGTGTGTACAGCCGGATGTGTCAGACGGGATACAAGCCCGTCCGATCTTTCAGATGCAGCGGCGCTAGCTGGTCTGCAATGCCTGCACCGGCTTCATCCTGGCCGCCCTGCGAGCCGGCAGATAACCGGACAGCACACCCACGAGAATCGACGTCACCAATGCACCAACGATACTCACCAGCGATGGCATCACCGGAAACCCGGTCATCAGCGCCAGAGCGACACTGGCCAGACCGCCGATCAGCAGACCAAGTACTCCACCGGTGATGCTGATCAACCCGGCTTCAAGCAGAAACTGCAACAGGATATCTCTCTCGGTAGCGCCGATGGCTTTCCTGACACCGATCTCACGGGTTCGCTCCAGAACCGAAGTACCCATCATGTTCATGATGCCCATGCCGCCCACCAGCAATGATATGGAGGCAGCGACAATGCCGATGACAGCAACCCCACCCAGAATCCGGTTGGTGGTAACGATGTAGCTTGCCATGGTTTCCGAGCTGTAGCGAAAACCATCCGGATGACGCTGAAGCAGGCGTTGCTTGACGCGCTCGGCTACCGCCGCAGCGTCATCGAAACGCTCGACTTCCAACTGCAACGTGCCGATATCCTTGCTGCCGGTCATGGCCTGCAATGTCGTATAGGGAACGATGACACGGTCGTTCGCATTCTGCCCACCAGCCGAACCGATGCTGGACAGAAAATCCCGGCTCTTCGTGGCCAGCACGCCGATGACGAGAAACCTGCGCCCATTGATGCGCACACTCTGGCCAACGGCATCCCGGCTGCCGTCCAGTACCCGTTCCACGATGGTAGGGGCCAACAGCGCGACCGGACGACGTTCCCTGATATCCAGTGCTGTAAACAGCCTGCCACTGAGCAACTCGTCATTGACGATGGCCGGATAGTCACGGCCGACACCCAGCACCTGCGCATCACTGTTCCGTCGAGCCTGACTGGCCTGCCAGCGATTCGGAGGGTAAACGATGGGTGTCATGTGGCGTATGCCCAGCTCCTGCTTCTGTGGTTGCAGACTGAGAAAATCCCGCGCAACGATTCCGCTGCCACTGCGCTGTGTGCGACCATGATTCTCATTGTGCCAGTCACGATATACCCAGACGGAGTTGAGGCCGAAGGTCTCCAGTTCGGAATAGATGACATGGTTTCCTCCCTTGCTGATGGTACTGACGGCCATCACCGCAGCTATGCCGATGGTGATGCCCAGTACGCTCAAGGCTGTACGCAGCTTGTGATCGAACAAGGCATCCATGGCCTGTCGCAGGCTGTCCAGAAAACGATTCATGATCTGTTTTCCCCGTCACGCTTGTCGGAAGACGCGACCAGAGACTCTCGCGTACGACGGCTTTGACGATCGTCCAGTATTCGTCCGTCCTTCAGACGAATGGTGCGAGCTGCATATTCTGCAATCTCCTGCTCATGAGTCACCATGACAATGGTCTTGCCCTGAGCATGCAACTGGCAGAACAGATCCATGATCTCCAGCCCCGTTTCGCTGTCCAGGCTACCGGTCGGCTCATCGGCGATGATCACATCCGGTTGATTGACCAGAGCTCGCGCAATGGCAACGCGTTGCTGCTGACCACCCGATAACTCCACCGGCCGGTGAGATACACGTTCACCCAGACCGACGCCCTGCAGCCTGGCCAACGCCCTGTCACGCCGTTCCCTGCGGCTCACCCCGGCATAGATCAGTGGTAATTCGACATTTCGCAACGCGCTGAACTGCGGGATCAGGTTGAAATTCTGGAAAACAAATCCGATGCGCTGTCGCCTCAGTTGTGCAAGCCCGTCGCTATCCAGCGTGCTGACCAGTTGCCCTGAAAATCGATATTCACCCTCATCGATCACATCCAGACAGGCGATCAGATTCAGCAAAGTACTCTTGCCCGAGCCGGATGGTCCCATGATGGCAACGAACTCACCGGCTTCTATCTGCAAATCGATACCGTGCAGAACATCGACGGTGACATTGCCGGTTCTGAATGATTTGCAGACACGTGACAGATTGATCACGATATCCACCGGTCGCTGCGCCCCGTGACCAGGCCATGCTCGCGACGAGCAGTGGTCATTGGGCCAACCTCACCGTCTGCCCATCTTCAATGATCCCGCCATCAGGAATGATGATCTGTTCGCCCTCTGCCAGACCACTGACCACGGCAACCTCGTTCAGGTTGGACAGCCCCGGTTCGATATGCCGCAACGCGGCCTTACCCTCTTCCAGCACGAACGCCGTGAACGCTCCGGATGGCAGTTCGCTCAACACCTGAAAGGGTACGACCAGGGCATCTTCCAGATGCTTCAGTGACAGATCCACGTCCACCTCCTGTCCCAGCAACAGATCCGGTGCATCATCACCGGGGGGAAAACGCACCGCCACAACCTGCCCCTCCGACTCGTTCTCGACGACCGTTGGTGCAATCCAGCTGACCTCACTGTGCCAGCTTGCCTCTGCACTGGCTTCCAGCGACAACTCGACAGACTGCCCTATACTCAATTTCGGCCAATCGCTGGCACTGACCGGTGCCTCGATCACGATGCCCTCGGTTGCCACCACGGTGAACAGGGGTTGACCTGCCTCCAGCCATTGCCCGGTTTCCGCACTCTGTTGAATCACCGTGCCGTCAAACGGGGATCTGATCAGGGCATTGTCAAATCGTAACTGATTGAGTGTCAGTGTTGCCTGTGCTGCCTGCAGCGACGCCTCCGCGGCCAGTTTCTTGTCAAGACTGTCATCCTGTGCCTGCTCGGATGCATCACCAACACCGAACAGGCGACTGGTGCGCTCGAAGTTGCGCGTGGCAGCATCGACAGCCTGCTGTTGCAGCACGACTTCGGCTCTGGCCTTGTCCAGCAGCGCGCGAGCCTGCCTGCTATCGAGCTCGGCCAATACAGTGCCAGCCTTGACAACGTCACCTTCGCGCGCACGAATGGCCATGATTTCGCCATCCAGCAATGCGGTCAGCGTTACCGTACGGTCATTGATCACCTTGCCGGTCAATTGCAATTGCGAGTCGATGCGGCCGCGTTCCACCGTCAGGGTGTCCACCACGCGTACGGACTCGCCAGCCTGCCACCAGTAGGCTCCGGACCCGACAAGCATGATCAGCCCGCCGGCCATGTATTTCCACACTATTACTCACCTCGAGAGAAATCAGGCAGGCGCAGTCGCTGGTCGGCCTGTCGAGCGGCAGCCGCTTGCGCACGACCCCGCAAGCCCCTTGCAGCCGGATCATTCGTCGGCCGGGAAATCCACATGAACATGATTGCCATCCGGATCCCATACATTGTACTGAACAAGATTGGCAGATGGCACTTCAGCACGTTCATAACGTATGCCCCTGGACTGCAGATGGGCTTCGAAGCGTCCGGCATCCGAGGCCGAAAACGCGAAATGCTCCAGCTTCAACGTCGTTTCCGAACCGACACCCGCTTCTCCATCGACCCCGACAAGATGTACCACCGGTGAATCAGCTGCATACATCCACGCACCGGGAAACGGAAAATCCGGTCGTTTTCCCGACCGCATACCGAGAACGTCCGTATACCAGTCAATCATCCGCTCCAGCTGCGCGGTACGTACGTTGACATGGTCGAGCTTCTTTATCTGCATCTTGCCTGTCCGTCAAAGTCGGAATACCCACCCCATCATAAAGCTTCCGACTCTGCACTGTCAGGCACTCAGCCACTTCCGGGATGCCGACCTCCAGGAGAGCTGACGGACTTCTCGCTGGAACGGGTAAGACACCTTGTCACTTGACCAGCATGGTCACTTGGCCAGCGTGCGCATGCGATCGCCATTGCGATGCTCCTGCGCCAGGGCGCGCCCCACGGCCTTCTGTCCTCGCAAGGTAGCCAAGGCCAGTGTAATGAGCGCCAGGTACCAGACAGCGCCAGCCAGCAGCACAAGACGGCCATCGATGGGGCCCACTGCTGCACGAACCCACAATTCATCCAGCGACGCCAGAGGCACCGGGTGTATTGCAAGCTTGCCACCATAGCTGATTGCCTGAATTCCGAAGATCCAGCTGTAATTGCGCCGCAGACGGCGTCCCATGGCCTCCGGCAAGCTGATATGGAAATGCAGGGTTTCATAGTCATTAGCCATGACCTCATTCCAGCCGTTGTCGGTATTGACCCCCTTGCCCCGCAGGATGGGCCCATAGAAATGATTTTCGAACACGCGCACTCGAGTACGCCAGATATCGAAGAATCGGTACCGACGCCCCTCGAAGACCAGGAAAACTCCAAGCAACAGGGACACGAGAACAATGGGCAGTGGCGATGCCTCGCGACTGCTGAATGTCACCGACAGAGCGATGCCGGTCGTGACCACTGCCCAGTTGGTGGTCATGTCCAGACGTGTACGCCAGATCTTGCTGCGATACATCTCACCTCGATACAGATGCGCCAGAGCACCAATTTCCGCCGTCGAGAGGGGCGCCTTTTCCGTCGTTTTTCCTGGCATATCGAAGTCTCTCGCTGCGTGGACAGGACCGAACGGGCAACGACGGACTTCTTGCCTTTCGAACTGAAGCGGCTCGCAGCCGGATGCCCGTATCGATCAGACCTCTTAGCCTATCGCAGAAACGGCTATTCACCTAACGGAGAGCACAGAGCGTCTACCACATCCGAGGGTCACTCCAGCAAGGCATCCAGACGAGCAGCCCAGATGAAGTCGTTCTCCGACAGACCGCCCAGATCATGGGTTGTCAGGGTCACTTCGCAATAGCCCCAACCGAAAGCGATATCCGGGTGATGACCTTCCTTGTCAGCCAGCCAGGCACACAGATTGGCCAGATAGGCCGCCTTGGCAAAGCCCTTGAAGATGAAGCGCCGGACCAGGGCATCACCAGCCTCGCTGACTGCCCATTGAGGATCGATACCAGCGACCAGCTCGGTGATCTGACTGGCCGAAAGTGCAGGCACCTCACCATGGCAGGGCTTGCAATGTTGATTGGACAGCTTCTTGTTTGACATGAGATTCTCTAGGCAGATTTTACAATGGGCGGATAGGCAGGTGCGTGCAGGCCGAGCTGGCGAGCTGTCTGGATATCTGCCAACAGATCGCGTTCGCCTGCGGCAAACAATTCGTCGGCATGCTCCAGCACGAAATAGATCGGCTGATGAATATCGATGCGATACGGGGTTCGCAGGATATCGATGATGTCGAACGGCCGTCGCTCGGGTGTCCCACTCTCGACACTGTAAACCAGCTCGGTCGGCGATGAAGCCAGCCCAGAGCCGAGTGCCTTGTATTGACCACTCTCACGGGTCAGACCGAATTCGATGGTGAACCAGTAGAGTCGAATCAGCCAGGCATAATCTTCCGGCCTGGCGCGCATGCCGGCCTTGCCGATGCATTCCGAAAAGTCCGCAAACCGCTGATCGGCCAGAAGGGGTGTATGTCCGAACAATTCGTGGAAGATATCGGGCTCTTCGATGTAATCGAAATCTTTTCGATCACGAATGAAGGATGCCGCGGGAAAGGTGCGATTGGCCAGCATGCTGAAGAAACGCTGAAAGCCGATCAAGGCTGGTACCGGTTCGACGGTCCAGCCTGTCAACTCGTGAAGGGTGTCGCTGACGTCGGCACAGGAAGGCACACGGTCCTTGCTCAGGCCGACCTTGCTCAGCCCCTGCAGATATTCATTGGCACAATACTGCCTGACTTGGCTGGCTTGAGCGGCATACAGGTCGGCCCAGACCGCGTTCTCCTCCGGTGAATAGTCGATATGCCCCGATGCATCGGGAACCTTGGCAACGTACTGACTTGTCTTTTTCATGATGAATCCTCCTTCATCACAGTATGGTCCCCAAGTAATGAAAACTCATTTCGTGCCAACCCTGTTTTCAACTGATATTGTCGCTTTCATTTCAATGATCGGGCATTCGAGAAATAAACGTACCGAAGGTGCTCGATTCGCGGTACGTTTGACCTTCATCTCAACCAATTGGCAACGATTGACAATGGACACTCTGGACAAATCGATCCTGGCCGAGCTGCAGAAGGACGGCAAGCAATCGATGCAGGATCTTGCCGATCGTGTGAACAGCTCGTCGACCCAGTGCTGGCGTCGAGTCAGGCACCTGCAGGACCAGGGGGTCATCCTGGGCTACCAGGCAGTGCTCGATTCACGTGCCATGGGATTGCAGGCCATGGCCTATATTCATATCGCACTGAAGGATCACGGCGAACAGAGCGTGCGCGATTTTCTGCACATCGTCGAGACCAGTGAACAGATCATCGAATGCTGCTCCATCACCGGCGACCATGATTTCATGCTGAAGGTGGTTGCCCATTCGCCTGCCGGCCTGGAACGGTTTCTGATGAAGCGACTGCTGGCCACCGGACTGGTCCGAGAAACGCGCAGCAATTTCGTGTTGCGCGAATGCAAATCCCGAGGCGCCTTGCCAAGCGAGGTCATCTGAACACCCACTGGCGGGGTAATGTCTCAGGACGAGCTCAGGCCCATTTTTACCAGGCGGCACCGTCCATGAAGGTTCTGTCAATGTTATCGTCTACCGCCTTCCCGACGCTGACACATACCTGTCACCTTGATCATCGATCATGCAGCGTCAATTTTCACCACCTGCAACCAGACCACTCCATGTCCAGTCACCATCGCCTGTCACTTGCCGCGGTATCTCTTGCCACAGCGCTCGCTACGTCCCTGTCTGCAACCAGTGCGCTGGCAGCACCCAATGGCAAGCTGGTCCTCTACACATCCCAACCCAATGCGGATGCTCAGGCAACCGTGGATGCCTTCACGGCCAGCTATCCCGATGTCGAGGTTGAATGGTTTCGTGACGGAACAACGAAGGTCATGGCCAAATTGCGCTCGGAAATTGCTGCCGGGGACCCACGGCCCGACGTGCTGCTGATCGCCGACAGCGTCAACATGGAATCACTGGAAGCCGACGGTCACCTGATGGCTTTTCCGGAACTCGATACATCTGCCTACGATGCCTCCCTGATGGATGAGCAGGATCACTGGTTCTCCACCAAACTCATCACGACCGGCATCATCGTCAATGATGCCGCCCCCATGAAACCCACCAGCTGGAAAGATCTGCTCAAGACCGAAGCACAGGGCCAGATCGCCATGCCATCGCCACTGACATCCGGTGCGGCGACCATCCACATGGCCACCCTGACCGGTAACCCGGATCTGGGTTGGGACTACTATGCCGGCCTGGCCGATCAGAAGGCTCTGGCGGACGGTGGCAATGGAGGTGTCTACAAGGCGGTTGCCGGTGGCGACAAACTGTATGGATTCGTGGTCGATTTTCTGCCTATCCGCAATCAGGCCGATGGGGCTCCGGTGAGCTTTGTCTTTCCCGAAGAAGGCGTCTCGGCGGTAACCGAACCGGTCGCCATACTCAGCACGGCACGAAACCCGGAAGCGGCTCGGGCCTTCGTGGAATTTCTGCTCTCGGAAGAAGGCCAGCAACTGGCTTCCGACATGGGATACCTGCCGGCACACCCGGATACCGCCGTGCCAGAGGGCTTCCCATCACGCGACAACATCAGCCTGATGCCGTTTGATCCAGCCGCTGCGCTCAGGGATGATCGGGCCAACAAGGAACACTTCATGGATCTGTTTGGCGGTTGAGCAGACTCGCCAGGGAACACTTCTCGGAATTGTTTGACGATTGAGCAGACTTACTGAAGCCGGTTCAGCGGAGCGATTCGCACCGCTGCTGCTGGCACTGGCGCTCACTTTGCTGTGCGGCCTGCCTCTGGCGGCGCTGCTGAGCCATGGCGTCGATGGGGTGATCGCAGCCATGGGTGAAACCAGGGTGCTGCGAGCACTGCGGCATTCACTGAGCAGTGCTGCCATTTCCGCCGTTCTGGCAACGCTGCTTGGTACAGCCATTGCTCTCACCCTGCGCCTGGCTTCATTGCGCTGGCGAGGCCTGCTGGTATTTCTCCTGTTGCTCCCCATGATGATACCGCCGCATGTCACGGCCATTGCCTGGACTCAGGCACTGGGACCCAGCAGCAGCGTCCTGTCCTGGGTTGGTCTGGCGCCTGCGGCCGGCTCCCACAACCCGGTGCACACGGTTGGCGGGTTGATCACGCTGCTGGCATTGCAGCACTTCCCGCTGGTCGTGATCATCGTACAGTCCAGTTTGCGCTCTCTACCCGCAGATCTTCTGGAAGCCGCTCGCGTATCGGGAGCGTCACGGTCTCTGACGGTGCGGCGCATCGTGCTGCCACTGCTGGCCCCCTCCATGATAGGTGCGGCCACACTGTCCTTCATCGCGGCACTGGGAAATTTCGGAATCAATGCACTGATCGGGGTGCCTGCGAGATACACCACCCTGCCTGTGCTGATCTGGCAGAAACTCGCCAGCTTCGGCCCGGACGTACTGGATGAAGTCGCGGCCATTGCCACCATCCTTGCCTTGCTGGCACTCCTGCTGGTGCTGGTTTCCTGGTGGTGGCTGGCGCGCGCCAGACGCACGGTACCCGGCGTTGGCGCGACCATCGATCAGCTGAACACGAGCCATCAGGGCTGGCCCACGCTGGCCGAATGCCTGCTGTGGTGCTTTGTCGCCCTGACCCTGGCATTCCCGCTGCTCTCACTGCTGAGCTCGGCGCTGGTACCCACCTACGGAGTTGCACTGAGTCTGGACACCCTGACGTTTTCACACTTCGTGGCGGTGGTCGGTGAACAAGCCGTCACTCTGCGCGCCTTTGCCAATTCCACACTGGTAGCGTCCATTGCTGCCTTGTGCATTGCCCTGATCGCCATTCCCCTTGCCTTCACATTGACTCGGCCATCAGGCTGGCAACGGCGTGTGGCCACCGCATCCGCGGTACAGGCCGATCTGGCCTATTCCGTCCCGGGTATCGTCATGTCAGTGGCCTTCATCCTGACCTTCCTGCGCCCTCTGCCGCTGCTGAACGTTTCCTTGTACAACACACTGACTCTGATCGGTCTGGCCTATGTAGCGGTTTTCCTGGCTGTTGGCCTCAAACCGGTGGTCAGCGCCTCCAGCCAGCTGGATGATGCTCTGGATGATGCAGCCAGGGTCTGTGGCGCCAGTTACCTGCGCAGACTGACGCGTATCCAGGCCCCGCTGCTGGCCGCCCCGGCGGTCTCCGGGGCCATACTGGTATTTCTGACTGCGTACAACGAGATCACCGTGTCGGCACTGTTGTGGTCCAGCGGCAACGAGACCATCGGCACTGTCATTTTCAACTACGAGGATGGTGGCTATACGACGCTGGCAGCGGCCATGTCGGTAACGGTCATCATTGCAACGATCGTCATGATGTCATTGCTTCGTCTGTTTGCCAGACGGCTACCCGCCGGTGTGGTGCCCTGGGCCTGACAGCTCCTCAGCTCCTCAGCTCCTCAGCCCCTCAGCCCCTCAGCCCCTCAGCTCCTCAGCCCCTCAGCCCCTCAGCCCCTCAGCCCCTCAGCTCCTCAGCTCCTCAGCCCCTCAGCCCCTCAGCCCCTCAGCTCCTCAGCCCCTCAGCCCCTCAGCTCCTCAGCCCCTCAGCTCCACAACTACACAACTCCACAACTCCACAACTCCACTTGATGACTTGAGCGCCGTGACGAGCACGATCTGCCGCGTCATGCCGGCACCAGCCAGGCATCGCTGATGTCGACACTGACCTCGATACCTTGCGGCCAGCCGTATCGACTTCTGGCCTGCAGAAACTGACCTGAATGCAGCTGCAGACCCAGTTCGTGATGGTCACCCCGATACACATCCGACATCACCCGGGCAGTCGGCCTGTCGGCTGACGCCGTGGCATCGCTCAGCCGGACATCCTCGGGCCGTACCAACAGCAACACCTTGTCATGATCAGGTCGAGCCCTGGCGCGCACAGGGATGATACGGCCGCCGATATCCACCTCCAGCGTCTGATCGGCATTCAGGCCCTGTCCGACAAGTCGGGCGTCGAGAAAACAACCTGAGCCGATGAATCCGGCAACCGTGCGATTGGCCGGTTCCCGATACAACTGCTCTGGTGTTGAAATCTGTTGCAGACGACCGTTATCCAGAACAGCAATGCGATCTGCCAGGGCCATCGCTTCTCGCTGATCGTGCGTGATGTACAGCATGGTCGCACCGGTATCATGACGTACCCGGTTGATCTCATGTTCCATTGTCCCTCGAAGGTGAGGGTCCAGGTTCGCCAGGGGTTCATCCATGAGTATCAATCTGGCCGACTGCGCCAGACAACGCGCCAGCGCCACTCTCTGTCGCTGACCGCCTGACAGCTCGGCAGGACGCCGATCCGCCAGATCCTGCAAACCGACCATTTCCAGTGCTTCGGCTACCTGACGTCTTGCCTGTGTGCCGCGCATGCCCGCGGCATCCAGTGGAAACCGTGCGTGGGCAGCCACATCCAGATGAGGCCACAGCGCATAGGATTGAAATACAACCCCAACACCTCTTTCCTCGGTCGGTGTGAAAGTCCGAGGTCCGGACACGATGTTTCCATCCAGACTGATGGTGCCTTCATCCGCTCGCTCCAGACCTGCCACCATGCGCAACAAGGTACTCTTGCCGCAGCCGGATGCGCCCAGAACAACAATGCACTCGCCCGGCTCGGCATTCAGTGACAAGCGATCCACCGCCGGTTCGGCACCAAACCGACGAGTCACACTGTCAATGGACAGAACAACTCCGTTGCCCGTGTCTTGTTGCGTTCGGGGCAAGGTACTGGCAGACCTGGGGCGCTTCAACATGCTTGACGGTATGGCGATCACTTGAAACGTCAAGGATATCCCGAAACAGCCCGGAGAACCGTGATTTGACAGGTGGTGTCAAGGCAAAAGCCTTCATCCAACGGGGGCGCAGACAATACCCGCCCACGCGACTCCCGATCGGATCGCAGGCGGTACGGTCACCGCGCCCCCGAATGGAATCTCAGCCGTCAGCACCAGCACCGAGACCTGTTCGAGTCTCAGCCCTGAACTGCCGCACCGAGGCCCGATCGGATCGCAGACGGTACGGTCACCGCGGATTCCGATCGGGCGGGCCGTGCTGTCAATGCCGAGGGTAGCCGATCGGGTCGAGTGAACGGGCCAGTTCGCCCAGAATCTCCGGATCATCGATGGTCGGCGGCACCTTGTAGTCTTCGCCATTGGCCAGTTGCTTCATCGTGGCTCGCAATACCTTGCCCGAACGTGTCTTGGGCAAACGCTCGACAACGACAGCATCCTTGAAGGCCGCGACAGGACCGATCCTGTCCCGCACCAGTTGAATCAGCTCGCTCACGATATCCGCATCGGGACGATCCACCCCGGCCTTCAGTACTACCAGACCCAGTGGAGCCTGCCCCTTGAGTGGACAATGGGGTCCGATGACAGCGCATTCGGCCACATCCGGATGAGAGGCCAGCACTTCCTCCATCGCTCCGGTCGAGAGTCGATGCCCAGCCACATTGATGACATCATCGGTGCGGCTCATGATGTACAGATAACCCTCTTCATCCATGAATCCCGCATCACCGGTCAGGTAATAACCCGGATAGGTCGTGAGATACGCCTGCTTGTAGCGATCATCATTCTGCCAGAGAGTCGGCAGACAGCCTGGTGGCAGGGGCAATTTGATGGCGATACTGCCCATGTCGCCGGCGGGCACCGGACCACCCGCTTCGTCGAGTATGCGCACGTCATAGCCGGGCACAGCCCGCGACGGTGACCCGGGCTTGACTGGCAACTCTTCCAGCCCGAGACAATTGGCCGCGATGGCCCAGCCGGTCTCTGTCTGCCACCAGTGATCGATCACGGGAATACCCAGCTTCTGCTGAGCCCAGAACAGGGTGTCCGGATCACAGCGTTCCCCCGCCAGAAAAAGTGCCCGCAATCGGCTGGTGTCATGCCTGGCCAGACAGGCTGCCTCCGGGTCTTCCTTGCGAATGGCCCGAAAGGCAGTCGGCGCCGTGAACAGGGTGCGCACATCATGCTCGGCAATCACACGCCAGAAAGCACCCGGATCGGGTGTGCCGACCGGCTTGCCTTCATAGACCAGTGTGGTGCAGCCATACAGCAAGGGTGCATAGGCAATATAGGAATGTCCCACAACCCAGCCCACGTCGGACGCCGCCCAGAAGACATCACCCGGTTGCATGTTGTAGATGTTCTTCATGCTCCATGTGAGCGCTACTGCATGACCACCATTGTCTCGGACCACCCCCTTGGGCTGGCCGGTCGTACCGGAGGTGTAGAGAATGTACAAGGGATCCGTTGCATCGACCGGCACACAGTCACAGGGAGTCGCTGTATCGACGGCACTCTGCCAGTCCAGATCTCTTGGCGCATCCATGTCAGCCGTCAACTGTTCACGCTGCAAGACGATACAACGCTCGGGTTTGTGTGTCGCGGCATCGATGGCGGCATCCAGCAAAGGCTTGTAGGCAATGACACGGCTGCCTTCGATTCCGCAGGAGGCGCTCAGAATCATCTTCGGCCGGGCATCATCGATACGAACCGCCAGTTCGTTGGCTGCAAACCCGCCGAACACGACAGAATGAATGACACCCAGGCGGGCACAGGCCAGCATGGCCATGACGGCCTCCGGAATCATCGGCATGTAGATGATGACTCGATCGCCACGACCTACACCCTGCTCCTGCATGGCCCCTGCCAGTTTTGCAACCCTGTCCCTGAGGTCGACATAAGTGTAGCTACGTTTTGTATCGGTTACCGGGCTGTCGTAGATCAGTGCGGTCAGCTCTCCACGCCCTTGTTCCACATGCACATCCAGCGCGTTGTAGCAGGTATTGAGCTGGCCGCCGGAGAACCAGCGATACAGCGGTGCATCACTGCTATCAAGTACCTTGTCCCATTTCCTGTACCAGTGAACAGACTCGGCCTGCTCTGCCCAGAACGCTTCCGGGTCCTCAAGTGAACGACGAAGCACTTCATCGTGACTGCTCATGATTCTCTCCTTTTTCGGTTGAGCCCTCCTTGCCGAGCGCTCAACACCGGTTTTTTCCCGACAGCATCCGGTCCGCTCGGATGCGTGTCATCACACCTGATTTCGTGCTTGACTGCCTGAAGCGGACTGACCTCCTGATGATGACTCTGACAACTGTGCCGTGAATCAGATGATGACTCTGACCACAGTGCCGTGAATCAGCGGTTGCGACGTTCGCCCAGGACCTGCCCCAGAACCGCATTGGCCGCATCCACTACATTCGTGCCCGGACCGAATATCTCGGCAACTCCCGCATCGCGCAGAGCCTGATAATCCTGTTCGGGAATGACGCCTCCGCACACCACCTTGATATCCTCTCGGCCCTGCTCGGCCAGCAGTTCGATGAGCTGGGGAATGAGCGTCTGGTGACCACCCGCCAGACTGGAGACACCCACGACATCGACATTTTCCTCGACACACAGGCTTGCCACTTCAGCGGGTGTCATGAACAGTTCCGACATGCCGACCTTGAAACCGATGTCACCGAATGAGGAAGCAATGACCTTGGCTCCCCGGTCATGCCCGTCCTGCCCCATCTTGGCCACCAGCAGATGAGGGGGCCTGCCGTGGGTGTCCCGGAAATCCGTCACACGACGTTTGACGTTCACGTATTCGGCCGACGTGTCACTCTGGCTGTCGTAGACGCCAGAGACCACCTCTGCTCTGGCCTGATGACGCCCGAAGGATGCCTCCAGAGCATCGGATATCTCACCCAGTGTGGCACGATGACGCGCCGCTTCCACCGCCGCTTCCAGCAGATTGCCGGAACGGGATTCGGCAACTTCCGTCAGGCGTTGCAGCGAGGCAGAACACGCCTCGCTGTCGCGACTCTGCCGGATCCTCCCGAGGCGTTCCAGTTGCTGTCGGCGCACGGACGTATTGTCCACCTGATGCACATCGATCGCACCTTCTTCGTCAAGCCGGTAGCGATTGACACCGACGATGACATCATCCCCCTTGTCCACCCTCGCCTGCCTACCGGTGGCAGCCTCTTCGATCCGTCGCTTGGGCAATCCGTCGAGCAATGCCTTCGTCATGCCGCCGTAGGATTCGATCTCCTGAATCATCTCCCAGGCCTTGTCCATCAGTTCGGCCGTGAGTGATTCCACATAGTAGGACCCGCCAAGCGGATCGACCGTTCGTGTCACGCCCGTCTCATGCTGCAATATCAGCTGCGTATTGCGCGCAATTCTTGCCGATGTCTCTGTCGGTAGCGCGATGGCCTCGTCAAAGGAATTGGTATGCAGGGACTGGGTTCCGCCGAGCACTGCCGCCAGTGCCTCATAGGCAGTTCTGACCACATTGTTGTACGGATCCTGTTCGGTCAGTGACACACCAGAGGTCTGGCAATGAGTCCGCAGCAGTTTGGAGCTTTCCTTCTGTGCTCCCAGGTCGGTCATGATGCGCGCCCACAGCGCACGCGCTGCGCGCAACTTGGACACTTCCATGAAGAAGTCCATACCGATACAGAAGAAGAACGACAATCGACCGGCAAATGCGTCGATATCCAGCCCCTTCGACTGAGCGGCACGCACATACTCCATTCCGTCAGCCAGTGTATACGCCAGTTCCTGTGCCAGGTTGGCGCCGGCCTCCTGCATGTGGTAGCCCGAAATGGAAATCGAGTTGAAGCGCGGCATTTCCTTCGAGGTGTATTCGATGATGTCGGCCACGATGCGCATCGAAGGCTCAGGTGGATAGATGTAGGTGTTGCGAACCATGAACTCCTTGAGCACATCGTTCTGCACCGTACCGCTCAACACCGCACGATCCACGCCCTGCTCCTCGCCAGCCACGATGAACATGGCCAGCACCGGCAGAACCGCTCCGTTCATGGTCATGGACACTGACATCTGGTCCAGCGGGATGCCATCAAACAGGATCTTCATGTCCTCGACACTGTCGATGGCTACTCCCGCCTTGCCGACATCCCCGACTACCCGCTCATGATCACTGTCGTAACCGCGATGGGTGGCCAGATCGAAGGCGACCGACAGGCCTTTCTGTCCTGCCGCCAGATTCTTGCGATAGAAGGCATTGGACTCTTCGGCGGTGGAGAAACCGGCGTATTGACGTATTGTCCATGGCCTGCCGGTATACATCGTACCTCGCACACCGCGTACGAAAGGTGCAACTCCCGGCAGCGCATCGGCAGCTTCCTCAGGGCAATCTTCAGCTGTGTACAAGGGCTGGATACTGATCCCCTCAGGCGTCTGCGTGGTGATGGATTCCAGCGGACGATCCTTCAACTCGCGTTGGGCAATGCTGGCCCATTGATCTTTAGCGTCGCTCATGTCTCAAACTCCATGATGATGTCATCCACCATCAGACTATCACCTGCGGCAACTGGAATTCTCGACACCACACCGGACTTTTCCGCCTGCAGCACGTTCTCCATCTTCATTGCTTCGACAATCGCCAGTGGCTGACCGGGTTCGACCGGATCACCTTCCTTGACCATCAGTGTCGTGACCAGGCCCGGCATGGGGCAAAGCAGGAACTTCGACAGGTCGGCCGCTGCCTTGATCGGCATCAGCGCCGCCAGTTCCGCCTTGCGCGGACTGAGCACCTGTGCCTTGACCAGATAACCACCGTGTTCCAACCCCAGCGCTGCCACCCGAGGCCATAGCTTGAAATCATGTTCCCTGCCGTCGATACGAATCGTGGCAATCGTCTGGCCTGCGGTCCAATCGGTGGAGGCTGTCGTGGCCTTGCCCGTTTCATCCTGCAACACCAGACCATCATCGCTGTTTGTCACCTGCAGTCGGGTTTGTGATTGCCCGATGATGACCACGACATCGCGCGATGCACTGGCCGGTTTTCCGCACAGTACGGCAGAATCACGGTTGATTGCAGGCGAGCGTGACGATGCGTGCTCGATCACCGCGGCGGCTACCGCGAACAGCGCCATGGTCTCGGCTGGCGGATCCGTATCATGGAAACCATCCGGATATTCCTCGTCAATGAATGCCGTGCTGAGATCACCGGTGCGAAAACGTGGGTGTTTCATGATCGAGGACAGAAACTGCAGGTTGTTGCCCACACCGGCCAGATCGAACTGGCCAAGGGCTCGGGACATGTCATCGATGGCGGCTTCCCTCGTGGTCGACCAGGTGCAGAGCTTGGCAATCATCGGGTCGTAATACATCGAGATCTCGCCCCCTTCCTCGACACCGGTATCGTTGCGCACGACATGCTCGGCTGTCGTCAGGGTCTGTGGTGGACGATAACGTGCCAACCGGCCAATGGAGGGCAGAAAGTTGCGTTTCGGATCTTCGGCATAAAGACGACTCTCGATGGCCCAGCCGGTCAATTTGACATCATCCTGTGCCATGCTCAGCTTCTCGCCGGCCGCCACGCGAATCATCTGTTCAACCAGATCAACGCCGGTAATCAGTTCGGTAACCGGATGCTCGACCTGCAAGCGCGTGTTCATCTCCAGAAAATAGAATTGCTTCTGACTGTCGACGATGAATTCAACGGTCCCTGCGCTGACATACTCCACGGCACGGGCCAGCGCGACCGCCTGCTCGCCCATGGCACGACGGGTGGCCTCGTCGAGAAATGGTGAAGGCGCCTCTTCCACCACCTTCTGGTTGCGTCGCTGAATGGAGCATTCGCGCTCACCAAGGTAGATGCAGTTGCCGTGGCTGTCTGCCATCACCTGTATTTCGATGTGCCGGGGTTGCGTGATGAATTTTTCGACGAAGATCCTGTCATCACCAAATGACGACTTTGCTTCCGAGCGCGACCGCTCGAAGCCTTCCCTTGCTTCGTCATCATTCCAGGCAATCCGCATTCCCTTGCCACCACCACCGGCGCTGGCCTTGATCATGACCGGGTAGCCGATATCCGAGGAGATTCGCACGCACTGATCAGCATCATCGATGATGCCCATGAATCCCGGCACGGTATTGACACCGGCCTCCGCCGAGAGCTTCTTCGAGGTGATCTTGTCTCCCATGCACAGTATGGCGTGGGCAGACGGGCCGATGAAGGTAATGCCTTCCTTTGCCAGCCGTTCGGAAAACTCCGCATTTTCCGACAGAAAACCATAGCCGGGATGCACGGCATCGGCGCCGCTCTGGCGACAGGCATCGATGACCTTGTCGATATCCAGATAACTTTCGGCCGCCGTCTTGCCACCGATGCCAACGGCCGTATCGGCCATTTTCACATGCAGGGCTTCGGCGTCGACATCCGAATGAATGGCTACCGTGGGAATCCCCATTCGCTTCGCTGTCGCGAAGACACGACAGGCAATTTCGCCACGGTTGGCAACAAGTATTCTTGAAAACATGTGCTTCTGCCTCACAGTGGAATGTTGTCGTGTTTTCTGTCAGGACGTACGGTCGATTTGTTCTTCAATAATTCGAACGCCCGGCCCACCCGGCGCCGCGTCGAATGCGGCTGAATCACTTCATCGATGAAACCGCGTTGCGCAGCGATGAAGGGATTGGCAAACCGTTCTTCATAGTCGAGCGTGCGCTTTGCAATCTTCTCGGGATCACCCAACTCGCTGCGGTACAGAATCTCCGCCGCCCCCTTGGCCCCCATGACCGCAATCTCGGCAGTCGGCCAGGCATAATTCACATCGGCACGGATGTGCTTGGACGCCATGACGTCATAGGCGCCGCCGTAGGCCTTTCTCAGGATGACGGTCACCTTCGGCACTGTGGCTTCGGCATAGGCAAACAACAGCTTGGCACCGTGCTTGATGATGCCACCGTATTCCTGAGCGGTTCCCGGCAGAAAACCCGGCACATCGACCAGTGTCAACAGGGGGATATTGAAGGCGTCGCAGAATCGGACAAATCGCGCGGCCTTGCGAGCACTCTGGATATCGAGACAGCCCGCCAGCACCATCGGCTGATTGGCCACCACACCGATGCTCTCGCCATTGATGCGAATGAATCCGCACAGAATATTACCGGCATGATCAGCCTGGATCTCGAAGAAATTGCCTTCGTCGGCAATACTGCGCACGGCCTCTTTCATGTCATAGGCCTTGCTTGAGTCATCCGGAACCAGGGTATCGAGCGCCGGCTCCAGTCGATCAAACGGATCAGTGGTCTCGACGACGGGCGCGGCGGTGCGACTGGACTGAGGCAGGAAATCGTACAGGCGCCGTATCTCGAGCAGGGTATCGACATCATTGTCGAATGCGCCATCTGCCACTGACGAGGTCTTGGTATGCGTACCGGCGCCACCCAGTTCCTCGGCCGTCACCACCTCATTGGTCACGGTCTTCACGACGTCAGGACCGGTGACGAACATGTGGCTGGTGTCCCTGACCATGAAGATGAAGTCGGTCATGGCCGGTGAGTACACCGCGCCTCCCGCGCAGGGGCCCATGATGACCGAGATCTGCGGGATGACTCCCGAGGCCTGTACATTGCGGTAGAACACTTCGGCGTAGCCTCCCAGAGACGCCACGCCTTCCTGGATTCGAGCGCCACCCGAATCATTGAGCCCGATCACGGGCACACCGTTCTGTACGGCCAGATCCATGACCTTGCAGATCTTCTCCGCATGGGTTTCCGACAGCGAACCGCCGAATACGGTGAAGTCCTGCGAAAAGACATAGACGGGTCGACCATTGATCGTGCCCCAGCCCGTGACAACACCATCACCCGGCGGTCGGTCATCGGCCATGCCGAAATCCGTGCAACGATGCGTCTTGTACATGTCGTATTCTTCGAACGACTCGTCATCAAGCAGAACATCGATGCGTTCGCGCGCTGTCAGCTTGCCCTTGGCATGTTGCTTGTCGATCCGCGCCTGCCCACCACCGAGACGAGCCTTCGCTCGCCGATTCTCCAACTCCTGCGTGATGGCATTCATGGTTGCTACTCCTCATTGGTATCTGACAACCATTGCAATTTTCGAGTCTCATGGCAACTGTATTAAGGCGTCCCGTTGTGAATATTGCAAAACACAGTTTACAAATAGTAAACTTGCGAAATGCGAGGACACAAACTCTTCATTGGTGAAAAACTGCGTGCGCTGCGTGAAGAGCACCGCCTGACGCAAGCGCGTTTTGCCGAGCGGCTGGGCATTTCCACCAGCTATCTGAACCAGCTGGAAAACAACCAGCGGCACGCCACCGCCACGGTACTGCTGGGTCTGGCCGAGCATTTCTCCGTCGATATTGCCAGCCTCTCCAGACAGGACAGTGATCGCCTGCTGGCAACTCTGACCGAAGTCTTCGCCGACCCGCTGCTGAAGGACAGGAGCCCCTCAAGCCGGGAACTGCGTCTTGCCAGTCAGAACTCGCCGGCTGTGGCCATGGCGCTGGTTTCCATGCATCAGGCACTGCGACGCGCGCATGACCAACTTGCCGAACTGGATGACACCATCACCCGAGCGGGCGTCATCGTGCAGGCGACGTCCTATGAGCAGGTGCGCGATTACTTTCACTTCAACGATAACTATATTCACGAGCTGGACCTGGCCGCGGAGAGCCTGTCCGAGCAGCTCTTCGATGCCAGCGCCAGCGATCGCGACCAATTGCTCATGGAACACTTGCGACGTCAACACAAGGTCAGCATCGGCATTGATCTGGCAGATAACGAGACCATTCGTACCTATGACCCCGAGACTCGACAACTGCATTTGAACAGGCGTCATCCGGCATCTACCCGCGCCTTTCAGATGGCCCACCAGATAGCCCTGCTGGAACAGGCAGACACGATGAACGACATCATCGCAAAGGCCGGGTTCGGCAATGCCGAAGCCGACAAGGTCTGCCGAATCGGCCTGGCCAACTATTTTGCCGGCGCGCTGTTGATGCCCTATACCCGCTTCCAGAAATCGGCTCGCGAGCTGCGCCACGACCTGGTTGACATGGCAGATCGCTTCCAGACCAGCCTCGAACAGGTCTCGCACCGCTTGAGTACACTGCAGCGACCAGGCCTGCCAGGTGTACCGATCTTCTTCGCACGGCTTGATCGCGCAGGAAACATCACCAAACGCCACAGTGCCACACGATTGCAATTTGCCCGCTTCGGTTCCGCCTGCCCCTTGTGGAATGCCCACCGGGCGTTCGAATCTCCGGGCCGGATCATTCGCCAGCTTGCCGAGACACCCGATGGTGTGCAATATCTCTGTCTGGCCTGCACCGTGGACAAACCCACCGGCGGTTTCAAGGATCCGACCCAGCAGTACGCATTGGCACTGGGTTGCGAATACCGTTTCAAGGATGAGTTCGTGTACAGCGACAATTTCGCCGGCCAACCCCTGGAGAATTTCGAGCCTATCGGCATATCCTGCCGAATCTGCGAGCGGGAGCACTGTGTGCAACGCGCCTTGCCACCGCTGAAGCGGGCGTTGACCATCGATCAGAACAGTCGCGAATTGATGCCCTATTCGCTGGAGGACTGAGAACCTGTTACCGACTTCCCGGCCAGCTCCTTCGATCCGCAGGCGACCTCCACGTGCCGCAGCAAACCGATGACGATGATCCCGGCAACGCAGGCAATCAGTGCAATGGACCAGTACCCGAGTCCGCAGGCAAGTCCGATGCTCGCTGCCAGCCACATGCCGGCGCCTGTGGTCAGCCCCTTCACATTGCCCTTGGTATAGACGACAATGCCGGCAGCCAGAAATGCAACTCCGCCCGTCACCGCCTCGACCAGACGCAGAGGGTCAAGCCTGAGCGCGCCATAATCGCCCTGCGCCAGCAGCATCAGCTCGATGGTTATGACCGCAAAGACCGCTGCTGCCGTACCGATGAGCATATGAGTCCTGAGTCCAGCCGTATCCTTGCGTATTTCTCGCTCCAGGCCGATCACGCCACTGAACAAGGCTGCTCCCGCAACCCGCACGGCAATGACCAGCATCGGCAAACCCTGATCCGTACCAAATTCTGAAAGAAGAGTCTCCAGCATCTTCGCTCACCGTCATCCGGGTGGAATCTCACGCCACACGCCACACGCCACACGCCACACGCCACACGCAAGTCTTTGTCAAACGATAGACTTCAACGGCAATGGTTCAACGGTAATGCAATATTTTCACGCCCCTTTCATTCAGGAACAGGCCGATCCCATACAATGGATGCTGCATTTCAATCACCAGCCACCCGAGAGAAACAACCATGCCGGATACCCAGGTAGTCTCCTTCTCCAACCCACCCGCCTCCAGTTCCAGCCGACGACTGGCTGACTTGCCGGACAGGGTGGTCGATGGCGACCCGCATCATGAAACGCAGATACAGTTCGAGAGTGAAGACAAGTCCCTGCTGGCGGGCAGCTGGACCAGCACACCCGGTAAATGGCATGCTTTCACCGACAGAGACGAATTCTGCTACATCATCTACGGCCATTGCCGCCTCATCAGCGAAAACGGTGAATCGAACACCTACAAGACCGGTGATGCCTTCCTGATCCCCAATGGCTTCCGGGGCTACTGGGAAGTCATCGAGGAGACACGCAAGCACTTTGTCATCAGACAGTACTGATCAGTCCCTGTCAGAACGATAAGGTACGACCAGCGTCGGGATGGTTGCCCGGCGCAGGACGCGCTTGGCGGTGGACCCCAGAAACGTCTGGGAAAAACCGTGACTGTGCGCACCCAGTACGATCAGATCGGAATCAAGCTCTTTCGCACGGCGCAAGATCACTTCCGCCGGATGCCCTTCCACCACTTCGACTTCATCAACCTGCTGCCTTATCGACTGCGAGTCTTCCGGCAAGGCCGACCAGAATCGTTCCTGTCTGTCTGCCAGCTCCTGTTCGATCGCCTGCTTGCGTGTCTGTAACGCCGACTCACGGGCCTTTTCATCCTGAATGAACAACCTCAGGGTAATGCGTGCGTCCTCACTCATGGGCTCTGCAACATGCAGGATATGCATGCGCGCCTCGGTGGCCCTGGCCAGGCCGATCGCCTGGTGCAAGGCATAGGTGGAATTGACAGACAGATCTGTCGTGAACAGCATTCGGGATATCGTGGAACTCATGATGCTCATCGCCTCCTGAAGGCTCAATAGCCGAAGTACCGCGGCAACCACAGCGATATCTGCGGGAAGAACGCGATGATGAAGATGGCAGCCGTATTGACCACGGCAAACGGCAAGGCCTTGAGAGAGATCTCCTCGATGGAGATCTTGGAAATGCCCGAGGCAATGAACAGATTCTCACCCAGTGGCGGTGTCTGAAAACCGATGCCCAGGGTACAGATCATGACCACACCAAAGTGTATGGGGTCGATGCCGACGCTGTAGGCTACCGGCAGCATGACCGGCACCAGAATCAGAATGGTCGCCAGTGTCTCCATGAACATGCCGACAAACAACAGAAACACGATGATCAAGGTCCAGATCACGTAGAGATTGCTGGTGAACGACAACATGCTTTCTGCGATGGTCGCCGGGATCTGGTTCTCGACCAGCAGCCGGCCAAAGACCGTGGCGGTGAACATGATCAGCAGCACACGCCCTGTCAGCCAGGTGGTGGTTTCCAGGGCGGTGAACAGCTTCTTCCAGCTCATCTCGCGATAGATGAATGTGCCGACGATCAAGGTATAGAAGATCGCCACGATGGCGGCTTCGGTCGGTGTGAAGAATCCGGAATAGATACCACCGAGTATGACCACCGGTGCCATCAGCGCCCAGAAGCCGCGATACAGCTCACACCAGATCTGACGTGAGGACCAGCCTTCCGTAGTCCCCTTGTAGCCATGCTTCTTCGACAGGAAGTAGTTCATCGTCAGCAGGCTGCCTGCTATCAGAAAGGCGGGCAGAAATCCGGCGATGAACAGCTTGGGAATGGACACTGTCTGGAACACACCGAACTTGTCGACAGCCTCTGGAGGCGGCGGCATACCCAGAGCTGCAATACCGAAGATGATCATCGGGATGGAGGGCGGGATGACGATACCCAGCCCCCCCGAGGACGCCGTGATGGCCGATGCGTAGCCCTTGCTGTAACCGCGATCGATCATGGCAGGAATCATCAGCATGCCTACCGCTGCAGTGGTAGCGGGCCCGGACCCGGAAATGGCCCCGAAGAAAAGACAGGCCACAACGGCTGCCGCCGACATGCCACCGGTAAACGGGCCGGCAAAACTCTCCGCCACGTTGATCAATCGCCGGGACAGTCCTGCTGCCTCCATCAGCGCACCAGCGAGTATGAAGGCCGGTAAGGCCATCAGGGGGAACGAGCCTACCGACGTAAAGGCGATCTGCACGAACTTGATCGGGTTGTCGCCAAGATAGATGAACGAGATCAGCGTGGACACCCCCAGTGCCACGGTGATCGGTGCGCCGATGAACAGCAGTGCCAGAAAAGATCCGAACAGGATCAGAATGATTTCACTTTCCATTGCCGAGTATTCCCGTTTGATTCTTGATCAGCTTTCGCCGCGTTCGATTTCCGATTTCACTTCATCCAGATCGATGGCATCCGGATCGCGCATGTCCTGCTTGAGAACCAGCTTCTTGTAATTGACCTGCAGAACCCTGAACGTCATCAACGAGAACGCAATGGGCAGCACGATATACACCCAGCTCAGATGAAAACCCATGGTCTGTGACGACTGGAACTTGTTCATCTTGTTGAAGATGAAATCGATGGAGAGATAGATGAACACGACATTGAACGCAATCCAGAACAGATCCGCAAAGGCCTCGATGTACTTGATGGCGGAAGCCGGCAGAAACTTGAACTGGAATGTCACCCGGTTGTGGGCTGCCATCTTGGCTGCATAGCTTGCACCGAAAAACACGAACCAGACAAACATGTAGACAGTCAATTCCTCAAGCCACGAAAAAGAGAAATTGAACAGTGTTCTGACCACCACTTGCAGAAACAGCAGACAGACAAAGGTGGCCAGCAAGGTGCGGCAAAGATAACTTTCCAGGTTGTCGACAAAGCTCCAGAATCTGTTCATTACACTCTCTGTCTGTTTCGTGGTTGTATTGTTACTATCGATGTCAGGACTGCTGCCGTCAACCCGTTATCATGGGCAAAACGGATGGGCATTCGAGAGTGCCAGTCTAGACCGGCACTCTCGATGACCGCCAGACAGACCTTATTCCGCGACTGGTTCGCGGCCGATTTCTGCCAGAACGGCATTGAGCTTTTCGATGCCACCGATGCTCTCGTAGAACTTGGGCCATACCGCCTTGGTAGCCAGTTCGATGAACTCGGCTTCGTCATTTTCAGGGTCGTCAATCTGCATGCCCTTCTCGATCAGGATGTCCTTGATCTCGGCTTCCTTTTCACGCAGAAATGTTGCCGATGCCTGAGTGGCGGCCTCACCGGCCTTCAGGACGATATCCTGGTCTTCGGCTGAGAGTTCCTGAAAAACCTGCTCGGAAATCACCAGAGGTTCGATGGAGAAGATGTACCGAATGTTGGTTACATACTTCTGCACTTCGTAGAATTTCATTGCATTGATGGTGGTGTAGGGATTGTCCTGACCATCAACCACTTTGGTCTGCAGGCCGGCGAAGGTCTCGGACCAGGCCATGGGCGTTGGGCTGATACCCCAGGACTTGTAGGTATCGATCATGATTTCATTCTTGGGAACGCGAATGACCAGCCCTTCAAGATCAGCCACGGACTTTACCGGTTTCTTGGAGTTGGTCAGACGGCGAAAGCCTGTGTAGGTCCACGCAATGATGCGGACACCTGCGTCCTCGATGGTGTTCTCGGTCAGTTCTGCACCGATGGGGCCTTGCGTCAGCTTCTCCGCATCTTCCAGGCTCAGGATGACATAGGGCAGTGAGAACACACCGACAGTCGGAGAGAAAGGTGTGATGTTGTTGATGGCAAGCAAGGACATGTCCAGTGTGCCGATCGCCGCTTCATTGACCGTGTCCTGCTCTGAACCCAATTGTCCGTTGAGAAAAAGCGTCGCTGTATGTTTGCCACCGGACAGCTCTTCCAGAGCCGAGACAAAACCCAGGCCCGTCGCTTCCTGGCTGCTGCCACCACTGTCGCCGACGGCGATCTTGAAATTCTTCGCGCTGGCAGGTGCTGCGAACAAGGTGGCAGTAAATGCCGCAATGGCAAGTTTCGAAAACAACTTCATGATCGTTTCTCCGTGGTATGGGGACGACATCGACTATCGATGTGTTGCAGTTGCGCCGAGGACTCATGCGGCGCAACGATGACTTCTTCCAATCCTGATCCTGTCAGGCTGTGGAATTTCAAAAGTCCGAAAGAGAGCGTTTTTCATCGAGGGCGTGAGATTCCCGGTGCTCTGAATTCGTGGGACAACTTGTAACCGCTAATCGGGTTCACGTCCAGACAACTTTGTCAGTGGCCTCAGACGGAACTGACAGCTGGCCCAAATGTCGTGTTCGATTGAACAGGCAAAGTGCAGCCCTGACCATGATTGCACTGATCTGGTTCATCAATCAACTTGTTTACTGCTGCGCAAGAAGTCCCTGACCTAGCCTCAATGAGACATAAGTCCACGACCAGAAACCGCCTACGGCTCGCGCTATACCGGCGTCTACAGCCGCGTACTCGATATTTCCAAACCTCACTTGGAGTAACCAAGCCACGGTTTGCGGAGGGCCGCCCCGAAAACAACTCCGTGCGCGACTGTATTCACCGGTCTATCGCGTTTCTGCTGCGCGTCTTTATGTCTCATTGAGGCCAAGGCCTGTCCCAGGGTCCATCCGTCTCGACACACACGCTGGCTCCACCGCCGCGTTTTCATTGGTACGTACGCAAACGCCCCAGTCCCCCTAAGATCCATCACCAAGAGACCTGCTCCTGGTGTCTCAGCTTACTCAGGGAAACAGAAACCGATGTCCAACGAACTCACTGCAGCAGACCTTGCCGCAACCTTCGACGCCTTCAATCGCCATGACATCGAGGGTGTCATGACCTGCTTCGCCGACGACTGCGTGTTCTACACGGTCGGTGGACCCGAAGTGCACGGCAGCAAGATCGAAGGCAAGGAAGCCATCGCCAAGGCATTCAGCGCTGTCTGGGCAGGCATGAAGGACGCCCACTGGGATCACCACAGCCACTTCGTACACGGTGACCGTGCCGTTTCCGAGTGGACTTTCTCCGGTACCAATGCCGATGGCTCTCGCGTTGAAGCGCAGGGAGCAGACCTGTTCACATTGCGCGACGGCAAGATCATTGTCAAACAGGCGTTGCGCAAGGATCGCCCTCTCCAACAATCCTGATAGTTTCTCTTCCGCAGGAAGTCTGCCGCCATGACTGATTCACTACGTCGGAAACACTGGCCAAAATCCAGCTACGACCCTCGATACGATCCTCTCGTCGACTCCGGTCCGGGACACAACCGCGACTACGCGCCCACCTATTGGGTAGGCACGGCCGGAGAACCGCCAGAGGATGATGGCCCTGTGTCCGGAGATATGGACGTCGATGTTGCCATCGTCGGTTCCGGATACACCGGTCTGTCCTGCGCCATTCACCTGGCAAAGGAATTCGGCATCAAGGCCACTGTACTGGAAGCCAATACCGTCGCCTGGGGTTGCTCCACGCGTAACGGTGGTCAGGCGCAGATCTCCTCCGGACGACTCAAGCGCTCCCAGTGGATCGATCGCTGGGGTGTGGACGTCGCCAAGAAGATGCATGCCGAGGTCAGCGAGGGCTTTGAACTGTTTCGTGACCTGATCGGTTGTGGCGAGTTCGATTGCGAACCACAGGATGGTGGTCACTTCTACATCGCACACAAGCCCGGCGTCATGGCAAAACTGAACAAGGAATGCCAACTGCTCAATGATACTTTCGGGTATGGCTCACGCATGATGTCCCGCGAGGAGCTTCACGAGAATCATGTCCGAGACCAGGAAGCAGCCGGTGCCATGTGGGAGCCGGATGGTGTCTCCATACACGCAGCCAAGCTGGCATTCGGTTACCAGAACATGGCACGCAAGCTCGGAGCATCCATTCATCCGGGTAGCCCTGTCATGGGCTGGAAGACCATCGACGGTGTCCACCATCTGACAACACCCGGCGGCATCGTACGCGCACGTTCGGTGGCATTGGCAACCGCCGGTTATACGCCGGCAGGCCTGAGCAACCGCACCAAGAATCGCCTGATGCCGATTCTGTCCAACTCGATCGTGACTCGGCCTCTGACCGACGAAGAGAAAAGTGAATGCGGATTCCAGACCTGCTCGCCCCTGACCGACACGCGTACGCTGCGCCACTACTACCGCT
The DNA here is from genome assembly GCF_052681095.1 of Granulosicoccus sp. 3-233. Taxonomy (NCBI): domain Bacteria; kingdom Pseudomonadati; phylum Pseudomonadota; class Gammaproteobacteria; order Chromatiales; family Granulosicoccaceae; genus Granulosicoccus; species Granulosicoccus sp. 3-233. The sequence goes on from NZ_JBQYLE010000009.1 coordinate 249,973, forward strand.
ATCTGCCTGATGGCCGGGTACAGATCGGTAGCCGTAGTGCCGTGACCGGCAAGGATGCTGAGAACCCGAAGCACCTGGCAGCACTGCGTCAGGGACTGGCCAGAAAATTTCCGGTGCTCGACGATATCGATCTGGATTATTCCTGGTGGGGCTGGGTGGACGTCAGTCACGACATGATGCCGAGAATATTCCAGCCCGATCCGAAGCAGACCATCTATTACGCCATGGGCTACGGCGGCAACGGAGTCATGTATTCCGCACAGGCCGGCCGTCGCATGGCGCAACTGGTCGCGGGACAGAACCAGGGCCTTGATCTACCCATCTTTACATCACCGTTGCCCAGCCATGGCGTACTGACTCCGTTCAGACGTCTGGGTCAACGATTCATGTACGTTTACTACCACCTGCAAGACGAGAAACTCTGAGGACCAACACCATGAAAATGACAACAGAAGAAGCCTTCATCAAGGTACTGCAGATGCATGGTATCGAACATGCATTCGGCATCATCGGCTCTGCCATGATGCCCATTTCCGACTTGTTCCCGGCTGCCGGCATCAAGTTCTGGGACTGCGCACATGAGTGCAACGCCGGCATGAGTGCCGACGGCTATACCCGTGCCTCGGGCAAGATGTCCATGGCCATTGCCCAGAACGGCCCGGGCATCACCAATTTCGTGACTCCCATAAAGACTGCTTATTGGAACCACACCCCCATGCTGCTGGTAACACCTCAGGCAGCCAACAAGACCATCGGTCAGGGCGGCTTCCAGGAAATCAAGCAGATGGCCCTGTTCGAGGACATGGTGGCCTACCAGGAAGAGGTTCGTGATCCTTCCCGTGTTGCCGAGGTTCTGAACCGCGTCATCGAGCAGGCCTGGCGTCTGTGTGGACCGGCGCAGATCAACATTCCTCGTGACTACTGGACTCAGGTCATCGACATCGAACTGCCACAGATCGTGCGTCTGGAACGTCCACGCGGTGGCGCCGATGCCATTGCCGATGCGGCAAAACTGCTGTCTGAAGCGAAGTTTCCCGTCATTCTCAATGGTGCCGGTGTCGTTATCGGTGGTGCCATCGATGCCTCACGCCAGCTGGCCGAAAAACTGGATGCACCGGTTTGCTGCAATTACCAGCACAACGATGCATTCCCCGGCTCACATGAGCTGTCTGTCGGTCCCCTTGGATACAACGGCTCCAAGGCGGCAATGGAACTGATTGCCAAGGCGGATGTGGTGCTGGCTCTGGGCACGCGTCTGAACCCCTTCTCCACACTGCCCGGTTACGGAATCGACTACTGGCCGAAGGACGCCAAGCTCATTCAGGTGGATATCAATGCCGATCGTATCGGGCTGACCAAGCCGGTAACCGTAGCCATCCAGGGTGATGCCAAGTACGTGGCCACCGAAATTCTCGGCCAGTTGAGCAAGACTGCCGGTGATGCCGGCCGCAGCGAACGCAAGTCCGACATCAAGCACACCAAGGATCGCTGGGCGCAGGAACTGGTGTCCATGGAGCACGAGGAAGACAACGACGAGGGCATCACCTGGAACGAGCGTGCGCGTGAGCGCAATCCCGATCGCATGTCACCGCGCAATGCCTGGTTGGCAATCCGTGACTCACTGCCTGAAGACGTCATCATTTCCAGCGACATCGGTAACAACTGCGCCATCGGCAACGCTTACCCGACCTTCGAAAAAGGTCGCAAGTACCTGGCTCCCGGCCTGTTCGGACCTTGTGGCTACGGTCTGCCAGCCATCCTGGGCGCCAAGATCGGTTGTCCCGATGTACCGGTCGTCGGTTTTGCCGGAGACGGTGCTTTCGGTATCTCGATGAATGAAATGACCGCCTGCGGCCGAAACGATTGGCCAGCGATTACAATGGTGATCTTCCGCAACTATCAGTGGGGCGCCGAGAAGCGCAATACCACACTCTGGTACAAGGACAACTTTGTCGGAACCGAGCTGGATACTCAGGTGGATTACGCGAAGATCGCTGAAGCCTGCGGCCTCAAGGGTGTCAAGGTGTTCAATACCGAGGATCTCTCGGCTGCGTTGACAACTGCCGTGCAGGAACAGATGAACGACAATGTCACTACCTTCATCGAAGTCGTACTGAACCAGGAACTCGGCGAACCCTTCCGTCGCGATGCCATGAAAGCACCGGTATCGGTTGCCGGCATCAATGCTGCCGACATGCGTCCGCAACAACCTTCCTGATTGGACAGGAGTCAGGGAGCATCCGCTTCCTGACTCCCCACACCTCGCCCCCCCAACCTGAAATCACGAACAACGTCACCATGAATATGCAGTCAGCGATTGCCTCCCGATTCGATGCAGTCAGCGGTCGTCTGGGAGGGGTAGGCCAGGGATTGTGTGTCGCACTGGTCATTGCCGTGACCGCGCAATTCCTGTCAGAGCACTATGGCGCGCCCGCCATGCTGATGGCCTTGCTGCTGGGGATTGCCTTTCATTTTCTTGCTGAAGAAGGCGTCTGCGTCAAGGGTATCGAATTCACGGCACGCACTGTCTTGCGCTTCGGTGTGGCCTTGCTGGGTGTCAGAATCAGTATCGATCTGTTGATCGGTCTTGGTCCGTCCATGATCTCGCTGACCATAGCCGGTGTCATTCTGACCATCCTGTTCGGTCTGGGCGGTGCCGCGGTACTGGGACGCGGTTGGCGACTGGGTTTGCTGACGGGGGGCGCTGTTGCCATTTGCGGAGCATCAGCGGCCATGGCCATTGCCGCCGTTCTGCCCACCAACGAACATTCCGAACGCAATCTGCTGTTCACGGTACTGGGCGTCACCGTGTTGAGCACGATCGCCATGATTGCCTACCCCATCATCACACAGACACTGGGGCTGGATCATCTTGCCACCGGGGTCTTTCTCGGCGGCACCATCCACGATGTCGCGCAGGTTGTCGGTGCCGGTTTCTCCGTCTCCGAACAGACCGGTGAAACAGCCACGCTTGTGAAGTTGATCCGTGTCAGCATGCTGGCCCCCGTGGTACTGGTCTTCGCTCTGGTGATCCGCATGCGCGGCGAATCGGAATCGCTTGAAGGCAAGAAACGACCACCACTGGTGCCGGGATTTGTATTGGGTTTTCTGCTGCTGGCTGGCATCAATTCCCTGAATCTGATACCGGAGTCCGTTGGCAGCTTCCTGAACGATCTGTCTCGCTGGGCCCTGCTGACCGCCATCTCGGCAGTAGGCATGAAAACGTCTCTGCGCAGAATCTTCGACGTCGGTTCTCAGGCCATCATCCTCATCGTGGCTGAAACCCTGTTCATCGGCGTGTTCATTCTTGTCGGCGTGCATTTTCTGGCTTGATCACGCAGACCCACCCCGGTCATGGTCTGCTGATCACCTGTCCCAGCAGGCCCGATCCAAGGGTATAGCGACGCCCGACCTTCCATTCATGCCCTGCCATTGCCTGTGCCATCTGATCCGGGCTGATGCTTTGCGGATCGGAGGATCTGGCATGGGTCACCAGCATGACGCTGTTTGCCTGAGTGAAGCCACTGGCAAGCCAGACATCCAGTTCGCGTGCCGTACGAATGGTGATGCGCTTCAATGCAGGTATTTGCCGCGACATGACAGTCTCCACCGGTAGCCGGGTTCAGCGTCATGATACGCCGGGATTCGGATCAGGTACACACAGCTGTTCTTCAGCGTGTCGCTGTCTTCACGCAGCTCACGGGTCGTCCAGCTGATGGGTAAACAGGCCATCGGCCAGTTGCAGGGCAACCGAGAACGTCAGCAGTGAGGCTTCAGCCGTCAAGGGGTTGGGTCGACCTGCCCCTGCCAGAAGATTCTTGCACAACAACGGGCAGCACAGCAATGCAGCACCGATGATGTCCCGCCACTGCACGGGCAGCAGATTCTGTGCCCTCATGGTTCGCAGCAAGGGTTGCCAGACATGTCTTGTCTGCGATGCCAGAAATTGCTGCCGCAACGGCGTCAGCTGCCAGTCATGCTCGATCTGCAGCACACCCTGACTCACCTTCGCTGACAGATCCACCCGCAGTTCGTCCGGATCGTACAGCATGTTCGGATGCGCATAACAGACATGATAGAGCGCCTTGCAGGGCGCCATCAATGCCGGAATGTGGTTGCCAGCGAAAGCCGGATCAAAATAGCTGATCGCCCTGTCGATACTTTCCGCCGGGTTGTACAGCAGATTTCCGGTGTGGTCATCGCCATGGGCTGTCAGGGCCGCCACGGACTCATGCGGTGTCGGCAGCAGCAGCACCCGGGCGCGTTGCAAGGCCTCATGCAGACTCGACTCTTGCAGCTGCCCATTGATACGCCAGCGTAAATGCCAGAATTGTTCGAACGGCAGGCTGCTGCCGTCGGGCAGCTCTACTTGTCTTCCCAGGTAGAATTCGCGAACTCGCCCACCGAACACGACTGCTTCCTCGTGATCGACCAGGCGTCGATGATACAAGCCATGCACCGCCTCGGCCGCAACCTCCGCTGGGGAGGCAAGGTGCAGACTATCCAGATAACGCGCTCCCAGCTGCTGCTGAAAGCGGTCAAAGGCTGCGACCACTGGCGCCATGTCCGCCGGCCTGCAACCATGCGATTCCAGATCACGGGCCACACTGTGCAACTCCGGAAACTGGCGACGATCCCGGTAGCGGTAGATCACCAGTTGCTCGCCAACTGCGGAGGATTGATACAGGGCCTTGTCAATCGGAAAGCCGGCTTCTTCCAGAATACCAGACCGGTAATACTCCCCCACTCGGTCTGCTTCACCGTCCTCGTGATGGCATTTGAGAAACAGGTGCTGTCCGTCTTCGGTTCTGAATTCTGCTCGCAGCGAGTTCAGTGCCAGTGGATTACAGGTGTCAAGAGTCAGACTGCCCGGCACCACCGTGAACGGAAACTTCCGATCCAGCAGTTCGATCATCGCGAGCGCGGCCTCGGGCATGCTCGCCGGATCGCGGCCAAGCTGCCTGATCCGCGACAACGGGCTTGCCGGTGCATCATGGCTGGCTCCCGAACCAGCCTGCTTATCCAATGGCGTACCGGCTTGCGCGCCAATCTTCAAACGTGAATCCATCATGTCGTCCAGCGCCTATCCGGCCTCGAACGCCTTTGTGCGCATCTCCGACACCGCGTTTTCGTGTGCATCGAACCCTTCGTACCGTGCCATCTTCCGGGCATAGGGCGCCAAGGTGTCGTAACCCTTTCTTGTCACATGGCCGATCGAGACCAGCTTCAGGTAATCATGCACACCCAGGGGTGAGCGCGTATGTGCGCTTGCATTGGTTGGCAGCACAGCATTGGGACCAAGCGTGAAATTACCGATACAGATCGGCGTATGTTCTCCCAGCAGTATCTCCCCGGCATTGCGTATGGCGCCCAGGTAGTCATGCGCATCCTTCGAGTGTATCTGCAGATGTTCGGGAGCATACTCATTGACGAAAGCGATGGCCTCTTCAATGGAGTCAGTCAGAATCACTCCGCCTCGCGGACCACACAGCACCGTGGATGAAAACGCCACTCGCTGTTCACTCATCTGCTTCCAATATCCGGGAATGGCCGCAATCGCAGCTTCGGCAACCGCCCTTGATGAGGTCACCAGATAGGCAGAGCTGTCAGGTCCGTGCTCGGATTCGATCAGCAGATCCAGAGCGGCTACACGTCCATTGGCAGTCTCATCGGCCAGGATGATCGACTCGCTGGGACCGGCGGGTGGGCCCGGATCGAGACGGTCGGCCAGAACACGTTTGGCCGCGACCACCCAGGGGCTGCCCGGTCCGACGATCTTGCGACAACGCGGCACGGTCTGCGTGCCATGGGCAACGGCTGCGACGCCCTGAGCACCACCGCATTTGTAGACCTGTTCGACACCAGCGATCCTGGCTGCCACCAGAGTCGCCGCATCCACGTTGCCATCGGGCCCCGGCGGCGTGATGATGACCGGTTCGGGAACACCCGCCACGACGGCCGGAATGGCCGTCATCATGACAACACTGGGAAACGAACCCTTGCCTCTGGGAACATAGCAGGCTACCGAGCTGATCGCCTCAACCTTCTCCCCGGCAAAGACCCCCGGATGCATTTCCTTCATCCACATCTGCTCGGGCATCTGTGCCCGATGAAAGCGGCGCACATTGTCGCTGTTGTATTCCAGTATCTCGATGAAGTCCTTGTCAAGGCTGTCAAACGCCTTGTCGAAATCTGCAGGCGTGGCCGCAATGGCATCGGCAGCAACCGTAGAGCCATCGAATTGCCTGGCAAAGCGCGCCAGCGCTGCGTCACCCTCATCCCGAACAGCATGGATGATGGGCACGACCTTTTCCAGAAAAGGCCCCAGATCGCCTTCGGTACGCTGCAGCAAGGCAGCTTTCTGCGCATCGTCCAGCGACGCATGGTGATGGAAACTGATGTTCATGAATGCGGGAAGGCGGTTTATCGTGATTTGAGGAAGATGTCGAGTCCGACCAGACGGTCGAGCAACCAGACGGCAAGCAGTGCGACCACGATGTAGACGACCGATACCGCAGCCAGGTCTGGCGTGATGACACTGCGAATCGAATTGTAGATCTGCACCGGCAGGGTCACGGTGCGGGCATCGGTCAGGAACAGACTGACCAGAAACTCGTTGAACGCCAGAATGAACATCAGCAGTGCCCCGGTAATCACACCGGGCATGACTGCCGGCAGCGTCACGGCAAAGAACGTCTGCACCGGTGGTGCACCACAACTGTGAGCGGCATTCTCCAGCTCCGGGTCCAGACCGTTGACCGTCGAGCTCACCGACCAGATCATGAACGGCAGGTTGATCAGGCACAGCGCGACACCCACTGGCCAGATCTGCCCCAAAATGCGAATCTCACCGAAGAAGATCATCATGGCGATTCCGGATACCACCAGCGGTATGGTGAATGGCAGCAACAGATAGACCTGTATGGTCTGCTGGAAACGCATGCGATAGCGCACACAGGCCAGAGCTGCCAGCGTGCCCACGGGAATGGCCACCAGGGTACAGATGAAAGAGACATGCAGCGTGCGCAGGAATGCATCCTTGAAGTCATCCAGTTGCCACAGACGTTCATACCAGCGTAGAGAAAAACCATCTGGCGGAAACTGGATGATCTCACCCGAGGTGAACGAGGCACCAATGATGATGATGGTCGGCAGACTCAAGGTGATCAGACTGAAAGTCACCAATGTCCACAGGACCCAGTTCTTCGACGGCATGAGATTCATGCGCCCCCCTGACATCGCAACGTCTTCACCAACACGATCAACAGCTGACTCATTGCCGGATACTCAGCGTCCCGGCACCGGTGAGCCGGAACACGATGGCCACCAGGATACTGCCAAGTGTCACCAGGACAATGGACAGGGCAGCGCCCAGACCGGAATTGGACAATTGGAAAAAGCTGTCGTAGATCGCACTGGCGATGAAATCACTGGTACCACCACCCAGAATTTCCGGCATGGCAAAATCTGTCATGGTCAGGGTGAACACGACAACCCCGGCACCAACCAGTCCGGGCCTGGCCATGGGCAGAACCACATGCCAGAAGGCTCTTGTCCAGTGGGCACCCAGGCTTTCTGCTGCCAGTTCGATATCCTCGCCGATGGCAGTGATGGCCGGTACGATCAGCAACACGGCAAAGGGCAGCATGTACTGCACCAGACCGAAGATCACCGCACCGTTGTTGTAGATCAGATCCAGTGTCGGCAAATCCAGTGTCAGCAGCAGGCTGTTGATGATGCCTTCCTTGCCCAGGATGATCAGCCAGCCATAGGCACGTACCACCTGGCCGATGAAAAAAGGCAGAAACAGCGAAATCAGCAGGAACTTGCGCAACCTCGAGGACGAGGTTCTGACCATGACATAAGCATAGGGAAAAGCCAGAAACAGAGTCGCTGCCGTGACAATGGTCGCTGCCAGCAAAGTCCGCAACAGTACTCGCAGATAGACGGGTTGCTCCATGAGGAACAGGTAATTGTCCAGCGTGTAGGCTTCCTTCAGGCGGTAGGTGGACAGATCCAGTTCGTGCAGACTGTACTCGATCATGTAGCCCAGACCGATCAGCAACACGCCTACCAGCAACAGGGCCGGTGTGATGAACAGCCAGCCGGTTGCCCCACGCAAGCGCGCTGGCCAGACCAGGGCTGCGATAGCTTCCAGCCTGTCCAGCAGTGTCCAGCGCAGTGGCAGTCTATCCGGTGTACGTTCAGGCAAGTCGGTGATTCACTCTAGGTAGCCGTGCAACCCCGGCAGCTGCCGGGGTTGCACCATGGGCATCATCAGCCCTGGAAAATCTCGTTGAACCGGGCGAACCATTTCGGCTGATTCTCGACCAGTACGGGCGACGGCACACTGACCAGTCTGGCAAAATCTTCCGGTTTCGTCGGGTAGGACAGATCGTCGACCAGATCTTCCGGTGGTGCGATTCCCGGAAACACGGGAGGCAATCCGAGCAGGGAACACCATTTTTCCTGTGCTTCTCTGGAGAGTGCGAAGTTCACGAACTCCTTGGCCCAGAACTCTTCGTTCTCCGGCAAGCCTCTGGGAATCCACAAACCGTCGGTATCCACCTTGCAACCCTCTTCCGGTACGGTCCACTGCACATCGATACCGTTCTGGCGAGCTGCCCGTGCATTCACCGAGATGGTGCAGGCCAGATCGATCTCGCCGTTCTGGAACCAGGTCGTGAAGTCGGAGTCCTCACCCAGCAATGGCTCGTTCGCCTTGAGCTGACGATAGAATTCGTAACCCGGCTCCATATTGTCGGGAATATCGTCGAATGTGCCGCCACCGGCGATCACCGCGATGGGGTTGAATCCGATGCCGTCGTCGTACAAGGCGATGCGCCCCTTGTATTTCGGGTCCAGCATGGTCTTCCAGGACGTGGGCGGACCATCGGGAAACGCCTCGGGACGATAGGCGCAGACATAGACATAGGCGTAGGTGTTGACCAGCGGATAGCCTTCCAGTCCGGCAGGTTTCGCCAGCGGCAAGAGGCCTTCGAGGTTGGGCAGATCACTCAGATCGACAGTCACACCCCGCAACGCGGAAATCGTTGCGTTGGTCGAGGTGTCCCAGTTGACATGGATGGGCGGAATGCGTCCCTGATCGACAGCCGACCAGATCTTCGGCTTGATCTCGTTGTCTTCCGTGAAATCCAGGCGCACCTTGATGCCGGTGGCTTCGGTAAACGGGTCGGCAACGCCCGCCTTGAGTGCATCGCCCCAGGCGCCTCCCCAGGCGCGCACGATCAACTCTCCGGGCTTGTCATTGGCTCTGAGCAGGGAAGGAAATGCCAGGGCTCCGGCGGCGGCCGCACTGGCCTTGAGTGCCGCGCGTCGCCGCATGCTCTGTATCGGTAGTCTGTTCATCATCACGATCCTCTGATTCAAGATTTTCAGGTTCTGCTATTTAACGACAGGGAACGCATAGAACGACTCTGCATTCCAGCCCAGATGCACGATGGCTCCAACCTCATGTTCAGCGTGCTTGCCGGGATCATGATCGAACACATGGATGAATGAACCATTCATGTCTTCGACATGAACCTCATACACCATTCGATCACCTTCGAAGATGCGCTGGCGAACAACACCCGTGACCGCATTCTCCCAATGCCGGGCATCTTCCTCGAACAGAACGACCTGTTCTGCACGCACAGCACAGTCGATGACATCACCGACCGAAAACAATTGTCCGTTACCCCGAGCCGTCATCGTGACGCCACCCATATCCACCGACAGCCTGCCTTCCCGGATGGCCGTCACGCTGCCCTTGAACATGGACGTAACGCCGAGAAAACCTGCCACGAAGCGATTTCCGGGGCTGTGATAGACCTCGCGCGGTGTATTGGCCTGCTGCACCACGCCCTCATCCATGACGATCATGTGATCGGACATGACCAGCGCTTCGCGTTGATCATGAGTCACATTGATCGTGGTGACGCCAAGCTCCTGCTGAATACGCCTGAACTCCAACTGCATCTCCTCCCGCAGCTTCTTGTCCAGAGCTGACAAGGGCTCATCCAGCAACAGCAGATCCGGACTGAAGGACAGGGCGCGGGCAATGGCCACACGCTGTTGCTGTCCACCTGACAGTTGATGAGGCCGGCGATCGGCAAGATGTTCCAGCTTGACCAGCGCCAGATATCGGTTCACCAGTTCGGGGATCAATGCCGGATTGAAACGACGCATGCGCAGTGGAAAGGCAACGTTCTCAGCGGCAGTCATGTGAGGAAACAATGCCAGCTTCTGGAACACCATGCCGATCGAGCGCCGGTAAGCCGGCACGGATTCGACATTCTGCCCGTTGATCAGAATCTCGCCCCGGGTCGGTTCATCAAACCCGGCAATCATTCGCAGCAAGGTGGTTTTGCCACAACCACTGGGGCCAACGATGGTCAGGAAATCACCGCGCTGCAGAGAGAGACTCGCGTTATCGACCGCGACAGTCTGGCCGAAGGCTCTGGAGACATTCCTGATCTCAACCATGTGTGCAGCTGTACTCATAACTCCCGGCTCTAACGGCATGTGTCTGCAAGACGGTAAGGAAGTTTACCCCTCGTCCCTTGTATATACAAGATACAGGAATATCCCGATGTCAACGCGACAGATCGCCGGGACAGAGCCTGACAGTCACACGAAACTGATCGCCAGGATGCGAAAAGTAGCCCAGCGTCACAATTCTGGAACCCACCCAGGTTCGCCTTCTGATTCTCAGCAGTGGACAATTCGCCTCCAGTTTCAGCCAACGACGCTCTTGCGCATCGGGTGTACAGGCCTCGACCACCTGTTCCAGCTCGGATACCGGCGCGATCGACTGGAAATAGCGAAATGTCGAGGTGGCTTCCAGGTCCTGCTTCAGCAGATCGGGCGAAAAATCCTCGCGCACGAAGCGACGCTCCAGCTGCATCGGAACACCATCGGAATAATGCAATATGGCCACATGCAGAACCTGTGCGCCCTTGCCGACTTCCAGTAGCTCCCCCACTCGCCGATTCGCCTGCCGTCGTTCTGCGACCAGCACCTTGCAGGAATAATCCGCGCCCAGCTCGAGTACGAAATCACGAATGTCCCTGAGCTCGACAAGAGAGGTCATGGGGCGAGCGTTGCTGACAAAGGAACCAACGCCCTGCAGCCGAGTGATGAGCCCATCGCGTGTCAGCTCTCGCAGCGCCCGGTTGACCGTCATTCGGGAGACGTCCAGCGCCTCGACCAGGGCGCTCTCCGATGGCAACTTGGCGCCCGGCAGATATTTTCCGTCACTGATCGCATCGGTGATGTGGCGCTTTACCTTGACGTACAACGGTGCCGGGTCATTCATCGGACTGGACTCTCATCGATCACTATCGAAATTCATGAGGATTCTCCCGCCTCAGATGGCAGCGAGATATCCGCCATCAACATAGAAGATCTGGCCACTGACATAGGCGGATGCATCACCTGCCAGAAAGACGCCCAGCCCTACCAGATCTTCCAACCGGCCAAAACGTTGCATCGGAATCTTCGACAACATGGTGTCCTGCCACTGGGCATCCTGATAGAACTCTTCTGTCAATGCCGTACGAAAATAGCCGGGACCCATGGCATTGACTCGGATGCCGCGAGGCGCCCATTCGGTACTCAATGCTCGCGTCATTCCCAGCAGGCCGCTTTTGCTGCTGGTATAGGCCGTTGCTCCCGGAACCCCAACCGCGGATGTCAGCGAGCCAAGATTGATGATGCTGCCTTGCTTGTCATGCGCCAGCAAGGCGCGAGCAAAATGCTGCGCCATGAAGAAGGATCCCTTGAGATTGGTATCGCAGATGGTGTCCCACAATTGCGCGTCCACATCCACGGACGGACAGACCTGCTCGACGCCGGCATTATTGACAAGAATGTCAGCCAGGATGCCGTCGGCCTGCAGGGACCCGAACAATTCCTCGATCGACCCTGTACGGCTGACATCCAGCGTACGCACATGGCAATGACGCCCCAGCGCGTCGATGCAAGAGGATACGTCCTGCAATGAGCCTTGCGAACGCGCAGTCAGGACAATATCGGCACCCGCAGCGGCCAGCCCCATTGCCAGGGTCCGACCGATACCTCGACTGGCACCCGTGACGATTGCGGTACTGCCCTGCAGGTCAAACAGGGCATTGACGGACTCCGGAGTCATCCGGCCACCTTTGCTGATTCTGGATTTCAGGTTGACGATAGCCTGTATATACAGGCAGTGTCAACCAGTCGAAGCCCCCTCGAAACAGTATGAAAACCTACTCCTGCAGGCCTTTTTCCTCGGGAATACTGCCTGCCGGCTCCGTCACAGCACGGGCATCAACGGTATCCGCGCAACCAGCCAAGCGTGGAATCGGTGTCGCCTCCAGGCTTGTATTCAGCGCCCAGCGGTGCCGCGTAGCCCAGTTCGTCGATCAGCCGGAACACATGATCATAATTGATCTCTCCGTGATCCGGTGCACCACGATCAGGCACCGAAGCAAACTGGATGTGACCGATTCGCGGCAGTAGTTCGGACAGGCGGTGGCTCAGATCACCCTCCATCAACTGCACATGATAACAATCGAACATCAGCTTCAGATTGTCAGCTGCCACAGCATCCATGATGTCGAGCGCCTGAGTGGTGGTATTCAGAAAATACCCCGGGGCATCGTAGTGGTTCAGTGGTTCGATCAGAATGGTGATGTGCCGCGCGGCGGCCATTACGCAGGCGTACTGCAGGTTCGATACAAAGGTGGTGTGTGCTTCCTCACCCGCGGCAAAACCGGCCATGACATGCACATTGGGAATGCCAACAGCATCTGCATAGGCTATCGCCGCATCTATCGACTGACGAGCCTCTTCGACTCGTCCGCTCAATGCGGCCAGACCGTTATCGCCGGCATCCGGGTTGCCACGCGAGGTGTTGAGCCCCAGCATGGTCAGCCCCGTATCCGCCAGCGCCTGGCGAAGCTGCTCGGGAGGCGTGTCATACGGCCAGTGACACTCCACAGCATCGAAACCGGCGCTGGCAGCGGCGCGCACGGCGTCGGGCAGACTCGATTCGGTCCATAGAAAACCGAGATTGGCAGAAAATTTCAAGCTTCCCACTCCACATCAAAATGCGATACCAGATCAGCGATCTGATCTGAATTCAGTGCACGCGCGGCATGACCGCGCATCATCATTGCCAGTCGGGCCGTGTCTTCCAGCTCCTCGATGGCGTTACAGGCTGCCTCGACATCCTTGGCGGCAACCACCGGGCCATGATTGGCCAGCATCACGGCACTGCGCTTGCCCGCCAGACCGCGTACGGCCTCCCCCATCGCCGGATCGCCGGGTCGAAAGTACGGCAGCAGTTTGACTCGCCCGAGCTTCATGATCCCGTATGGAGTCAGCGGTGGCAGAAAGTTGTCTTCATCGACCTCGGGCATCAGTGACCAGGCCACCGCATGACAGGAATGCAGATGCACCACGGCACCAGCCGTGCTTCGCGTGGTATAGAAGGCCGAATGCAGTGACATTTCCTTGGTGGGTGAATCTCCGTCGATCAGTCGGCCGTCTGCATCGAACCGGGACAGACGCCCCGGATCGAGACGCCCGAAACTGGTGCCCGTGGGTGATACCAGCAAACCACCATCAGCCGTCCGGGAAGAAATGTTGCCGGTACTGCCACTGGTCAACCCCCGGTCGAACAACGATTTGGCCAGCAGGCACATCTGTTCGCGCAAGTCGGCTTCTGCACTCATCGCTATTCCTGCCCTGACAGGCCCAGCACCCTGGCGGCCTTCTCGAAATAGTCCGGCGCCCCGAAATTGCCGGATTTCAAGGCAATCACCAGACTGTCACCCGCTCTCAGCGCAGGTACGCCCGGATCGATCTCGGGACCGATTTCCAGAGTGTCCAGTTGCAGACCCTCCACCACGGCCCCCGAGGTCTCACCACCGGCGGTCAACAGGCGATTGACACCCCCAGCCACCAGGCACCGGGCCACTTGCGCGAAAAAGGACTCCAGCGCTTCGGCCGATCGCTCCCGACCAAAACGTGCCTGCACCTCCTTGACAACCATCGGGTCAGCCGAACTGTAGGCCAATGGCACACCGTCGGCGTTGATCAGAAAATCCGCGACGCCCTGCGGTGTGACTCTGCCTTCGATGACATCGGCGGCCACAATCTCCATGCCGGGCGCCTTTTCGAGATGCCGTGCCACCTGCTCGCGGGTCGCCGTGGAACAGGACCCGGACAAGGCGACGCACTTGCCGGATTCCCCTCGCCAGTGAGCCCCCGAACCAGTGATCAGACCTCGCCGTCTGAAGTTCTCGGGCAAGCCCAGAGCAACGCCGGATCCTCCGGTAATCAGGGGCAGCGTATCCACGGCTGCGCCGATCTGCATCAAGTCTTCATCCCGCAGGGCATCCACCACGATCAGTCGTTTGCCCTGTTCATGTTGTTCATCCAGAGCCGCACGAATGGCCTCACTGCCGGCAAACACCGACGCTGCAGCCACATGCCCCACTTCGAATGTCGTCTGCGGACGCAACCAGCGGCGGATATCCGGATCGGTCATGGGCGTCAGCGGGTGATTCTGCAATCCGCTTTCGTTCAACAGGGTGTCCTTGACGAACAGATGCCCCTGATAGATGGAGCGGCCCGTCCCGGGAAACGCCGGACAGACGATGATCCGGTGGGCGTCGAGTGCTTCGGCGAGGGCATCCGCTACCGGTCCGATGTTGCCCTCCGGCGTGGAGTCGAAGGTGGAGCAGTACTTGAAAAAGAACTGTTCGCAACCTTGCGCCTGTAGCCACTCCAGGGCTTCGAGTGATTGTCGCACTGCATCAGCCGGGTCGATGGAGCGTGATTTCAGGGCGACCACGCCGGCCTCGACTATCGAGTCGGCAGCAGTGGAGGGTACTCCCGTGTACTGCACCACACGCATGCCCTGCTTGGCCAGGGTATTTGCCAGATCGGATGAGCCGGTGAAGTCATCCCCGATGCATCCCAGCAGCATCACGCCTCTCCCGGCAGTTCGAGGCCTGCATTGCGGGCGTAGACCTTGGCCACGGCGGCATCGTCCTCCTGCCCCAGACCGGATCCGGAGGCCGCCAGGAATTGCTGCAGGGCTGCCGCGGTCAGCGGCGCGCCGAACTTCGCCGATTTGGCAATATCCAGAACGATTCCCAGATCCTTGGGCCAGATATCGATGGACGAACGCGGCGTATAATCACCGTCCACAACATGAGGGGCTCGATTCTCCAGCATCCAGGAAGTACCTGCACATTTGCTGATCACATCCACGAAGGTCTGCGGTGCGATGCCCTGTGTCATGCCGAAGGTCATGGCCTCGGCCATGGCGGCAATATGGACGCCTGCCAACAACTGGTTCACGGCCTTCATCGCAGACCCCATCCCCACCTCATCACCCAGTTCGAAGACGGTCTCGGCGGTTGCATCCAGTACCGGACGCGCCGCGGCAAAACTCTCCTGACTGCCGGATGCCATCACGCTCAAGGCTCCCTGTGCCGCCTTGACGGATCCGCCGGAGATGGGTGCATCCAGATACAGTACGCCGGTCTCGGCACAGCGTTGTGCCATGGAGCGGGCAAATTCAGGCGGTACCGTCGCGCAGGCCATGACGACCGCACCCGCTCTGAGACCCGCCACGATGCCGTTGTCGCCAAACAGCACGCTCTCTGTCTGCGCGGCATTGAGCACCACAACGACAACAGCATCCAGCGTGCCAGCCACATCAGTCAGCTCACCGGCAGCACCGCCCTCTTCACGAAAGCGCTGCATTGCAGACTCAGCGATATCGACACCCCAGGTGGTGTGTCCCGCCTTGCGTATAGAGCTTGCCATGCCATACCCCATGGAGCCCAGTCCGATAACGGCAATATTCCTTGCTTCACTCATAACTGTCAGGGTTCTCGTAGCTGTCGATCGCAGAATGGACCAAACATAATACCTGACAGCCCGGTTCTCAGATACCGCGCCGGCACGGGGTCAGTTCAGCGGTTTGCAGGCCACCTCGACACACTGGTATATAGTGCCCAGCATGAACAAGACAGTCTCCAAGCCGTCAGATGGACTCCTGTTGCAGGACCAGTTGTGTTTCGCCCTCTATTCGACATCGCGCGCCATCACCCGCCAGTACAGCAAGCTGCTGGCGGACCTGGGTCTGACCTATCCGCAGTATCTGGCCATGCTGGTATTGTGGGAAGGTGATGGCATCACGATCCAGGCCATGGCTTCCCGACTGCAACTGGAGGGCGCAACCACCACCCCCCTGATACAGCGTCTGGAGAAACTGGGCCTTGTCAGTCGCGTACGCAGTCGAGATGACGAACGCCGTGTGATGATTCACCTGACCGACAAGGGGCACGATCTGTATCGTCGGGCGCTGGGTATCCCTGCCTCGATCCAATGCGCGATCGGGGTCGATGAGAAGAGCGCGCGCAGCCTGATGATGGCCTGCAACCGCATCAGGGATGTCATTCGCGCTGATGAGCAACCACCTGGCTCCGGTGCATGAGGTCAGCCTGGCGACGATGAGTGTCGCAATCATGACAATGAGAAGATCTGTTGTCGGTTTTACTATGGCCGCTACATACGGTCCTTGTGCTCTTCGAGTTAATTGATAATGGCTAAATTTCCAGAACAGGCGTCAGTTGTCATCATTGGTCAGGGCGGAATCGTCGGAGCGTCGGTTGCACACCACCTGATCGAGCGCGGCTGGAGCAACATTGTCGGTATCGACAAGTCTGCCATTCCGACCGACATCGGCTCTACAGCGCATGCATCGGATTTCTGCTACGCCACGGCGCACGATCAGATGACCTGCCACACCACCCTGTACAGCATCGACTTCTATGAAAAGAGAGGTCATTACGCCAAGGTGGGCGGGCTCGAGGTTGCCCGCGTGGGTGATGACGAACGAATGCTCGAACTGCAGCGCAAGGTTGCATCAGGCAAGGCCTTCGGCACGCGCGCAACCATGATCAGCGCCAGCGAGGCAAAGCAACGCATGCCCTTGCTGGAAGAGGATGTCATTCAGGGCGCCCTGTGGGATCCCGATGCAGGACTTGTCATACCGCGCTCGCAGGTTGTCGCCGGAGAACTGGTGGAAGAGGCCGAAAAAACAGGCAAGCTCACCACCTTTGCCAATACATCGGCAACCGGCCTGGATATACAGGAAGGTCGTATTGTCGGTGTGGAGACCAGCCGGGGTTACATCAAGGCCGACTACGTGGTGGTCTGTGCAGGACTCTGGGGACGACTGATTGCACAGATGGCTGGTGAGGACCTGCCTGTGATGCCGGTCGATCACCCACTCCTGTGGTTCGGGCCCTACGACGAATTTGCCGATACCGGCAAGGAAATCGGCTGGCCTTTGCTGCGCGATCAGGGCAACTCGGCCTACCTTCGCGACACCGGAGATCCACGAACGGCCGAAGGCGGCATGATCGAGTGGGGCTATTACGAGGAAAAGGAACCTCGCATGTGTCATCCTCGCGACCTTCAGGAAAAGGAAGAGGCTCGCCTGTCACCCTCTCAACGGGATCTGGAAATGGAACAGATCATGGAACCACTGGAACGGGCCATGGAGCTGACCCCTATCCTGGGTGAATTGGGTTTTGACGAAAAGCGCTCATTCAATGGCCTGCTGCAGGTCACCGCCGATGGCGGCCCTTCCGTTGGCGAGTCGGCCCGTGTCCGCGGTCTGTGGTACGCGGTGTCTGTCTGGGTCAAGGACGGACCCGGCACTGGCAAGCTTATCGCTGACTGGATGACCGACGGACGAACCGAACTGGATCATTTCGGTGTTGACGTGGCTCGCTACTATCCTTTTCAGCAGGAAGAACAATACATCCATGATCGCTGCTATGAGTCAGCCTTCAAGATATACAACCCTGCGGTTCACAATCGCGAGCCCTATTCCAAGGGACGTGGCATCCGGCAAAGCCCTTTCCACGAGCGTGAAAAGGCCCATGGCGCCCATTTCATGGAGGCGGCCGGTTGGGAGCGCGCCCATGGATACGCCGGCAATGAGCACTTGCTGGAAAAATTCGGCGACCGCGTACCGGTTCGTCAGTCGGAATGGGACAATCGCCACTTCTGGCGTGTGTCCAACGCCGAGCATCTGCAGCTGTCCGAAGATGTCGGCATGGTCAATCTGTCGCATTTTGCACTCTACGATGTGTCAGGCGTCGATGCCGAGGCCCTGATGGAATACCTGTGCGTGGCCAAGGTTGGAGGTGATACGCCGATCGGCAAGGGAGTCTACACCCACTTCATCGACCATGCCGGCGGTGTGCGAGCCGACCTGACCGTGATTCGACTGGCCGATGATCATTTCCGTGTCATCGACGGCGGTGACTCCGGCAATCGCGATTTCGTCTGGATGCAGCGTATCAGTCAGGACCATGGTTTTCCAGCCGTCAGCATCGTGGACCGCACGGAAGACTTCTCTTGCCTGGGACTGTGGGGTCCCAATGCACGCAGCGTCCTGCAAAAGGTCATCAGCGACCCGAACGCCGTCACCCAGGAAAATTTTCCGTTCGCAGCGGTCAGGACACTTCACATCGGTGACGTGGAAATCAGCGCTTTCCGGATTTCCTATGTCGGAGAACAGGGCTGGGAGTTGCATTTCGCCTACCAGGACGGGCTGGCCGTTTGGGATGCCCTGGCAGCTGAAGGCGTGACTCCGATCGGTGTGGAAACCTACGCCAACAGTCGTCGCCTCGAGAAGAGCCTGAGATTGCAGAATGCCGATTTGCTGACCGAATACAATCTGTATGAAGCCGGTCTTGCACGCCCCAAGGTCAAGGCTGCCGATTTCCATGGCAAACAAGCGTATCTGGAACAACGAGAACTCGAGCATCAGTCTGCCTATCTGTGTACCCTGGTCATGACAGACAACAAGGATGCCAATGGTGTGGCCCGATACCCGGTCGGCACCTGCCCGATCGTAGATCCGGAAACCGGCGATGTGCTGCAGGATGAGCATGGCCGACGTTCCTATACCACCAGTATCGCCTACGGACCCAGTCTGGGGAAGAACATTGCGCTGGGCTACCTGCCCCATGAGTATTGCCAGGAGGGACGTACACTGCTGATGGAGTATTTCGGCGAGCAGTACCCGGTAAGCGTTGAGGCAGTGGGTTACCGAGCCTTGTACGATGCAGAGAATGTCAGGCCGAAGTCCTGACATCAACAACTGGCGTGTCGTTCAGTCGGCACGCTCGGCATGGCTGTTTTCAAGCAGATCCTTCAACTTTTCAAGTATCGCGCCCCTGTTGAATGGCTTCTTCAGAAAAGCAACACCGGACAGACTCTCGAATTGCTCCATGGAATCCAGATTGGCAGAGCCGCTGACCAGAATGAACGGCAAGTCCGTGCGCAGCTGCCTGATCTGTCTGAACAATTCGAGACCATTGGTTTCGGGCATGCAGTAATCCACGACCGCAGCGCTGAACCTTGCCTCTGGAGCCCGTAGCAAGGCGAGTGCTGCCTCGCTGCCATCAGTACTCACCACCGTAAAGCCGTCGCTCTCCAGAAATGTCTGCAGGGTTTCCCTGACAGCACTGTTGTCATCCACGATCAGTATCGGGTAACGGTTCCTGTCAGTCTGTTGTGCGCTTGTTCCCGGACTGATGCTGGCAAAACGGCCGTCGCTCGACACACCAGGGCTGGCATCCTGCGCATGACCGCCTGGCCTGCCTTGTATTGCGCTGAGCGCAGAACGATCGTCGTCGGCAGCGTTTCCAGCCGAGTGATAAGCCCTGTTCGCTACCGGGAACAACAGGTCAATGGTGGTGCCCTGCCCCTCTGTGGATTCGACATGCAAGGTTCCACCATGACCCTTGATGGTGCCAATGACGGTAGCCAGTCCCAGACCTCTACCGGACATCTTCGTGCTGAAAAAGGGTTCGAAAACGCTTTTCATCACTTCGGCCGACATTCCCTGTCCTGTATCGCTGATGGTAAGGAGAACAAATGGACCGGAATGCAGCGCCGAGCCGATAACGGTATTCATCAGTTCCCTGGCGCTGTAGTGACGCTCACTGGTGCTGATGATGATCTTGCCTCGTTCCCCATCGATAGCCTCGGACGCGTTGATGACGACATTCACGAGAAGTTGGTGCATCTGTGCGATATCGGCATTGATCTCCGGAATATCGAAATCGAGACTGAACGACAGCGCTACATTCGTTGCAACAGAGGCATGTAGCATGTCGCTGAATTGGTGGATCAGCAGCGACAGGTTGATCGGTTTGCTGACAATCGGCGACTTGCCGGCATAGGTGACCAGCTGATTGGCAATTCTGGCGGCTTCATGAGCTGCTTTCAGTGATTCTTCCAGTGGAAGTGCTTCCGGAACGCCACGACCCATGCGATCCAGCGCCATCTCGGTACCGGCCATGATGATCGTCAGATAGTTGTTGAAATCGTGTGCGACACCTGCGGCCAGAACGCCGATGCTGTCCAGCTTCTGGGCATAGCGGACCTGCGCTTCGAGTTCCGATCGCTGCTCCTCATCCAGCGTCCTGCCGTCGACCCTTCTGGAGAATACCAGCACACCATCAACCTCACCGGTCGCATCATAATGAGGGTGCTTGTCCGTCTTGACCCATAATTTGCCAGCAACGGGTGTCTCGAATTGTTCGATGATGCTCAACCGCGACTGCCGGGAATTCATGACCTGCAGATCATCACTGAAGAAATCGCCTGCCTCGTCGGGAAACCACTGTTCCGCAGAAGTACCGATCATCGCACCCACGGTTGTACCCAGCATATCGGCAACAACCTGATTGGTTCTGACTATGCAGTTTCGCGTGTCCTTCTGAAAGAACATGAGCGGCATGACATCGAGAATTTCCTGAACCTCGTAGATCCTCTGGTTACTCACTGTCTTTTCATCCCGGAAAGCACCTTCACCCTGTCCCTGATGGTGCCATATCCTGCTGGAAAGTGTCGTTCCACGAGCAGCCGCGTGTAAAAATTACCGCAAGCCGTCACTGTCGGATCTTTCCTGATCAGCCACACCTGGTGCGATCAGACATACCCTGGCTGTGACTCCTGTGCCGCTCATACACCATGGGCAAGCCCCGCTCCATGAGCGGGGTGCCTTGCCTCTCAGCCTGCCTCTCAGCCTGCCTCTCAGCCTGCCTCTCAGCCTGCCTCTCAGCCTGCCTCTCAGTCAGGCCTCTCAGTCTTGCCCCTCAGTCAGGCCAGAGACTCGACCAGGCTATGCCTTCGCCAGCTTCTGCACGGTGACCTTGAAGGAATGATCATCTGCGTCGGTAAAATACAGATCACAGTCATAGCCCTGATCATCCAGAAAGTGAAATACACGTCGAGGCTGATCGAGCGGGTATGGCACGAGCAAGGTAGCGATTCGGTGGCGCCGCGATTCCGGATAGCAGACGCTCAGCTGCGAACTCACCGGCAAGCCTTCGATCTCGGCGGGGTCCACACCTGCAAAAGCAGCCTCCTGCCGTAACGTCGGCGCTCCAGCCTCGGACCACAGCACTTGCCCGTAAAAACCGGCTCTTTCCCCGGAGTAGCGGAAAGAATTCTTGCCCAGTTGCTGAGGCGTATTTGTATGTAATAGCCAGTCGATACTGACCGGTGAATCGGCATCGATACTGTCCACGATGACAAAATACTGGTTTCGTACAAAGTACACATCACGCAGCACGCTGCTGACTTCCGGACTCAGCGACGCATAGGCAGCCGTTGCATTGCCACGAATGTGCACATGATCTTCATGGGTCGTGGCAAATTCGATATTGCCTGACGCGCGCATGGTCCGTGCCTTGTCCTTGTCAGCGTATTGCCCCTTGCCATTGATCAGGATGGCGTTCTTCGAACGCGTCTGTCGTCTCCAGCGCTGATGCATGGAGCTGTTGAAAGCCACGTAGTAGCCCGACTGAATGGCGAGATCTTCGCCGAAAGCCGAGAACACGAACGCGTTCTGATCGCCATGACTGTGACTGACCGATCCATAGGGGCTGGACTTCATGACAAACTGGATGTGCTTGTCCGGAACATCCATGCTCACTTGCAACGCAACCCAGCCGATACCCTTGAACCAGCGCAGGACATCATCATCTGCTGGGGGTTGCGCCTCCACAACCGGATAATCATGCCGGTAGACCATGTCATCGAAGCGCAGATCCCACCAACCATAGTTGTAGAATTCCTTCTCGGTTCCCGGGTCATTGCGCAGGATTTCCTCGAAATACCATTGATAGGCACCGTTGCCGGTGACCCCGGCAAATTGACGCAGGTTGTAACCCACCTTCAGGCAGGGCAGGTCTCCCATGGTCGAGTCATCCCCGAACGTGCATCGACGAGTGTCGGGTGCTTTCGTGTACAGTGGAAAATCACCGGTTTTCTGAAAAAATGGCCGTTGGTAGATATCCAGCCCGGTAGCACTCTTGAGCAGATTGGCGGCATCGATCAGATAGGCCATGCCTGTCATCCAGTAGTGCGGCCCTTCCGCCCAGCCACCATCAGCATCGCCCCAGGGAGAATAGACGGTGAACAGGAACTCGATACTGTAATCCAGCCACTCACGAGCTTCCGGCTCTTCATGCAACATGGCCAGGCAAGCGGGAATCAGCACCGCAGAGACCGAACGCACCGCATGACTGTCAAACGGGAAAAGATGGATATTGGATTGCTGCATGACATGCACCGCAATCTGTCGGGTACGCGCCAGCAAGGCAGTGCGTACCAGCACCCGCTCTTCTTCGCTGAGTTCGTCATGCAACCAGTCATAACCCCATGCCAGCGCCAGATTGATGCGAAACGCCCATTCGTCGGTGTAGGCTCGTGATGTCGTGCCATCCGGGTCCCAACTGGCGGCCTCCAGCAGCCAGCTCTTCGCCTTCTCGAGCATCGGATCGTCTTCCAGAACCTTGCCGGCGATGGCCAGATGACGAATTGCATACAGCACTTCCTGACAATCGATATAGGTCTGGCGCCATACCGGTGGCGTGCGCTGATTGTTCGGGTATGGCAAGGGTTCAGGCAGGATGTCACGATCCATCCACGGCTGAACCGAATGCTTGAAGAAAACATCCCAGGCGCAGTAAGCCGGATCCTGACTGATCTCATTGCGGAAGCTGCCCAGTGATTCCTTGTTCAGCCACAATCGCGGGTGGCTCGGAGCAGTCCTTTCATATCTGACGTCGCGCGTCGGCAATGGCGTCTCCGGAAGGCCTTCACCAATATGAAAAGCACGCGACTTGCTCCATTGACTGAGCGCAGTGCCTGAATCCGGACACCACTCCGCATAGGACCAGACGTAGTCGCCAGGCGGCAGCGGCTCGTCCGGTGTATGAAAGTTCAGATGAATGTTTCTGTAGTAGCGGGTGTCAGCCTCTGCGTAATCTTCGCTGCCGGCAATACGCAGCACATAACGAGCATCCTCATCCAGTACCGGCAACCAGCAGAAACGCGGCGGATTCTCGGTAATCCGATCGCTTGCCTGCGGGCGGTAGCTGATCGTCAGCCCGCCCGCTGCGGGCTCATCCAGATAGGCAAGCTCTGGCTTCATGGAATTGCCTTTCTCGGACACTCGTGATGACATTGGAAAATAATCCCTGTAATGGTTTGAATCATGCGACCCACCCCGTATGCCGAGGTGGGTCGCCGGTTGCTGTTGATCAGCTTCCGTATTGACGGTCGTAAGCCGACTGCATGGCTTCAATGATCTTGTGGTAGCCCAGCTTGTCGAGCTGCTCCTGGTACTTGTCCCAGCCAGCTTCCACATCCTCGGTGCCCAGAATCCAGATCTGTTGCATTTCGAGCATATAGGTCAGCAGATTGCCCTGGTACTTGTCATAGACATTCTGCTCTTCCGGGTTCATGGAGACGCCAAGGAACTGCTCGGTCAGGTAATCCCCCGCTTCATACAGCGCTATGCTCTCCAGCCCCATTTCATTGGTCCACTGCACCTGGTATTCGAAATCCTGCCAGAATCCCTTGGGTATCTGTGCACCGATGTTCCACATCTGCGCATTGACCGGATCCGATGCATTCAGTACCTCAGGCTTGTAGATTGCCTTTCCATCCACCAGGTCGTAGTGCACACCTTCCACTCCGAAGTTCGACAGACGTCGACCGAGTTCGGTGAACCAGAAATCGAAATACTTGATGGTCTCGACCGGATGCTCATTGGAATAGCTGATGGCCGACTTGATGTCGGGTCGTGACTCGAAGAATGCCTTGATGTTCGGCGCATGTTCGTCGATCAGATCGTTCAGGGGCTGAAAGGCGCCTTCCTGACCATACTGATTGAATCCGTCCTTCAGGCGGTTGCCACCCACGATATCGGCCAGATCGCCCGAAGCAATCATCAGGTTGAAGGCATCGGCGCTTTTCTGGGTAGCCATCGAGGCAACACCATCGAGACTGATCCCGGTAAGCTCTGCCGCCCGCTTTTCCACCGGCCAGTCGTTGTCATAGACAATCTTGTCACCCGAATGGAAATGAATGGTCAGCGTCAGCGGCTTGTCGACGATTCGGTAGTCTTCGTCAGCCGCCAGTAGAGGGGCAGACAGCCCCAGGCTTGTAGCTATGGCGAACGCCAGTGGTAGTTTCATCGCTCTCATGGATTCCTCCGTTGGTAGTGATCTTGGGGTAGTGCCTGTGGTGTATGAATAGCCATCATTCCTTCACCCCACCCAGCAATATTCCCTTGTTGAAGTATTTCTGCAGGAATGGGTAGATGAACAGCACCGGTATGATCGATGCAACGATGATGGCAGCCGTGACCGTTTCGTAGGAATAGGCAGCTTCCAGCAAGGTACTGCCGAACTCCTCGTCATTGGTCAGCGACACGATGGTTTGTCGAAGAAAGACCTGCAAGGGAATCTTGCCTTCGTCACGCAGCAGGATCATGGCCCAGAAGAAGCCGTTCCAGCGTGACACGATACAGAACAATGCAACCGTGGCAATGGCCGGCTTGGACAAGGGAATATAGACTTTCCAGAGCACCTGGAAATCATTGGCACCATCCATTCTTGCCGCCTCTTCGAACGACTGCGGAATGCCTTCGAAGAAGTTGCGCAACAGGATCACGTTGAAGGCGTTGCAGGCGAAGCCGATGATGATCCCGAAATAGCTGTCCAGCAGCCCCAGGTCCCGCATATTGAGAAAGAACGGAATGAGCCCGGCATTGAACCACAGGGTAAAGGCCACGAACAGGTTCAGGAAACGTCGGCCGATCAACTGTGGTCTGGACAGTGCATAGGCACCGGGAATGATGATCAGCAGACTGACCAGCGTACCGAAGATCGTGTAGATGAAGGTGTTCATGTACGAGATCCAGAACTGCGACTCGTTCCAGACGTATTCATAGGCCGCCAGAGTCAGCTCTATGGGGCGGTAGATCACGTCACCGGCGGTCACCGCGGAACCGGAACTGAATGAAACCGCGGCTATGTAGATGAACGGATACAGCGTGCTCAGGGCGAACAGCGTCAGCAGAAAGATGTTGATCCTGACAAACAGCTTGTCGCCGCGGGAGTAGAGATTCATGTTTTGCATCGTTTTCTCCCCTACCAGAGCGACGTGCGCGTGAAGCGACGACTGATGGTGTTTGCTGTCATGACGAGGATGAAGGCAACGACTGCGTTGAACAGTCCGGCTGCCGCAGCCACATCGTACTGATTGCCTACCAGGCCCTGACGATAGATGAAGGTGTTGATGACATCAGCTGTCTGGAACGTGGCTGGCTGGTACAACAGGATGATCAGCTCGAAACCCACTTCCAGCAGATTGCCGATGCGAATGATCAGCATGATGATGATCGTTGGCAGTATGCAGGGCAGCGTGATCTTCCACATCATCTGCCAGCGGCTGGCTCCGTCGACCACGGCGCTCTCGTACAGGGACGGACTGACTCCGGCGATGGCTGCCAGATAGACAATCGACTGAAAACCGGCTTCCTGCCAGATACCGGACCCGATGAAAATCGGTCGGAACCACTCGGGCTGTGTCAGAAAGTAGATGGGATCGAAGCCCAGTTTCTGCAGCAACAGATTGACCACACCCGTTGACGGCGAGAAGATGTTGATGACAATACCGGCGATGATGACCAGAGAGATGAAGTGCGGCAGATACACGATGGTCTGCACCGTCTTTCTGAATTTCCCCTGGGCGATCTCATTGAACATGAGTGCCAGAATGATCGGCATCGGAAAACCGATCAGCAGATTCAGAAAACTGATGATGAAAGTGTTCTTGATGGCTCTGATGAACATGTCGCTGTCGAACAGCGAGCGGAAATGCTCCAGACCGACCCAGGGGCTGGCATCCACCCCCTTGAACAGACTGAAATCCTTGAATGCGATCTGCAAGCCATACATCGGCTTGTACAGAAACAGCAGAAACCAGATGATCAACGGGGCCAGCAGCAGATAGATCTGCCACTCCCGCTTGAAATGCTGTATGAGCCAGCTGCCTCTTGATGAATTCTTCATCGCGCCTACCCCCGCGCCTGATCGGCTTGGTAGAGCGCCGATCCGCTGTTCTCATCAAAGATCTTCACCCGTCCGACATCGACAAAGAACTGTTTGACGTCGTTGAGGTGTGTAATGTCGCCATGGGTAGGCGTCTTGATGACAAAGGGCTCCCCCCCCACACTGGCATGAATGAGCGCTTCCGAACCCAATGGCTCGATGAGGTTGACATCCAGCGGTACCGCTGGCTGACCACCCGATGATTCCAGCAGCACGTCTTCGGGACGTATACCGACAATCACCGACTGACCGGTGGCCGAGGCCAGCCCTTCGGCACGTGACAGGGGAATGCTGACGGTATCGGATATCTTTGCCTCCGGTCCATCAGCGCCATCGGTGATGGTTGCCTTGACCTGATTCATCGGAGGAGATCCGATGAAGCCCGCCACGAAACGATTGACCGGGTTCATGAACAATTCCATCGGAGTGCCAATCTGTTCGATTCGCCCTGCGCTCATGACCACGATTCGATCTGCCAAGGTCATCGCCTCGACCTGATCGTGAGTCACATAGATGCTGGTGACACCCAGACGCGCATGAAGCCGCTTGATCTCGGCACGCATCTGCGTTCTCAGTTGCGCATCCAGATTCGACAGGGGCTCATCGAACAGAAACACCTGCGGGTGGCGCACGATGGCTCGCCCCATCGCCACACGCTGGCGTTGACCGCCTGACAGATCGGCAGGTTTTCTGTCCAGATAATTCGTCAAACCGAGAATGTCGGCAACCTCGTCAACCGAGCGCTTGATCTCGTCCTTGTCGACCTTGCGTATTCTCAGACCGAAGGCAATGTTCTCGGCCACGTTCAGGTGCGGATAGAGCGCGTAGTTCTGAAAGACCATCGCAACATCGCGATCCTTGGGGGCAATATCGTTGACCACCCGATCTCCGATGGACAGCTTTCCGCCTGAGATCTCCTCGAGCCCGGCGATCATCCGCAACGTTGTCGACTTTCCGCAGCCCGATGGCCCGACCAGTACGACAAACTCCTTTGAATCCACCGTCAAGTCGATGCCGTGAACGACATCGACCTCACCATAACTCTTAAGGATCTTTTCCAGAACTACTTGAGACACTATTCACCTCCTAAGCAACCCGATGGGTGCTGCACACCGTGCGGGTCTGGTTTTCCTACGTTCTTGTGGTTCGAGTACCCGGCCTGGTAAAACCGGATGTTTCCATGAACGCCAGCAATTCCGGCAGCGCTGCCAGCTCCTGGAGTTCCCCTTCCAGTGAACCGATATGGCGCACCAGTGCGTACTGCGCTTCGTCCGAATCGCCACAACGGATAGCCTCGACAATCGCCTTGTGATCGCGGAGTACCACCGATCTCCTGCTGATCCTGAATCGGTGTTTCAGCTGGCGTATTCGATGTATTTCGCTTTGCGTGCGCTTGACGACTGCCCATGCTCCGGTGACACCGGCCATCTCGAAAAAGGCACGATGAAGCGCCTCGTCCAAGAGAAAGAAATTGGCGAAGTCTTCCCGGCTCAACGCCTCGGACTGCTGTTCGATGATCTCGTCCAGTTGCTCCAGGGCGCGACCATTGGCGTTATAGGTCGCTGCCCGACGCACGGCCCCGATCTCGAGTTGCAAACGGATGAAACAGGCTTCGATGTAGGTGTTGATGCGTATTGGCGTGACATAGGTGCCGCTCTTCGGAACCACACTCACCAGCCCGGTCTCTTCCAGTCGAATAAGCGCCTCGCGTACCGGCGTCTTGCTGGCCTTGAGTGCCTCCGCAATTTCCTTCTCCGTGATCAGCTGACCCGGCAGCAATCGGATCGAGACGATCAGCTGCCACAGCACATCGTAGATCTGGGCGACCAATCCCTGCCCTGGCTGCAGTTCAACACCATCCAGCAGATCTTCGATGGAGCTGAGTACCGGCAAATCTGTGATTTTCGGGGCAGGCACCTTGAGTCGCGATCCCTCATATACTTAATGGTGAATCTAAGATATCAGATATTGCTGACGCTTGTACACATGTCCTGATAGTTTTTTTACGGCATTACCTGTCCGCAACGCCAGATGAGTCTGTGGCCTTACTTTGCTATTTGCGTAACCAGCGGGGATCCGGACCGGGAGCTGGATCTGCATCGCTGCGACCGTGATGGTCACACACTGATCGCATTCAGACTCGGCAAAGAGATGCCAAGGCCAATCTCACGGGTGTCAGAAGATTGACCTGAACCGGCAGAGTGGAGAAATACCGGTGGAAAACATGAAAGACATTGCATATGGAGCAGACTCAACTGCTGATCGAGCCTAAAGAATGATCATGCTCGGCCGTTCAAGGGGTGACAAGTGCCGGGTAGGAGAATTCATGGAGGCTACCTGATGCATATTTTCTTCAGAGAACAAGGTTCATGGGGAGTACGACGGCGGCCAGAAAGGAGGCCATCAGACACAACCAGAATGAGCTCCTGTACAAAGGGGTAAAATTCTCAGTCGTTGGCTCACTGGCAGCTGCTGTCGTTGCCATGTACTTCTTCGGCCCTCTGGTAGCGTCGCAGGGAGCGGCCTGGATCTGGTTCACAGCCTTGTGGCTGGTTTATCTTGCCAGGGCGTTGGATTGCTACCTCTTCATGCGTGCCACGCACGCTCGGCAGCACGTTCAACACTGGACCAGGCGATTCAAGACAGGCGCCCTGTCATCCGCCATTGCCTGGTCGCTGTCCATGTGGATGATCTTCCCCACCGACGACATGGCACATCAGGTACTGCTGGTCCTGACTCTCGGGGGCGTGGCCGCTGGCGCCCTGGCTTCCCTGCCCTACGACCGCTCGCTCAGCAATATCTTCCAGCTGCTCATCTTCACTTCCGTATTCATCCGCCTGCTGGTCGAAGGCAGCAGCTTTTCCATCGAACTGGCCCTGTTCAGCACATTCGTGTTCGGATTTCTGCTCGCATGCGGCAAGGATGTCGGCAAGAACTACATCGATCTGTTACGGCTGCGACAGGACTCCCAGGAAACCAATCTGACCTTGATTCGTACCACGGAACAGATGGCTCGACTCGGCTACTGGCAATGGGATCTGAACTCGAAAGCCGTTGACATGTCCACCAATCTGACCTTGATGCTGGGCTTCCGGAACAGAAAGGTAGACATCAAGGATTGCTTCGCACTCATGCACCCCGATGACCAGCTGAAAGTGCAGCACGCCTGCGCCCATGTGATGAAAACGGGTGTCGACACCGAAATCGAATTTCGCACCGCGGATACCCGAAGCGGCGACATGCGCCACATGCGACAGGTACTGAAACTGCTTGTCGACTCCGATGACAAGACGTTTCTGCTGGGCACGATTCAGGATGTCACCGACGTGAAATCCGCAGAACAGAAGATCTACAGCATGGCCTACTACGACGACCTGTCGGGCCTTGCCAACCGAGCACACTTTCATGAAAATCTCGATGCCGAATTCGCGCTGGCCAGATTGCGCCATCAGCAATTCGCCATCATCTATGTCGACCTGGACGACTTCAAGGGTGTCAATGATTCCTACGGGCATGAATGTGGCGACAACTATCTGAAGCACTTCTCGAACTACCTTACTTCACTGACAGAACGCGGTGACATGGCCGCCCGACTGGGTGGTGACGAATTCTGCCTGTTGCTTCGAGACATCGACAACCGGCAGGAGGCCCATGACATGGCATTGCAATGCCTCGAGTACTGCAATCAGATAGTACAAGTGGGAAACCATCGCATACACCCACGCTTGAGTGTCGGAATTGCATTGTTTCCCGACAACGCCCAGACGGCAGATGACCTGGTGAAATGTGCCGACATGGCCATGTATACGGTCAAACAGGCGGGAAAACACAGCTTTGCCTTCTATGACGAGAAGATGGCAAGAGACAATCGCGAGCGCGTACGACTGGAGGCAGATCTTCGCCAGGCACTGGACAGTGATGAATTCGAACTGTGGTATCAGCCCAAGTTCGACATTCTCGACAACACACTGACAGGAGTCGAGGCCCTGATACGCTGGCGCCACCCTGACAGAGGAATGATACCGCCAGACCTGTTCATCTCCACGGCAGAACGGGTCGGCATGATCAAGGAGATAGGTGAATGGGTACTGGCCAACGCCAGTGCTCAGTTGAAGCAATGGAATGACAGGGGGATGCGCCTGGGAATGGCGGTCAATATATCCGGAGATCATTTCGTGGCCGAGGGATTCTGCGAGTTCGTATTCGACACACTCAGGGAAAATGGCCTGAAGTTCCAGGATATCGAAATCGAGATTACCGAGAGCCTCAGCCGTGATCCGGAAGTGCATACAAGGATCTGTCGCCGACTCAGAAATGCGGGAGTGAGAGTTGCCATCGACGACTTCGGCACCGGCTATTCGTCCTTGTCGGTGCTCGGCCAACTCGAAGTGGACACCTTGAAGGTCGATAAATCCTTCATCGACGGCATAGTCGACGACCCCGCGGCCCAGCTCATGGTCAGAAGCATCATCGACCTGTCATTGGGACTCGGTTACGACGTGGTAGCCGAAGGTGTCGAGACGGCCGAACAGCTGGACTTCCTGCGCAACAATGACTGCCCCTACATACAGGGATACCTCTTCAGTCGCCCTGTCGAAGCTGAGCAGATTCCGCATCTGACTACCATGGACTGGTCATTGCCTCGAGCGGCCTGATTGCACGACTGATGTAGCTCCTGTCGCGCGACGACCCGATCGAATCGACACCGTCCGGCTCAGGAATACTCTGAGCCGGAACTTGCCTGCTTGCCTGCTTGCCTGCTTGCCTGCTTGCCTGCTTGCCTGCTCGGCTGTCCGGCTGTCCGGCTGCTCGGCTGGCATTCTGTCTGACAATCTGACGTCCGGTGATCTGACGCTCCGACGGCCCTCGCCCCCTGCCTCGACAACCCGCGACAACCTGCAGTATCTACCCACCAATTCCTTACACGAAAACATTGGTGGGGAAATTGATCCATTTCTCATCAATAGAGACATTTTGCATTTGTTAACATAGCAATGGGTTGACGCTAAACGTTTGGCTAGTCAATCCTAGACAAAAGGACAAGCAAAAAATTGCGCCCCAGCAGCTGGACCTGCGCCACTAGAGACAGTTGATGACCAGCAACAATCCTGTTCCTGCCCCCGATCAGAATGAAGTCGATCAGTTCCTGAATCGTGAAGAATTCAGACGACAGTCCAACAAGGTATTGCACGGCCACCCTTCCCCCCTGCACTGGAAACCGCTGACTTCACCACCCAGTCTGCTACTTGAAGAACGTGCCGCCTATTCGCGCAATACGCGTTTCGATGTCAACCTCTATGTCGGCACGCCGTTCTGCATAAAGACCAAGCCCGCACGTTGCGGATTCTGCCTTTTTCCCAGCGAAGACTATGAAGGCAATCGCGGCGTGGAAGCCTATCTGTCCTATCTCGAAAAGGAATTCGAACTCTATCGTCCCTATTATTCCGAAGACAAGCTCGCCAGCATCTATTTCGGCGGCGGTACTCCCAATCTGTATCGCCCGGAACACTATGGGCGAATCATGCAAATGGTCGATGACCTCTATGGCGGGGTCCCTGTCGACATCGAGATCACTCTCGAGGGTATCCCGCAACTGTTCAGCGAACCCAAGATCAAGGCCATGAGAGAAGCTGGATTCAACCGGGTCAGCATTGGTGTCCAGCAATTCAACGACAAGTTGATCGGCTACAGCGGACGTCACCAGAAACTGCAACAGGTGCACAATTCGCTGGAACTTTGCCACAAGTACGACCTGGCCAACAGTGTCGACCTCATCTATGGCTGGCCCGAACAGACCATGCAGGACATGCTGGGTGACCTGAAACGCGCAGTCGATGCTGGCGTGCATCACATCACCCACTACGAACTGAACATTGCGGGACGCAGTAACTTTTCAGCTCCTGCGCAGCGCAAGCTGTTACCCGACATCAGCGAGAACATCGAGATGTATCTGGCTGCCAACGAGTTC
Organism: Granulosicoccus sp. 3-233; assembly: GCF_052681095.1. NCBI lineage: Bacteria > Pseudomonadati > Pseudomonadota > Gammaproteobacteria > Chromatiales > Granulosicoccaceae > Granulosicoccus > Granulosicoccus sp. 3-233. Next base: position 282,445 of record NZ_JBQYLE010000009.1, read on the forward strand.
CTGCGTGGTGCCGGATTCGAACAGGTGACCGTGTATGACTGGCGCAGACTGCCTACCGACGCGGAGTCGGCTCGCCTCAGTTCCTATGACTACGAACACAACATGCATGACTTCGTTCAGCAGGACGATGGTCAGGTGAACGAGATCAGGCAGGTATGCGGCATCGGATTTGCAGCCGTGAACTTCCATGTAAACAGTCTTGACCCCGGAGATCGCAGCTGGATCTACATGAACCAGACGTCCTTGAAGAACTATTGCGATAAATTGGATCGGGGAGAATTTCCGGTAGAGCGAGGATTCATCTATCAGCATCAAGATGTCAAGCTGGCCTGGCTGTTCCAGTCCATGCAAACCATGCAGATAGACACTGCTGCCTATCGGCAGGTCTTCGACGAGAACATTCTCGATACCTTTGCACCGGTCTGGGAAGCCCTCGAGGCTCGGAACTGGATACGCAGGAGCGGAGATGTTCTGCAGTTCATCAATGCAGGTCAGTATTACATCCCGATGTTTCAGTCCCTGGTCGCCAGCAAACGACTGGCCGAAATACGCGGCAAGAACAAGGATGGCAAATCCCTGAAGGGAATACCGATTACCACCATTGACTGATACTCATACAAGCCGCTTCACGCTCCGTTCGGAGCGTGGAGCCACACTTGCACTCCAGCGCATCAATGCTGCTGCGGGAAATACTGACGGAACCGTGGGAGAGCCGGTGCTGTTGGCCCACGGCACTTTCTCCAATCATCGAACCTGCGGGGGGCTGGCACGCTATCTCGCCAGTCGTGGTTTCGACTGCTGGTTGCTGGACTACGAAGGACATGGAGACAGTGACTCGGTAGAGCCCGCTGCAGATTTCGAGTCCCTGTTTCTGTCAGGAACGTACAGTGCACTGCAGTTCGTCCATGACACCACGGGACAGAAAGTCCACTGGATCGGCCACAGTGGCGGCGGTCTGGCAGCGTTGATGGCGATAGCCCGTCAGCCCCGATCACTGGAATATCTGCAATCTCTGGTGATGCTTGCCAGCCAGGCCAGCGACGCCGGTCAGCTTCCGTCACACCGTCTGATCCTGAGAGCCTTCACATTGCTGACGCGAGCATTGGGCCACGTCCCGGCCAGAAGGCTCAAGCTGGGACCTGACAACGAAGCCGCCGCCGTCATGCTGCAATGGTACGCGTGGAATCTGACCGGCCACTGGACAGGTGCTGACGGACTCGACTACCTGGATGCACTGAAGCAATGCAAGGGCTTCGAGCAACTGCCGCTACTGTGCATGGCTGGATCCGGAGACTGGTTCATCGCCCCTCCCATCGCTTGCCGGAACCTGTACTCGCAACTGCCTGGCGAGAACAAGACATGGCTGGAATGTGGACTGCAACAGGGCTATAGTGAAAACTACAGCCATGCAAGACTGGTCAGCTCGCGTTCGTCCGCGCGGGAAATCTGGCCGCGTATCGGCACCTGGCTGTCAACGCAACAGATGAATACCCGAACCAGACCCTGACGCATGACCGACGCATTCAATCAGCCGCTGAGCGGTAACACCATGCCCCGCTTCGGCGGCCCTGCGACCATGATGCGCCTGCCCTCAGCGACTTCTGCGGCAGGTCTCGATGCCTGCTTCGTCGGCATTCCCATGGACACAGGAACCTCCAATCGTCCCGGCACCCGCCTCGGTCCTCGACAGATCAGGGATGAGAGCCGCATGATCCGCCCTTTCAACATGGCCACGGGAGCTGCGCCGTTTCAGCGGATGCAGGTTGCCGATATCGGCGATGTGCCCATCAATACCTTCGACCTGAAGAAAAGCGTGGACATCATTGACGGACATTACCGGGAAATCCTGTCTCACGGAACCATTCCACTGACACTGGGTGGCGATCACACGCTGACCTGGCCCATTCTGCGCGCCATCAGACAGCGACATGGTCCGGTTGCCCTGATCCATGTCGACGCTCATTCGGACACCAATGACAACATGTTCGGTGAGACGGTCGCTCATGGCTGTCCATTTCGACGAGCCTGGGAGGATGACTGTCTGTTGAATGATCGGGTCTATCAGATCGGCTTGCGTGCAACCGGCTATTCTCCCGAGGACTTCGATTGGGGACGCAGCAAGGGATGGACGGTGGTTCAGGCAGAACAGTGCTGGCACAAGTCACTGGTACCGCTGATGCAGGAAGTCAGACAGACCATCGGTGACGCACCGGTCTACCTGAGCTTCGATATCGACAGCCTTGACCCGGCTTTCGCCCCGGGCACCGGCACTGTCGAGCCGGGCGGGCTGACGGTGTGGCAAGCCTATGAAATCGTCAGAGGTTGCGCTGGCCTGAATCTGGTGGGAACCGATCTGGTTGAAGTCTCACCGCCCTACGATCCCAGCGGCAATACCGCGGTCATTGCTGCCAACCTGCTGTACGAGATGCTCTGCGCCCTGCCAGCCTGCCAGTAGTCAGGTCTGGCACTACGCCACGCTCTGCTTGTTCTTGCGGCGTCTGGCGCTCTCCTGCAACTTGAGCCGTCTGCGATAGTTGTCCACCGTGGGTCGACCACCGTAGATGTGCAGAGCCTGACTGATCTCCTCGAACCCCCTCTTGGTATCAGAGCGCTTTCGCGACTGCCCGGCTTCATAGTCCTTCAGACCCCGCACACTCAGGGATACGGATGATGGCAGGCGAATCAATGGCAGATTGGCGGCATGGGTATGCAGCGCACTGGCCTTCACCTGTGGATCGAACAGCTGCGCCCTCGGGTGTGGGCGAACGTAGTTGCGACGCACCAGCTGATAAGGCATTTCAGCAGGCTTCATGCCCGACAGGTCCTTCTCGGTCAACTCCACTGGTGTCGGCAGGGTTCGGAAATATTGCAAGGCAATTTCCAGAGCCTGCAGACGATCCCTGTCCGGGTCGCCGGATTGCACCTTGCGAGTCTCTTCTTCAATGGCTGCTTCGCTCAGTTCAATGGCCTCAGCGGGCGTGATCCAGACATCGGCAGGCGTCTGGCATTGCCAGGTCAGATTCAGGCGGCTGATGTTCTCCGGAATGACATGCAGATGGCGATAGACATGGTTCATGTGCACGCCCGGAAAAATGTGTTTGCAGGCACGACTTCTGGCGACGGTATCCGGATAGGCCTGGGCAAGATGCGTCTGCAGCTTGTCCTTCAGCGCATTGATGGCGGAAATCGCTTCGCTCAGATCTGTCGCCACAGACAGAACTCCCGGCAGACGGTAGGTCGTTGTGCTCTTTTGACCGGCTGTCATGGACAGACGCGTCAGGGCATCACAGGCCAGATCAAGCGCAGGCTTCTGGCGAGAATCAGGACTTCCCCATTTTCTGACCTCGATATGCGTTGGCACGACACCATCGACTTCCACGGTAGGCAACTCGAAAACCACCACGCCCGTGCAATGATCGCGAATCACGCCAACCAGAGTCTGCAATGCTTCTACCAGCTCTTCATGCAACTGAAGAGCCGTCATGCGTTCGAGTGATTCCATGCTGTATTTTTCTACCCGTCAATCGACAGAATAGGATGAAAGCCACCGTCTGACAATCCGCACATGGTGACCTGCGTCGGGAGCAGCACCGATGGGTTCTGCATGTTGGAGCGTGCGCGCCGAGTCCACCGGCACGCTGGACCCGGCCTCTTGCCCTTGCCTGATGTCAGGAATCGCGTTGAGTGTCCTGTCGCCTGTTCCGTTCATCCCATATCATCGGTTCCCAGAGCTCGATCTTGTTGCCCTCGGGATCCTGAATCCACGCAAAGACGCCGTTTTCGTGATACTGAGGCCCTTCAAGGATCTCCACGCCAGCGGATGTCAGCCTTGACACCAGCGCTTCCATATCATCAACGCGGTAATTGATCATGAACCGCGCCCGGCTCGGTGCAAACCAGTCACTGTCTCTGGCGGCGACATTCCAGACTGTCGCACCACCATCCTCGGCACTGTCGTTCTTCCATTCGAGCACACCGCCTCCCCAGCTTTCCAGGGCTATGCCCAGATGCTGCTCGTACCATCTTGCGAGACTCTCGTGATCCTTGTCGGCCAGAAAAAAGACCCCGCCGATACCAGTCACCCTGCCTGCACTGCGCTTGTCTGCCATGATTCGTACTCCGCATGAGGTGCCTCCAACATAACAAACGCGACCGTCCCTCGAAAAGCTCTCTGCCCATGCCACGATTTCCATCCCGGCGACGCTGCAACGTTTCAGGCAGCTGCCTCGGTCAGCTCAGCGGCAATGACTGCCGGTGTCAGGCTCTGTATGGCCTCGTACTGCGACAGAAAGACCTGCCCGGTCAGCTCGTCCAGCAAATGTGACTGCTGCAGCCTGTCCATGACCGGTCCCTTGACCTCACTCAGGTGCATGCTGATATTCATGTCCGCGAGCCGATGGTTGATGGCCTCCAGTGACTCCAGCGCACTCATGTCGATCTCATTGATTGCCGAACACATCAGCACCAGGTGTCGGGTCGTGTCACTGGAGGCCAGGCGATCATGAATCAGGTCTTCCAGATATCGCGCGTTGGCAAAGTAGAGACTCTCGTCGACTCGAATGGTAACCAGCGAAGGATCGGTCAATACCCGATGACGGTGGATGTTGCGAAAATGCTGGGTCCCCGGCACCAGCCCGACTTCAGCCACATGAGGACGTGAGGTTCTGTAGAGAAACAGCGCCACCGAGGCAATCACGCCTGCGCTGACGCCGGCCTCCACGCCGATGACAAGCGTAACCACCATGGTGATGAATACCGCGGCAAAATCCGCACGGGAATAGGACCAGCTGCGCTTCAGGATGCTGAAATCCACCAGAGAGAAGACAGCCACAATGATGGTGGCAGCCAGAGTGGCCTTGGGCAGATAGTGAATCAGCGGCGTCATTATCAGCGCGGCAATCGCCAGCATGACTGCCGTCATGGCGCCTGCGGCAGGCGTTTCGGCACCGGCTTCGAAATTGACCACGGAGCGCGAGAACCCACCCGTCACGGGAAATCCACCCGTCAGCGCTGCCCCCATATTGGCAGCACCCAGACCGATCAACTCCTGATCCGAGCGAATGCGCTGTCGCCGCTTGGCAGCCAGAGTCTGAGCGACCGAGATGGACTCGACAAAGCCAATCACCGAAATCAGTAGCGCAGGCATCCACAGCTCCCGCAACAGGTCGGCTGAGACACTCGGCCAGGTCAGTGGTGGCAGGGCCTGCGGAACGGCACCCACGACGCTGACACCGTGGGAATCCAGCTGCAGACCCCAAACCAGAGCCGTCGTCACGAGAACGGCCATGACAGGTCCCGTCCGAGCCAGCGCCTCTGCCAGCTTCGGCGACAGACCCAGATGCAAAAGCAGGGCTTTGAGCCCCTTGCGGCACCAGAAAAGGAATGCAATGGAGGTGACACCCAACAACAGCGTCTCCCGGTTGGCCGCATTCAACTGACTTGCCAGCGACAACAGGAGTTCCAGAAGATTGTGACCGTCGGCAGACACGCCCAGTACATGCTTCAACTGACTGGCCGCAATGAGAATGGCCGATGCCGTGATGAATCCTGCAATGACCGGATGAGACAGAAAATTGGCCAGAAAACCGAGTCTGAAAAGCCCCATGGTCACCAGCATCACACCGGACAGGCCGGCCAGCGTCAGCGCCGCAGTGACATGGTCCACCCCTGTATTATGAACGACAGATCCGATGGCCGTCGCGGTCATCAGGGAAACCACGGCCACCGGGCCGACAGCCAGAGTGCGACTGGTACCGAAAATCGCATACAACAATATCGGTACGATAGACGCGTACAGACCAGCCTCTGGCGGCAAGCCGGCCAGCAGCGCGTAGGCCAGGGATTGCGGAATCAGCATGATCGTGACTATCACCGCAGCCAGCAGATCATTGATCAGGGAGCCACGGTCATACTCCCTGCCCCATTCCAGACAGGGCAGATAGCTGGCAATCGACGCTCTCTTCACTGACTGGCGTCCGGTAGCGAGGCCGGCTGCGCCATCCATTCATGACCACGCAACATCGCCTTCCAGTACACGGGCGGCAGAATCCGCTCCTTGAGCAGCCATGCCAGGCGCGATGGCCGCGTCCCGTCGAGCAGCCATGTCGGAAAGCTGGGTAGCAGAGCGCCACCATAGCCGAACTCGGCCAGAACAATCCTGCCACGCTCGACAGTCAGGGGGCAGGACCCGTAACCATCGTAGGACGCCACGGGAGACCTGCCAGCGATATCGGCAATGACATTGGCCGCCACGACCGGTGCCTGCTTGCGAGCAGCGGCGGCCGTCTTCGCATTGGGTGCATTCATGACATCGCCCAATGCCCAGATATTCTCATGGCTCCTGTGACGCAGAGTCGACTGCTCGACATCCACCCAGCCGGCCGCATCAGCCAACGGCGAGGCACTGATGAATTCCGGAGCACATTGAGGGGGACAGACATGCATCATGTCGAATTCCACTTCCACTCGTCTGACGGGCTTGTCGGCGTCGCTCACGTCGAACCAGGCCTTTCCCGCATCGCCATCCACTGCCACCAGATTGTGAAAGAAATTCAGTGACGCACGGTACCGTTCAACGTATTCCTGCAGTGCCGGCACATAGTCCTTGACCCCGAACAGTACTCCACCGGCATTGTTGAAATCGATATCGATATCCTGCAGAACGCCAGTGCGATTCCAGTGATCTGCCGACAGGTACATCGCCTTCTGTGGCGCACCGGCGCACTTGATCGGCATGGGAGGCTGTGTGAACACCGCCTTGCCTGACGTCATCGACTGTACCAGCGACCAGGTATAGGGAGCCAGATCGTAGCGGTAATTGGAGGTCACGCCATTGCGTCCCAGGGTCTCTGTCAGCCCTTCCACCCGGTGCCAGTCGAGTTTGAGACCTGGACAGACGATGAGCCGCTTGTACCGGATGACTCGACAGCCTTCAAGTATGATCGAATCGTTCGCCGGCTCGAAGGCCGTGACTGCTGTCTTGAGCCATTGCACACCAGGGGGTATCAGCGACCCCATGGTTCTGACGGTTTTCTCCGGTTCGAATATCCCGCCTCCCACCATGGTCCATCCGGGCTGGTAGTAATGAATATCGGCAGGGTCGATCAAGGCAAGCTGCAGATCCGCCTGGCGCTTGAGCAGACTGGATGCCACGGCGATACCGGCGGCACCCGCCCCGACAATCACGACATCAAAAGAACCATCAGCCTTGTCGGTTGGTGTGACCCCTCCATTGGCCAGTCGCCGGACGACGCCTGACAGGTCAAAGCCGGCACTTCTGGCGGCGGCCAGAATCTCCGGCACCGGTCGCGTACGGGCCTGGCCCAGAGACCACAAGGTGGCAGAGCGTGTACCGCTGCGGCAATAGGCCATTGCAGGCTTCGGCATTTCCTGCATTGCCCGCGCGAAGCTGTCGACGTCTTCATTGCTTACCTGGCCAGGAACGACGGGCAGATATCGCATTTCCAGACCGTGTCTGGCTGCCTCGGCCTGTATTTCAGCAAAAGTGGGCTGATCAGCCGCTTCTCCGTCAGGCCGATTGCAGATGATCGACCGGAATCCCAATTCACGCAGCCGGGCAATATCGTCGATCTGCAACTGCTTGCTCAGGGAGAGAGTGTCTGAAATGTTCTTGACGTCCATGGGCGGTGTTTCCCGGGGTTGTTGTCAGTGATTGTTGAGCATCGCGCCGCTATTCTCTCGGCATGAACCGATGTTCCTGGCCGGCGCCACTACCGCATGCACGCCCGATTCCGATCCCGGCCGGCCACTGGTGATCGGGAGAATAGACCTGATTTCTCAAGGGGTCGGTGACAATGTCACCGTCACCATCGACCTGGCCAGGGCACACCAGCCGTGCAGGCGTTCCCCAGTGCCTCTGCCCAGGGTTCAGGGTTCAGGGTTCAGGGTTCAGGGTTCAGGGTTCAGGGTTCAGGGTTCAGGATTCACGGATTCACGGATTCACGGGTTCACGGGTTCACGGGTTCACGGGTTCACGGGTTCACGGGTTCACGGGTTCACGGGTCACGGGTCACGGATCAGAGGTCAGTGGTCAGGCGCCCATGACCAACAGGATATTCACGGAGATTACTGCAAGAGTGTGGAACCGTCATGGCCGGGCGATGACGGCCAGTACCGAGAATTTTCAGGAAGAGCATCTGGTCAAGTGGATTGACGCGTGATACTCTCTCGCACACTTGACGGGGTGCTGGACGACTACAGAGGTGGGCGTTCGGCTGAGATGATGCATCTGATTGCACGATCCCGCTGAACCTGATGCGGATAATGCCGACGAAGGGATTCAAGTCACGGGAATCCGAGTCATTCCCTTGCATGGGTCCAGTTCCTCCCGGCGTCTCCGGTGGAGCTGAACATGAATCCTGGCAATACGACAATCTCTCACCCCGCTACAGTACGGGGCGTACCGGCTGCGATGACCATCGCCGGCTCGGATTCAGGCGGTGGCGCCGGCGTTCAGGCGGACCTGAAAGCCTTCAGCGCGCTGGGCGTCTACGGAGCCTCGACCATCACGGCGCTGACGGCACAGAACACGCGAGCGGTGAATGCCATCCACGAAGTGCCCGCCGAATTCGTTCGCCAGCAAATGGAAACCGTGCTGTCCGATATCCGCATCGACGCCATCAAGATAGGCATGCTGGCCAATGTCGACATCATCCGCACCATCAGTGAAGTCCTCGAGCAGCACCCCGCGATTCCTGTTGTTCTCGACCCGGTCATGGTCGCCAAGAGCGGAGACTCCCTGCTGCACACTGAAGCCATCGATGCCCTGCGTCACTACCTGTTTCCGCGGGCGACGCTGATTACCCCCAATCTGCCCGAAGCAGCCTTGCTACTGGGCAACGGCAAGGAGGCCGGGGATCTGGCGGATATGGAGGCTCAGGCGGCCAGACTCGCAGAAATGGGTAGCGCCTGTGTACTGCTCAAGGGTGGGCACCTGAATTCCACTGACTGTACCGATCTGCTGTTGCAGAACGGCCAGCTGCAGCGGTTCACGCAGCCCCGCATCCAGACCGGCAACACCCACGGTACCGGCTGTACCCTGTCCTCGGCCATCGCCGCTGAACTGGCCAGGGGAGCGTCCGTATCCGATGCCGTACAGGCCGCTGAAATCTACGTGCATGCAGCCATCATCCGTGCCGACGAGCTGCAAATCGGTTCCGGACACGGGCCGGTCCACCACTTTCATGCCCTCTGGCCGCAAACGTGAGTCATTCACCCGGCATCGCGCTGAACAAGGTCAGTCTGAACCTGGGGAGTCATCCGATCTTCCAGGATCTGTCACTGCACCTGGAGGCTGGCAAGTGGCACAGTCTGCTTGGCCGCAGTGGCATCGGCAAGACCAGCCTGCTCAGGATCATCGCCGGCTTGCAGCAGCCGGATGAGGGCAGCGTACTGACGGATGCCGGCAAGCCGGTATCCAGCCGTATTGCCTACATGGCGCAGGACGATGGGCTGCTGCCGTGGTTGACAGCGCGACAGAACATTCAGCTGGGACCAAGGCTGCGTGGTGAACGCCTGCAGGACACTGATCATCGTGTCAGCGAGCTGCTCGAACGTGTCGGCCTGTCGTCGTGGGCAGACGCCCTGCCGGCAGTACTCTCCGGGGGCATGCGCCAGCGCGTGGCCCTGGCGCGCACCCTGCTCGAACATCGTGACATCGTACTGATGGATGAACCCTTCAGTCGTCTGGATGCCATCACCCGCGACGAACTGCAGAGCCTCTCCTTCGAGCTCCTCAGCGGGCACACCGTCCTGCTGGTAACACACGATCCGATGGAGGCCCTGAGGCTATCGCATGCACTGCATGTACTCGAGCCGGGGTCTCCCACCCGCGTGCAATCGATGCCGCTGCGCACGCAACCACCACGGCAGCTGGATCATGAGGAAATCGCCTCACGGTTGCCGGCCGTCTGGCAATTCATGAAAAACGGTGAAAACCGACCGGTGCCCGCCTGAATGAACAGGTCAACGACACTCGGGCGTGCGCGAATTCCAGGTCTGTTCGTCAGTCTTGCGCTGATGCTGCTGGCCTGGCAACTGCTGGTCATGCTCAGTGGCATTCCCCACTTTCTGCTACCGGCACCGTTTGCAATTCTGAAGACACTGTTCAGTCAGATGCAGACACTCGGCCTGCACACCGCCATTACCGCCTTCGAGGTCATTGCCGGCCTGCTCAGTGGTTGTGTGCTCGGCATACTCAGCGCCATCCTGCTGACCACCTCCAGACGACTGCGTCGCTGGCTGCTGCCGCTGATGGTCATCAGTCAGTCGCTGCCGGTGTTCGCCCTGGCACCACTTCTGACGCTCTGGTTCGGCTACGGCATGGGCTCCAAGGTGGTGATGGCAATCCTGATCATCTACTTTCCGGTGGTGGCTGCCACTTTCGACGGCCTGCGTCATACCAGTTCGGCCATGCTCGACCTGGCTCGCACCATGAACGCAACGCCCACAACCATTCTGCTGCAGATACGACTGCCGGCGGCTCTCCCCTCCATGGCCTCTGGCATTCGCGTAGCCACCTCGGTGGCGCCCATCGGCGCCGTTGTCGGCGAGTGGGTCGGCTCCAGTCAGGGCCTGGGCTATCTGATGCTGCAGGCAAACGGTCGCATGCAGACCGACCTGATGTTTGCGGCCCTGCTCTGCCTGTGTCTGATGGCCTTCCTGCTCTACAGTCTCGTCAATCACCTGCTGGATCGATGCCTTTACTGGCTTCCCGATTCCAGTCGCAACAACGCCCTCCAAACCGAAACACATTGAGCTCATGAAACGATTCAAACTCCTGTTGGCAAGCCTGCTGTTCAGCAGCAGTACCCTGGCTGCCGATCCGGTCACGGTTCTGCTCGACTGGTTCATCAACCCCGATCACGCGCAGCTGATCATTGCCCAGCAGAAAGGCTTTTTCGACGAACAGGGACTGAGCGTCGAACTGATCGAACCCGCCGACCCCTCACTGCCACCCAAGATGGTTGCCGCCGGCAAGGCGGATATCGCCATCAGCTACCAGCCGCAACTGCATGTACAGGTCGCCGAAGGCCTGCCACTGTCACGCTTCGGTACCCTGGTATCCACACCGCTGAATTCTCTCGTGGTACTGGATGATGGACCGATAGAATCGCTCGAATCCCTGAAAGGCCGCAAGGTCGGTTTCTCCGTCGGTGGCTTCGAAGATGCCCTGCTCAAGGCCATGCTGGAGAGCGTTTCCCTGACTCTGGATGACATCGAACTGGTCAATGTCAATTTTTCCCTGTCCCCTGCTCTGATTACCGGCCAGGTGGATGCCGTGATCGGTGCCTACCGCAACTTCGAACTGAACCAGCTGGATATCGAAGGCCATCCCGGACGTGCCTATTATCCGGAGGAACACGGGGTACCAGCGTTCGATGAACTGATTCTGATTGCCAACAACGAGTCACTCGACAGCTCCTGGATGCTGCCATTCCTGAACGCCATCGAGCGCGCCACCATTTTCATCATCAATCATCCTGATGAGGCCTGGGAGGTCTTTCGTGACTCCAACCCGGACATGCTCGACAATGAGCTGAATCGACGTGCCTGGCGCGACACGCTCACCCGGTTCGCACTGCGACCTGCGGCCCTTGACCGTCAGCGCTATGAGAATTTCGCCGCCTTCATGCAATCACAGGGTCTGATCGACTCCGTGCCAGCATTGAACAGCTACACCTACGAAGCCGGACGATGAGCCAACAGACTCTGACGCAACACCTGATTGCGCACAGTGAACCTCACTGGCAGCACTATATTCAGCACGAGTTCGTTCGCCAACTGGCGGCCGGTACACTGCCAGCGGAGTGTTTCGAGCATTACCTGAAACAGGATTATCTGTTTCTCATCCAGTTTGCCCGCGCCTTCGGCCTGGCGGCCTACAAGAGCCGTTCACTGGCCGAACTGAAACAGGCTCAGAGCTCCCTGCACGGCATCATCGATATCGAACTGGACTTGCATATCGGCTACTGCCAGCAGTTCGGCATCTCGAAGCAGGCGCTGGAGGAGACAGTGGAATCAACGCCCAATATGGCCTATACCCGCTACGTACTGGAACGCGGTATGGCCGGTGACCTGCTGGATCTGAACGTGGCACTGGCCCCCTGCATCATCGGCTATGCCGAAGTGGCCAACTGGTTGCAAACGCAATCGTTTCTTGTCACCGAAGGCAATCCCTACTCGGACTGGGTGCAGATGTATGCCAGCGAGGAATATCAGCAGGTAGCCAACACGCATCGCCAGGCCTGTGATGCCATCAGCATGGAACAGCTGGGCGAGCCTCGGGTGCAGGCACTGTGTCGCACCTTCGATGCTGCGACACGTCTGGAGGTGGACTTCTGGCAGATGGGACTGGATTGCCGCTGATGAGCACCGAGGTGGAAATCATCGGCGCAGGGGTGGCCGGTCTGTGTGCCGCACAGGCCTTCATCGAGCGTGGTTGTCGAGTGAGAATGATCTCGGCCAGCCACGGTATCGATGACAGTTGCTGCTCCTGGTGGGCGGGCGGCATGCTGGCTCCCTGGTGCGAAAGTGAAAGTGCCGAACCACTGATCTTCCGCTTGGGCCTGGAGAGTCTGTCGTACTGGCAGAAGCACAGCCAGTCGCTGCAGCAGGCTGGATCGCTGGTGGTGGCGCTGCGCCGTGATCGTGCCGATTTCGAGCAGTTTGCACGGCGCACGGACAGCTTTGCGCGGCTCGATCGAGCTCGAATGGAAGCGATGGAGCCGGATATCGGCCATCGCTTCGACATGGGTCTGCACTACGCGGAAGAGGCGCACCTGGATCCCAGACGGACATTGCAGGGTCTGCTGGAATCACTCAGACAGAGTGAACGATTCTCGGTGGAATTCAACCGCCATCTGAGCAAGGCAGAACTGGCTGAAGCGCCTCGCTCCGGCTGGCGCATCGATTGCCGGGGCCTGGCAGCACGTGACAGCCTTGCGGACCTGCGTGGCGTCAAGGGTGAAATGCTGATCCTCGAAACCCGGGAAATCAGTCTGCAGCGACCGGTTCGCATGCTGCATCCACGCCATCCGATCTATATCGTGCCCAGAGAAAACAACCGATTCATGGTCGGTGCGACCATGATCGAAAGCGATGATCGCAGTCTCGCCAGTGCGCGCTCGGTCATGGAACTGCTGTCCAGCGCCTATGGCCTGCATACCGGTTTTGCAGACGCTGCCATCATCGAGATCGGTACCGATGTACGGCCAGCATTTACCGACAATCTGCCACGACTCAGACGTCGTGGCCGAACGGTCCACATCAATGGTCTGTATCGACACGGCTTCCTGTGCGCCCCCGCGATGGCGCAACGGGCCGCGGCACTGGTACTGGACGGAAAGCCTGACGAGGAAGTGTGTGATGAAAATTCGGATTAACGGCGAACAGCAACAGGTGGAATCCTGTACGCTGCACGATTTGCTGGAACACTTGGGCCACGGCGCAAACAGCGTGGCAACCGCGGTCAATCAGGAGTTTGTTCCGATCGGCAAACGCAGCAAATTCGAACTGTCAGACGATGATGCGGTGGACATCATCGCCCCCATGTCCGGAGGCTGAGCGGATGTCACTGTCGTTTTACGATGTCGAACTCGGATCTCGCCTCCTGCTGGGGACATCCTTGTATCCATCGCCACAGATCATGCTCGATGCCATAGCGGCATCCGGCTGCGAGGTGGTCACTGTCTCGCTCCGGCGCGAGTCCAGTTCCGAGAAATCAGGGCAGGCATTCTGGTCGCTGATCCAGTCGGCCAATGTCCGGGTGTTGCCCAATACGGCAGGTTGCCGGGGCGTCAAGGAAGCGGTCAATACCGCGTACATGGCGCGTGAACTCTTCGGTACTCCCTGGATCAAACTGGAAGTCATTGGCGATGATGACACGCTGCAACCCGATGTTTTCGGACTGGTGGAAGCCGCACGCATACTGGCCGACGATGGTTTCGAGGTCTTTCCCTACACCACTGACGACCTGGTGGTCGCCGACCGCTTGCTCAATGCGGGCTGTCGCGTTCTCATGCCCTGGGGAGCACCGATCGGCAGCGGTCGCGGCCTGAACAATCCCTATGCCTTGAGCTCCATGCGGGCTCACTTCCCCGATGTGCCGCTGGTCGTGGATGCCGGTATCGGCCTGCCCTCTCATGCCGCTGCCGCCATGGAGCTCGGTTACGATGCCGTGCTTCTCAATACGGCCGTTGCCCGAGCCGGCGACCCGGTTGCCATGGCCCGTGCCTTTTCGCTGGCCGTGGACGCCGGGCGCGCAGCCTGGCAGGCCGACCCCATGATGCCGCGTGACATGGCAGCTCCTTCCACGCCCGTTCTGGGCACCCCTTTCCGAGATCTCTAGACATGCTGGATCGCTTCTACCTGATCGTCGGCGATACCCGACAACTGGCCGAATTTCTCGATGCCGGTGTGCGCTGCGTGCAATTGCGGATGAAGGACACCAGCGAGAAGGATTGTCGCCGGCAGATACGCGAAGCGCGGGAACTGTGCGAGAAAACCGGCGCCACCCTGATACTCAACGACTACTGGCGCCTGGCATTGGACGAAGGTTGCAGGGCCGTACACCTGGGACAGGAAGACCTGCAGACAGCGGAGATCGATACCCTGCGACGGGCCGGCATGAAGATCGGCATCAGTACACATGATCGCGCCGAGTTGGCTATCGCGCTGTCCCAGTCACCCGACTACATCGCGCTCGGCCCGATATATGCCACACTGTTGAAGAAAATGCCCTGGCGGCCTCAGGGGCTGGAAAAACTGCAGCGCTGGAAGGATGCCATCGGCGATGTTCCTCTGGTGGCGATTGGCGGCTTTACCCCCGAGCGAGCCCCCGGGGCCTTTGAACACGGGGCAGACTCGGTATGTGTGGTCACCGATGTCGTGCAGCACGCTGACCCGGTTGCACGAGTACGGGAATGGCTGGACGTGACTCGCGTCGAATGAAGTCGAAAGGCTTGACATTGATTCTCCGATGCAGCAATCTTTGCCACGCATGAATACCCTGTTCACCCCAAGCAGCATCTCCAAACCGGGCGCTCTCAAACCGGCAGTGAAAACTGTGCGCGCCTGATCCCCGGTCAACAGATTCTGACAAGAAAACTCCGGCGGCCCTGGCGGCTTCCGGAGTTTTCTGCGTTTCGGAGTCCGTACATGTCCGCCTTCAACAAGAGAAATCATCATGTTCGAAGGTTCACTGGTCGCAATGATCACCCCCATGACGCTCGATGGAATGCTGGATGAACCCGCGCTTCGGCGTCTGGTCAACTGGCATATCGAGCAAGGCAGCAATGGCCTGGTGCCTGCCGGTACCACCGGCGAGTCGCCTGTTCTATCGGCCGAGGAGCACCGTGACGTCATCCGAATCGTGATCGATGAAACACGTGGCAGAGTGCCGGTGATTGCCGGCTGCGGCTCCAACAATACCCGGGAAGCACTGGCGTTCCACGACTATGCCCACCAGCAAGGCGCCGATGGCGCTCTGCACGTCACCGGATACTACAACCGACCCAGCCAGCAGGGCATCTACCGACACTTCGAAGCGCTGAGCGAAAGCAATGAGCTGCCGATCATCGTCTACAACATTCCACCACGCAGCACTGTCGATATCAGTGCTGATACCATGGCGCGCCTGGCGACATTGCCATCGGTGGTGGGGGTCAAGGATGCTACCCGGGATCTGGCGCGACCGGCCATCGAACAGATGAAGATAGACGCACCGTTCAGCTATCTTTCCGGTGAAGATGCCACGGCAGTCGCCTACAATGCTGCCGGAGGCAATGGCTGTATCTCGGTGACCGCCAACGTCGCACCGGCACTGTGCGCACGCTTGCAACAGGCCTGCAGGGACAACGACTACCAGACAGCCAGAGACATACAGCGACGGCTCATGCCACTGCATGAAGCGCTGTTCAGGGAACCCAGTCCGGCAGGTATCAAGTACGCCTGTGCCACTCGCGGCTTGTGCACAGAGACGCTTCGTCTGCCTCTGATCAGTCTGGAAGACGACAGCAAGGAACTGATCGACGCTGCTTTGCAATCGCTGGAGCAGGATGGTTGATCAGGGACGTGACAAACCGCTCAGGCATCGGATTCAATGCCTGACTGCAGCATTGCGTCCGGGTCGTGAATCAAGGCATCATCCCATCAACATCCAAGGAGCAAGACCCCATGTACTCTGTCTTTCTTGCGGCCCTGGCAGCAACGGTTGCAGCACAGCTGGCCCCCGGACCGAACTTTCTGGCTGTGACAGGCGTTGCCTTGAGTCAGAGCCGCAAGGCAGCCGTGTGTCTGGCTGCCGGTATCGCTTCGGGTGTCCTGCTCTGGGTAAGCGCCTTCGCATTGGGAATATCGGCACTGTTTCAGGCCTACCCACTGGCCGGCATTCTGCTGCAGCTCTGCGGTGGTCTGTATTTCCTGTATATCGGTATCAAGGCCATTCGCTCTTCGAGACACATGTCGGCGGGCCAGGTCAGACAATTCAGCACGCCGCTGTCATCGTCGGGCGCCTGGCGACGTGGATTACTGGTGGTGCTGACCAACCCCAAGGCGGCCCTGATGTGGGCTGCCGTCACCGCCTTCCTGTCCGGCTCGGGCTTGCCTCCGGAGGGCGTTCTGGCGTTCGCACCGGTCGGTGCCGGTTCAGCCTTCGTGATCTACGGCAGCTACGGCGTACTGTTTTCCACACCCGTGGCCATTCGTGCCTACAACCGGGTAGCCAGTCAGATAGAACTGGTCTTCGGCGGACTGTTCGGACTGCTGGGTATCCGGTTTCTCGCTGATGGCATTGGTCAGCTACGCCAGATCTGAATACCTGGCTGCCAGAGCATTGCATGGCAATGCGTTGGAACATCATCGCGCTCGGGGTGAAAATCGACCTTGCTCGGGGTGCGAAATTGGCAGAACTCAGTCGCCCATGGGCCAGACCACTCATGGCTGTCAGGCTGCAGAAAAATGCCCCCTGACACGCTTTGCTGCTACTCGTTCTCAACTGTCTGTACGATTTCGGTATTTCATTTGTTTATAAATTATTGTTTCATATATGGTCCATCGGGACACCAATCCCGGACATTCGACTTTCCGGCACGGACACCACATGACTGAAAACAGGCAGACGCATTTACGTGGAATGACCTGGAATCATGCGCGCGGCATCGAACCACTGCTGGCCGCATCAAGACACTACGAGCAGCAGAACCCGGGCGTCCGACTGTCCTGGGACAGCCGCCCCTTGCAGGACTTCGAAAGTCAGCCACTGCGAGAAATCTGCAGCACGCATGATCTGATCATCATCGACCATCCGCACCTGGGAGAAGCCGTCCGGGAGAATCTGCTGCTCGACCTGACGACCTGCAGACGCAGCCAGGCATTGCAGACTCTGCAACAGCAAAGCGCTGGTCCTTCGCACGACTCCTACGGCATGCACGGCGGACAGTGGGCACTCGCCATGGATGCAGCCACACCGGTCGCCAGTTATCGAGCCGATCAACTGGAAGAGCTGCCCGCCACCTGGGAAGACGTCATGTTGCTGGCGAGCGCTGGCAAGGTCATCATGCCGCTCCGACCGCCACATGGACTCATGGCTCTGTTGTGGCTGGCCAGCAATCGAGGGGCATGTATCGCGGACAACCCGGAACAGCTCATGGCGGATGACGATATCGCCTCGGCGCTGGAACAGCTTTACGAACTGACCAGCCTGATGCGTTCAAGCTGTTTCGACATGGATCCAATCGACGTCTACGAGATCCTGAGCACCCGGGACAAGGGGCCCATCTATTGCCCGCATGCCTACGGATACATCAATTACACACTGCAGAATTTTCGCCCCTATCCCCTGACATTCACCGATGTGCCCGATGCGGCTGGTGGAGGTGTTCGCGGTACGGTACTCGGCGGCAGTGGCATTGCGGTTTCCGCCAGTTCCTCAGATGCAGAAACCGCTGTCGATTTCGCGTTTCACGTGGCAGGTGCCGAATGCCAGACCAGCAGCTGGGTGCGCCACGGCGGTCAACCCGGCAATGCACTGGCCTGGAGTGATGCTGAAACCAATCGCCTGAGCAACAACTTCATGAACAACACCCGGGCGACGCTTGACGCGGCCTGGGTGCGACCGCGCTATTCCGGCTACACCACGTTCCAGAATCTGGCCAGTCACACCATTTCCGATTTCCTGCAGGGCCGCCTGAGTCGCCCTCACTGCGTTCAGGCTCTGCAGAAGCTGTATCGCGAGAGCCACAACCAATGAAAATCCGTTACGGCTGATCGCCAGCGGCATCGACAGAGTCCTGTCGATGGACGCGTATCTCGACACGCCGGTTTTCACGTCGACCTGCTGCCGTGTCATTTGACGCGACTCGGCGGGTTTCGCCGTAAGCGTTCTGCGAAAATCGGCCGGCATTCAGACCCTGTCCGACAAAATGGCTCCTGACAGCGTCAGCTCGACGTTCGGCAAGCGCCTGATTGGCAACCCAACTGCCGACATTGTCCGTATAAGCGGACAATGTCACCGCCAGCTCCGGCTGCTGCTGCAGGATAGTCAGCATGTCTTGCAGGCGCGTTCGGGTGGCTGCCGGAATTTGTGAAGAGGCTGTCTCGAAGTAGACGATTTCCGTCAACTCCGACAAAGCGACACAGCCTCTGGTATCAACGATCAACGATGTTGCCCGGTCCGCACAAGGATCCACAGTTGCCACCACCTCGTCACGTTCTGGCTCGACAGTTGCCAGCGTTGTCGACTCGACCGGAGCGTCGCGAAGCGTTGCTGCGGTATCGTGAGATTCCTCGTCACGATCAAAGCGATAGATGAGCGCCAGTTGGCCGTAGCGGATATCCTCTTCATAGGAAATGATTTCCGTACGCAGGCCCAATCCGCGTCTGAGGTTGTATTCAAGCCCCAGGCCGAATAGCAGGTGACCCGCATTGTCCTTTTCGTAGCGAATGCCGGGCGTCGCCCTGTTGCTCAGCCATCCATAACCGATACGCCAGAACCCGACCAGTCCATGACGTCTTGCACGATGTCGTCCTTCACCAATGTAAACCAGAGCACTGGCGCCCAGTTCCCGATAGTCGATACCGCCACTGGGTGAAAGATCCGATCGACCGAGGTGCGCTGCGTGCAACTCGAATGACCACCATTTGCTCATGTCCATTCCGAGCGTGAGCTGGGCACCCAACTGCCCTCTGTCGAGGGGGTCAACCCCGTCAATTTCGCTGGTATCCGGATTCAGCCAGCTTGACCCCACACCCAGACCGATGTAGAGCCCCCTGTGCCGCAAACGATCCTGCTGCGGTTCGAACGGTTGTATCGATTCGGCCTCGACACTGGCAGCACCCGGCTCCGGCAAAGAATCCGCCTGCCCCTGGGAGACAACTCCCAACGTCATGGCAGCCACGACCAGAGACGCTCGAACAAGCTTGCGTCGACGCCAGGCCAGGCCGATCGATGCAATACTCATCAGAATCAGCAGTGTCGGATCCCAGCCTCTGGAAGCGCCTGTACCGATGGAACAGCCACTGCCACCCAGGCCTGTATGAATGATGCCCGTTGGCGCTGCACCACCCAGTTCGGGTTCGTCGACATCCGGAACTCCGTTGCCATCGACATCCGGCAACGAGATCGACCCAGGCCTGCCGGAACCGTCACCCAGCAGATTGGCGTAACCGTCTCCGTCTGGGTCCGGATCACGGTGATCCACGATCCCGTCGTTATCCGCATCCCCCCCTTCGACAAAGGTGGCATCAGCCAGATCATCAATGCCGTCATTATCGGCGTCACTGCCACCGGTAAGATCAACGTCGACAGAGTCGGGAATACCATCATTGTCAGCATCGGCAAGCAAATCCACCTTCCCGTCACCATTGGCATCCACACCACCGGCTTCCTGCAGATCGAAGATGCCATCGCCATCGGCATCCAGGTCCAGGTGATCAAAGCTGCCATCGGCATCCAGATCGTCAGCGGTAATGGGCAACGCGGCAATGCCATCATCCAGACCATCACCATTGGCATCCAGAAAGCCATCGACTCGCCCATCGCCATCGGCATCACTGGCAAAATCATCCGCCTCAGCCAGATCCGTCAGGCCATCATTGTCACTATCAACGTCCAGATAATCCACCACCTCATCTCCATCAAAATCATCGTTGGGCAATGGCATCAGGGCGACACCGTCATCCCATCCATCTGCGTTCTGATCGACAAAATCATCGACAACTCCGTCCCCATCAATGTCCAGAGCTCCCGCTTCGAAGGCATCGGTCAAGCCATCATTGTCACTGTCCAGATCACGATAGTTGGCTATGCCATCACCATCACTGTCCAGCGCGGTTTCATCGCTGTCCAATATGCCGTCGTTATCCGAATCGATATCCAGAGCATCGACGACTCCGTCGCCATCCGTGTCCTCATGGCCTTCGATGTCATCCGGAATGCCATCACCATCTGCATCCATGTCGATTGCATCGATGATCCCGTCACCATCGGTGTCATTGGTCCCTTCGTCGGAATCATCAACACCATCGTTGTCAGAGTCACTGTCAAGCGCATCGATGATGCCGTCATTGTCGGTATCTACCGCGCCTTCCTGTATATCGGGAATCCCGTCATTATCTGAATCCGTATCGAGTGAATCGATAACGCCGTCATTGTCAGTGTCACTGACACCTTCCAGAGCATCGTCTATCCCGTCGTTATCGGAATCCGTATCAATGGCATCAACCAATCCATCACCATCCGAATCAGGGCGTACACCATTCTCGGAAGCGCCTTCCTGTTGGTCGCTGATGCCGTCGTTGTCCGAATCCGTATCACGTGAGTTCGGAATGCCGTCGCCGTCGCTGTCGATATTGGTTTCCAGCTGATCACTGGTACCATCATTGTCAGAGTCCAGGTCCAGGTAATCCGGGCGCCCGTCGTTGTCGCTGTCGAGCGGTTCACTGGCGTCGACGCCGGACTCGGTCTCATCAGGCAGACCGTCGTTGTCCGAATCCGTATCCAGATAATCCGGGATACCATCGGAATCGGAATCTACCGGTGTACTGCTACCGGCTTCCGTCGCATCCGGAATACCATCATTATCCGAGTCGAGATCCAGTCGATCGATCACGCCATCGCCGTCAGTGTCAGCATTGCCTTCCAGTTGATCCGGGATCCCATCACCATCGGAATCCTCATCGCGGTAATCAGGCACGCCATCGTCGTCGGTATCCGTTTCGTTGTATGCCGTTGCCGACAGAGAATCCTCGAAGCCGTCCCCATCGAGATCGGTCAATGAGTCCACCTGACCGTCGTTGTCCGAATCGGTAATGAAGGCTTCGGCAATGTCAAACAGACCATCGTTGTCACTGTCCAGATCCAATCGGTCAACCTGGCCATCGGCATCGGAATCCTGTTTGCTGGCCAGCAGATGATCACCATTGTCATGGAGTCCATCACCGTTGGCATCGATGAATTCGTCCTGTTCCCCATTGCCATCGGCATCGGGCAAACCGGATTCAACGGTGTCTGCCAGTCCATCATTATCACTGTCCAGATCCAGATAATCAGGCACACCATCTCCGTCGGAATCCCGCGGGAGATCGGCAATGCCGTCACCATCGAAGTCCATGATGCCACTGTCATTCGAGGTCTCGGCATCATCCATCAGACCGTTCGATCCAACAGCACCCGTCAACATGCTCCCTAGAGCGTCCAGCGCAACCAGAGTGCCGGATTCGGCCGCATCGGCAACCCCGTCATTGTCACTATCCAGGTCTCGATAATCCGCCACGCCATCCTGATCCGTATCCACTGTCTTCTCGATCGAGTCCAGCAGGCCATCGTTGTCGGTATCCAGATCACGGAAGTCAAGCACGCCATCGCCATCCGTATCCTCGTCGCCTTCAGCCGCATCAGGAATACCATCACCATCGCTGTCATCATCAAGATAATCGGCGATACCATCCTGGTCAGTGTCGACGCGACCTTCCACCGTGTCGACGATGCCGTCATTGTCACTATCATCATCCAGATAGTCGCTGATGCCATCGCCATCGGAGTCCAGGCCGCTCTCCTCGCTATCACTGACGCCATCATTGTCGGAGTCGGTATCCTGATAATCCGGTATGCCATCGCCATCGCTGTCAGCATTGCCTTCGACGGAGTCCGCAATGCCGTCACCATCGGAATCCGTGTCCTGAGCGTTGCCCAGCCCATCTGCATCAGCATCCACCAGCGACTCTTCAGCATCCGCGATGCCATCACCATCCGAGTCTGCGTCATGGTGATTGGCCAGACCATCGTTGTCAGTATCCTGTGGCTCGAGGGTGTCATCGACACCATTCCCATTGACATCGCTACCGCCAGTCTCGTCGACATCCAGTGCGTCGTCGATGCCGTCCGCATCACTGTCAATCCCGGTCAATTCAGGCGAGTTCAGATCTTCCTCGGCATCGGACAAACCATCGTTGTCTGAATCCTCATCCCGATAATCCGGTATGCCATCCTGATCCCTGTCCAGAGGATTCAACGGGTCAGGACCAATCTCGACAATATCGATGATGCCATCACCATCACTATCGACATCGCGATAGTCCGGACGCCCATCATTGTCGGAATCCAGAGGCTGCCGATCATCATCGATACCATTTCCATCGACATCATCACCGCCAGTGGCATCCACATCCAGCACATCGTCAATACCATCATTGTCACTGTCCACACCACTCAGGGTCGGACTGGTATTGTCTTCCGCATCATCGGTAATGCCGTCGTTGTCGGAATCGGTGTCCAGGTAATCCGGTGTTCCATCCCCGTCACTGTCACCCGTGCCTTCCAGCACATCGACGATGCCATCATTATCGCTGTCCACATCGCGGCTGTCCGACAGACCGTCATTGTCGCTGTCCGTGGGTTCGAACGCATCGTCGATGCCGTTACCGTCCACATCATCGCCACCGGTCTCATCCACATCCAGCGCATCATCGATACCATCGGCATCGCTGTCGGTGCCCAGCAGGGTCGGACTGCTTGTGTCTTCCTCGGCATCCGTACGTCCGTCGTTGTCCGAGTCCGTGTCCTGGTA
>NZ_JBQYLE010000010.1:0-11686 GCF_052681095.1 Granulosicoccus sp. 3-233
TCTCAAGTCTCAAGTCTCAAGTCTCAAGTCTCAAGTCTCAAGTCTCAAGTCTCAAGTCTCAAGTCTCAAGTCTCAAGTCTCAAGCCTCAAGCCTCAAGCCTCAAGTCTCAAGCCTCAAGCCTCAAGCCTCAAGCCTCAAGCCTCAAGCCTCAAGCCTCAAGTCTCAAGCCTCGGATCGCTGACCACTGTCGGTCATGCCAAGCTGTTGCGAAACGGCCCTTCAGACCACCGCAGGTATTATTCTCGTGGTCAGCAGGGCATGCAGTGTGTCCATGTACTCACCGGAGCGAGCCGGCCTGGTGGCGTCTGAGGTGATGACCACGGTCAGCTCCAGCGAGGGAATGACATACAGCACCTGCCCACCATAGCCTCTGGCATACGCGACGCGGTGGCCGTCCACCAGTGCCAGATACCACCCCAGACCATAGGCATGCCCGGAATATCTGGAGCGTGTCCGAGCTGACCAGGCGGTATCAATCCATTGCTGGCTGATGACACGCTTGCCATCTATTTGCCCACCCAGCCGATGCATCTCGCCGAACCTGGCCAGACCCTTCGCCGACAATGCCATTTCATTGCCACCCAGATAATAGCCTTGAGGGTCTCTCGTCCAGGGGGGTACCTGAATTTCCAGTGGTTCTCCCAGCCACTCACGAGACAGTTCCAGCAGGCTCTTGCCGGTGAGGCTCGTCAGCATGGCACCCAGCACATGATAGTTGCCGGTGGAATACAGCATTCGTCCACCCTGCTCGTCAACGAAGGGTCTCGTCAGAACATACTCGACCCAATCGGGGCTGTTCACCCAGGTATTGTAGAAGGGTCCTGATGTGCGCTGCAGTCCTGCCTGCATGCTCAACCAATGCCTGACGCTGATCTTCGCCACCCTGGAATCGGCACCAGATGGTATGAGACCGGGTGCCAGCTCCCCCAGAGTCTTGTCCAGATCGGGTACAACGCCCTTGTCGACTGCAATTCCGGTCAGTGTGGCAACCAGTGTCTTCGACACGGACTTCATGTTGACCGGCTCTCGCGTTGATGCACCACGAAAGGCTTTCTCGAAAACAGTCTCACCGCGATGAATGATGATCAATGAATGCAACTGATCGAGAGAATCGGCAGTATTCGCCATCGCTTCCATCGAAACGGTTCTTGTGCCTTCTTCGACATCGCCTGCAGAGGGCACCATGGCGGCCAATGAACCCCCGGATTGAGCCACCGTCAACATTCCGGCCAATCTGGCAAGCGCTCGACGGCGACCTGCGCGATATCCGGTATCCCCCGGATCAATGGTTTCCGACATCGACTCCAACGCAGTTTCTGTGCGACCAGCAGCCGCAGAATACAAGGCTACCTGGCTGTGAGGATTCTTTTTCATCGACAACAACATTGATCAGAGCGGAAGAACACAAAAGGCGCGCAATCGAGACTGGATTGACGACTTCATCACCGAGCCGAACCACTGTCAACAAAGCCACATCAAATACGAATAACGCTGATTTATTGACATTCTACGTCATTCGTGACTTTTCTGAATCGCCCGGTCGGGATTCAGCCGGCTTTGCCGGATTCTCGGTCGGGAAAAACCATCACAGCGGGTCTTCACTGGTATAACGATGGCGGGAACAACGAGACATTGCCAGTGACTTCAGAGAGACCTTTCGCACCATCCGCTGATCGTAACCGACATGCCATACTGGACGCTCTGCGCGACGAGTTGCTTCCGGATGATCTGGTGCTGGAATTCGGCAGCGGGACCGCCCAGCACATCTGTCATTTTGCAGAAGCATTGCCCACCGTGCGCTGGCAACCTACTGATCGATCCGACAAACTGCCTGGCATGCAGCAATGGATAAACGATTGCCGACTACCGAATATCCTGCCTCCCGTGGAGCTTGATCTGTGCGCCGAACCTCCGGCCCTGGAGGGTGTGACAGCCTGCTACAGCGCCAACACACTGCACATCATCAGTTGGCCCCTGGTCATGAAGCTGTTCGATCTGTCTGCGGCGAAACTGGAAAAAGGCGGCAAACTGTGCATCTACGGGCCTTTCATGTTCGAGGGAGAACACATCAGCGATGGCAACCGGCAGTTCGACCGGCAATTGCGAGCGGCAGACCCCGCCAGCGGTATCCGCGACGTACAGGACCTGGAAACGTTGGCAAGAAAGTCAGGCTTTGCGCCTGCCCGCATCACGGCCATGCCTGCCAACAATCACTTGCTCGTCTGGGATCGTTGCCCATCCACGCCAGAGCCCAGACCCTGAACCCACGAACCCACGAACCCACGAACCCACGAACTCGAGTACAGGTAGAAATACCGGAAATATTCAGTGTAATGCGGGCCCGTCGAACGCGCATGCCCAGTGGCTTGTGGAATAATCGCGAAGACGGTTGACCATGGGCAAACCCTGTCAATCCTGTGCCTGAGTCGGCAACCTTGCCTTCCCCGTAGACTGAAGAACATGAGCACCATCCTGGTAAACCCCGGTTGTTCCAACATCGAATTGCGCGAGTCGCTCTATGCAGGCGACATCGTTTTGTTGACCGAGCTACCCGCAGTAGGAGAGCTGGTCGAACACACACGAGCGGAGCTGAACAATCTGTTTGACGGGCATGACCCGCAACATGTGCATGAGCAACTCTCGCCCGAAGAACTGGCGGTCATCCTGAGCAAGTGGAAACCCGCCTTCATGCGCATGGACCGCTCGATGCAGCTGGCCAGGGAAATCGTCGAACAATGCGGATTCAACCCCGAGACCACGCACTTCGACCTCTTGAAGCCCCGCACCTCCTACCCTGTCGGGCACCTCACGACCGGCATTGCCTACGCCTTTCCCTGGCACCGTGACACCTGGTACGCTGCCGCACCCCAACAGATCAATCTGTGGCTGCCCATATGGGAGCCTCGGCGCAACAACGCCATGGCCTTCGATCCCGGCGCATTCGGCAAGAAGGTACCCAACAATTCATGCGATTTCGACTATTATCGCCGCAATGTCGAGCGAGCGTCTCTGGACAAGGTCGTCAAGACCGATACCCGTGCCCAGCCCGGCGCCATTGACTGGAACCCGGAACACGAGGATATCGTTCTTCCTTCACCTGGCAGCATTCTGTTGTTCTCGGCAGATCAACTACACCGCTCCATTCCCAACACCTCTGGCCTGGCACGCTACAGTATCGACTACCGTATCGTCGAGACAAGTGACATCGAATCAGGTCGGGGCGCACCTGTTCTGGACAACGCCTGTACAGGTACGGCAATTCGCGATTTTCTCCGGGTTTCCGACGGCGCACAGATGCCGGATGCCATGGTGCGTATCATCGAACCCGAGCCACCAGCCGGGGACGTTGTATTGACCTTCGATCCGAAAAGGTAGCCATCAGCCTGCCTGCCAATCACATGCCAGGCACCTCGACCACGTCGCCTGAGTGAAAACCTGCCTGATGCTGTCCAGTTAGTCTATCGGGCAGCCTGGCGCTTGAGTCGACGGTGTGTGGCTCTCAGCATCAGCAGGACACCAGTGATCACCACTGGTGAGAGTCCGGCGAGCAGCCACGACTTCCTGATTTCCATGGCATCAGCCAGTGGCGCGATGACATAAACCAGCAAGGAGACTGCGCAATAGCTGATCGCCACGACAGACAGACCTTCCACGGTCTCTTGCAGCCGCAATTGCTGTTCAGCACGGACATTCATGCTGTCCAGCAGAGCCTGGTTCTGCCGTTCGGCAGCCACATCTACTCGCGTCCGCAACAGATTGGAGGCTTTGGTCGCACGCCTGGATATCTCACCCTGGGCCGGACAGAGCTCACAAGCCGGTCAATGGCACCTTCAGCATCGGGTTGCCTTCCTTGTCACGCGGCACCTCTCCCGCACGCATATTGACTTGCAATGAAGGCAGGATCAGCTTCGGCATTCCCAGCTGTGCGTCGCGCTCGGTGCGAAAGCGGATGAAATCCTCGCGCGTCTTGCCAGCACCGACGTGGATGTTCTCGGCCCTCTCTTCTGCCACGGTGGTCTCCCAACGAATCTCCCGACCATTGGGGCCATAGTCATGACACATGAACAGCCGCATGTCATCCGGCAGAGCCAGCAGCTTCTGAATACTGTCATACAGCTCGCCGGCATCGCCACCCGGAAAGTCGACGCGGGCCGAGCCACCATCGGGCATGAACAGCGTATCACCCACGAAGGCGGCATTGCCCATGACATGCACCATGCAGGCGGGCGTATGGCCGGGTGTGTGAATGGCAAAACATTCCATTGCTCCAACCTGGTAGCGATCCCCGTCCTTGAACAGTGCATCGAATTGCGATCCGTCCCGCTGAAACTCGGTACCTTCATTGAAGACCTTGCCGAAGGTCTCCTGCACGACGATGATCTTCTCTCCCACGCCGATCTTGCCACCCAGCTTTTCCTGAAGATAGGGAGCTGCACTCAGGTGATCGGCATGAACATGAGTCTCGATGATCCATTCGAGCTCGAGACCCCTCTCTCTGACGTAGCTGATCAGCTCATCGGCACTGTCATAGCTTATCTTTCCGGCAGCGTAATCGATGTCCAGTACGCTGTCGATCACGGCACAGGCGGTGCTGCCAGGATCCTTGACCACGTAGCTGACCGTATTGGTCGCCTCGTCGAAGAACGCCTTGACGTCTGGCACAACATTCATGTTGACAGGGTATCGGGACATATCGGCCTCCATTGGTGAACGGTAGAGTACTACCTGGTGCGACTGCTGAAACCCAGCAGCCTGTATATCGGGCAACTATTGAGCGCAGCCGTTACCAGCAGAACCACACCTACCAGTATAGACAAGGCTCTTGCAAGTCCCGAATCAAAGCCGACCAGCAAGGGCATCAGCACCAGCACGATACCTGCAACAATTCTCAACCTGCGGTCGAGCGATCCAATATTCGATTTCATGATGTACCTCGGTTTCTGCAAGACTCAGGTTATTGTTGCTGACCTGAACAGTGCCTTCAGTAACATTGTCACCATGACCTGCACCGGTCCGGCATTTCATTGCGATATCGCTCAGTCGAACGGGCCGCGAACGTGGCCAGACTCCCCAACAGGCAAAGTCCGGCTTGCGACGCTGTTCAAGCCGTTTGATCAGGCGGCCGTTATCCGTGAATGGACACCATTTACGGATAAACCCTTGCCAACCAGACTGCCTGCCGCCTTCCTGATCATGTGCATACTGAGCGGTCCCTTGTGCGCAACCAGCAACGTCTCCGCCAGCCTCGAGAAACTGGGCTGGAAGGAGCGCTCCTTCTCGGGCAACTCCGATTATTCGCTGGTCGAGCATCAAGGTACCCATGCCATCCGGGGCCATGCCAATGCATCAGCCTCCGCCTTGTACAGGGACAAGAAAACGGATCTTCGAAAGACTCCGATTCTGAGCTGGCAATGGCAGATCAGGAATATCTTCGACAACCCTGACGAACGGTCCAGGGCAGGAGATGACTTTCCCGCACGCGTGTACGTGGTCTACAAGAAGGGACCTTTCCCCTGGAATACTCTTGCCATCAATTATGTCTGGTCATCAGGCAGCTCGATCGGCGAGCATTGGGGTAGTGCCTATACGGAAAAGTCACATGTCGTCGTATTGCAAAGCGGAGAAGCCAAAGTGGGTCAATGGATCACCGAAAAACGCGATGTGGCTCAGGATTTCAGGACATACTTCGGTGTCGATGTCAGCAAGATCAATGGTTACGCGATCATGGTTGATGCAGACAACACGGGAGCTACTGCCACAACCTGGTTTGCCGATATCAGATTCGATACGCAATGAGTCATCGTGAACTTGCCCAGCACTGAGCCCACCTGACTACTCGACTGCTACTGCTACCCCTTGCATTGTATATATAAGGCCAGAGCTTCAGGCAGCGGACTCATCATCAAGCAAGCTTGACAAGCTGACGTCCATCAACGGAGCGGGCTTGCCAAACAGATATCCCTGCGCGTAGTCGATGCCCAGCTCCTGCAAGACCTGGTATACAGCCTCGGACTCAACAACCTCAGCAACCGTCCTGACGTTCAGAACGCCGGCAACGTCCGCAACACACCGTACCAGTGCTCTGTCCAATTCGCTTTCCACGATCCCCTGTATGAAGACACCATCGATCTTGATGTAATCGAGCGGCAACTGCCTGACCTGACTCAAGGAGGAAAAACCGGTACCGAAATCATCCATGGCAATTCGGCAGCCAAGCTTGCGCAACTCATTGAGGAAAGCAACTGTCCTGCCGGCATTTCCCATGGCCGCTGACTCCGTGATCTCGAAGCACAGATGGCTGCACAGCATCCGGTTTTCAGCCAGGGTCTGCAACAGGAATTCCTGAAACGATTCTTCGGACAGTGTCACCCCGGACAGATTGATATTGATGCACAAGCGTTGCTGTGCAGGCAATGCAAGACCTTCCAGCCAGTCGATGACATTTCTGACAACCCAACGATCGATCTGCCCCACCAGGCCGTACCGCTCGGCAGCGGGTAGAAACTCACCTGGCGAATGGATCGTCCCATCTCTTGCCTGCAATCGCAAAAGAACCTCGAAATGAACCTCACCATCATCCTTGTCGCCGATATTCACGATGGGCTGCTGGTAGAGCAGCAGACGGTTATCCTCCAACGCCTGTGATATTCGGGCCACCCATTGTATTTCACCAGTCTGTCTGGCCACCACCTCGTCACTGGAGCTGTACGCCTGCACCTGATTTCTGCCCAAACCCTTGGCCTTGATGCAACAGGCATCGGCAGCCAGGATCACGGTTTCCGCACCGCTCATTTCCGCGACACACTCGGCAATGCCGATGCTGACACCCACGCTGTAGACACGCTCCTCCCATTGAAACCTGAATTGATTCATGGCCTCCCGAATATTCTCGGCAATGCGGGTGCCGTCCTCCAAGCCGCAACCTCGCAGCAACACGGTGAACTCATCGCCGCCATGTCGCGAAACCAGATCCTGCTCGCGAACCGTTGACTGAATCAGAGAGGCCAGCTGCAACAACAGATTGTCGCCCGCCGCATGACCACAGTTGTCGTTTACCACCTTGAACCGGTCCAGGTCCAGCATGCAGACACAAAACTGCCTGCCATCGCTCTTCTGCCCCTCGATTTCCCGAGCCAGTACACGGGCAAATTCGCGCCGGTTGCACAGTCCTGTCAAGGTGTCGTGATTTGCCTGATACTTCAACTCCGCCGACAGCTCACTGGCTACCGAGGTATCAACAACCGTTCCTCGGGCACCTCGGAATCTGCCGTCATCATCCCACATCGCTCTGGCCACGATGCGTACCGTACGCAGCCCGGCGCTTTCTGCCGGATGCTGCAATTGACCGTCCCAGACACCCTGGTCTTTCAGAGCCGGCACGATACTGTCGGCGTCGCAACATTCACCTGCCAGCAGTTGCTTGAGCTGTCGCAGACTCATGCCTGTCAATTCATCTGCGCTGATCCCGAACATGCCGCTGATGTCACCGGCGGCGTAGCATATTCGCAAGCGACTGTCGGTCTCCCAGAAACTGTCCGCGCCAAGATCGGCAAACCCCTGAAAACGCTCCCTCATGGTGTTGTTCCGATCCTCGGCACTGATCAACGCTCCCGTCAGTTGCTCGAAGGAACGATAGACATTACCCAGCTCATCCCTGCGCGCAACGAGTGCTGCCGGTGCGGTGATCTGTCGCAGACCCTTGCGCTGACCGGTGACCATGAGTCTGTCCAGCGTCTGCAGGGGACGGATCAGCAAGGGTGTAAGCCCCAACAGGCATCCCACGGTGACAAACAGACTGATCAGAACCACCAGGCCCACGATTCTGAACACATAGGCTTGCAACTCGTCGACGACATGCCGCGCGTCCACCCGGTACCAGAGCGTCATGGCCAGCGATTCGTCGCCCTGGGATAGCGTCAAGGCGCTATCGTAGACACCGGAATCGGCGTTGAAAACTCGTCCGCTACTGGCTGACAGACCAGCCTGCAATCCGGCAACATCACCTCCAAGCCTTTCCACTCCTGCCGACGTTTCCAGCACATAGCCAATCAGCGGATGCTGGCTCGACCGACCGGAGCGTCCGAGTAGACTGTCGAGCTCATGATGATCGTCTGACACGGCCAGAATGGGCGACAACAAGGCCAGCGAGTCATCAATGCGCGTCAACAGGCGATCACGCTCAGCGAACCAGGAAACGATCAACAAAACGGCTTCGATGATGACGATGCACACGAATACAACCGTTGTGATCCGCCAGAAGAGAGGAGAACGCAGCGGTGATTGCGACGGCTCTGCTCCGCGAGTCTCGTCGGAGGCCAGGTGCCGGCCTCTTCTAGTGACCGTAGCGGATGAAGCTTCCATTTTTCTCATGCAAGGTTACTGGCACCTCATGCAAGGCGCTGTGATGGCTATTGCCCCGTACAGGACTGTTTTCGGCCATCCGCAGGCAGGCTTTAGCCGGTGCTGCAGCGCACTTTCAACTCCGTGGGTTCCAAACGCCCACGACACCCAAACTGGACTTTGACCGATTGTGATGGAGGCTTTGCTTCCCTGATGCACTCAGACAAGTCAAGCTCCGAGACTCGTCACGAAGACCGCGGCGGACCAGGCAATCACGGCTGCCAGGCCTCCGATCGCCAGGGTCTGCAGAGCCGATTTCCACCAGGGGGCCTGAGACCAACGACTTTTCAGGGATCCGATCAGTACAAACGTGACTCCGGTGGCAATGATGGCCTGACTGAAGGGGTCCGCGGTATTCAGCACGAACGGTGTGAGTGGGATGTCACCGCACACGACAAATGCGGCGAATGTCACCATCGAGGCGCGTACGGGTGTTGCCGGTACAGGTGAAACGCCGTGCTCCTCCACCAGCATCATATCCAGCCAGAGGCCTTCATGGCTTGTCATCACTCTGACAGCCTCCTCCAGCTGTTCCCCCTGCAACCCCTTCCTCTTCAGAATGGTTCTGATCTCGAGCCGCTCGCCAGCGGGAAAGCTCTTGATGTGTTGCCTTTCCATGGCTCGCAGACGGGACACCTGTTCGCTGTCTGCCTTGATCCCGGAGTAGTTGCTGGCCGCCATCGAGAACCCGTCTGCCAGTACATTGGCAACCCCCAGAGCAATGATGATATTTCGGTCAAAACCTGCACCTTCAACGCCTGCCACAATGGCGAAGGTTGTGACAGCTCCATCGATACCGCCGTAAATGGCATCACGCAGATGGTTCGGCTTCTCGTCCGAGCTGCCCAGTCTTGACTCGATTTCGGACTGAGAATGACCGTGCTCGATGGAGTGCTTCAGCAAACGTTTGAGAATCATCAGGCATCTCGCTTGAATTTCGGGAGAATCAGATGGATCTGTCAGAGCAAAGTCTACTCCTGATCAGATGTGGTACAGGTCGGGAATCCGCAGACATTCTCACTGGCCAGGTGGTGTAGAACCCCACCCAACCAGGGGGGAAAACGCTCCTGTAACAGTTGATGACCTGACCGACACACTCGCGAGTTGCCATACCGGCTGCAATGTATCCAACTATCCGTGCTCTGTCCTACTGACCTTCCCTACGGACCTGCAGGATGCACAAATCACGTTGCATCTTGCAGTGGCTCATCTGCGGCCATAAGTCGCGGTTTCAGGCATTGCCGCGCATTCTTCTGCCGCGGCACTGACTTGCATCAAGACACCTTGATGACTTTACCGTCATCATCAGACTTTTCCTGCAACCAAGGACTCGTTCAATGTCACAGCTGGTCGACAATCACCCACTGGCGCGAGATTTGCCAGAGCACAAGCAAACTATCCACGCGATGAAAATGAATGATGCGCATTTCTCGAGAATCATGGAAGAGTACGAGGCGCTGGACAAGGAAATCGTCCGCATAGAGCAAGGCCTGGAACATGTTCCTGACCTTGAGCTGGATGGCATGAAAATGAAGCGAGTGAAAATGAAGGACGACCTGCTGGCCCTGTTGCAACAGAGTTGACGGACAACCGCTTCGGTACTGACAACCCGGCCTTGCTCTGCCGACTGGCAAGGCTGGACCACTCGTCAAGCTGCTGCAGATGAGCTTGCAAGCAGGCTGCGGCACGCCTGACTACAGACGAGCAATGCTCATCGCTTGAGCAAAGCGATATCGCGCTTCAGACGAGCGATCGTATCGAGCAAGTCCAGGGCCAGTGCCACCCCTGCATGATTGAGCTCCAGATCGTCCTGCAAACGCCGGGCCCGTAACAACCTGTCGAGCTGCGATTGACGAAAACGCAACTCGTCGGAGGCTTCGTGCACCACGACACCGTAGTCCAGGAATTCCTGCACACCGTTTTCGTCCAACTGGCAGATCGTGCAGACTTCTGTCAGCGTATAAACCCTGTCTCTTTCCAGTATTTCCACTTCAATACCGGAATGCTCATGATCTGTCGTGAATCTCATGAGTTTCCTCCATCGTCGGTTCGGGGGTCCAGGGACCACAACTCACTCATTGCCTGATAGGCCTGTTTCTGTTCCTCTGTCACGGCCTTAGGCACGATGACGGAAAGAATCACATACTGATCTCCCGGAACCTTGCCAGGCAGGCCTCGCCCCTTGAGCCTCAGACGCTGTCCCTGACTGGCATTGGCCGGCACCGTCACTCGTACCTTGCCGTTGAGCGTTGGCACTTCGATGGACGCCCCCAATGCGGCCTCCCAGGGCATCACCGGCACGCTGACACTGACATCCTTGCCATCCAGATGAAAGCGGCTGTCTTCCTGAATCCGGATTTCGATGTACAGATCTCCGGCCGCCTCATTGCCGATTCCCGGCCCACCCTGCCCACGCAATCGGATCTTCTGCCCATTCGTCACACCGGCCGGTACCTTGACCTTGAGCTTTTTCTGTTCTGTTCGAATATTGCCATCATTTTGAACCACCGGTGTACTCAGTGATAGCTCAACCATGGCCCCTTTGTAGGCATCATGAATGGACACCGACAGATTGCTGTGTATATCCTGTCCACGTGCGTCGAAATGTTGTTCAGAGTGCCCGCCGGACTGCTGTCGAAAACGCGATCCGAATATCTGCTCGAAAAAATCACTGTAATCCGCACCACCGACGCCAGAGAAGTCTTCCGGATTGATGGATTCTCTGGCATGCCAATCCGGCGGAGGCTGGAAACCGGCACCGCCTGCCCCTTGATACTGTTTCAGTTCATCGTATTCGCGGCGTCGCTCGGGATCCTTGAGCACATTGTAGGCCTCACCCAGTTCCTTGAAGCGAACCTCACTGTCTGCCTCCTTGCTGACGTCCGGGTGATACTTGCGCGCCAGCTTGCGATAGGCACGCTTGATGTCGTCGGCACTGGCATCGTCTTCCAGTCCCATGATGTTGTAGTAGTCCACGAACTCCATGTTGTTCCTGAAACCTCCTCATCTGCCTGTTGGCGGGATGTATCGTCTACAGAATATGCTCTTCATGCAGGAACAGAAGGCAAATGAAGATTTTCCGCACGAGACAAGAGCTCTACATCGTCATGACGGCACTGTTCATTGCCGGACATCATGACAGCTGCCGCATCCGCAGGAACCCATGGCGGATGGACGCTACGCACCTTGCTGACCATAAAACCGCTTTCTGCCTCCGACGATATGCCGATGGCAGGATTCAGGCAGACTCTCGGAGTACACATGCGGATATTGCATGCCTAACCA
>NZ_JBQYLE010000010.1:11781-88154 GCF_052681095.1 Granulosicoccus sp. 3-233
AACCATCAAAACCATCAAAACCATCAAAACCATCAAAACCATCAAAACCATCAAAACCATCAAAACCATCAAAACCATCAAAACCATCAATACCATCAATGCCATCAATGCCATCAATGCCATCAAGGTAGCACCTGGTCATCCGCTGGACATTGACGATGGTCAAGAGTGAGCCGTTGTATCCGCAGACAGCTGTGTCGGTTCTGGACAGATCATTCCTGCATCGATCACGGGCGTATCGGTGCCGGATTGATCATTTCTGTGTTGATCCCGGGTGTATAGGTGCCCGACGGATCATTCCTGCATCAACCCTGGGGTCTCGGCAGCGGACCCGTCAATCCTGCGTCAAACCCGGATGAACAGTCCGAGACGATGCATCCTCCGGGACAAGGACTTCCAGCGCTTCTCGTTCAGTTGCCGCGTGAAGTCGGTCTGACCCACTGCCGGTAAACCAGTGCGGCAATGGTTGCCACGGCGATAACTGCGCAGGCGATCATCTTTGACAGCCCGTTCATGGTGCCGTCTATCATCCAGGCATGTACGAGGGTGGCAGTGACAACTACCACAGTCAGCGCGCTGTGGATCCGGTTCCAATGATGAATTCTTGAACGAAACCGCGAACGAAGAGCTGCTGACAACCCGGTCAGGGCAACAGCCACCAGAGCCACGACGCCATAAAGCGAAAACGGCGTCGGAGCTACCAGCAACAGGGCATCGCGCATGTCATCCGGGCTGGCCAGATACAAACCGAGGATATGCAGCGCCACCGCTGCCAGCAAGACCAGGCCCAGGCGGCGGTGCCAGCGTCTTGCCCGCGACGTCCCCAGACCGGGCAGAAAACCGGCTGCCAGCATGGGCTGGACAAACAACAGGGAAAGCGCCAGAACACCAGCCAGCGCCCCCGTGACATAGGTGAATTCGCGGCCCGCCTGTAGTGGGCTCAGCATGGCGAGTGTCAAGGGAAGGACAAGCATGCACACAGCCGCGCCCCACAGAATCCAGCGGATACGTCTCCACATGATGCATGACTACCTGTGCCGTCTAGGCTTCCACGAGAACGAAGTGTGCCTGCACACTGGTGTCCTGAGGGCTGCTCATGACCGGTCTGAGGAATACCGTCTTGAAGTCGGCATCGTCGTAGGCCAGATGCGCATGCGGTTGACCGAAATTGGGCACTATCTGAGACATTTCGAGTTGGAAGGAACCGTCGGCAGCCGTCAGTACACTGCCATGATTGCTGGGTTCTCGCTCACCACCGCGAGCTGTCGCGGCCCATATCTGAATTCGTACATTGGCCAGTGGATCACCAGCCCCGGCGTGGCGCACGGTTCCATGAACCAGAAATCCGCTCCCCAGATTATCGACCAACGGTGCCCCGGGAGAGTAATTGTTGCTGCCGCCACGCATCGACTCGGTGGGAGGCAGGCCATTGCTCGCCTGAACCGACGATATCAGCCCCGATCTGCCAGCGACCAGCGCTGCCACACCCAGGCCGGCACTACCCAGAAATGCTCGCCTGCTGAACGTCGAAGATTCCATCGTGCTCTCCTGTGATTCCTGATTACGATTGTACGGCGCCTGCCCGCCAGCGGTTTCCTGACAACATTCTGACACCACAAGACTCGGCGACGCCGGCAACCGAATCAGTGCTGAACGATAGGGTCCACGTCCTCTGACTACGAACAAGCCGGTTTGTTCGCAAGCAGACACTCGATTCAGGTAACGACCGTGGTTGCGAACAAGCTGATATGTTCGCAAGCAACACACGATTCAGGCAACGACCGTCACTGTAACCCGGCGGCACCTCCCTCTCGCCCCCCCATCCAGAGCACGTTTGAGGCTCAAACGAAAAAGGCGCCCGCAGGCGCCTTCTCCGATCACGAGCCCTGTTGGCTGCTACTTCACTTCACCAGGCCACGCAGAGTTTCCATCATGGGAGCAACGACAGGTGTCAATACAGCACCCACGCCATCCTTGGTCAATGCCGTATCAGACAGCGGTTTGAGACGTGCAATTCCGCCGTCGATGACCGAAGACAGGGGAGCCTTGGCAAAGTCCGGAACCTTACCCAGTTCCTCGGATATCTGCTCCAACTCCTGACTGGCTGCTTCCAGGCGAGGCAACACCGCCTTGGCGGATGCTTCATCCGAAGCACTTGCCAGAACCGAGTAGGTGGTACCGAACACACCACCCAGCTTGCGACTGATCCCTGCCAGGTTGATCGACCCACGGGCTGCAGTAGCCGATTGCACGATGGCGTCGCTGGCGGAGTCGGTATCGGATGCGTCCGCTACCTCTGCATCGGCAGTGTCGTCAGCGCTTTCCTCTGCAGTATCCGCCAACTCGTCACCCTCGCCGGCCTCTTCCGCCGACACATCGGCTTCTGCACTTGCCTCCTCGTCAGTTGGCGCAACATCGGCCGACTCGGCAAGCGCTTCTTCTTCGGCAGGCTGTTCAACCGGAACTTCCACCATCTCCTCGTCGTAGAGAGTCTGACCGGTTACCGGATCCGCGGCATAACGCATGGATGTTGCACCTCGCTCCGTTGAGTCAGTTGCAGCTTCACCAGTCGATTCAGTGGTGGAATCAGTATCTGATTCAGCGACAGTCTCCTCTTCGGCTGCCTGTTCGGTTACAACTTCCACCATTTCTTCGTCATAGAGCGTTTGACCAGTCACCGGATCTGTCTGATAACGCATGGATTTTCCGCTGTCGCCCGCTCCTTCAGCGGTAGATTCGGCAACGGCTTCCTCTTCAGCGGATGGCTCGGCGACCACCTCTTCTTCAGCTGACGCCTCGTCGACCACTTCCACCATTTCCTCGTCATAAAGCGTTTCACCAGTCACCGGGTCTGTCTGATAACGCATGGATTTCATGCCATCAGCCGGGCCATCGGACTCGGCTTCAGCTACCTCGTCAGCTGTACCATCAGCAGTCTCGGCAACGTCCTCTTCTGCTGCGGCATCCTCCGAAGATGCCTCCGCGTCGCTGGTGGCTACAGCCGATTCGGTCTCAGCGGAATCACCAGAGGACTCGTCTGCTGTAACGCCGTCAAGAGAGTCGGATGAGGCAATGTCGTCGGCAGCCGTTTCTTCATCGGATGCCGCTTCGCCGCTTGAGTCATTCGCCACAGCTTCCTCGGTCGACGCCTCAGACTCTTCCGTCGCGTCCGCAACAGCTTCCTCGGATGCCGCCTCGGTCTCCTCAGACGCATCTGCCACCGCTTCCTCGGTCGACGCCTCAGACTCTTCCGTCGCGTCCGCAACAGCTTCCTCGGATGCCGCCTCGGTCTCTTCGGTCGCATCGGCAACAGTTTCCTCGGTCGACGCCTCGGCCTCCTCCGTCGTATCCGCAACAGCTTCCTCGGTCGACGCCTCGGTCTCCTCAGTCGCATCCGCAACAGCTTCCTCAGTCGACGCCTCGGCCTCCTCCGTCGTATCCGCAACAGCTTCCTCGGTCGACGCCTCGGTCTCCTCAGTCGCATCCGCAACAGCCTCCTCCGAGGATGCTTCGGTGCTCTCGGCCGCGTCAGCCGCCGCTTCGTCCGTGGCTTCGTCCGTGGCTTCGTCCGTGGCTTCGTCCGTGGCTTCTTCCGTGCTATCAACAAGCTCGGCGACAGCCGCATCGCTCGACTCTGCCGTGTCGCCCACTGCGACATCTGCGACCGGCTCTTCGGCGCTCTCGGCCGAGTCCGCGGCCGTGGAGTCAACCACGCCCTGGGTTGCTGCCGTGTCTGTTGCCGGCGATTCTGCGACTTCAGTCGAATGCTCTTCCGGAGCGTGCGCTACCGTGTCTTCTGGCTCGTTGTCAAAAACAAGATTCAGTCCGATCCAGGCCAAGATCAAGGCTGCGGCAATCGGAATTACTTTCCTCCACATCGTCGTATTTTCTCCGTTCCTGTATGAAATCTCATCACGACCCCTTCACCATCGAACTCGGGCAGGGACGCACATAGTCCTAGATACTAATAGGAATGGGATTCTGAAAATACCGTTTTCCGGTATATTTTTGTCTTGAGCGCCGATATGACCCTGTTCGGCATCAGGTTCCCGTTCCCGGGTACATCCACGCAGAGCCGGCCACTACTCACTTCGTGGAAGCGGTCGCGAACTTTGCCTATCGAATCGTACATTCGGTAGACACCGTTGACTGTCGACCTGTCGAAGGGCCTGCTGAAGTGCTACGCCCCGAACCTGTGACGTTGCTGACGCATCCAGACTGACGGCCTGCGGCACTCCCGGATAGATGTACGACGATCCGAAACCCAGTGCCCGGCAGCCTCCGCAGAAGACACGTCAGAGCTTTGTCACCACGGCTGTTGTAAAAATCGCCACCCGGGGCGCATGCGAAGAACGCTGTTGCAAAGTCACGATCAGACACAGAACGAACTTTCTGCATTGCTGTCTTCTGTGCTTGTCGGCAGATGACGCGGAACCGATTCGAGCAAGGCCAGACCAGTCACGAAACACGGTTTGCCATGCAGGTTATTGCAACCGCAAACGGCTCCGATCTGTCAGCATTGGCCACCGGAAAAACCTTGATAATACAACTCCAATCCTTGGGGCAATCCACGCAAACGTCACTGACACAATCTTGCGGCATGAACGCACCTTGATCGTGCAAGCGGCTGAAAACGTACAAAAAGAGTGCGCTCGATGATGTCCGGCGCTGCCGGGAAGGTCCGAAGGCGTCCGTCCACATCGACGTGATTCGGATATCGAGTACGTCGTCATGGGCCAGCTTGTCGCTTGCACGTATACTGACACATTGACTATCGACTGAAACTACCTCAGGCACTTCCATCATGACTCACGACATTCTGAAGAATCGAAGACATTTTCTTGCACAGAGCGCCGCCATAATTGGCGCAGCAACGATCGGATCAGGCATCGGCCGCGCCCAGGCAGCCGAGACGCTGACGGTCGCCACCTACGGGGGCTATTTCGAAGACAGCTTCAAGTCCATCATCTATCCGGCCTTCACCGAAGAAACCGGCATCGAGATCGTTTCCGTACCGGAGCCCACCTCCGATGCCTGGCTCATCCAGCTGGAGACGGCGGCCAGGGCCAATAGCGCACCGGCCGATGTTTCCATGATTGCCCAGACTGCCATGCTCAAGGGTCAGAGCACGGAATTGTGGGCACCTCTCGACCTGGAAAAGCTGCCCAATCACACCTCACTGACACCGGATTTCATCCACACCTACAGTGACGGACGCGTGGATGGAATCGGAGCGGTTGCCTGGTACCTGACGCTGGTCAGCAATACCGATGTCTACCCGGAAGCGCCTTCATCCTGGGAAGAGCTGTGGAATCCGGACAATGAAGACAGTCTCGGACTACTGGCGCTGGCGAGTAATTCCTTTCTGCTGGAAATCACCAACGCCACCTTCTTCAAAGACCCCGAAATCCTGAAGAGCGAAGCCGGAATCGAAAAGGTTCTGGCCAAAATTGCCGAACTCAAGCCCAATGTTGCCCTGTGGTATCGCGATGAAGGACAGTTCCAGCAAGCCTTGCAATCCGGCGAAATTCCAATGGGTCAGTACTACCATGATGTTGCCGGACTCGCCGCAGCCGATGGTCATCCGGTTCGTTCCACATTCCCGGTCGAAGGTGGAGTACGGGATTCGGGTTGCTGGGCAGTATCCCGCGCCAGCAGTAAACAGGAAGCGGCCCATACCTTCATCAATTACATGTGTCGACCCGATGTACAGGCAACCCTAGCGCGCAAGGTCGGCACTTCACCCACGGTCAAGCGTGATCTGATGGATCTCACCGATGAGGAGTTTGCCAGCGTCTCATCGGTCGATACCCCGATCACTCCGGAATACGCCATGCACAATGAACGAGCCGACTGGTTGAATCAGGTGTGGACCGAAATGGTGACCAGCTGAATGAGCCTGCAGATAGCCGAAGTCGGAAAGAACTTCGGCAAACACGCCGCACTGCGCGATGTCACTCTGGACATTGCCAGTGGGGAGCTTATCTGTTTGCTGGGGCCATCCGGCTGTGGCAAGACCACCCTGCTGAGAATCATCGCCGGACTCGAGTCAGCCAGTCGTGGCAGCATCACGCTCGACGGTGAGGATCTCATGCAGCAGGCCGCCCATCAGCGCAACTTCGGCATGGTGTTCCAGTCACTGGCGCTGTTTCCGCATCTGACGGTCGAGGACAATATCACCTATGGTTTGCGCCTGCGGAAGATGCCTGCCGCAGCGCGTCGCCAGCGTGCTGCCGAGCTGCTTGACATGGTTCGCCTGCCAGGCGTGGCCAGGCGATCGGTGTCCATGCTCTCTGGTGGTCAACGCCAGAGAGTGGCCATTGCGCGGGCTCTGGCCATCGAACCACGAATCTTTCTGTTGGACGAGCCTTTGTCAGCGCTGGACGCCGGGTTGCGAGAGACAATGCAGATCGAACTGCGCGAATTGCAGCAACGCCTCGGCATCACAACGATCGTGGTGACGCACGACCAGCGTGAGGCCATGACAGTTGCCGATCGCATTGCTGTCATGAATGGCGGCACCATCCACCAGATGGGCAAACCGATCGACGTCTATCGCCGTCCCGCAGACCGCTTCGTTGCCAGTTTCATCGGCCAGACCAATCTGCTGCCAGCCAGCTGGCAGGGCGAGCAGCTCCTCGTCCGTGACACGCTGTTCAACCCGGACCAGGCTGCCCGTGACAACCGGCCAACCCAGCGCGACGGACACCAGACCTGGCTCAGCATTCGCCCGGAAGACCTGACCGTGCTGCCACCGGACATGGTCAGCCAGCCAGACACCGCCGTCATGGAGGCGCAGGTGCGCTTCATCCGCGATGTCGGTGCCAGCATAGAGGCGCATCTGGAACTGCCGGCACGAGACAGCCTGCCCTCGCAGAGTCTGGTCGCTCTGGTAAACCGCGAGCAGGTTCAGTCCCTCCAATCCGGCGACACGGCTCGCGTGCAGCTGGCTGCCGACAGCACTGTCGTTCTGGAATCATGAGCGCCATGGGCCTGAACTCCGCTCGGACATCGGCTATGCCCCAGCAGAGCTTCTCCCGAGGCGAGACCATGATGCTGGCATGGCCCATGATCATGCTTGGCGTGTTTTTCGTCATTCCCTTCGGCACCATGCTGGTGGTCAGCTTCTTCGAGCGTGTCCCGGGCGGATTCTTCCAGCCCGGTTTCACCCTCGAAAGCTACGCCCGCTTCATTGACCCCTTTTTCATCAAGTCGCTGGGCATGACCCTGATGATTGCAGGATCGGCATCCCTGCTATGTCTGGCACTGGCAGTGCCATTCACCTGGACGTTGAGCAGAATGCGTCATCATCATCGGGTGCTCTGGCTGATTGCCCTGCTATCGATTCTGTCGCTGTCAGAGGTGATCATCGGTTTTTCCTGGTCACTGCTGCTGTCACGGTCCACGGGCATCGGCAACATACTCGTCTGGCTGGGCATCGAGAACAGAGCTCCGAAGCTCTCTCCGGGTCTGGGGGCTGTGCTGACCGGCCTGTGCTACCTCGGCTTTCCCTACGCCGTGCTGATTCTGTTTCCTCAGCTGTCACGACTTGACCCTACCTTGCATGAAGCCGCTCGCATGCTGGGCGCCTCTCCTCGACGTGCCTTCATGAACGTGGTTCTGCCGAATATTGCCAAGGCACTGGTGGCGGCCTTCATCATGGTGTTCGTCTTCACTCTGGGTGCCTATCTGATACCCCAGCTACTGGGCAAACCGCAGCAATGGACCTTGCCCGTACTGATTGCCGATCAGGCCCTGTTCCAGTCCAACCTGCCTTTTGCAGCCGCCATGTCGATATTCCTGCTAGGCGTCAGTCTGAGTCTGGTGGTCTGTGTCGGCTGGCTGGGCCGCACAGGCACGCAGGAACGCTCCGAGGCCACCGACGCCACCTCCGACAAGGCATTGGGGGCTGAATCATGAACCGCCTGCTGAACCGTCTCTTTCTGGGCGCCATCGGGCTGTTCATGGCCTCGCCGATCATCATCCTGCTGGGAGTCTCCCTCAACGCGGAAAAACGTCTGGCCTTTCCGCCACAGGGGCTGTCACTGCGATGGTATCGGGAACTGTGGAACGATCCCGGCTGGCTCAATGCAATCGGCAACAGCCTGTTGATTGCCAGCCTGGCGGCCTTGCTGGCAACCTCCATTGCCGCGCCTCTGGCTTATGGACTGTGGCGCCGACGCTCGGTGTGGCTGCGACTGTTTCATGCCTTCGGTGTCGCACCGTTTGTCCTGCCGCCGGTCATCACCGCACTCGGACTGCTGAGTTTCTGGATCGCCGTCGGTGGCTACGGCGCCTTCTACAGCGTGGTCATCTCGCATGGCGTGTTCCTGGTCACCCTGCCTCTGGTCACCATCTCGCTGGGACTCGATGCCGTCAACAAGGAGGATCTGGAAGCGGCCGAGACACTGGGAGCCGACGCTGCCGACCGCTTGCGC
Source organism: Granulosicoccus sp. 3-233 (assembly GCF_052681095.1). Classification (NCBI taxonomy): domain Bacteria; kingdom Pseudomonadati; phylum Pseudomonadota; class Gammaproteobacteria; order Chromatiales; family Granulosicoccaceae; genus Granulosicoccus; species Granulosicoccus sp. 3-233. The sequence continues at coordinate 20,220 of NZ_JBQYLE010000010.1, forward strand.
ACCATCATCCTGCCGCAGGTGATCCCCTACGCCATTTCAGGCGCCGCGTTTGCCTTCGTGCTGAGCCTGAACGAATACATCATTGCCTACATGGTGGCTGGCTTCACCGTTGAAACACTGCCCATCAGGATATTCAACAGCCTGCGTTACGGCTACACGCCCGCCATGACTGCGGTTGCCATCGTTTTTGCCGTGGTCACAGCACTCGTGTTCGGGCTGATCAGCCTGTTCGGTGATCTGCCACGGCTGCTGGGTGCCTGGAAGAGCAAGGACGACGCATGAGCAGCGAGACCTTTACCGCTGCGGTCGTGCAGGCGGCTTCCGTCTGTTTCGATCTGCAAGGCTCACTGGACAAGCTGGAATCCCTTGCCAGGGAAGCGGCGGACAACGGCGCCAGACTTGCCGTATTTCCGGAAGCCTTTCTATCCGGCTACCCATCGAGCCTGGACTGGGGCGGTCAGTCCGCTGCCATCCGCGAAGACGTCGCCGCCGCCGACTACGAACGCTACTGGCGCTCGGCGATCGAACTTGATGAGCAAGGTCACGTACAACTGTCCCGTATTGCCAGAGAGACAGGTCTGCACCTGGTGGTTGGCGTCATCGAGCGCGAGCAAGCCTCGCTGTACTGCACATCGGCGATGTTCGGCGCCGATGGCCGCTTTCTGGGAAAGCACCGAAAGATCATGCCGACCGTGGCTGAACGACTCGTCTGGACCCAGGGAGACGGATCAACGCTTGCCGCGGTGGAGACACCGCTGGGAAAACTGGGTTCGGTGATCTGCTGGGAAAACTACATGCCGTTGCTGCGCATGCATATGTACCAGCAGGGCATCGAGCTGTATTGCGCCCCCACGGCTGACGACGAGCCCGGCTGGACAGCCACCATGCAGCACATTGCCATGGAAGGTCGCTGTTACGTCCTGTCCGCCAATCAATTCACCAGGCGAGGTGACTTTCCCGCCGACTACGGCAACTTTCCGTCGGACGACACCGATTTCATTGTCAGCCACGGAGGGAGTTGCATTGTCGATCCCTTCGGCAAGGTTCTGGCTGGCCCTGACCACGAAGGCGAAACCATCCTGTATGCAGACATTGACCTGTCGGCGATCGTACGCGGCAAGTTCTATTCCGATGTAGTCGGACACTACGCTCGGCCCGATCTGCTCAGCATGACCGTGAACCTTGCCGAAATGCGCAACGTCAGAACCGCCGACGAACCGGGCTGACAGGCCGTCTGCTCGACCGTGTACTTCTTGCATCATCTGCCGGCCCTGCGTGTCGATACGCTACGTTAGCCGTTGATCGTCGCCCCTGGCACGGGCGATGACGTCAAGGCTACATTGCACGACTGTCCAGTATCCCGATCAGCAGTTCGCCCCGACGCTCTCACCAGGTGGCAGGGGAACTGTTGACACTTCTGATCCGGTTGTGCCGGTAGTCCGATCGAAACCACGGAAACAGAAGAGGCGCGAACGGACATGTCAGACAAGACACCCAAACCCACCACAACCGATGCCGGAATACCAGTTGCCAGCGACGAGCATTCCCTGTCGGTCGGACCGGACGGCCCGCTGCTGCTGCAGGATCATTATCTGATCGAGCAGATGGCCAACTTCAATCGCGAACGCATTCCCGAGCGGCAGCCCCATGCCAAGGGAGGTGGTGCCTTCGGCAGCTTCAAGACCACAGCCGATGTCAGCCAGTACACCAAAGCGGCGCTGTTTCAGCCCGGGGTGGAAACCGACGTTGTCATGCGGTTCTCGACGGTCGCCGGCGAACGCGGCAGCCCGGATACCTGGCGTGATCCTCGAGGCTTTTCCATCAAGTTCTACACCTCGGAAGGCAATTACGACATGGTCGGGAACAACACCCCGGTGTTCTTCATCCGCGATCCGATGAAATTCCAGCATTTCATCAGGTCACAGAAGAGGCGTGCAGACAACAATCTGCGCGATCACGACATGCAGTGGGACTTCTGGACGCTCTCGCCCGAGTCAGCTCATCAGGTGACCTGGCTGATGGGTGATCGTGGTATCCCCAAGTCCTGGCGTCACATGAATGGCTATTCCAGCCATACCTACATGTGGGTCAACGCCTCCAGTGAGCGCTTCTGGGTCAAGTATCACTTCAAGACCGACCAGGGCGTGGACCATCTGACCCAGGATGAAGCCGACCGCCTGGCAGGAGCCGATGCCGATTACCATCAGCGTGATCTGTTCAACGCCATTCAGGAAAGTCAGTTCCCGAGCTGGACCCTGCACATGCAGATCATGCCATTCGAGGAGGCGGCAAGCTATCGCTACAATCCCTTCGACTTGACCAAGGTCTGGCCCCACTCGGATTACCCACTGATCGAAGTCGGCAAGCTGACGCTTGATCGCAATCTCAGTGACTATCACTCGGAGAACGAGCAGGCAGCCTTCGAACCGAACAATCTGGTACCCGGCATCGGTTTGAGCCCGGACAAGATGCTGTTGGCTCGAGGTTTTTCCTATTCCGACGCCCACCGGGCACGCCTGGGTGTCAACTACAAGCAGATTCCGGTCAACCAGCCTGTAGCACCGGTTCACAGCTACTCGAAGGATGGCGCCATGCGCATGCAGAAGGTCTCCGATCCGGTATACGCTCCGAATTCCTACGGAGGACCTCAGGCAGATCCTCAACGCTACCCGGAAGATGCTGTCTGGGCCAGTAGTGGAGAAATGGTCAGAAGCGCCTACACCCTGCGTGAGGACGACGACGACTGGAGCCAGCCCGGTACGCTGGTGCGAGAGGTCATGGATGACGCTGCACGTGATCGGCTGGTGTCGAATGTGGTGGGTCACCTCAAGGCAGGTGTCTCCGAAAAGGTTCTGCACAGAGCGTTCGACTACTGGCGCAATATCGACAAGGATGTCGGCGACCGCATTGCGCAGGGTGTCAACGGCGACTGATTGCAGAAACGGCGGTGCTGTCAGGCTGGGTGAGCCTGGCAGCTCCACTCACCCTCCAGCACGTCTGGCAAGCCTTCCTTCCGGTGCCACCGTACGCCAGATAGATACGATCGGTATACGTATCAAGACTTTCAAATACCGAAAAGCCACAACAATACGTCCATGGCCTGCCGCTGATGAGCAACGCTGAATCGGCATTGTCATCAGCGGCAGGACTCTCAACGCGTATCAACTCTCAATCAACGAGGATTTCATTGTGGCCAGAATTGCACCAGTCAAACTTGAAAACGCCGATCAGGCAACCGCAGACACTCTGCGCGCTGTCGACAAGAAGATCGGAATGATCCCCAATCTGTTCGCAACCTTTGCCCAGTCTCCCACGGTCCTGAATGCCTATCTGGGTCTGTCCGAGGAACTGAGCAAAGGCAGACTCAACGCCAGTCAGCGCGAAATCGTGGCACTGGCAGTCGGTCAGGCAAACGCCTGTCAGTATTGCCTCTCGGCACATACCCTGATGGGCAAGGGAGCAGGTCTGTCCGACGAAGCCATCGCCAGGGCTCGCACTGGCGCAGCCGATGGCGAACTGGACAACGCCATTGCAGCGCTGGCCGTGAAAATCGTCAGGCAGCGTGGCGTTCTGAGTGACGACGACATGAAAAGCGCCCATGACGCGGGTGTGGACGACGGTCTGGTGATGGAAATCATTGCCAATGTGGCGCTCAACACCTTGACCAACTACACCAATCACATTGCCGGAACCGATATCGATTTTCCGGTTGTATCGCTCTAGGATCCAGCGTACGCCGGCCGGACATCGCAGCTTGCGATGTCCGGCCGGTTGGCTGCGACCGACTTTCGCTATCGGTCAGTAATCATTGCCGACTACGCGCCGGCGCCGTCGATGATGGCATTGAAGGTCGCGCTGGGTCGCATGACCTTTTCACAGGCTGACGGATCGGTAAAGAAATATCCACCGATATCAGCCGGCTTGCCCTGAACCTCTGTCAGTTCCTCGACGATGGCTGCTTCCTTCTCACTGAGCGCCTTGAACAGCGGTGCAAAATGCGCTGCCAGTTCGGCATCGTCCTTCTGATTGGCCAGTTCTTCCGCCCAGTACATGCTGAGGTAGAAATGACTGCCGCGATTGTCCAGCTCACCCGCCTTGCGTGACGGCGACTTGCCGTTGTCCAGCAGACGACCGGTGGCTGCATCCAGAGTCGTTGCCAGAATGGCGGCCTTGCCATTGTCGTACTTGAGGCCGAGCTCCTCGATGGATACCGCCAGCGCCAGGAACTCTCCCAGAGAATCCCAACGCAGATGGTTCTCTTCAACCAGCTGCTGAACATGCTTGGGAGCCGAACCGCCCGCGCCGGTTTCGAACAGGCCACCGCCTGCCATCAGCGGCACGATCGACAGCATCTTCGCACTGGTGCCCAGTTCGAGGATGGGGAACAGATCGGTCAGGTAGTCGCGCAGGATGTTACCCGTGACCGAGATCGTATCGAGACCTCGGGCAACACGTTCCAGCGTATAACGCATGGCGCGCACCTGAGACATGATCTGGATATCGAGCCCGTCCGTGTCGTGGTCCTGCAGATAGGTTTCCACCTTCTTGATCAGCTCGTTCTCATGAGGGCGGTAGGGGTCGAGCCAGAACACTGCCGGGATATTGGATTCACGGGCACGTCTTACTGCAAGCTTGACCCAATCACGTATTGGTGCGTCCTTGGTCTGGCACATGCGCCAGATATCGCCTTCCTCGACACGCTGCTCGAGCAGAACTTCACCGGTATCCACATCGGTGATGCGCGCAAGTCCGGGCTCCGAAGCTTCAAAGGTCTTGTCGTGAGAGCCGTATTCTTCGGCCTTCTGCGCCATCAGACCGACATTGGGTACAGTTCCCATGGTGGTCGGATCGAAATTGCCATGCCATTTGCAGAAGTTGATCATCTCCTGATAGATACGAGCAAATGTGGATTCCGGCATGACAGCCTTGCAGTCATAGAGCTTGCCGTCCCCACCCCACATCTGACCACCGGAGCGGATCATGGCCGGCATGGATGCATCGACGATCACATCGCTGGGTGAATGGAAGTTGGTGATTCCCTTGCTGGAATCGACCATGGCCAGTCGCGGTCTGTGAACCTGACAGGCATGCAGATCACGTTCGATTTCCTCACGCTTCGACGCAGGCAATTCGGCTATCTTCTCGTATAGCGTCGCCATGCCGTTATTGACATTGATTCCCAGTTCGTCGAAGAAATCACCGTGCTTTTCAAAGGCATCCTTGTAGTAGATCCGGACGGCATGTCCGAACACGATGGGATGCGACACCTTCATCATGGTGGCCTTCACGTGCAATGAAAACAGGATTCCCGACTCGCGGCAATCTTCCATTTCACGCTCGTAGAATTCGCACAGCGCCTTCTTGCTCATGAACATGAGATCGATGACTTCGCTTTCCTGCAAGGGGATCTCTGGCTTGAGCACCTCGGTCTTGCCGCTGTCTGTCACCAGCTCCATCTTGATCGTGCGTGCCTTGTCCAGCGTGATGGACTGTTCGCCGTCATAGAAATCGCCACCGTGCATATGCGACACGTGGGTACGTGACCACTGCTTCCACTCGCCCATGGAATGAGGGTGCTTCTTGGCGTAGTTCTTGACAGCCTTGGGCGCACGCCGATCGGAGTTGCCTTCTCGCAGTACGGGATTGACGGCACTACCCAGAATCTTGCCGTAACGGCTGCGCAATTCCTTCTCCTCGCTGGTCTGCGGATCGTAGGGAAAGTCCGGGATCGCGTAGCCCTTGTCCTGCAGCTCCTTGATACAGGCAGTGAGTTGCTGCACGGAAGCACTGATATTGGGCAGCTTGATGATGTTCGTGTCTGGATCTTGCGTCAGGCGGCCCAGCTCGGCCAGATTGTCAGGTACCCGCTGTTCTTCGCTGAGACATTCGGGGAATTCGGCCAGCACTCTGGCTGCCACCGAAATATCGCTGGATTCGACTTCGATGCCAGCTGCCGAGGTGAAGGTTCGAATGATCGGGAGCAGGGAGGCAGTAGCCAGCAGAGGAGCTTCATCGGTGCAGGTATAGATTATTTTCTGCGATTTTTCTGACATTTGTTTGAGATCCTCGATCACTAGCCAATAGAGATTGTTCTGAAGCGCATAGTATAGACAGAATCCGACCCGCTTCGTGCCGGACCCCAGTCTAGGCGATGGGGAGCCCTTGATCGTTGATGGATATCAACAAGACTTGTCTCGACCTGCAGACGAACTCGGCCATGTCATTGATTTCGCGTATCATTTTCCATTCAAGACGCCCATTGAACAGCGTCGGACCAGTCTCGTTGACACCTTCCTTACAGGCAGCAGTGCAACGCTTCCGCAACAGAGCCGGCGTTGCACGACCACGGAAATTCCAGCGAATCCGGTGCCAGAAAAATGACCATCTGCCATTGTCGTGCCTCACCATGACTGAATCACGCTCGATCAGGGCGGCTGGACAAGCTCCGATCCGCGCTGTCCTTCGTATCGGCAGCAACACTGTCGCACTCAAGGAACACTGAGCCCATGACCCCTCACACCGAAGCAGGCACCCGGCGGTTGGATCACCCTCCAGCTCTTTCACTCACAGCTGGCAGAACGCTGCGGTGAATACCGGATTCTTCAACAGCATCCCGAGGACCTCTCACTTCACCGGTGTGGTGGACGGCAAGAACTTCTTTCCTGCGCCTGAAAACTGGGTCATCGTCATCACGGACATTCGCAGCTCGACTCGCGCAGTCGCCGAAGGTCGCTACAAGGATGTCAACATGATCGGTGGTGCGGCCATCTGCGCCGTGCGCAACGCCACGGGTTTGCGTGACTGGCCCTTTGTCTTTGGCGGAGACGGTGCCACCCTGCTGCTCGATTCCGCCTACCAGGCCGATGTCGAGGCTGCCCTGGTGCGTACCCGTTCCCTTGCCAGAGACGATTTCCAGCTGGACCTGCGCATCGCCTTCGTCCCGATTCGTGAGGTTCGCCAACGCGGCCGGGATGTTCTGGTCGCGCGGCACGAAGTCTCTCCGGGAAACTCACTGGCCCTGTTCGGAGGAGGCGGTGTCGAACTGGCCGAAGCACTGATCAAGAACGAACAGACATCGTCACGCTATGTCGTGCCTGAATACTCGCTACCCGGCCTGCCTGACCTGACCGGCCTTTCCTGTCGCTGGGAACCTCTACACTCGCAGAAAGGTCGCATTGTCTGTTTGCTGGTGAAATCCCAGGCTGCCGACTTCAAACAGCGGCAAGCGATCACCTCGGCATTTCTCGACAATCTCGCGGCACTCATTGGCCCCGAACTCGACCAGGCCAGCCCCGTCAGTGTCGGGTCGCTGCGATTTCGCTGGCCACCCAAGGGTCTGGCGGCGGAAGCCAGGGCCACACGGGCGAAGAAATCCTATGGACGTCGACTGGCACAACTTTATGTTCAGAGTTTCCTGCAGTGGATCATGGAACTGTTCGGTCGCCAGGGTGGAAACTACAATCCCGCTCGGTACCGCGAGGAGATCCGTACCAACAGTGATTTCTGCAAATTCGACGATGTTCTGCGAATGGTGCTCGATTGCACCGAGGAGCAGGTGGCCGGCATACGTCAGCTGCTGGACAGAATGCACGCCGCCGGGCAGATCGACTTCGGTATCTTCGAGACCGAGAAGGCGTTGATGACCTGCCTGCTGTTCGATCTGGAATCCAGTCAGCACCTGCATTTCATCGACGGGGACAATGGCGGATTCTGGTCCGCCGCAAAGGAATACAAGTTGCAAGTGAGCTCCCATGAACCAACGCCAGGCCATGCAGTTGGCGAGTCCGTCGACTCATGATGGTCAGCCCCCCTGCCCGTACGACACGCCCACGCCTCGCATGACCCGGCATTCGTGCCACACTTGGCTCGTGGACCGATCGGACCGTAACAGGAAAACCTGATTTGCCGGATAACTCTTACAGATCAGCTGCCCGCAGTCTGCTTGACAGCTTCAGGTCGAAACATGTCTGGTTCTTCAGCGGCAGAGAGTATGCAGCCCTGCCCGAGTCCCTGCGCACCGCCATCGAAGAGCAGCAGCACGGCAGCGAACGGCTGATCAGCTGGATTCAGCTGTCCATTCTGCTGGTCTTCGCCACGCTGTATGCGGCAGCGCCCAATACCCTGCCCGTCGACGGCAAATTCGAGCCGGTTCCGATCTTCCTGAGTGCCTGGTGTCTGTTTGCCTGCGCGCGTCTGTATCTGACCTACAAGATTCGTCTGAACTACCCCTTGCTGGTCATCTCGGTACTGGTTGACATGGCCTTGTTGATGGGCCTGATCTGGTCGTTTCACCTGCAGTACATGCAGCCTCCCTCCTTCTACCTGAAATCGCCGACTCTGCTCTATGTCTTCATCTTCATTGCCTTGCGTGCGCTGCGATTCGAGCCTGGCTTCGTACTGATATCCGGTATCGTGGCAGCGCTTGGCTGGTCCCTGCTGGTGTTGCTGGCGGTCATCGCCGAGTCGCCCCAAACCATCGTGACCCGCGACTACGTGGTCTATCTGACCTCCAACCAGGTTCTGATCGGCGGCGAGCTGGACAAGATCATTTCGATCCTCATGGTGACCATCATCCTGACACTGGCCGTTGCCCGAGGCAGGCGACTGCTGATTCAGGCCATCGTGGAAGGCCGCACGGCGGAGAGTCTGTCACTGTTTGTCCCACAGGGAGTGGCAGAGCAGATCACCAAGACCAGTGGACCACTGATCGATGCTCAGACCGAAACGCGTGAAGCCAGCATTCTGTTTGTCGATCTTGTCTCTTTCACCAACCTGGCCGAGCGCCTGCCACCGGAGACCCTGATAAGCACACTGAACGAATTCTTCAGCCTCATCTCGGAGCCGATAGAACGCAATCATGGAGTGATCAATCAGTTCCAGGGGGACGCCATTCTGGCAAGCTTCAATCTGCCAACCCGTGATCTGCACCACGCGACGCATGCTGTCAGAGCGGCCATTGAAATTCAGGAATTACTGCAACGGCACCGATTTACCGGTGGTATCACGCTCTCGATACGTGCCGGGGTGAATACCGGCACCATCGTTGGTGGATTCATCGGCACAGCGGACCGCTTGAGCTACACCGTTTATGGTGACGATGTGAATATCGCCGCCAGACTGCAACAACTGGGCAAGCAGTACGACGCCAACAATCTGATCTCGTCGAGAACACGGCAACTGTGCGACCCGAAGATATTCCGGTTTACCCGAAAAGGCAGCGAAATACTCAGAGGTCGCAGCAAGCCGGTCAAGATCTACGAAGCACGCAAACGGCACCCCTGAATCCGGGGCCTGCAGACCCACTTGCCGGGAGAATCATGAGCGCAGGGGAATCTCCTGCGGCGCTCCCGAGCGTTGCCCTCAGGTCAGACTGTGTCCGGTGAGCTGTGCGGGAACCTGCCTCAGGTTTGCCCCTCCTCGGGAACCAGCCGGGTACTTTCCTCATGATCGGACAGGTTGACGGCACGACGCGTCCTGACGCCGAGCAGGCGTCGCTGGGCCTCTGCAGGCATGGCGGTGAAACGCAGAATGAATCGCCCTGCCCGGGACGATCGCCGCAGCACCTTGCCGTAAATTCCGGTAATCATCGGTGCATCGTCAGCGGCGTCCAGTTCCAGCCACAGATCGGTAAAAGGCGGCGGCATCGAGCGACACTGGATCTCGGCTTCCCGGGCAGACAGACCCATCATGACACCCCGCCGTGTGCGCCCTTCCAGCATCTTGCCCTCCAGATGGCGGAAACCCAGCGGCAACCCCCGGCTCAGCTCTACCCAGGCATCCGACGGCTCCGGCAGTCGCAGATCGTGGTTGCCCAGCAGTCCCCTGACATCAAACAGCTGCACCGGATTCGTGGCCCCCTTGGGTTCGACGCTACCGATATCGACCAACTGCAAGGGCGACTGGACAGCATCCCGGGTCGACTTCGAGATCAGCACCTGACCACCCACGGTATGACCTTCGATTCTGCCAGCCATGTTGACGTTGCTGCCAACGACTCCGTACTTGGCCCGTTTCCGTGACCCGATGTTGCCGGCAACCACTTCACCGGTATTGATGCCAATGCCCATCTCCAGCTCGGGCAGCCCATTCAGCACATTCCAGGCATTCACACGAGCCATCATCAATTGCATCTTCAACGCGCAGGCCACGGCTCGCTCGGCATCATCTGCACGCTGGAAGGGTGCTCCGAAGATCACCAGGATGGCATCACCGATGAATTCGTCTATCGTGCCGTTGTATTTCTGAATGACCGTGGTCATCTCGCTCAGGTAATTGTTCAGCAGCTTGACGATGGTTTCAGGATCCAATGAGTCGGAGAATGTCGAAAAGCCCCGCAAGTCGGACATCAGCACCGTCACTGTGGTCTTGCGACCACTGAAATCGGGGCCATCGGTGGATTTGAGCAGACTGTCGGCAATCTCGGTGGACAGGTAACGTCCGAAGGTCTGCTCGATGAATCGCGAGTGAAGCTCCAGTTGACGGGTTCGTTCCCGTACCTTGACCTCCAGGTTTTCCACCAGCTCGGCATTGTTGATCGAGATCGCGATCTGCCCGGAAAGCAGCGACAACAAGCGGGTTCGTTCCGGCGTGAATGCCGAACTGATCAGTTCGTTTTCGAGATAGACCAGGCCGAGCAACTTGCCCTGACTGAGAATCGGCTGGCACAACAGAGAGCGTGAACCCTTGCGTTGCACATAGGAATCTGCCATGAATCGCTCATCGATCTGCGCATCCGCCACGACCACCACATTCTCGGTGCGCGCAGCAAAGTGTATGACCCCTGCCGGTACCAGTGTACTGCCGTCGACCGAATCGATCGGAATGGACATGAGAACGGAGGCTTGCTCCGAGAGCACACTGGCCTCGGCCTCGATGAACAATTCACCGTCTCTGGACAACAGCAGCACGCCACGTTGTGCCCCTGCGTTTTCCATGACGATACCCAGCAGGCGATCCAGCAATCTGGCCAGTACCACCTCGCCCGACAGGGTCTCTCCGGCCTTGACCAGGGTATTCAGATCCAGGTTTGCCATGGCCAGTTGCCGGGTCGAGAAATCACGTGTGCCGAAAGTCGCCGCTGTCTGGCCGGCCGAGGCGGTACGGGCATCTCGATACTCGGTCAGCAGCTGCGGGAACTCCAGCTCCAGCTCCTCAACCTTGCGACTGGCTCCCCACATCTGTAAGGCGTATCTCGCATCTCGCAAGTACATGGCGCCGGCGCGGGAATTCGTGCGCTTGTCCAGACAGAACCTGGCAGCCAGCTCGTTCGCCTGCGCTTCGTCTTGCAGAAACTGGCCTTCGTGTGCCGCATCAATGGCGCGATCGTACAACTCCAGGGCATCGGCATCCCGATCATCCAGCCGAGCAATCTCGGCCTCCACCATCAAGCGCTTGGCCAGAAAGTTCTCGGGACAATGCTCCGCCCATAAAGTCAACTGCGCAAGGTTGTCCGACAGTTGATCCATCGTCCGCATTCGCGTGTCATCGTCCTGGCCTGCCGCCAGCGCACTGAGCGCCAGTGACTGATAGAGCAGCCGCTCGGCCAGATTCGGGTGATTGACGATATAACTGAGCTTGTCCTCGATCGCCCGTGTCTCCTCCAGGGCCTCCGCAGGCCTGCCGAACAGATACAAGGCCTGAGCCTTGCGGATCCTGTAGAAGCACAGTGCCATGGCAATCTGATGCTCTTCACAGGATTTCAGGAAAGCGCTCTCGTCGATCTCGCCGGCCGAAAAGTCTGCACTGGATCGGCTACGACCCGCCAGTGTGGACAGAACGATCTGATGAGCAACGATGCAGGCGGTCGCCCCCGGGTTTCTGGTGCGGGCGTTGAAAGCCAGCTGATCGGGTATGCCATCGATGATATCGTCCAGGGGCTTGCCGGCGAAGGAATCCAGCATGACTCGATACATGACCAGATAACCGGCCCAGAGAATGTCGCCGGAATCCAGCCCTGCGCGATAGCCTCGGTCGATCACCGGCCTGGAGTGCCGGATGTGTCTGACCCACGGCATCAGCTCGATGCCATGTACCAGGCAGACTGTGGCAGTCGGTGCCTTCCCCGGGAACTTGTCACACAGACGCAAGGCCAGCTCTCCAAACTGATAGCCCTCACGGAATCGACCCATATAGGCACCGATGATCAGACCATAGTTGGAAAATGACAAGGCTGAGGTCGGCGCATTCCCATGTTCCAGTGATATGCCGACCGAAGTACCGACGATCAGCGGAAACAGCTGCTGATTGGACAGAAAGGCTGCAATGGTCAGATGGCGAAGGCAGCGCTGCGCCAGGGCCATCTCGGCGCTGTCCACGACCGGCCTGTCTATCAGGGAATCGATATCCACACCTTCCATCAGCTGCACGACTCGAGCGATGGCCTGTTCACCGGCCGTCTGTACATCGTCCAGCGGCAACTCCACGCCCACCAACTGCAGGGCCCGGCAGCCAGCTTCCAGAGCCTCCTGGTATTCGGTGAGCAAGGTATGCTGCGCAATACGCGTGAAACAGACCTCCGCCTTCTCCAGATCGCTGCGCGATTTCTCCAATGATTCAAGAACCAGCCTGGAACACTGATTGAAGTGACCGTTCAGGTATTCCAGCTTAGCCCGCTGGCGAACGATCTCCGAGGTCAGCTCGTAGTGCCGCGTCCAGTCCGGGTCATTGACCAGATCCTGGGCTGTCACGATCAAGGCCAGCGCCGACTGATAGGCAGTCGCATCGGCCGCCTTGCCTGCGGCCATCAGGTCGAGTTCTGCCAGTGCCAGTTTTTCCTGTTCGTCCCCGATCAGTTCGCAGCCGTAGTTCAGGTGATCCACCACCTCGAACACTCGTTCCTTCAGTGCCGTCGGCGACAGGGTCTGCTGCAGGCGTCGGCCAATGGCCAGATGTACCTGTTTCTGCCGGTTCTTCTCGATCAGACTGTAGGCAGCCTGTTGAATGCGATCGTGCTGAAAACACCAGTCGCGTACCACCAGCGGTGACAGCACATCGTCCTCATCAGAGGTGGTCAACTGCGTCAGTGGCCGGATCAGCTCTTCGTGCAAGGCCGGACGAAGACTCTCGAACGCCATCTCACGCGTTGAATGCTGTATCAACGCCAGCGTATCGATATCGAACTGGTTACCGATACACGCCGCCAGTTGCAGGGCTTCCTGAGCCTCCAGCGGCAGGCGCTGCAATTTACCCAGCAGCAGGTCGATGACGTTGTCGGTAATGCCAGCTGCCTTGATCGCGTTAAGGTCCCACTGCCAACGTGCCCGCTCAGAGACACTGGAGGCCTCCTGAGTCAGCAATCCGGCACGCTCGAGATCCAGTAGAAACTGACGCACGAACAAGGGGTTGCCATGCGTTTTCTGCACGATCAGTCTGGCCAGTGACGTCAGCTGGCCTCTGTCGGCAGACAAGGTGTCCGCCAGCAGGCGCACGATATCCGTCAGTGTCAGCGGTGCCACGGTCATGAACTGCAGGTGACCGCCGCCCTGTTGTATGTCTTGCAAGGCCAGACTCAACGGGTGCTGTCCATCCACTTCGTTGTCTCGGTAGGCGCCTATCAACAGCAAATGCCTGAGTGCCTCATCGCAAAGGACTGCCTCCAACAGGCTCAGCGTCGCCGAATCCGCCCACTGCAGATCATCCAGAAACAGAACGATCATGCGCTCCCGACTGCACAGCGTCAGCAGGAACTGCCTGATGGTTCGCTTGAAGCGATTGGTGGTTTCCGCAAACTCCAGCTCGGGCAACGTCGGCTGGGGCCCGATGACCAGTTCCAGTTCCGGGAGCACATCCAGAATGAGCTGGGCGTTGGGCGACAACGCTGCCTGCAGGTCCGCGCGCCATTGCTCCAGCCCATCGACGCTCTCTGTCAAAATCTGTCTGACCAGATCTCGCAGCGCGGCCACCATTCCCGAGTACGGCGTATTGCTCTGCATCTGATCGAATTTCCCGGCGATGAAATAGCCCCGAGCGGCAGTCACCGGTTTGTGTATCTCGCGAACCAGTGCAGACTTGCCAACGCCCGAATACCCACCGACCAGTATCATCTCGGCACGCCCGTCGCTGGCTCTGTCGAACGCTGCCAGCAGCTCCTTCACTTCCTTGTCCCGACCATAGAGCCTCTCGGGGATGTGGAAATGCGCCGAGTAGTCACTGCGACCAGCCTCGAACCGTTCCAGTGATTCACCCTCCCTGACCGTTTCCAGATCTGCCAGCAGACCCATGGCGCTCTGATAGCGGTTCTCGGCCTTCTTGCTCATCAGCTTGCTGACGATCTTGGACAGCGGCAGGGGCACATCCGCCTTGCATCGGTGTGCCGGTACCGGTTCCCGGGCAATGTGACTGTGCACCAGTTCCATGAAGTCGACGTTTTCGAAAGGGCGAACGCCCGTCAGCATTTCATGAAAAGTGGCTCCCAGCGAATAGAAGTCGCTGCGATAATCCAGCGTCCGGTTCATGCGGCCGGTCTGCTCCGGCGACATGTAGGCCAGCGTTCCTTCGAGAACCTCCGGGCTACTCAACACCGGCTGTTCACTGGAAAATCGCGTGGCTATCCCGAAATCGATGAACTTGATCTCGCCGGTGCCCGGATTGATGACAAGATTGGCCGGACAGATATCCTTGTGGACGATGCCGGCCTGGTGAATGTGCTTCAATGCCTCGACCAGCTGAATGGCAGCATCCAGAAATTCATCGAGCGACAGTGATCGATTGGCCATGAGATCGGCAAGGGACATACCGTCGAAGTCCTCCAGCACCATCAGCAAGGTCTTTTCGTGGCGTCGCAGCTCGTAACTGTGAATGACTCCCGGCAGATCCAGACTGCGAGTAATCTCGAATTCCCGACGATAGCGCGCCAGCTCCTCCGGCGACGGATAGTCGTTCTTCAATATCTTGATGACCACCGGCAGTCCGTCGCTGTCTCGACTGGCGCGAACAATCAGGGAGTTCCTGCTCTCGTATAGTCGTTCTCCTGCCTGGAATCCGGGTATGAATGACATGATCAATTCGAGTATGCGCTGTGTGTGACCGGACTCGATGGGTAGTACCCGAGACCGTGCCCGACTTGCGCAAAATTGAGTTCGGAGAAATTGCCGAAGGGCAGATACCGGGACATCAACGGAAAGACGTCCCGGTTCCACTGCGCCTGATCGTGACATGCCGTCAGCCTGTCCACCGGTAGACATCGTGCCGAGTCGATGTAATCACACATCAGCTGGAGATCGCTCGCTACCAGAGGATTGCCGGCGGCGCGTTGCAAGCCCTCCACAGCGTGATCCCAGAATGGACTCTGCCACTGTGAACCACAGCTGTAATGCCAGCCGACAAACAGTGAATTGCGCGCGGTATAGGCGCACATCGACGCATTGTAATCATCCACCAGTACCCGCTCGATTGCAGTGGCAGGAGGGCAATGACCGATCAGCTCCATCGCCGCCCGAACCTGGACGATGGCAGTACCGATGGCGGTCGCCTCCAGCGGTTCGATGAACGAGGCGGTGTTGCCGATCCGGAAGACCCGCCCATCACACAGGGTTCGCCGCATGAAATTCGGAAAATCCAGCGCGCCTCGCTCCTGCCAATCGGTTACGCCCTCATCACCGAGAAAGGCCGCGAAATCCTGTTCCACGGACTCTTCGGAGCTGATCGTCGAATTGAATACGTAGCCACAGTTGATTCGATCACGCAGTGGCAGCTGGAATATCCAGCCATGCGCTCTGGCGATGGCTCGAGACTCGGTACATTCCGGGCTCGGAGCAAGCCAGCGCAGCCGCGCGCGGTTGACCGGGATCCAGTTCAGGCTCACGATATCTCCAGCCTTCTGCGCCGTGTTGATTTCCTCTCGGGGGAATCCCCGGGCGTCGAAGACAAAGTCGCAGGCCATGCAACTCCCCCCTGCCAGACGCAAAGTCACCTCGTCCTCCGCGTGTTCGATTGCTTCAACGAATCCATCGATCTGACAGGCCTTGACGTGCTCGGCAATGATCTGCACGATTTCACTCGCATCGATGTGATAGCCGATCAGGGTCGACGGCTGAAACCGATTGAAGAACGGCTTTCCGGCCCTCCCCCAGCCTTCGAACAGCACACCTGTCTTCAGGGTTGCATTACAGCGTTGTGCCAGATCGACGAAGTCCAGGCCCGCAATCTCCTTCAGCCACATAGGAAATCGTGGGGTGGTCCCCTCTCCGACGCCAATGGTCGGTATGCTGGAATCGAACACATGCAGCAACTGCGCATCAGGCAAAGTGTGACTGACATGAGCCGCGGCTATGTACCCGGCGGTACCACCACCCAGAACAGCGATTCTCATGCGAATTCCCTGCTCGACAGTGACTGGCGCGGGCTGAGCAGGTTCTGCACTGCCAGCAAGGCATGCGTAATGGCCTGACTGCCTGGCGCTGCCTCATACAGCTGCCGTAGATGCAGGCTGTCTTCGCGCAGCGCATGACCTTCAACATCACAGCCCGTCGTCTGCTCCCAGGCAGGTCGGTTCTGCTCAGCCAGAGCCTGTTGAAATCGCCGGCACTCCGGAGCGCTTTCGCGATTCTTGGAGATCTCGTCCCTGAGCAGCAGTGATGCTCGAGCCGCGAGGCTCATGCCCAGCCCTGCATAAGGATCGAGTGTGCAAGCCGAGTCACCCAGGGCAACCAGACCATTCGGCCAGAACGCCGACTCTTCATGATGTCGCCAGCGATTGATCGAAGGCGACAGGCGGTGTACCGGCGATACCGGTGTGGCTCGCTGCAGCATGCCGCTGAGCTGGCACTCGTTGAACCGGGCGACCAGTTCCCTCAATGCGGCTGGCGTTCTGGGCAGGGATTCCCGCGTCGGGTCCACCAGGACAAGCCCCCAGCGATCATGTTCTGCTCGCAGCATCATCAGCGATCGCCAGGCATTGCACGGGTCCGGCGCCAACGCCAGACAGTGCCAATCGGGTGCCTCCTCGGGATCGATATGAAACCAGCAGGACACCTGACGACGACCGGGTGACACGACTGTTTCACGAACAGGTACTACGGACCCATGAGCGGACGAATCGGGACTGTCGGTGCCTGCCGCGACATTCGCCCCTTGCGCCAGCCATTGAGGCAGACGTGATGCAGCCCCGCTGGCATCGACCACCAGATCGGCCTCGATCAGATCGCACTGAGCGGTGGCAGGCTGCTGCAGCCACACACCCTTGACTGCCTGCCGAGAGCGATCATGGGCCAGACCCCGCACCTCTTGTCGGGTATACAGGCTGATGCCCGGAGCGGAACCGATCCGCAGTCGCAGCATGTGTTCCAGCAGGGAGCGAGAACAGGCATACAATGTGATGCCAGAGCAGGAACGTGGCAAGCAACCGGCAGACAGACGCATCACCGCATCTCTCGAGGCATCGAACGGCACAGCTCCCAGAGACTGCAGCTGCGCGCGCCAGCCGGGCAGCAGTTCGTCCATCGCACTGGCGCCAGCTGCCATCATCACGTGCAGACAGCGACTCTGTGGAGCACTCGGGCGCATGGCAGGGCTGCCTTCGGTCTGCAAGTCCGGATACTCACCGCGTTCCAGCACACTGATACGCTGAAACTGCCCTTCCAGGGCAAGCGCCGCCAGCAATCCGCCGATACCGCCACCAATGATGAGTGCGTGCTGCCTCACGCCGGCTCCGATGCCTTCTCGTGTTCCCGGGCGATCGCCTCCGACGCCTTTCCCACCCCCGGCATGCTCCGATAGTGTTGAGGTACATCATAGGATATCCGGGTGAATGTCTGAGCCACCACGGCACTGATGCCGGTATCACCGTCCTTGACATAAGGTCCGATGATGTGTCGCTCATTGGGGCTGTGAAAATACTGATTGTTGTAGTAATGGCCACCTTCGAGTGCCAGATCGAACAGGTAGGTGCCGGGTATGCTCTCTACTCCGGAGACTGCCGGTCGGGTCTTGACCGATTGACATGACTTGCCATCGACCAGCAGGTCGAAGTCGCGAATGACCACCACGTTCCGAAGATCGGATCTGGCAGGATGCGCCAGAACCTCATCCAGATTCCCCAGATCATTCTGCCAGTAATGCAACAGCTTGCCCGGCGTCTTCCAGTAGATGGCACACAGACTCGGGCCGGTATACAGGTACTGACCCTTTTCGTCATACATGATGGAATGCCCTGTCCAGACTCCCACCATGATGTCGAACGGAATCGAAAAACCGGTATTGGCGTTGCTGACACTCATCTGCGTATCCTCTGCTGCCGCAGGCAGCGGTTAGAACTGAATGACAAACGGATTCAACTGATTCTCCGTCAGGGGTTCGCGCAACCAGCCCTGTTGAACCGGCACATCGTAGAGACGTCCTTCTGCGAAACGCGCCCAGAAATGCCGTAGCCCGGGGACCACGATTCTTGTCACGGGCAATCCGACATCGGGCCGGGTCTGGTCCAGCACCAGTGTG
This sequence comes from Granulosicoccus sp. 3-233, assembly GCF_052681095.1. Lineage (NCBI taxonomy): Bacteria > Pseudomonadati > Pseudomonadota > Gammaproteobacteria > Chromatiales > Granulosicoccaceae > Granulosicoccus > Granulosicoccus sp. 3-233. The sequence goes on from NZ_JBQYLE010000010.1 coordinate 38,652, forward strand.
TCCAGACCATGGTGCGCCAGTGCATCCACACAGGTCCGGAGATCCCGAGAGAGATCACCGGACGCCAGATTCTCATGCGGCCTGCAGCCTGGCGATCGCACGCTCGATGCTCGAGGCATTCCAAGATAGGGGTTCTCATCAAGCCGAACGGTTTGCCACCAGTGAATTGCTTCGTCCGTGCCAAGGTACTCTTGTGAAGACGCCTCGCCTGCCGCCATCGGTACGGCTTCCAGTGACTGATTGAGTTCGGTCAGGGAGCGTAGCAGTGCGATTTCCGGGTCGAGATGGCAACCGAAACCGTAGATGATGTCCTCTTGCGGCTTGTCGGTGCGTCGGGACAATGCCGCGTAGACGGGAATACCGATATCGCTGGTGACATCCAGAACCCACAAGTCCCGTCCCAGGCTCTGATAGTGTTTCTGAAGTTCGCGACCATATTCATCTTTCAAGGCCTGCAGATCCACTGCTGGCCTTTCGATGCGGTTGTACCACCAGATGGCCACGGCATCACGCTCGATCAATTCGAGAACCCCTTGCAGCATGGCCTCCTCGAGCACCGCTCCCGCCGCACAACCGTTGGAATCGGCCCGCGCAAACAAGGAGTCACTACTGCGGTAGCCAAAGTAGCAGTATGATGTCGGCAGAAAGCGGCGGCGCCCTGTCGTCAGTGACCACAGCGGACTCCAGTCGATCTGCGCACTGCTGTCAAATGGCTCTGGCACCCAGTGTGCCTTGTGTTGCCGTTGATTGTGCAACTGCCTGTTCCGATATTGTTCCTGGCTGTAGCCCATGCAGACATTCGGATGGATGGCCTCGCCGGCCAGCGCATCGAAGCTGGCTCGCTGCCGGACCTCGGTACCATCGAACACACCGCTGTAGCGCTCCAGAGACTCGCCGACTGCGCTGGCCCTGGCCTGGGCTGCATGCTTGCCCTTGCCGCCAGAACGGCGACGCAGTCCTTCGTACAGCATGAAGTCGCCATCGTGCATGTCGTTGAAATTGTGATCGGCAGAGTAGGTGGGAGTCATCCAGTGATCTACCGGCGTCGTCGGCCCGGACCGACGGCCCACTTCCAGATTGCCGACAATGCCGGTGATGGGACTGACATGGTGTTCCAGCTGTGCGGCCATGGCTTCCGCGCTCATGACACGATAACCACCGCCGTCCAGTTTGCTCACCTTGCGCTGCGAACGAATGCGCGGCATGGCGTCTTCGCGATCGAGATCTGCCAAACCATTTCCACAAGCCTGACACTGAGGCCGGCGTACCAGGATGTGATGCCGGCGCTCCAGCGTCAGAAGGTTCGTGCTCACCACACGATCGAGCAGCGCGGAATGATCCGTTGCCAACCAGCGCGTCACCTCGGCGGCAACTTCCAGCAATTGCGCGAGCAGTGAGGAATTCAGGCCCGCGGCAGGTGCGCCCGGCGGCGTTTCCGCTGCAGCCCCGAGGTAACAGTCCACTCGCCGATGCCAGCGCAGGCGCTGTGCCAGGCACTGCCAGCAGGCAGACCGGCCAGGCATGAAGGCAGGTCCCATCCAGGACTGCAGTCCGCGCGGCTTGACCAGGATCCAGGAATGTCCGCTCTCCAGCGATTGGGCGTTCCAGCTCTGCAATTCAGGGTGCAGATAATCATCGGTGATCACGATGCTGCAATCGGCATCCTGCTGCACGGTGATGCCCTCCTCTGCCAGGCATTCCGTCAGGATGGAGACCGTGGCAGGGTCCATCGTGGTGCCGATCAATCGAATCGAGAGGCTGGACTGCTGCAGATTGTGTAGTGCCCGGGATGGCGCTGTGCCTGACAATTCCCAGAAGGCTCTGTTCGCTGCCTCCAGAACGGTGGCATCCTCCGCCAGATAACCACCCTTGCGAAGTCGATCCAGCGCGCCCAGTACATCGCGGGCTGCATGGGTATCAGCCAGCTTGCTGAAAATGGACTCGACCGGGTGATTGCCATTGAGCATGGGGGCCAGTGCCTTGAATATGCGCTCGGGCATCCATGCGTACCGACCTTCACAAAGAAGAAACAGACCATCGTCCGGATCGACGATGGCGTTTACACTGGACTTGAAGCGGGGGTAGGCGGTCGCCTCGGCATCCACGTGTACGTATCAGCAACTAGCAGCAGGCGGGCGGAATCTTGTGGTGCTTGTGCAGGTCTTCATCCTCGACGCCCTCTGGTCGAGGCCCGATGTCGACAACCTTGTCGAACTCGTTACCCGTCTGCTCGCCATATTGCGCCAGAGCAGCGGATGGATCGCTCTCCAGCAGGGCCCTGAATTCCGGCTCCTTCCATGCTTTTGCATGGATGTGACTCCATTGTTCCCTGGTCGGTGCAGCCATGTTTCTTACTCCTGTACAACGCTGAGTGAGACCGTCATCGGCATGAACATTCTGACGATACGGCTTGTCTTCTTGCTCTCGACCCGAACCACCTGGCGGCAAGCCGAGTCGGCTTTCCGTGCGCACAGTCTCACAAGGCAAGTGAAAAACCTGCGACAGTGCCGAGTCAGAATGACACGCAATGTGACCGAATTGTATTATTCAGGATGAAAACGATGCTTTTGTATAGGAATGGGCGCCCGCATGACCAGTTCTGGCAACCGTGCGGCCGACACCACCCTTCCCATCAGTGCCTTGCCTGCACTATAAATCGAGTGCTATCGCCCCTGACGGGCTGCACAATGAATCTGTCGGCAACCAGCAGGATAATCCGCGCCATCTGCTGCATGGCCAGGTGGCTGGCAATGCAACTGCGTGGCCCCATGCCGAATGGCAGATAGGGCGCAGCACTTCCGGACACTGCCTGCAGAGGCTTGCCGCCCTGCGACTGCGTCGCCATCGGGTCCTTGTCATTCCCGAGAAAACGCGCGGGAATGAACTGCTCCGGCTGTGCAAAATAACGCGAATCACGATGCAGCAACTGCGGGCTCACCAGAACCAGCATCTGTCGATCCAGCGCATGGCCGCGCAGTTCGAAGGCCGACGTGACTTCACGAAACAGAAGTGGTGCCGGTGGATGAAGCCGCAGGCTCTCCTTCAGCATGGCAAGGCAGTGAGGCCCATGCCTTGCAACTGCGTCTCCGCAGGAAGCGGAGGAAAAACGCCTGGCCTCAGCCAGCAATATTTCGCGCCCCACGTGGTTCGATACTTCTCGCCAGAAAGCCATCAGACTGGCTGGAATCGTCAGATGCCCGGCGTACAGCATCTGCATGATTTCGCCAATGAGTGCCTCACGCCCCCATCCCGGCTCAGTCGTTTCCCTGCCAGCCAGCAACAAAGACAACAGATCACCCCGTGTCTCACCACTGCACAGTCTTTCATCCACGATGCATACAATTGCATCCATGTTCGAGGGTGCCCTTGGCCGTACTTGCCACAAGGGGGCTGACGGATCACCGCCATCAATGCTTCTGCGATCCTCGCCCAGGGCCTGTGTGCGTGACACCAGCCCGGAACGTTCATGGCAATCCGGCATACCTTCGATATCGGCATCCAGCACTGTCCTCAGTGCTATGCGGGCAACCAGCAATCGCAGTTCCTGCCGCAGGTCCAGCACCGCATCATTACGCCAGGTATCCAGCATCTGTGTTGTACACTGAGTCACCGATACTGCGGCTGCCGACACCATGGCTGATGTGAAACAGGGGCGCAGAGCCTGTCGTCGTCTGCGCCATGACTCGGCCTCGAGCGATGTCAGACCATCTCCCCAGTCTGCGCGATGGGACTCACTGACGAACTCGGGCTTGCAGAGATGCGTTTCCTGTCGTTTCAGAAGTTCACGGACCTCCGGCGCACCGTTGACCAGAACGCAAGCCGAGTCCCCCAGATGAAAGCCGACAACGTCCCCATAAGCCCTGGCAAGATCCGACAGGAAGGTGAAGGCATCCGCTTGCCACAGACGATAATTGAAAGCACCGGCATCGTCTCCGACAGGGCCCGGCAAACCGCGCGTCATGCGCTCTGCCCGAAACGTCGCGCAAGGTATCGCCCGCTGCGTGTCGAGTTCAGCGAGACATGAGCACCTCGACACTGTGCTGGCAATACTCCCTGACACGGGATATTGCGAGCCGCGAGGATGCGCACGGTATTGTTCTGCAAACAAGCGCAGGCCAACACCGCGTGGCCACCGGGGGCAACACGCACATACGAGATCTGCTCGTCGACGAGCGCATCAGCGAAGAGCAACTTCAATCGGTACTGTCGGCTGGCGGCGATGCCGGAAGTGCGGCCTCGATACTCTATCAGCTGGACCGCCTCGGAGCGCTCGACAGGCACCTGAGTGAATCCGACCGGCAGCTTGCCAGCTGCCTGGCGCTGCGAGCGGCGCCGTCGCCATGGCCGCAGTGCCTGCCCGAGGGCAGATTGAGGCTTTCGCGCTACACGATCGCGCATCGCACCGGAGGTTGCCTGTGTCTGGAAAATCCCGGGCAATGGGCCAACCTGGAGCTGCATGACAGAGCGCTGTCCGGTCTGCTGCATGACCTGTCGGTCGGCCTGAGCGCTCAGCAGATCATCACCCGGATGCAGGACCTTTCCGCACAGGCCATGCAAGCCATCCTCAGACTGTTCGACTGGTGCGGCCTGCTGCATGCCGCACAGGAACCCCCCGGGGCGGCTCACGAGCGCTTGTTTCATACACGAACCCGCGCCGGCTATACACAGCGTTTCCCCGGCCGATCCACAACGGCGGGCCCGACACCATTCCGCTCGGACACGCTCGATGAACGCCTCGAGAGTGCCCCGATCACCAGGCTTGACAGGCCCGCCAGGAAATCTTGCAACAAGGCCACTACGGACTACGCCACGGTCATCAGCCAGCGCCGTTCCATCCGAGAGCAAGGTAAGGCTCCCATCACCAGCGGCTGCCTGGCAGAGTTTCTGTTTCGCACGGTCGGCGAGCAACAGGGTCGACGCAATTACCCCAGTGGTGGCAGCTGCTATTCGATCAAGACCTATGTGGCCATACGCCAATGCCGGGGCATTCGGGCAGGTCTTTACCTGTACGAACCGTTTCGTCATGAACTTGTGAGCATCGCACACCCCGGCACCTCACTGACGCGCCTGCTGGCAGGAGCTGCGCGTACCGCAGATATCACCATACCACCTCAGGTACTGCTGGTGCTTGCCTGTGATTTCTCGCTGGTGCACGGCAGGTACCCGGAACTGGGCTATGCGCTGGCGCTGAAGGAAGTCGGAGCAATCTACCAGCTGGCCATGTCGAACGCAGCCGCCATGGAGCTTGCCAGTTGCCCGCTCGGCTGTGGTGACTCCCTGTTGTTCAGCGAACTGCTGGGGGTCGACTCGCAGATCGAGACGTCCATTGGCGAGCTGATGCTCGGGTCGATGCCAGACCATCGGGACTGAGCCTGGCGTCTGTGTCAGGGTTTCATCCGGTCCCTGGACAACGCTTCCACCTGATTGCGCAGATTGACCAGGCGGGCAGACAACAGTCTCATCATCGACAGAGCCGTTTGCGGATCATTGATGACCGTGCTGATGAACAGATCGCTTTCGAAACCGATCACTTCGCAATCGGTGGTAGCACGAATGGAGGCATTGCGCGGTTCACCGGTTATGACGGCCATCTCACCCACCAGCTCGCCACTGCCTTGCAGGGCAATGGATATCTCGCCGCTGCTGGAGTCCACCAGCACCGCGCATTCGCCGTGCACGATGGCAAACACGTTATCCGAGTTGTCTCCCTGATGGAACAGATACTCCCCAGCCTTCAGCTGATAGCGTTGGCTGACGAAGATCAGACGCTTGAGCTGAATGGGATCGAGACTTTCAAAAAGCTCGATGCTTCTGAGAAGTTCATATTCGTCATCAATACTCATGGCAATACCCTGCTGTTGTCGACTTGCTGCCCGGTGTCACCCGGTTATCTGTACCTCGACGGTCTGTCATGATGCGAGAACGTTGGTCAATTCCCGGTTCGTACTCACCAGGCGTTGCGCAACGACTTGCAATACCTGATACCCCATCGCACTGTTGGACTGCAGCATATCCATGAAGGCGTCCTTTTCCAGCCTCAGAACACCCAGATCGGTCACGGCCTGTACCGAGGCAGTACGGGGTTCGTCCGAGAGCATGGCAAGCTCCCCGATCACCTCATCTTCGCCACATTCCCTGACCACTCTGTGCGAACTGCCCTGTGCAATCAGGATTTTCGCCTTGCCCTCCATGATGACATAGAGACAATCGGCTTCATCCCCCTGCCGGAAAAGGTATTCTTCCCGGGAAAACCCGATCGCATCACAATGGCGAGCCAGAATCATCAGATGCGGATCATCCATCAGACGAAACAGTGGAATGCTCTTGAGCAAGGCCAGCTTCTTGTCCTCCTCGACCGTGAATGGCTGACGTGCCGTCTCTGCATTGGCTTCCTCGCTGGCGACTGGCTCATCGTCGCTCTGTGTCCCCACCTCCTCGATCTTGTCGATCTTGCCGGACTTCAGATAGGCTACTCGATCAAACAGGGGCAGAAACCGTGCCTGATTGTCGACCCAGAACAGACTCAGCGTCGGGTACTGTCGTTTCACATTCCCCAGAATTCGCTCCATCTCCTCGCTATCCAGTCCGCCCAGTCCTTCGTTGACGATGAGCACTCTGGGCTTTTTCAGTAACGCTCTGGCCAGCAACAGCTTCTGTCGCTGCGAGACCGGCAGCAATCCGCCGGCAAGTCCCGCCGGTGCAGAGAGACCGATATCCAGGATCGGCGAAATCAGATTCAGGTGTCTCAGTACATCCACGATGAGCTGATACACCTTGTTTTCCGCCCCGAGACGGCCGAATACCACACGCCCGAAGATGATGTTTTCCACCAGTGGCGCGTTGGCGTTGTATCGATCGGGCGCGAAGAAATCGATCTGCTGTCGCGACGCCTCATCCAGCTCCCCGGCAAACCGTTGCCGCAAGATCAGAACCTTTTCCTTGGCCGCTTCATCGAGAATGCCAAGTCTGTGACGGCCACGAATCAGATTGTAGGGCAGAGAACGCAGCAGCTTGCGATCAGCGGCATCCAGGCGACCGATATCCCCTTTCTTTTCCATGACCCCGAGAATGCGCTTGAGCCTGGGCAGGTCCTCGGCTTCGATGAAGTTGTAACGGTCAAAGAATTCATGACCCGGGGGCAGGTCGGAGAACAGCTCCACGATGGTGGTCGCCGACGTGACCGCGGCCTCATCCAGCGTCTGGCTGAGGCCATATTCGTCCAGCAGAGCACGCAAGACGGGATGCTCTGCCAGCCCCTCTGCCGAGAACTTGTCGTCACAGGAAGCCCCGAACAGGATGTTGTCTGCCAGAGATGCGTTGTCGTTGTACTGCTCGGGATCGAGAAATTCGACCAGCGACTCCAGTCCGTCACTCTGCACTCGTTCCTTGAACAGTTGTCTGGCCTCGATGACCCGGTCTGTCAATTCCGGAAACCGATCAGGCTCGATCGTGCGCTCGAGGGCGTAGCGTACCAGGTCCTCCTCGACTTCCACGGTCTGCAGTATTTCATCGAGCCGTTGTGTCAGCAGGTCCGCGTTATCGACACCAGCACTGCGATGATCCACCCAGTCCGCGTTGATGGCCACGTCGCTGTTTCCCGACAGGCGAGCCTCTTCCTGCCAGTTCTTGAAACAGATATCGTCATCGATCACCATGTCATCGATCAGCCCTTCCTGTGGCTGATATTTCAGGCTGAGCAGTACATTGTCTCTGATCGATCCGGAAAACAGATAGGAGTCATGACCGACATAGCTCACCGCACGCCCCGTGGTGACCCTCGGAATTCGGGTGACATCCTGATCGGCCAGCAGGATCTTGCCACTGGAAGGGTAGGTCAGCCTGGCAAACATCTGTGCCAGGCCATTCTTGCCACTGTTGCCGGTACCCACCAGACTGATCCAGTCTCCGCTGTTCATGGACAGCGAGACATTGTTGATCTCCCGTATGCCGTCATGCCGCTTGAGGCTGACATTGCTTGCTGCAACCGGCAGCTCCTTCAGCTCTTCCAGCCATTGCGGACTGAACGATTCTTCGCTGGCAACCGGTTCGTCATCGAGTGCGAATTGCTCGGTGAGAATGGTGTAACGCATGCGTGCATCGGCCTGTCCCTGATACCAGGCCAGCAGCTCCTTCCAGGGCGGCGAGAGGTCCTTGTAGGCAGCAACGGCGGCCACCAGGGCGCCAATGGTCATTTCTCCGCGGATGACCAGCAGGCCGCCGATGAGAAAGAAGAGAAACGGTGTCAACTGGGCGATGGAGTTGTTGAGAAACTTGATGAAGAACTTCATCCGATAGATCTTCACCCGGATGTTGAAGATCCCGCCCAGCAGCTTGGAGAAGTGATCCTTGTAGAAACTGCTGTTGTCGTTGATGTGAATTTCGTTGATGCCGGCAACAACCTCTCCGAGGTTCTCGGCCAGATTGCGCAGTCGCACCGTGCGCTGGCGATTCAGGAGGTTCACTCTCTTCTGCAGCTTGGGGATCAACCAGGCTTGCAGCGGGTACAGTGCAATGGCAGCCAGTCCCAGCTTCCAGTCCTGCACGAACATGAAGACCAGAATGGTCAGCAACATGCCGCCCTGATACAGTGGCAGCGAGTAGGCTTCACCGATGAAGCCGCCAAGAGGTTCGGTTTCCTGATTCACCATGGACACCAGCTCCCCCTGACTGGTGCTGCGAAACCTGGCCAGCGGAAATCGCATGATGCGTTCGATCAACTGCAGGCGCATTCGCCTGAGCATGCGCTCTCCCAGCGTGCCGCGATAGATGTTGATGACCAGTTTGAAGCCGCTGTTGACCAGTACCAGAAAGAGGAACAGAAAACAGAGGAACAGCAGATAGGGCACCTGCTCCAGCGATCCGAAGGTGAACGTGTAGCCGGCAAACTCGAGTGCGATATCAACGGGAAAATCGGAGCCACTGATGGCATCGTTGATGATTGTCTTGGGAAGGTCCAGGCTCAGGTAATAGAAGGGGAACGACAATGCGGTCATCAGAACCAGAATGATCTGCTGCCGTTTGCTGTAACGGAGAATGTAGGCAAACAAGCCGTCTTCCATCTAGTACAACCCTTGTAGTGACCTGGTACGATTCAGCCAGCACTCAGACCGACCATTGCATCCGCGACACGCGCGTCTCTGGCAAGACGGCATGCCGCACAACCATACCAGACCCTCGCAAGCCTGTATCATTGACCGTCTCGGCCTGCCGGAGGCATGAGCCGTCTGCCGCGGGCTGACCAAGAAACGAAATTCGGTTCGTCTGCTCTTTTTCGCTTGCGATTCCACCCGCTTCCGCGCAGCATTGGCCGATTTCCCAGGTCCGGTATAGGACGCTCAATCGGTCATGTCGAATCTCGATCCCGTTTTTCATCCCGGCAACTGGATAGCCGCACATCAGGCAGCCATCGCGCTGCTGCTACTGATCGTGCTGCTGGTGGCCTTCTTCGTGGAGCGCTACCCGGCGGAAGTCACGGCCATGGCCGCCGCCAGTGTCTTCGTGCTGCTGGGCTTTGTCTCGACGGACGACGTCCTGAGTGTCTTCTCCAATCCCGCGCCCATCACCATCGCTGCCATGTTCGTCATTTCCGGCGCCCTGGTCAGAACCGGACTGCTCGATGCGCTTGCCACCGTGTTCATCCACCACGCCCGCCACCGACCATTGCCCACGATTGCCTTGTTCCTGCTGGCCACGATGGCAAGTTCAGCCTTCATCAACAATACACCGATCGTGCTCATTCTCATTCCGGTGGTCATCCGTCTGGCGCAATCCATGGACATCGCGTCGACGCGGCTTCTGATTCCACTCTCCTATGCTGCCGTTCTGGGCGGTACCTGCACCCTCATAGGCACCTCGACCAATCTGCTGGTCGACGGTGTGGTCAGGGAAGCGGGCCTGCGGCCTTTCACGCTGTTCGAGATCGCGCCCGTCGGCATCTCCGTGGCCATTGCCGGCGGGCTGTTGCTGCTGCTGCTTGGTCCCATTCTGCTACCCAACAGACCAGCGGGGAAGAAGGGATCGGACATCAGTGAATCCGAATTCCTGTCGGAAGTGACAATACTGGAAAACCATCCGGACCTGGGCAAGGCCCTGTCCCAGCTGGCGGATCTCAAACGACCCGGCATACAGATCAAGGGCGTTCGCAGCGGCGGTCTCATCATGCGCAGCCACTACAACGAGCACCTGGTGGCCGCGGGCGACCGAATCATCCTGACCGCCTCAACCTCCGAGTTGCTGACACTGCGCAACAAGGCAGGACTGAGGGTCGGCATGCGCCATACTCAGGACAACGAGTCCTCGGAAAAGCCCGTGATTGCCGAGGCGATCGTGACACCGCTGCGATCGGCTCGCGGCGAGCGCATCGTGAACCTGGCACTCGGCCGTCGCCATGGGCTGCGTGTTCTGGGGGTCTACCGCCACGGCGAGGCCGCCGGCCCTGACCTGTCAACGATACGCCTGCAGGCCGCCGACAGACTGCTGATGGAAGGTCCGCCGGCAGGCTTCGACTCGCTGGCCATGAAAGGCGATCTGGCATCCATATCGCGTACCAATGAGCGCGCCTTCAGACGCCATCATGCTCCGGCCGCCTTCCTGATCCTGATGGCCGTCGTATTGCTCGCAGCCTTCGATATCATGAGCATCAGCATTCTGGCCATGCTGGCGGTGTCGGTTCTGCTGCTGATGCGCTGCATCGACAACGATGAAGCCTGGGCCTCGATGGACCTGTCCGTGCTGGTGCTCATCTGTGCCATGCTGGTGGTCGGACTGGGACTGCAGAACACGGGAGCGGTCAATCTGATCGTCGATGCCGTCGCGCCGCTGCTATCCACCCTGCCACCGTTTGCCACACTGGTACTGATCTATGTCATGGCATCGATTCTGACCGAGCTGGTCACCAACAATGCCGTTGCCGTGGTTCTGACCCCCATCGCCATCGGTCTGGCCGAACAGTCCGGCGTGGATGCCCGCAGTCTGGTCGTCGCCGTGATGATCGGCGCCAGTGCCAGCTTCGCCACCCCCATCGGCTATCAGACCAACACCCTGGTTTATGGTGCGGGAAACTATCGCTTCAGTGATTATCTGAAAGTCGGTATCCCCATGAATATCGTGGTGGGTGTCGTGGCACTGCTGGCCATCAGCGTGTTCTTCCCCCTGTAGCAACCGGCTGGCTACTTGCGACGTTTGGCGTGAGTCGTCGGCTTGGCGGCCAGCGGGTCATCCGGCCAGACGTGTCTGGGGTAGCGTCCAGCCATCTCCTTCCTGACAGCCGGGTAGCTGCTCGTCCAGAAATTGGCCAGATCCTCGGTAATCTGCACGGGACGTCTGGCCGGTGACAGCAGTTCGACCTTGAGCGGAATACGTCCCTTGGCCACGGTCGGATTTTCGGCACAACCGAGCATCTCCTGCAGGCGTACCGACAATACCGGATTGCCCGCTTGCACATAGCTCAGACTGATCTTCGACCCGCTGGGTACCGTGTAGCGCCGTGGCAGCCATTCATCCATCATGACTTGCTGGGGATATTCCAGCAGACTGTGCAGAATTCTCGACAGGTCCAGCTGACGCAGTGACATCATGGTGCCCAGGCCCGTCAACCAGGGCAGCAGCCAGCTCTCCAGCTGCTGTAACAGTGATTCATCGTCCACGGCCGGAAATTCATTCACCGCTCCCGCAGGCCCGAGCTCACGCATGCGCAGCACCCGTGCCTGCCATTCCCGGCAGTCATCCGTCCACGGCAGGCAGTCCAGGCCCTGCGAACGGACCCCGGCCAGCAGGGCTGCCGCGCGGTCGTCGGGGCTGATTTGACTCATGGGACGTGAGTCGATCAGCAACTTGCCCAACATGATGCGGCGCTCGGCCAGGACTCGCTGTTGCCGCTCATCCCAGTCCAGATGCGATACGGACGCAAATAGTTCCGGGCAGCAACGCTGCAGTTCATCCATGTCCAGCGACACGGCCTTGAACACACGTGCCTGACTACCGGCGCCGCCCAGCTGCGCGACCACCAGCCAGTGACTGTGTGCCAGCGGATCCTCGCTGTCGATAACGGCGCCTGCGCCACAGGCCAGCAGCAGCCTGCCCGGTGTGCCAGGGCGACGTTGCGCGATCCAGTCCGGGTAGGCCTGCGCCAACAACACGGCCAACGAGGGTGCCGACGACGTCGCTGCGGTGCTCGACGGTGCCAGTCTCTGCACAAGCTGGCTCACCCGTCGCTGCTGCGTGGCAGACAGCCGGCGCTTGAGTACCGCTTCCAGATCCACACCGCTGGCACCACGCGGCGGCTCTTCCAGCCACACGGCCAGTCGACAGGCCTGCTCGAGTCCACCCGCTGACGCCGCCCACAACAGCATGTGTGCCAGGCGAGGATGCACTGGCAAGGCAACCGCAGCACGCCCCTGTGGTGTCAACTGGCCACTGTCCCAAAGCCCCAGGCTGACCAGCAGATCCTCGGCTCTGGACAGGGCCGCCGCCGGTGGTGGTTCCAGCCAGGGCAGCTCATCGGCAACCGCGGCACCCCACAATCCCAGTTCCAGCAACAGGGGCGCCAGGTCGGCCCGCAGGATTTCCGGTTGCCAGTGTTGGGCACGCCGAGCGTGTCCTTCTTCGCTCCACAGGCGGTAGCAGCAACCCGCCGTGGTCCGACCCGCACGCCCGGCTCGCTGCGTGGCACTGGCCTGACTGGCCATGACGGTTTCCAGACGCTGGGCGCCTGTGCTGCTGTCCAGACGACCGCGCCGCTCGAGCCCGGAATCCACGACAACCCGAACCCCGTCTATCGTGATGGAAGTCTCGGCCAGACTGGTCGCCAGAATGACCCGACGAACTCCCGCTGTCGCCGGTGCCGTGGCCTTGCGCTGCTCGCCCGCACTCACCCCACTGTGAAGACAATGCAGGACCGTCCCCTCGTCGAACCTGCCCTGCAGCAGATTGGCCGTGCGATTGATTTCCGCCACGCCGGGCAAGAAGGCCAGGACATCGCCCTCCTGTTCAGCCAGCGCACGCAGCACGGTACCGACGATACGCTGCGGCAATGGGTCACGCTGCTCCCCCACCCAGATGATGTCGACCGGGTGCTGGCGTACCGAGCAGTGAAACTGTCTGGCAGCTCCCAGATGCGTCTGGATGTCATCGGTCTGCAGAGTTGCCGACATCAAGAGCAGGCGCAGATCGTCACGCAGTGCCTGTTGCACTTCCAGGCACAGTGCCAGACCGACATCGGCGTGCAGACTGCGTTCGTGAAATTCATCGAAGATCACCAGGGCGATCCCGTCCAGCGACGGGTCTTCCTGCAGCAGGCGCGTCAATACACCCTCGGTCACCACCTCCAGCTGTGTCTGAGCAGACACACGCGTCTCGCCACGCATGCGCAGACCGATACGTTGCCCCAGCGGCTCACCCAGATGAAAAGCCAGACGCTCTGCCACCGAACGCGCCGCCAGGCGTCTGGGCTCCAGCAGAATGATCCTGCCACCCACCGCCCCCTGCAGCAGCAATGCCAGCGGCAGGCCGGTACTCTTGCCGGCGCCAGGTTCAGCGCGCAGCAGCACATTGCCAGTGGACAGAGCCTGCGCAACCTCATCGGCCAGTGCCAGAACCGGTAGCGAACTCAACGCACTGGGCAAGGTCTTGCTCATCGTGACAGGCGGTACCACAGCATGCCGACGTACTCGTGCACCGCCCAGTCCGCATCCGACAGGTGCAGGGAGTTGAATCGATACCAAGGCGCATCGACCACGCGGAAATCGGTCGGGGCCATGCTGTAGGCCACAGGCTGACCACTCAACAGCATGGCCGCCCTGGGCAGATGCATGGCACTGCTGACCACCACCAGACGACCACTCGCGGTGCCGTTGTGCTGCATCCACTGCAGAGCGGCCGCGATCTCATCGTCGGTATCGCGGGCCTCCTCGGAGAGAACCAGCCGCGATTCATCCATACCCAGAGCCAGCGCCATATTGCCCATGGTGCGTGCGTGCGAGAGCTCGCTACGGAATCTGGCACCGCTGGTCATCAACATCGCCTGCGGCCGGGTTTTCCACAATCGTACTGCTTCACTCAGTCGCGACAGAGCGGACGCCATCAGTATGCTGTTGGGCGGTCGATCCGGTACCCAGTGATGACCGGAGCCTAGCACCAGAACCAGTTCGGTATCCTCGGGCAGGCTCTGCATGACCGGATACCGGTTTTCCAGCGACCCCAGAATGGTATTGGACACCGGCGCCGAGGACAGTGCCAGCAGCGACAGGGTGATCAGCAGTATGCCCAGGCGAGCCAGGCGTGGCCACCGTCCCAGCAATGCCACGCCGATCAACAGGGCCACGAAGGCGCCGGGAATGATGTGTACGACATTGCTGAGGACCTTCTTCAGCAGAAAGGCATCCATGGTGAATCCGGACTGGCTGGCGGTAAGGGCGTGATTGTACGGCAATCATCAACGCCTGGAATCCCGACAGACGATGCCTGTCAGCCGTGCACAGGCACTGCGGCTGCCTGCCTGCCGCCTGCGCTCCGGCGGCGTCTGCCGGCCTGTGTCACGAACTCTTCCCCGGTACACTATCCTGACGGTGCAGTCAGGCAGGCTGCCCCCTTTGTGGCTCGCTGACACAGAACCACAGCCAGCTGGATTTCCTTGAGAACAGATACGAGAGCAATCAGACCATGCGAATTCTCTTCACGGGCGGTGCCGGCAAGGCCGGACGCCATGTCGTACCCTACCTGATGAACAATGGCCACCGAGTCGTCAATGTCGACAAGGTCGCGCTGGAGCTGCCCGGTGTTGACAATCTGATTGCGGATATCACGGACTCGGGACAGATGTTCAATGCCATGTCCGCCTACGCCAACTTCGACGAACTGGAGCCTGGCACCGGCGTACCGGTTTACGATGCCGTGGTCCACTTTGCCGCAGTACCACGCATTCTGATCAACCCGGACAACGAGACCTTCCGGGTCAACACCATGGGAACCTACAACGTCATCGAGGCCGCGGTGAAGATGGGTATTCGCAAGATCATCATTGCCTCATCGGAGACTACCTATGGCGTCTGCTTTGCCGATGGCCGAGCGGATCCTCATTGCCTGCCGCTCGACGAAGACTACGACGTCAACCCCATGGACAGCTATGGCCTGTCGAAAGTCCTGAACGAGCAGACTGCCCGTGCCTTCCAGCGTCGCTCAGGTGCCGATATCTATGCACTGCGCATCAGCAATGTGATGGAGCCGCATGATTACGCCCGCTTTGCCGATTTTCTGCAAGACCCCGGGCAGCGTCGCCGCAGCTTCTTCGGCTACATCGATGCTCGTGACCTGGGGCAGATCGTGAACCGTTGTCTGCAGGCCGACGGACTCGGCTATCAGGTGTTCAATGCCGGGAATGACACCAATGTGGCAAACCAGTCCGCCGCTGAACTGGCCGCCGAGTATTTTCCCGGGGTAGCACTCACGCGAGAGCTGGTCGGTCATGAAGCCCTGTTCTCGAACAGGAAGATTCGTGACGTATTGGGATTCGTCGAGGAACACAACTGGCGACAATATGTGACCTCCTGATCGCCCCCTGTCACGCGGTGCTCGGTGGGCCATTCACAAGCTGCCCGAACTCCCTCCCGGAACCTCGGGATCCGTTGCTGCAAGCCGGGCCGGGATTCGCTTTCCCGGCCCAACTTGATCATCCGTTGACCACTTGTCGATGCAGCTCGAGCATCTCTCTTCCCGTCTGCTCGCACAGCGCCAGCAGCGACGACAGCTGAGTCTCGCTCACTTCGTCATTGGCCAGTATCAGACGAATGCCGTATCGCCCCTTGTATTGTGCGTAGTCCACATAGGGGCCGCCATTGTTCATCATCTGCTTGCAGATGGCGATGTTCAGCTGCCGCAGCTCGTCTTCGTCGGTCAGCTGCGCCGGATGATAGCGGAACAGCACATTCACATAGGCAGCCGGTGCCAGCATCTCCAGCGATTCGCTGTCCTCGATCAGGTTCACGCAGGTGGTTTTCAGCGCTTGCAGATCATCGATCTTGGCGGCAAAGCCCTGATTGCCCATGGCCTTCCAGCTCAACCAGACTTTCAGGGAATCGGCGCGTCTTCCGCACTGGATCGAGCGCTCACCCAGGTTGTAGTCTGCATTCTCGTCGGCATGAAACAGGTACTCGCCACCTCCACCGGAACAACAGGATTTCAGGGCCCCCGGCTGCTTCACCAGAATCACGGCGGCAGTCAGCGGCACATTCATCATCTTGTGCGCATCCCAGGCGAAGGAATCGGCCAGATGACTATCGGCCAGCAGATGCCGGTGCTCCTCCGAAAACAGCACCGGGGCGCCCCATGCACCATCGATGTGCAGCCAGATACCGTGCTGGCGGGCAATCCTGCTGCAATCGGCGACGGAATCGAATGCGCCCGTTACCGTGGTGCCTGCCGTGATGCCGATATAGAACGGCACATGCCCCTTTGCCAGACTGCTGTCGATTTCCCTCTGCAAAGCCACCGGGCAGATACGACCGGTATCATCGGAGGCAACGGCCACCAGATTATCGGTACCGATGCCCAGCACATTGGCGGCCTTCTGTCCGGAGTAATGCGCTTGGTCGGAAACGTAGGCCACCAGTGTACGACCACCGGCCCCTCGGGTCTTGTAATCCGGGCAGGCATGATGGCGTGCCAGCATCATGCCGATCAGGTTTGCCTGGCTACCACCGGCCACCATGACGCCTTCCGGCTGATTGCCATCACGATCGAAACCGACCAGTGCATTCCATTGACGGATGAGCTCGAGCTCCATCAGAGTCGGCACAGGACCCACCTGATAGGTATGCATGGTGGCGTTGCTCAGGCTGGTGATCCAGTCACCCAGCAAGGCCGGCTTGTTCTGCCCCGAATACAGCAATTTGTGGAAATCGCTCTTGTAGACCGCCGGGTTGTAATGCAGATAGGCCTTCAGGGCTTCCTCCAGGCTCTGCTGATCGGCACCTTCCTTGCCGAGGCTGACATCCAGTATCCGTTCGAGTTCCGCCGCTGACGGTGCCTGGGAAACCGGACGTTCTGCAGGCATCCATTCGTTCACGGCTCGTGTCAGGATATCCAGCTGATCTTGCATGGTATTGGCCTCTGTCGACCTGTTGTCTGAAGATGTCGCAGTATAGGGATGCGTATCGGTCGACGGCCAATGCTGATTTATTGGGTATCAGTTACTTTTGGGCATGACGTGAACCGTCTACCCCACGGTCGACAGGTTCTGGTTGTACATGTCCTGCAGATAATCCCAGAATTGCCTGGCCGATTGACTGCGTGGCTGACGCAGACGATACAGGCTCACCGCCAGATGCACCCGGGGAAACGCCTCATCCAGCACGACCAGGTCACCACGATCCAGCTCTCGACGAACCAGGCTGCGTGGCAGCCAGGCCATGCCATAGCCTTCGAGCACCAGCGCTTTCAAGGCCTCCGACAGCGCATTTTCACAGGCCACTTCAACCCTCTGATGCTCGTTCAGCAATGGCAGACAGTCACGCTGCAGAATCTGCCCGAAGAAGCTCTCTGCCGGATGCGCCAGCAGCTTCAGTGGATCACCGGCCGAACCGGCCGAACCGGCCGAACCGGCAAAGCGAGGCTGCCCCCCGGCAGTCAGCGCTGACACCGGGATGAACTGATCCACCCCGACCTGCAGGCTTTCAACGTCATCCCGCTGTAGCCGGGAGGCGATGTCTGCCGAGCCATAGCACAGCAGGAAATCCCCATCGCCAGCCAGAAAATTCTCGATATTGTCAGGCAGATGGCCGGTTTCCACCTTGAGCAGAGCCCCACCTGAGAGGGCCTCGAGTGTCTGCATCCAGCCTGGAAAGAACGACACGGCCAAGGCCTGCTGGGAGATGATGACCAACTGCGCGCGCGCGGCATTGATATCCTGCATCTGATGGCGCACCGCCAGGATCTGGCCGGACAACAGACGCGCCTGCTCCGCGAAGGCCTGGCCGGCCGGCGTCAGCGCCGTGGGAAATTGCTTGCGATCAACCAGACTGACGCCCAGCCAGTCTTCCAGCGAGCGAATGCGTCGACTGAATGCCGGTTGCGTGACGAAGCGTGCTTCGGCCGCCTTCGAGAAACTCCCGAGATCAACCAGCGCAATATAGTCATCCAGCCATTTCAGTTCCATCGTTTACCTGTCACTCATCTGCATCAGCGGCGCTGCAGCCATCGCCTCGGCTCAGCCTATACCGAAAAGTAACCGGTCGCATCGGAAATGGCATTGGTCAACGGAACCCGGTGGCTTCTATGATCGGCGTCACGCTCGAACCACCGGACTGCGGAGATTCAAGCTTGCGGCCCGCAGGGTCTGATGGCGAAACCGGCACCAATCCACCGCCTGAAACAACCTGCGCCACCCTCCTTCTTCAAGGTGAACTCATGGAATACCTGAAAAAATCCAATGCCCCTGTTGCCGCCAATGATGAGCGAATACAGGACACCGTCAAGACCATGCTGGCGCGCATCGAGGCCGATGGAGAAAGCGCGGTTCGTGACTATGCCGCGCAATTCGACAACTGGCAGGGGGACTTCATTCTCGACGACGCGAAACGCGCAGAACTGATTGCCCGGGTGCCGGAGCAGACCCGTGAGGATATCCGGTTTGCCTATCAGCAGATCAAGACCTTTGCCGAGGCACAACGCGCCAGTCTGACCGAATTCGAGATCGAATCGGCACCGGGTGTCAGACTCGGTCAGAAAGTGATTCCCGTGAATTGCGCGGGCTGCTATGTGCCTGGCGGTCGCTATTCACATGCGGCCTCGGCGCTGATGAGCATTGCCACCGCCAAGGTGGCCGGCGTGGAAACCATCATCGCCTGCTCACCTCCGAAGGATGGCCACATCCATCCGGCCATCGTCTTTGCCATGGATCTTGCCGGTGCTGACATCATTCTGGAAATGGGCGGTGTTCACGCGGTCGCCACCATGGCCAAGGGTCTGTTCACCGGCGTTGCCGCCGACATACTCGTCGGCCCTGGCAACGGTTACGTGGCAGAAGCCAAGCGACTGTTGTTCGGTGAAGTCGGTATCGATGTCTTTGCCGGTCCCACCGAGTCAGCCATCATTGCCGATGACAGTGCCGATCCCATGACCATTGCGGTGGATCTCGTGTCACAGGCGGAGCATGGCTATGACTCGCCGGTCTGGCTGTTCACCACCAGTCGTCGCATTGGCGAGATGGTCGCCGAGCTGATGCCGAAGGTCGCCGCCGATATGCCCAACCGCGACGTGGTGCAATCAGCCTGGGATGTACACGGGGAGATCATCCTGTGTGACAGCCGTGAAGAGTGCGTACGCGTCAGTGACGAGTATGCTTCGGAACACTTGCAGGTACTCACAGAGGACACCGATTGGTGGCGCGACAATCTCAAGAACTACGGTTCACTGTTTCTTGGCGAAGGCGCTACCGTGACTCACGGTGACAAATGCTCCGGCACCAATCACATTCTGCCGACGCGACGCGTGGCTCGCTACAGCGGTGGTCTCAACGTGCACAAGTTCCTCAAGATTCTCACCTATCAGGAAATCAGCGAGGAGGCCAATCTGGAGTTCAGTGCCGTGGGCTCGCGTATTTCACGCGTCGAAGGCATGGAAGGCCATGCCCGCGCCTGTGACTGGCGACTGCGGAAGTATTTTCCCGAAAGGCAGTGGGACTTTCAGGTGTACGATCAGACGCGTTACGAGTAGCGAGCGGGAGTACGAACAGACGTCATGAAATCATTCAGCAAGTCCTTTACCCAACAGGAAGCCATCCCGGAAGCCGGCATCGATGCCGCCATCGAAGTCATGCGTTCGGGGCGGTTGCACAGGTACAACACCTTGCCCGATGAAAAAGGCGAAACCGATCTGCTGGAGATCGAGTTCGCGACCTACCTGGGTGTGCCGTATTGCCTGGCATGCTCTTCCGGTGGCTATGCCTTGCATGTGGCCATGCAGGCGGCCGGCGTGCAACGCGGTGACCAGGTCCTGTGCAATGCCTTCACCCTGGCACCGGTACCCGGTGCCATTCACAACAGTGGCGCCGTGCCCGTCCTTGTCGATGTTGCCGAGGATTACTGCATCGACCTGAACGATCTGGAGGCCAAGGCTGCCAGTAGCGGTGCCCGCTTCTTCATGTTGTCACACATGCGAGGGCACATTGCCGATATGGAACGGATCATGGACATCTGCCAACGTCACCAGCTGTTTCTGATCGAGGACTGTGCACATACCATGGGGGCCAGCTGGAACGGCACCAAAAGCGGCACCTTCGGTGATATTGCCTGCTTCAGCGCACAGACCTACAAGCACATCAATTCCGGTGAGGGAGGGTTTCTGACGACACGCCACGCCGATGTCATGGCGCGCGCCATCATGCACAGTGGCTCCTACATGCTGTTCGACCGGCACCACGCGGCACCACCCGCCGAGACTTTCGATCAGATCCGCTACGAGACACCCAACTACAGCGGGCGCATGGACAATCTGCGGGCCGCCATTCTGCGTCCCCAGTTGGTGGATCTCGACCGGCAGTGCCAACGCTGGAACGAGCGCTATCGCATACTGGAAACGGAACTGGGCAAAAGCTCGCTCATTCAGGTTCCGGAGCGACCCGATGCCGAGGAATTCGTCGCCAGTTCCATCCAGTTCTCATTGCCCGGCCAGAGTGCCGAACAGCTACAGCAGGTGGTGCGACGCTGTGCAGACCAGGGTGTGGCTCTGAAGTGGTTTGGTGGCGCAGAGCCGGAAGGTTATACCAGTCGCTATGACAGCTGGCGCTATATCGCCGATATGCCACAGCTTCCCAGAACCGAGGCCATTCTCTCGACCTTGCTGGACATGCGAATTCCCCTGACCTTCACCACGGACGATTGCCGGCTGATCGGGGAAGTCATTGTCGAGGTGATCGAATCCCTGCAGAAGAACGGGTAAGCGGAGCGCCTGCTGTGTAAACTCGCAACGATCGTGCGCGATGGCATCGATCGTTGCTATGCTGTGGGCTCGAATTCACCTGCGTTGAAGCCTTCCAACATGCGCCTGATCAATACCATCGCTGCCAGCTTCACTCGACCGATTGTCGCTGCCACCCTGTTGAGCACGGCCGTTCTGACGTCAGCGACTCAGGCTGACGAGGTCGGCGACGTGAATGTGGACTGGATGGGGGGTGACATCAAGATAGAAGCTGTCGAGGACCCCAAGGTCAAGGGTGTCACCTGCCATATTTCCTATTTCGACCGGGGTCTGATCGATCGGGTAAGAAATGGTGAGATATTCAGCGACCCGTCCAACTCCTCGATCGCCTGTCGGCAAACCGGTCCCATCGTCATCGGGGACATCGACAGGGACGAAGGCGGGGAGAACGTCTTCTCCAAGCGCACCTCACTGGTCTGGAAGTCACTGCAGGTCACACGCATCTATGACGAAGAGCGGCAGACGCTGATCTACCTGTCACACGCCAGCCAGGTGAAGGATGGCTCTGCCAAGATGGCCCTCTCGACGGTCCCCCTGTTCGGTCAGGACGTGACCTGGGAGGACTGACAGACCCTGTGACCTGACACCACCACGAAGCGGGGTGGTGCAGGCACGATGAACGATATGCCGCGCAGACAGGCGTGGACACACTACATGACCAGCTCGGTATCGTTCCAGACTGCCACCCAGCCAAACCAGAACGCCCTGTGTGCCGGCAAGCGAACCAGAGGCGGCTGCCCTGCCAGTTGCAAGGCATCTTCACTCAACCGCCAGACGCGCCCCTGATCGTCCGTCACTGATTCCTGACCATCATATTCCACCAGCGTGACATTCCCGGGGTCATAGACGCGGTTGGCTCCGCTGCCGTCCGTCAGCACCACCAGCCCCTGACCACCCAGCTCGTGGTGATACACCGGATTTTCACTCAGAAAATCCGCGCTGATCGCCAACCTCTTGTCCGTCTTGTCGGGAAACTGCAAGGCCAGTATCTCTGCCTTGTTTCTCAATCGATCGTCGCGGTGGGCTACGGTGAACATCAGTCTATCGGTCGCGAAATAGTCTTCATAGGCCGCCCCTTCACGATAGTCGCGGCGATGGCCCGTATCGAGCGAGAGTACTGTGGTATCCGGATGCCGGCGACGCCACTCACCCCAGGTAGTGGTCACGACGTAGCTGCGTTCGAGCTGAATACCCTTGCCGACCAGAGGCCCCGACACCGGTTGCCCCCAGGTGGTATTCCACAACGACTGGGTGGCCTTGTCGTACATGACCTTGTTGGATCGGTAGAGAAAGCCACTTGTGCCCAGTTCATGATGGACACCCTTGTGCACGGTCTCGTACAGGATCACGGCTCCGCACAAGGTACAGTAGACTCCGGCGTAGTCGATTCCACCAATGGTATCGGTGAACATCTCATGCCATGCCAGAATCCGCTTCGGATAGGCTCGTGCATCACCGTTGATCTCGATACCGAACACCACATTGTCATCATCCAGATAGTCGGCATCGCTCGCATCGATCATCAAGGGAGAACGCAGCGGAGGAATACCATCCTGTCTCACACCGCCCCAGCGCACTTCATCGAGCCGGATCGTGCTCTTGCGCTCATTGCTGAAATAGCCTGCAAACAGCGGATCCAGATTACGGTACAGCATCGATTTGAAATCGGCATAGTGTGGATGAGCCTGCTCCTCTCGCTTCCAGAGCCACACATACCAGCTGTCCAGATCCCGTCCGAAACGCTGGCCTGTCTTGTCCTCCAGAAGCTCCACCAGTCCCGCGCTGACGCCTCCATGACGACTGAATCGCAAGGATTCCAGCGCCATCGGAACCATGCCGGGGTGCCAGCGGCTACGCAATGCCTGCAGATCCTCCTGCACGTCACCTGATTCACCTGTCACCAGTCCGACGAAAATTCCGGGAATCTCGGCATCAGCCGGCCCCGGGGTCAATGCTTCCTTGTCGAGGGAATCGCTGTCACCCAGCCGGGAGGCGGAGACCCGCCGCTCATCAGATGGCTTGGTCAGAGCGTGCACCTGGCCAGTGACTGCACCAAACAGAAGCACCACATACAATACAGGTACGGTACATCGGCAGAGATGATGCAGGCTCACGAAACGGGGGGCAGGAATATACGATGACGACATGACTCTCGTTCGGGGGTGATTGTCCTTGTTCGAGATGCAGACGCCGGTTTGAGTTCCCTGATTCGCGTCATCAGTCGCGACCTCCGAGGACTCGGAAGAGTCAATCTTCAGTGCAAGGCAGATACTCAACGCCATGAGGCATGAACCCACGACTGGCATTCACCTTTGGCCGAGCGACGCTCTGCTTGCGCCATACTCTGACACGTCGCACAGTTTGCATTGCCTATCCGGGAATGCCATTACCAGTGGATAGCGGGGTCACCACTGAAAGTGCAGACATCAGATATGACGCAGGATGCATGACGCTTCAGGCTTCAGGCTTCAGGCTTCCGGCTTCCGACTTCCGACTTCCGACTTCCGACTTCCGACTTCCGACTTCCGACTTCCAGCTTTAGACTTCCGACTCCGACTCCGACTCCGACTCCGACTCCGACTCCGACTCCTGACTCCTGACTCCTGACTCCTGACTCCGGGTTTCAGGCCGCGGAACGCAGATGCTCTTCCCGGCTGCGGTCATCCGGTATGCTCGACGGTTTGGCGAGGTGATAGCCTTGTGCAAAATCGACTCCCAGATCGCGCAGGATTTGCAATGAGCGTTCGTTTTCAACGAACTCCGCCACGACCTTCTTGTCCATGGCCTGTCCGATCGAGCCGATTGCCCTGACGAACTCCCGATGCACGAAGTTGGTATCCACATCCCTGACAAATTGTCCGTCGATCTTGATGTAGTCCACCGGCAAGGATTCCAGATAACCGAACGAAGAGAATCCGCTACCAAAATCATCCAGCGCCAGCTGGTAGCCCATGCTCTTCAACCTCATCAGGAATTCACGCGCGCGGTGATCGGCCACGGCGGTTTCCGTCAACTCAAAGCAGATACACTGCGGATCGAACCTGGCTTGCGTTGTCAGTTCCTCGATGAAATTCAGAAACTCGAGATCACTCACGGAAAGGCCTGACAAATTGACATTCAGGCAATCCAGCTCGAAATCATCGAGCGAATGATGATTGAGCCAGTCGAAAGCCTGCTGCACGACCCAGCGATCGATTCGGGGTGCCAGTCCATAACGCTCTGCAACCTCGAGAAACTGTCCCGGTGCTACCAGAGAACCCTCTTCATCGCTCATGCGAACCAGAATCTCCCAGCCATGGGAACGAACCCCTTGCTCGCAGATTTCGACAATGGGCTGATGGAAGAGCACGAACCGATCCTCCTTCAATGCCTGCTGTACGGCACTGATCCAGAAGAGATCCGATTTTCGCGAGGCGATGATGCTGTCATCACCATCATGAAAGTGAACGCGTCCACCGCCGCTGTTCTTCGCTTCATAGCAGGCCGCATCGGCAATGGCCATGACCGACTGCTTCGAATGCCCTGCAGCAGAGAAATGCAGAGCGCCAAAGCTGCCGCTGATCTCGAAGCTGTGTTGATCGTACTGAAAGCGAAACGGCGACAGCTGGCTGGCGATGACCAGAATACCCTGTCTGAATTCTTCCGCATCACAATTCGGCCAGACAAGAACGAACTCGTCACCGCCAAAGCGCGCCACCTGCCCATGACCATCGAATTCCTTGAGAAACAAGCGGGAAATTTCCTGTATCAGGCGATCCCCCGCCGCATGTCCACCGGTATCGTTGACGACCTTGAACATGTCCAGGTCGACGAAACACAGACCATGCGTCTGCGTGCTCTCCAGAAAGAGCCTCTCCAGCAGAACCTCGAAGCCATGCCGGTTCAACAGTCCCGTCAATGAATCATGGCTGGCCGCTCTCTTCAGCTCCATGGTCAACTCTTCGGACTCCGAGATCTTCGACAAGAGCTTTCTGTTGACACTCTCCAGAGACCGCGACGCACGATTCTTGATCGCGACATACGAGTAGATTGCCACGACCAGAATGAAGATGACCAGGCACAGACCGATGTAGGCAATGCGCAAACGGGTATTGAGCATCTCGGTCAGGTGATTCTGCGTGAACTGCAACAATCGGCTGCGCTCGAACAGAGCCGTTTCCAACTCGACAACCTTGTCACCCAAGGGACGAAGTGCCTTCATTATCTGCTCATGGGCATCACGATCCCCCGGTGCAAGCGTCATCACGACGGGCTCCAGCCTCTCCAGAGTTGCAATACCATTGTCATTGAGAACATCAACGATTGCATTGACACGCTCTTCGACATCCTCCGGAGAACTGGCGATTCGGGACAGCAACTCCATGGTTCTGGCATCGGAGTTCGTGAAAAACGAATTCATCGCCGTATAGCGACTCCAATACACATCGAATCGATCGATCACCTGCTTCAACGCCAGGGGGTCATCGGAAGCCTGATTGATGTAGCTATCCAGCTCGATCACGAACCGCAGGTGTTCGCGAACCAGAGCCGTTGCCTTCCAGTTCCACTCCTGCTGGGATACAGACAGGACGCTCAGCCAGTTTCTGACTGACACCTGAGTGTTCTGATAGGTGATCACGATGAGCACCAGACCCGTCACACAGGCGAGCGTGAAGCCCCGAAGTCGCCACCCCGTGAACATGAAAACCTACTCGAATTCCAGGGTCTGCAACTGCCAGACCATTCGGTGGTTCAGTATCGTCTGAATCTCGTCTGGTCGATCGTAGGGCACGTACATCAACCACAGGGGCCCCTGGTCACGCAATCGCAACCGTTTTCCGTCACGACTGGTTGCCAACAGCGTAGCGTAATCCGCCAGATCCTCGAAAGGGATACTCACCGAGTAGTCGTTCACCGCGGTCACCCTGATTCGCTTGCCGCTTGCCCCCACAAGCTCCAGCAGCTTGTGAGCCCTGATCCCTTCGAACACCGCTCCGGCGGGTGTCCACTCCGTATCGATCTGCTCGGATACCAGTCCCAGATCGGCCAGCATGGCGTAATCGAAACGGGCCTGTCCGGGTGCATTGGTATGAGCAATGCTTCCCTTGACCACCAGGATGACCTCTCCTTCCGGCTGTGCCAGCTCTCCTGCCGAGACCGTGGCTGCGCAGAATGACAGGATACCGATGGCGAGTCGCAGGGCAGAAACGATACCGCGCAGATATTCACGTGTGTATTTCATAGGGGATTGGGTCTGGACGTCAAACAGGCAGTCAGCGGATTCTCTTCCTTTCTGCTCTAGCGACCTGTACACACTGATGCTTGAACCATCGGCACTATTGCCGCTGCCGGCGAGAGCGCAGATCAGGTGCGGAATCCTTTCGAATCTGCGCACACTCTCACAGATGCATTTCAAACACTGACAACGCTGGCGCGAGCCCTCGGTTTCCACGACTACGCGGACGTGGCAAACTATGCTCAGGTCTGTGAAGATGCTGTTGCGCAGACTGAGAATACCCACCGTCCATCCGCTCAGTCACGGCACACCCTGCTTGCATGATTGCAGCTGCGTTACTGCAACATGATTCCCGCCTGACTTGTCTGGAACAGTTCCAACGGAGACCCAACTACGTGCGTTTTGCTTCTTTTTCTAGAACGGTCTGTGACGCCTCGCAAGTTTCGATTCTCTTCGCTGCATCAAGCCTGTTACATATTGCATATGGTCAGGACGAACTCGACCTGTTCGATGAAGAGATGCCCATTGTTCTGTCGGCTTCGCGACTGATTCAACCACTGTCCCGTTCTCCA
Source organism: Granulosicoccus sp. 3-233 (assembly GCF_052681095.1). NCBI lineage: Bacteria > Pseudomonadati > Pseudomonadota > Gammaproteobacteria > Chromatiales > Granulosicoccaceae > Granulosicoccus > Granulosicoccus sp. 3-233. The sequence continues at coordinate 65,409 of NZ_JBQYLE010000010.1, forward strand.
GCTTCCATCACGGTCATTGATGCTGAGATGATCAGACTCAGTGGCGCCAGAACCATTGTCGATATATTGCGTCTTGTTCCCGGCTTTCAGGTTGGACGGCTGGTCAACGGCAACCCGATAGCTACCTACAATGGCACCTCGGAACGGTACAATCCGCGCCTGCAGCTCATCGTCGATGGCCGCCCTACCTATGTGCCGCTGTATGGCGGAATTCCGTGGAGTGAATTGCCAGTCGCGCTGACCGACATCGATCGCGTGGAAGTTACCCGGGCACCCAATGCAGCCACGTTCGGTCCCAATTCGTTCGCGGCAGTGGTCAGTATCATCACACGAGCCCCAGCCGCCCGATCAGGCTGGTTTGCCAATACCGAAGCCGGTGGCAATGAGTTCCGCACCGGAACCCTGACCTACCATGGCGCGCGCCAGAATTCCCATTACCGAGTCACGCTGCAGAGTGAGCGCGATGAAGGATTCTCGAACATTCCTGACAGGGAGCGCAGCAAGCTGGCCTCTATCAGATCGCATTGGCAGATAAATCCGGTTGACCGTCTGGCGATTGATGTGGGTGGCGTGCACGGCGGTCATACCGAGCTGGACACTGTCGTCAGGGAAAACGATCTTGTCGGTTATACGGACACGACCAATGCCTACACCCAGCTAGTCTGGGAACGCGCCAGAGCTGCGGATGACTCTCTCAGATTGCAGTATTATTACAATTACTTCGACATCAGGGACGACACAACCACCACGTTCGATCTGCCGGATGTCACGGGAAATCCACAGCACGCGGGACTGACCATCGACGCCCCGGTCAATCGCGACTCGCGTTCAACGCGACATGAGCTGGAAGTCCAGAGAACGAAACGACTGCAGGACAATCACCGAATCGTGTTCGGCGGCGCGCTCAGACAGGATTCCGTCAAGGGACGATTCCTGTTCAATGACCTGATGACCCGATATGTCGCGACACAGCGGATTTTCGCGCACTCGGAATACAACATCAATCCGGACTGGCTGTTCAATTCCGGAGTGATGGTGGAAAACAACTCGCTCAGCGATGTGTCCACGTCACCGCGTCTGAGTCTGACCTACCGCCATGCGCCAGGTCATCACTTTCGACTGGGCTATTCTCGCGGCACCCGAACGCCTCTACTGCTGGAGGAAGAAGGGGAGGTTACGCTGGAGTATGTCATCAGCAACGGCGATATCGTCACCGATCAGTTCATCGTCAACAATGGCAACATCAAGCGCGAGACGATTGATGTCATCGATATCGGCTATTACCATACCAACCCGGAACGGAACCTCAGCATCGATGCCAAGTTGTCTTATCACGACATGAAAAAACTGATTGGCACACAACTGCTGGATGAAACCGATGGTGATACCTTCGACCAGACAGCCCGGTCCTACCGCAACCGTTTCAATTACAGTTTCAGTTCGCTGGAGCTGCAGATCGATCACAAGCCAACGGAGCACAGCCAGTTCCGGGTGGCCTACGCCTATACATTCGACGAAGATCCGACTTTAGGGCCACGTGGCCTGCTGCCAAAGAATACACTGACATTGTTCGGCGGCGTCAGCTTGCGCAATGATATTTCGCTCAGTAGCGAGTTCTATTACACAAGCCACTGGATTTGGGACGATGTCAGAGACAAGTCCACGCTCAATCGACTCGACCTGAGAGTGGAAAAACGCTTGAGACTGGCCAATCTGAAGGCGTCGTTTGCATTGCAAGCCGAACTGGATCTGGGCGGCACTGTTGATTACCTGGAAAGAAACAAGATAGAAGATCTGTACTTCGCCAGACTCAATATCGAATTGCCGTAGCACATTCACGACAATCACCGGCGTGAAACCATGAGTGGCAAGTCTCTCACATCGTTGACTCTCTACTGTCTGGGTCTTCTGTGCCTGCTACAAAGCATTTCCGTTCATGGTTCCGCTTCAGCGAACGTCCTGATGGCCGCCACCGAGAGCAGCGCCACGGTGATCGCTTCGCCGCCGAGCGCCGAGAAGCAGAAGGTTCTGCTGATACTGGGCTTGAGGGAGGAAGCCAACCTGCTGGTCAGGATATCGGTATTCGAGGAACTGGGTGAAATGGAGGTGGAGTCGGTATATACCGATGTTGCCGCATCTGCCGACTATCAATGGCCGGAGGCGGACGTCTATCTGGCAACAGGAACGTCGGGCTGTCGTATCGCACTGGAAGCACTCGAGAACCGCAGAATACTGTGCACGCTGCTTACTGAAGAAGGGTTTCTGGGTCTGCAGGCCGACAGGTTCGAACAAGAGCAACTATCCGTGCTGGTCATCGATCAACCGGTCATCCGCCAGGCCAGAGTCGCCCACCGGATCTACCCTTCCCTTGCACGATTCTCGGTTTTCTCCAGCTCAGGCTTCTTCAACGATGAGCGCGAGAATGCCCTGGCTGTCGACGGATTCCCGTTCAATGTGTCAGTCTCTCTCCCCTCTCAACTGAGCGATGCACTGAGCTCACATGACGCGCTGATTGCCACATCGGACAACAGTATCTTCAACGCGTCAACATTGTCTACCGTGTTGTTGACGGCCTATGGATACCACAAGCCCGTCATTGGCTTCAGTCGTGGCTATGTCAAGGCCGGGGCTCTGATGAGCACCTACTCGACGCCTTCCCAGATTCTGCGTGAAGTTGCACAGAGGTTGACTTCGCCATCGGTGCCAACCGAGAAGGCGCCAACCATCAGTTATCCGAGGTATTTCTCGGTCACCGTCAATACCAGCGTAGCCAGATCACTGGGCCTCATTCGCAACAAGCATTACGACGATGGGCAGACCCTGATCGATGAGGACTTCACACCATGAAGAATCTGTCCTTTTCAGCGCGCCTGCTACTGCTCGCCTTCGTCCCCGCCTTGCTGGTCGGTGTCCTGATGAACCTCTATTTCATTGTTCACAGTGTCCGTCACAGTGAATTCACGGAACTGCAGCGCGCCCAGACACTGGTCCGTGGCCTGTCGCGTGCTACCGAGTTCGGCGTGGCTACCGACAATCAGGTCATTCTGGAAGACGCCGCCCAACCGATTCTGGATGTGCCATCCATCTACGCTGTCCGATACTTCGGCGGTGACAATGAACTGATACTGCTTGTCAGCGACCCGGAACACAAGATTGCCGACATCAGCTCATTTGCAACCTACGCCCGCTATCTCCTCTCCCGACAGCCGTTGATCAGCCAGGTAGAGTCGAGTATTCAGCGTACCGATCTGACACTTTACGAAGATCCCTTGTTCGCCCCTCTGGATAACACGCCGTCCCCGGTGAAGAGTAACCCCATCGGGCGGATCGAGCTGGATGTCGACCTGTCACTGGCCTACAAACAGCAATACGACGCCATCAAGCAGGCGTTTCTCTTTGTTGCGCTGGTGCTGGCCATTACGCTTGCAGCCGTTTACAGGCTGGCCCAATCCGTCATCGTGCCGGTTCGCTCCCTGACGTCTTCCGTTCGTTCACTGGCAAGAAACGACTATGTCCAAGTACCCTCTGTGGGCATCGGTGGTGAACTCGACGAACTGGCACGCGGAATCAATTTTCTATCCAGCGAGCTGCAGAGTTTCCACGCCCAGCAAAGCGAGGCAATCCGTCTCGCAACGATGGATCTGCAGAGAACCCTGACCCTGCTCGAAACGAAGAATGCCGAACTGGATCAGGCACGACAAAGCGCAGAAACCGCCAGTGCGTTCAAGTCGCAGTTTGTTGCCAACGTCAGCCATGAGATCAGAACGCCACTGAACGCCATCATCGGTACCCTGTCGGTCATGAACAAGACCGGACTGGATATCACACAGATTGACCAGTTTGGCATGATCGAGGAATCGGCGAATACCTTGCTCTATCTGATCGAGGACATCCTCGATATATCCAAGATCGAGTCGGGCAACCTGGTGGTCGAGTCCATCAGTTGCAACCTGGAGAACATACTGGCCGAACTGAACAGCAATGCGGCTCTGCAGGCGGTGGAACGGGGTATCGAGTTGTACGTGTCCCCCCTTCCGGACCTTTCACTTCGCCACATCCAGACCGACCCGGTTCGACTCAAACAGGTGCTGTCCAATCTGTTATCCAACGCCATCAAGTTCACACACGCTGGACACGTTGCTCTGATATCCGAAGTTCTCGAAAGACAGACCGGTCAGCTGACCGTCCGCTTCACGGTTCAGGACACCGGCATCGGTATACCCGAGGACAAGCAGAAAACGCTGTTTTCGGCGTTCACCCAGGCAGACATGTCCACTACTCGACGCTACGGCGGCACAGGGCTCGGACTGTACATATCGCGCGGCATCGTCAGTCTTCTGGGAGGCTCTCTCCAACTGAACAGCATCGACGGGCAAGGTACCTGTCTGGAGCTGATATTGCCTCTGAAGGTCATCGGCACCCGGGAACAGCAAGAGCCTGTGATCGCAGCACTCGACTCACGGGTATCGTATTTCGACGACTACCTGGCTCTGCGCGAGGAGAATCTGCAATTGCTCGGCCGGGTGATGACAGACGCTCTGGATGCCAGCGAAAAAGGGGTGGAAGGACCCCTGTGCGTGATCAGTATTCCCAACAACCGACTGACCAATCGCTGGGCAGGGCCCGAGGCCCTGGAGGAGGTCACCACCGAGGACCGGTATGCCGCCTGCCGGACACGCATTGCCTGGATCAGTCAGATCAATCCACTGACTCGTCATCGCCTGCAACAGGCCGGTTACGCTGGCTACATCGTCAAGACACCCTCCCTGATCCAGCTCAAGCGTCACGTGCAACTCGCATTGAGTGGACAGTGCTTCAGCAGGCCTCACAGCGGTTCACAGGTAGATGACAGGCCCGGCCTTGAATTACCCTCTCTGACGGTTCTCGCCGTGGACGATCAGAGGATCAACATCGACCTGCTGATGCAGTATTTCGACTTCATGGACATCCGTGGCATCTATGCCTCGACAGGCAGGGAGGCTCTGAATTACATCGAAACCGAAACCATCGACCTGATACTTCTCGACCTGCACATGCCCGAACAGGACGGGTTTCAGGTTGCCGAGAGCATTCGATCAAGCGGCAGCATCAACGCACAGGTGCCGATCATCGCCATGACGGCAGACGCCTATCAGAGTACTCGGGAACGCGCATTGTCGTCAGGGTTCGATGACATTCTGACCAAGCCGGCTACGGTGCAGCAGGTCAGGGATACCATACTGCAGTGGGCCCGAACCGGCTCGATGCCCGAAGAAAGCCTGCGCGACAATCTGATTGACGTCAAGGCCTGCGCTGATGCTGTCCGAGGTAATGAAGAATGGGCCAGGAATGCTCTACAGACCTACGCCAGCGAAATACCCGGACATATCGGCAATCTGCGTGAAGCCCTGAGCACAAGAGATGGCGCATCACTGTTCGAAGTGGCACATGCCATCAAGGGCGTCTCCAGACTCTTTCAGATTCACCCGATAGCCAACGCGGCCGAGGCACTTGAACAGAAATGCAAGAGTGACAACTGGGCCAGCATTTCGGATCATGTCACTGAGCTTGAGCGCCTGTTACAGCAGGCCGAACTGGAGTGCAATGAACTGCACGCCTGACCGATATGCCCGGGGAAGATGCGCTAATCGAGCCTGAAGCCGACCTTCAGTTCCACTTGATAATGCGCAACCTTGCCGTCCTCGATATGCCCTCGAATCTGCGTGACTTCAAACCAGTTCAGATTGTTGACTGTACTCGATGCGCGTTCCACCGCATTGCTGATTGCCCCTTCCACGGATTCCGTGGAACTGCCGACCAGATCGATTTTCTTGTAAACGTGATTGTCGCTCATGCTTTCATCCTGTGTCTTGTCTTGTTGAATGGTCCCGCCAGATGATGCCGCACCGCCCGGAATGATCCTGCTACGAAATTCGGGACAGACAACACCCTTGATACAGGCAGCCAACCGCGAAACTGCGTCCTTCCACTCGTCAAACTACTGCACTCGAATGGCTTTGGCAATGCTAATACCCCAGAGAACCATGGCATATCCGCTTGTAATTCGTACGCAGTGACAATGCAACTCGCTGTCTACTGAGCACCCATCTGCCGGATGGGGCGACGCTCGGCCTTTTCAGATTCGAGCCAGAGTCTCGAGCAATGTGGCCAGATTCACCGGTTTCAACAGATGGGCATCGAAGACGGCATGATCGACGCTTCGTTCATCGACCGCAGCTCCGGATACGCAGATCAGACGGGTATCGGTCAGCTCCTGATGCGCTCGGAACTCCCGGGCCAGGGAAATACCATCGGTACCGGGCAGGCCGATGTCCAACAGGATGACGTCGGGCAAGGTCGTCACGGCAAGAGCACGCGCTTCATCGGCACTGCCTGCCTCTGTCACGGTATAGCCGTTTCTGCCAAGCAACCGGGCTATCGCCTGCCGTGTTCCATCATGATCCTCCACGACCAGAACGTGGCCACTACCGTCGGTTGCAGGCGCCAGGTCAGCCCTCGATGTACTTGCGTCTCGCTGTGACTGTGCGTCGTCCGATGAAACCACGGACTGATCCGTGTTTGCCGAGGTTCCATCGACTCGGGCACCATCGTCGTTCGAGTTGTCCCAGATCACCTGACCTTTCTGCAAATGCAACGACAGGGATCTGAGCAACTCGGCACGCTTGATGGGCTTGCTCAGATAATCGCTGCATCCCGCATCCGAGCAGCGTTTGCGTGCATTCCCAAGAACCGCCGCCGTCAAGGCAATGATCACACCGGAATAGCCGGCTGCACGGATCCCCTGTGCAGTCTGATAGCCATCCAGTCCAGGCATCTGCATGTCAAGCAGGATGACATCGAATACTCCGGTTGCAGCGCCACCGTCCTCGTCAGCCCCCTGCTCATGACGGTTATCGACTGCCGCAGTGGCAGCATCATTCTTCCCCGATTGCAGTCTGTCAATTGCAGCCTGCCCATTGGAAAATGACTCGACCGTGGCACCGGCACTCTCCAGATGATGGTGCAGCATGACCCGTATATCCGGCCGATCATCGACCACCATGATGTGCGCTCGAATCGTCCTGATCCGGTCAGTGGTGTCGACCGGCTTGTCCGATGATGATTGCAAGGTCGTCAGGGAACCCAGACTCGCCGCGTCCAGCGCGATCTCCACCGAAAAGGTACTGCCCTTGTATCGCTCGCTCTTGACCGAAATATCACCACCAAGCAGATTCGCCAGTCGCCGACTGATCGCCAACCCCAGCCCGGTACCCTCGTAGCGACGCGCGTCGGAGTTGTCGGCCTGTGAAAACGGTTCGAACAGTGACGCCTGCTGCTGCGGTGTGAGGCCGATCCCGGTATCGATGACATCGAACACGAGCCTTGCATCAGGCTTGGCGATGAAGCTGATACGCAGACAGACCCTTCCCTGATCTTCCTCTTCACCGGGATCGGTGAACTTGATGGCATTGCTCAACAGATTGATCAGGATCTGCCTGAGGCGAACCGGATCGGTCAGAATGGTTTCCGGTGTCGGGCTTGCGTATTCCACGAGCAACTGCAAGCGAGCATCCATCGCTCGCTGGTGCATCAGTGAGGTGACATCCTCGACGATGCCATGCAGACCTACCGGCTCCTGCCGCACATTCAGTTGACCCGCCTCGATCTTTGCCAGATCCAGAAAGTCATTCAACAGGGACTGCAGATGATCAACATTGCGGCGAATCGTTTCGACAGCCTGCAAATCGTCGGGGTCAGCGAGGCTACCGTCGAGAATCTCGGTAAAACCCAGGATGGCCGACAGGGGGGTACGAATCTCGTGACTCATATTGGCCAGAAATTCGCTCTTCGCCCGGTTGGAGGCATCCGCCGCAGCCCTTGCCTGCTCCGCCACGACGCGTGATTCCTCGATGGATTCTTCGAAGCGCTTGCGCTCCGTAATATCGCTGAACATCAGCGCTACCTGACGCAGCTTTGCCTCACCGAAGCGAAAGGCGTGCACATCGAACCAGCGCCCCATGCTCGGCGACTCTTCGACAAAGTACTTCGTCTCCCCGGTTTCTGCGACTTCCGCGTAATAATCCACCCAGTGTCTCTCCAGGTCGGGTACCAGCGTCATGGCGGTTTTCCCCACTGCGTCGTGCAGACCGGTATGCTGGCCGAATTCCGGGTTGGTTTCCAGGAAGCGATAATCGAAGGGTTCTCCCTGTTCGTCATACAGCATCTCGAACACACAGAAGCCCGAGTCCAGAGAATTGAACAGGGTTCTGTAGCGCGACTCGCTTTCCAGCAAGCGTTGCTCGACCATTTTGCGTTCGGTCACATCGGTGAGCACGCCAACAAAATGTCCTGGCTGCCCCAGTGCATTGGGAATCGGCGCGATCCGCAATTCATTCCAGAAATATTCGCCATCCTTGCGACGGTTGCGCAGCACGACCAGGCATTCGCTCCCTGTTCGGAGAGCTTCCCGGATCTCGCTGACTCTCTGTGGGTCAGTCTGTTCATCCTGCAGGAAACGACAATCACGTCCGAGCACTTCTTCGGCTTCGTAGCCCGTGATTTGCGTGAAGGCCTTGTTTGAAAACACGATTGGCGCATCGGAGGGATTGCCGACACTGGCATCGGCAATCAGAATGCCGTTTCCCACGGCTTCCATGGCCTGATTACGCAGGATCAGGTCTTGCTGAATCTGGCTCGCCGAGGTGACTTCTTCGGCCACGATATTGATGCCGATCACCTCCCCATCATCATTGCGGATCGGGAGCCAGTTTTCCACCCAGTATCCATCGAAGCCCAGACCCGGAGCCTGTGCCCAGCCGACTTCCACCCCCAGTCGGGCCTCTCCACTATCGAGTACCTGGCGTAGTTCGGGCTCCAGCTGATCCGCCAGGTGGGGCAATGTCTGCCGAATTCCCCGGCCCAGGTGCGCACCCACCGAACGCCCATTCCGCACAGCCAGCCGCTGATTGATACGGGTCCAGCACAGATCTCGATCCAGCACACCCAGCCCTACCGGCGCGTGCGTATAGATATTGTCTATTTCCTGGTATCGCTGTCCAGCGGTACTCTGTTCTTCCATTGCATTCTCGATCTCAGGTGGTGCTGGCACTGACGATTCGGTTCCCGGGTCCGCTTGGGCGACAGTCGAACGCTGCCCAGAGTCATTGTACGGCCTGATGCTGCAATGTCATTATCGAATGACCGATTCATGACAGAAATCCGACGTGACTGCAATGCATCGACAGGAATCAGTTAACGATGCCGCGCCTACCGCATGCTAAATGCCGCAGGAAATCATCAACCCTCTACCCACGGGAACCTTTACCCGCCGATTTCAGCACGCAAAAGGACGACGGTTGTCGAAACACCTGCCGCGAGACGAGCAGTACGCTCGTTGCCGATCAGGTGACTGCATCTCACACCGGCGACGGGAAAAACCCCGTGCACTCAGCCGCTTGGCGGCGTACCATCAAAAGACGGTTTCGACATCTGACGAGCAGCCAGGCCATGCGCGATAACACGTCGACGGTCCCAACGGCAAGACAGGACTCTCAAGCAGGAGACGCCCTGACAAGTTCGGCACTGGTTCTGCCTGAAAGCCATGGCGACGTGCCAATCAGCTGTGCGCAGCCCGCAGCTTGCTGGATCCTGCTGGCCACCTTGCTTGTCGGCTCGGGTTGCTCTTCATCGAACAGTGAAGCAACCACGCCCCCACCGGACGATCAAACCACGACAACCATCAATACAAGCAACTACACGACTCTGCTCGCCTTCCTGTTCGACGTCATCAATGCAGAGCCTCTCGCACCATCGAGAGAGACCGTAGACACCGTGTACGGTGAGGATATCGACGGTGTGCCAGAGGACAACGGGCTCCTGTCAGAAACATCAAGCGTGTATGACCCGGAATCCGCAACCGTCCGTCAAACCTACGCCTGTGGAGAAGGTGGCTCCTATGTGTTCACGAACCCCGGCCACGCGGTTGGTGGTGGCAGTGGTGAGTTCGAGGACTGTCAACTCGGCGACAGAATCGTCAATGGTACCTTTGTGCGCAGCCACACACTGGTGAAATACGTGTACAGCCCGGGCTGGGCCACCAGCATCGACTACCAGGATCTCAGCCTGCTGACGGAGTCCGAAGATGCCTCGCATTCTCTCGACGGCAGTCTTGATGAGTTCGCCGGTGAGAACGAGAACAGCGAACAGTGGTCCATCACTCGTTTCAGTTGGCAGAGCAGCAGCAGTGACCTACTGCTGAGCGAGGCAACGACACGACGGTATGCTGGCGATCAGGCAGACAACCCCGATTACACTGACGGGTGGAAGCGAAGCCTGTCCACCCGCTTTGACGTGACGGCTACGCAAACCGGCAACCAGAGCCTGAGCGTTGTCACTGAACAGGAGTTCATCACCCGTCATCGCAGTGGCAGTTATACCAGCGGCATTCTCCAGATCAGTGCCGACGACGGCAGCGAGATGCGCCTGATAGCCGACAATGGCAACCCTGACACCTTTCAGGTAGACGTGAGCAGCGACGGCACTCTGAGCTCATTCACTTTGCCCTGGAGTGATGAAATGCAACTGCCTTGCCTGGCCTCCCCCGATGACAGCGAGACCCTGGCCCACACCTGCCAGTAACCGCAAGAGCCCCCACTGTCTGCCGCTGCATCGGCGCTCCTTGCCGACCGGCCCTTCCGTCACTCAGCGGGGTGTGAGATGAACCCCCGCCAGCATGCATCGAACGGAACCTCCTGCAAGCTCTATCGTGGGTACCTGCAGAGGCAGTAGTCGGCAGCTTCGTTCAATTATTGCTCTCTGATCGGATGTCAGACTTGCATGGGCTCGTGACGACAGCGCCAGCAAGCGTGCCGAATCACCCTGCAGTTCGATGGCATTGCCCGCAAATTCGGCTATCTGCCGATGGGACAATGCAATGATGTCACGTCCTGATTCCTGCAGACGATCGATGACTTCTGCCCGGCGGCGTCTGTCGGCAACATGATCAACACCGACCATCGCGAATTCAGTGCCTATACACATCAGCACATTGGTGTGGTAGATCGGCGTTCCGTTTTCATCCACCGCATCGAACACCATGGGTTCGAAATTGAAATGCGTACAGAACCGCTCCAGCGCGATGGGATCAGCCCGCCGGGAGCGAGCAACGTAGGCCACACGATCCACATGGTCCAGCACCATGGCACCCGTGCCCTCCAGCGATAGACCATCAGCCTCGAGCCCCGAATAGTCGATGACATCCTGCACGCGATAGCGCTGCTTGAGCATGTCGATGATGTCACTGCGCCGTTCCCTACGACGATTGACCACCTCCATCGGATAGAGAGCAACATGCCCACCCGAGTGAGTCGAAAACCAGTTGTTCGGAAAGACGGCATCGGGCCGGTCTTCACGCTCGTCATCGAAAACGTGGGTGGTGACGCCATGAGATTCCAGGACGGCCGCGGCCTCGGTCACTTCGGCATACGCCGCCCGACGGACATCGTCCGCACTCAGTCCATCATCACTGCGCTGAAAGGCATTATCAGCTCGCGTCTGCGGATTCGAGCAGAAGTGATGAGGTCGGACCATCACCACGGATGATGGCGCCTGCACGCTTCGACGCATTCTCGGAGCTGTCGCCACCATCACGCTGCCTCCTTCGAACGCAACAACATGCCGAACAGATCACGCGGATCATCCGGATCGGCCACCATGTCCAGCATGTCGAAGTGTGCGTATTGTTCCAGCAGTGAGTGAACAAGACACAGCGCCGAGAAATCCTCTGTGGCAAAGCCGACCGAATCGAACAGGGTGGTCTGCAAGGCTGCCGTTCTGCCGGGCTTGCTGCCATTGATCACTTGCCAGAGTTCAGTGACTTCGTGCGTTTCAGGTAGCTGCTGAATCTCCCCCTCGATGCGCGTCTGAGGCGGGTATTCGACAAAGATGTCGGAGCGCAACAGGATATCCCGGTGCAGTTCGGTCTTGCCCGGGCAATCACCACCCACGGCATTGATGTGGACTCCGGCCCCGACCATATTGGGCGTCAGGATAGTGGCATACTGCTTGTCCGCGGTGGCTGTCGTGACAATGTGCGCACCTTCGACAGCGGATTCCGGCGATGTGCAACATTCGATCTCGAAGCCCAGTCCTGCCAGGTTGCGTGCACATTTCTCGGTCGCCACACTGTCGATGTCGAACAGTCGCAAACGTTTCACCCCCAGCACGGCCTGAAACGCCAGCGCCTGGAATTCGGACTGTGCGCCGTTCCCGATGATGGCCATGATGGAGGCATCCTCGGGGGCCAGATGTCGTGCGGCGACTGCCGATGTTGCTGCGGTACGCAGCGCCGTCAGCAGAGTCATTTCCGAAAACAGGATGGGGTAACCGGTATCCACGCGCGCCAGCACACCGAAGCCGGTCACTGTCTGCAGGTCCGCGCGTGTGTTGCCCGGATGCCCGTTGACGTACTTGAACCCGTAGGTTTCCCCATCACTGGTGGGCATCAGTTCGATCACGCCCACGCTGGAATGTGAAGCCACGCGCGCCACCTTGTCGAACAGTTGCCAACGCGTGAAATCGTGTTCGATCCTGTCGGCCAGTTGCCGCAGGAACTGTTCGATGCCGACACTGTTCACCAGCTTCATCATGTTCTCGACACTGACGAATGGCACAAGGTTGATATCCGGACGACGCAGCATATCCATGGTTCTTCTCGGTTGTGGGACAGGTATCCCGGTGGGTGAGAGGAAATGCACGTTGGTCAGGCATTTCCGATATGGATAGTGTATTTTTCAGTAACGGCAGTCTCAATCCATATAATTGATCAATATCACTGACTATTCGATCAATACGAAACAACGGAAGTTCGAAATGACGAAAATCGATCAGGCGCTGATCGCCGCGCTCAGGCAGAATGCCCGCGCCTCGGTCACGGAGTTGTCGCACCGTCTGGGCGTGTCGAGAACCACCATTCGAACGCGGATCGACAAGCTCCAGGAATCAGGCAAGGTCGTCGGCTTTACCGTGGTACTGGAAGGCGATGACCAGGATCAGCCTGTCAGAGGCGTCACGATGATCGAGATCGAGGGCAAGGGAAACGATGCCATCGTGAAGCGACTGTCAGGCTTCAGCGAGATCCAGGCGATCCACACCACCAATGGCCGATGGGACTGTGTCGTCGAATTCGCCACACAGACCCTGGGTGAACTGGACGATTTTCTGAAGCGCCTGCGATTGATAGACGGCGTTGCCAACAGCGAAACCAGCCTGTATCTGGCGACGGTCAGAAGCAGTCGGGGAGTTCGCCAGCAATGACAGGAACTGTGCGGCGCCAGCCGTGCACGACAGCGTACGCCAGGCGGCGATCTCCGCCCCCTCAGGAGTTCATCAGGGCCGCCACGAAATTCACTCGCTTCAAGTCTGCCAGATTGCCCACCGGGGTCACTGCCAGACGTGGATGCCCTACCACCACACACAACGTCTCGGCTCTCGAGACAGCGACATTGAGCCGGTTGCGATCGAACAGGAAGCTCGGGCCTCGCGGAGACGCTGCAGCGTCACTGGAGCACAGACTCAGAAAGACCACCGGTGCCTCCTGTCCCTGAAAGCGATCGACGCTGCCGACTCTGGCACGATCACCCAATGCCTGTTGCAAGCGTGTCACCTGTGCGTTATAGGGCGCCACGAACAGCATGTCTGCCAGGCTCAGTATGCGTTCACTGCCATCATCGCATCGCAGCGGCCTGCCCACCAGCGACTTCACGGCCATGATGATCACGTCCACCTCTTCGGCACTATCCTGAGCGTTGCCTTCATGCATTACCGGCAGGTAGACAATGCCGGCTTCCTGATCCAGCACACAGCCATCACCCTTCAGACCCAGGGTACGACGTGCCGTCAGCTCGGCATTGACCAGTTGACCGGCGTACACGTATCGACTGACCAGCGCATTGACCGCCGGGTGCATGCGGTAAGTCGTACCCAGAAACACGCCATGCTCCGGCGCGACGGCAGCGGTATCACCCAGACGGTAGTCCAGCACGGACAGGCCACTCTCGGCCGGATGGCTGCCCTGCGTTGGCTGGCCCAGCTGTCTCTGATCGCCCATCAGCACCAGATTCCGCGCTGAACGACTCATGCCGACAAGGTTCGCCACAGCCACCTGTCCTGCCTCATCGATGACCAGCACGTCCAGTGAATCGGCCATGTCATCTCGCGCAAAACCCCAGGCCGTGGTTCCGATGACACAGGCATCGCTCAACTCACTGGCGAGTCTGGCATTGCTGCTGACGGCAATATCCAGCTCGTCCAGCTCGTCGGACGTATGCCTCGTGCAGACGAACTTCGCGGCTATGCCCGCCTCGCGACAGTAGCGAGCGGTTCCGATGAGCAGGTTGTTGATGGCCGAGTGGCTGTTGCTGGATATGCCCACTCGCTTGCCTTGCGCCAGCAATGCACCGATCACCCGCGCGCCAGTATAGGACTTGCCGGCACCCGGCGGCCCCTGAATCACCAGACAACTCTGCTCAAGCCTGCGTACGGCATCGACCGTATCGTCCAGGCGGGTTTGCTCGGAGCGCACAATCGGTCCGCCATCATGGTTCTGTATACGAGGCCTGCGACGTTCGAGAAAATCCTGCAAGGCCGAGCGTTCTGCCAAACCGGACTCCAGGGAACCGACCACGGCATCGATGGCGGCGGGGATCGGATCGGCACGGACTATCTCGTTCGGTACCAGGGAGACCATGTCAACGGGTTCATGCTTGCATTGCACGACAATTCGTCCGCTCTCCAGATCGCTGTATTCCAGCAGCACCTTGCCAGTGGGATGTCGATCATCAATCAACTCCCCTCCCTTGAGCGTGACCTCACCCGAGATCCCTCTGCTCTCCTGGTTCGGGTCGAAGCTGAATTCATACGCCAGATTACGCGCCCTGGGGGTCGGTTTTAAGGGTTCACGCGGCGTGCGGCGGCAATCAGCCAGACAGGCCAGATCATCTGCCAGCGAGGTGTTGGCAGGGTCCATTCGATCGAAGAAGCGCCACCAGGCGTTCTTCTCTTCCCGGCGGTGGAACTCCAGCACCCCGGCCAGTGTCTCCAACACGCTGCGGCTGGCTGCATCCATCGTCTCGTCACTGGCCTGCATCAGCAGTCGATCCCGCAGCTCCACACGAGCCTGGACGACGTCGGACAATTCCGGTTCGATGGGTGGCTCACTGACTTGCGTTTCCACCGGCGTCTGCTGATGCCGGCGTAACCACTGACAGAGTTCCAGTGTCGACTCACAATCGTCGCGATTGTAGCTGCGAATCCCGGCGAGCACGTCGGACTCGCGCCAGTCTGCACTCTCCTCACCCCGAGAAAACGCATCACGCCACAGATCGTAGACCACAACCGAATCGCCGCCCGATGCAACGTCTGTCGCACGTCCCGGTCTGTACAGTCTTTCCACATTCTTGATGGAATAACGTGGCTCACCCACTTGCAGACCATGCGTGACGATGTCATACAGATCGACGAACACCTCGTTCCGCAACAAGTCATCCAGTTCGCTTTCACGGGTGCCATGGGTCCCCATCAATCGCTTGCAAGCCGTGATCTCGTATGGCGCATAGTGATAGATGTGCATGCAGGGGTCTTCAAGCCAGCGCTGATGAACCCAGTCGATGAATCCTTCAAAGGCCAATCGCTCCGCTCGCGTATCATGGGCCCACCAGTCCCGGAATTCCACGCCTCCAGAGTCGTCCTGACAGGCACAGCCCCACAGATACTCAAGCCCGTCCCCCTCCAGGGGGAAGCCTTCGATATCGAAGAATACATCCAGCGGCGAAGCGGCCGGCAAGGCATTCAGACCGGTGGAAGAATCCGGCAGAGACTCCAGTAGACGATATTCCGGCACCTCGCTGTCCCGACTGTCGCGCTGCAAGCCTGCCTGCTGCACCAGCCAGGCCATGCTGGATGCCTCGATACCGGGAACGTATCGCTCGGCACTGTCCGCCAGCGCACTCATGGTCCTGATACCCACCGATTCCAGGCGCTCGATCTGGCGCCGACTGATGCGGGCCACGCGACTCAAGTGATCACACTGTTCCAGCTTGTCTGCCGCGTAGGTGGACCAGTTGCCATGATCGTTGTAACGCGCAGGGTCCGGTTCCGCATCAACACGCCAGGCGTCCTGCTCAGCCTGGAATGTGCGTTTCACTGCCTTGTAGTAGTCAAAGCAGTCGATCAGGGGAATTCTCTCCTTTACTCCATTCCCCAGCGCCACCACCAGATGCTCGGCCCGATGGCCCTGTATCGCATCCAGCATATCCGCATAACAACACAGCTGCAGCACCATGCCCGGCCTGACACGGCGAGCCAGCTTGGTGTCCCAGACCTCATAATGAAAGTCTCCCAGCTCGCTGCAGCCCTCCACCTTGACGAGAAAATCGGCATAACCGCGAAAGGCGCCTCGTTCAAGCATGGCCTGGGCAACAACGTCCACTCCCTCGATCAGCAATTCACGAGTCAATGCCAGGGCCGCCTCGCGGGCCTCTTCCGCTGTGGCAGGCTTCCGAGCCTGCACGCGCTCCATCACATTGACCACGGTCAGACCGCTATCGGCAAACTCCCGCTCGAGCGCCTCTTCATGCGCCAGACCACGCTGCGCCAGCAGGTCAAGCATGTCATCGGCTTCATCACTGGCAGGTGCCTGCTCGGGACATTCAGCCGCATAGCGTGCCATCCAGGAGGCATAGGGACTACTGAGCCAGCGAGAAAGGTCGGTTGGAGCGTAAACCAGAGCGCTGCCTGAATAGTGCATGGGTGCCTGCCGTTCGCGAAAGCGTCATCATACCGGAGTGTACTCGACAGGCATTTTGTGTTCCAACAGGAGCGCCGCTATCTTCCCGGAGCCGATCAACTCGCGGTTTTCGGCTCGCAAATGGGCTGGTAGTTCTCCGGTTCACGGTGCAGTGCAAAATTGAAAATGTTCCGACGAATCTCGGCGCAGCGATCAAGATCGATTTCGGCAATGACCAGCTCATCACCAAAGCCCTGTGCCCGGGCGATGATCTCGCCTGTAGGCGCAATGATGCAAGTACCTCCGATGAGATCACAACCCTCCTCGCATCCAGCCTTGGCGACACCAATCACCCAGCAGCCGTTCTGATAGGCACCGGCCTGCATGCACAGATGGTTGTGAAAATCCTGCAGGTGATCGTGTTCGGGTGCCAAAGGATAGTGTACAGGTGTGTTGTAACCCAACATGACCATCTCCGCGCCGCGAAGCGCCAGAACACGGAAGGTCTCCGGCCATCGTCGGTCATTGCACAGGCACATGCCCATGACGCCTCCGAATGTCTCGAATACCGGAAAGCCCAGATTACCGTTTTCGAAATAGCGTTTCTCGAGATGCTGAAACGGACGCCAGGGCTCGTTTTCCGCGTGACCCGGGAGATGTATCTTGCGGTATTTCCCGACAATCTCGCCCTCTGGAGAGACCAGAATGGATGTATTGAAGCGACGCTTGCGGCCGCTGTCATCAAGAGACAATTCGGCATAGCCCAGATAGAAGCCCATACCCGATTGACGTGCAGCATCGAACAGCGGCTGAGTCAGTGGCCCGGGCATGTCAGTTTCGTAAAAGCTGTCCAGTTCCTGTTCGTCTTCAAGGTACCAGCGAGGAAAGAATGTCGTCAGAGCCAACTCAGGATAGACGATGACGCTCGCCCCTCGGCGGTGCGCCTCGTGCATCAGGTCGATCATGCGCTGCACCACAGACTCGCGCGGCTCAGTGCGACTCACGGGCCCCAACTGCGCCGCTGCCAGCAAGTACTGTCGTGTCATCGGGGTCTCAATGCCATGTTCTCAGCACGTCGCCTGCTGCCGCACTTCGTCACCGGATTTTCCGACGAGCGCTTGATACAGCTCGGGATCCGTATCACCTTCGGTACCGAACACCAGTACCGATGATTCGCTGCTCAGGTGCAAGGCTTCACGGGTTTCGGCCACCTGGGCGACCAGTGCCAGAGCCAGCATGCCGGCCACGGCCGATTCGCCGGCCACGGCAGCAGGGTCTCCATCGAGAGGAAAAGCCATCTGTCGCATCATCGGTGCCACCCCGCTATCGGGAATGGCAACAACGGCATCCGCGTGTTGGCGCAGGATGGTCCAGGCCAGCAAGGACACTTCACCACAGGCCAGGCCCGCCATGACGGTATCCAGATCGCCAACGACAGCGGTCGGCTCGCCCGCTCGCAGTGTCGCCAGCCAACAGGCGGATTGGTCCGGATCCGCCAGAATGATCTGCGGACGATCCTTGCCATAACGCCGCGTGAAATAAGCCGCCACGGCCGCTGCCACGCCACCGACACCTGTCTGGATGAACACATGCGTCGGTCTGGATGCCAGCTGCTCATCGGCCTCGGCAGCCATCAGTTCGTAACCTTGCATGACATCCCTGGGGATATCCACATAACCGGGGTAGGAGGTATCCGAAACGACAAACCAGTCATTATCGCTGGCAGCTTGCTGAGCCGCACGCACGCTGTCGTCATAATTGCCCTCAGTCCGTATCACCCTGGCGCCATAGCGCTCGATGGCCTGACGTCGAGCCTCGCTCACGGTTGCATGAATGAAAATGACACAAGTACAACCGAAGCGCTCGGCTCCCCAGGCCACGGACCGACCATGATTACCATCGGTAGCACAACAGACAGTCATGCGGCTGACGATATTCACATGCTCACCGTTCAGAATGGCCTGCATGTCCGGCTCGGCACCGCCTGTCTCTGCGGCGATGCAACGTTGCAGCAGACGTCCGACAGCATAGGCCCCACCCAGGGCCTTGAAGCTGCCCAGGCCGAAACGCGAGGACTCATCCTTGTAGTGCAGATTGCCAACGCCGAGTAGATTCGCGAGCGCCGGCAAACTCAGTAACGGCGTACTTGAATAACCCGGCCAGGATGAGATGGCCGTTCGGGCCTGCGACAGACCCGCATCACTGAGGACCGCATCCTGCTCTGCAGACCAGCTGGCAGCAGAATCTGCCAGCCGGTTTCGCAGAAGCTCGAATGACTCGCCTTGCGGCACCTGAAAAGCGTTCGATGATGTCGTCATGACAGTCAATATACCGCGTTCTTGCCAGATACCGTATTCACGACCAGCATCCTGGATACGGCAAGACCGGAATACCATGCGCCGAAGCCAACTTGAATGCGTTCAGAAGCGGGCCTTTTCCTCTTCAATCGATGACAACAAGGCTTCCAGCATGTCAGTGCCAGCCTGGCCGTAGCTCTTCGCGATCAACTCCCTTACTGCCGGCTGTGCCTGCTCGGCGAAGCGGGCCATTTCAGCCGGCGAAACCACATTGACCTTCATTTTCTCCGACAATGCCGGCAAACCCGTTTCCGACGCCTCGATGACGCGAGACATCGAGCGGCCTGCTTCGGTCGCCACCTCGGATGCCCAGTTGACGATGGTCTTGTGTTCATCACTCAGTCCGTCGTAGAACTCCTGATTCATGAGCCACACATAGGGCGTGATGATGTGATTGGTAACAGACAGGTACTCTTGCACTTCATCGAATTTGGCAAAGGCGATGATGGGTATCGGATTCATCTGACCATCGGCCACACCCGTTTGCAAGGCGGTATAGACCTCGGCCCAGGGCAAGGGGGTGGGCTTGCCACCCAGCGATGAAATGATGGCTTCGTGCGTTGGCAGCGTCATGGTACGAATGCGCAATCCGTCCATGTCATCGACAGAGGTAATGGGCTTGCTGGAATTGGTAATGGCAAAGAAGCCACCCGAGTCGAGCAGTCCCATGACCTTCATGCCAGTGCTTGATTCCATGTCTGCCACGAACTTCTTTCCAAAACTGGAATCCTTTGTAATGACGCGAGAAGCGACACCGATATTGGGAAAGGCAAAGGGAATGTCGAACACGCCTACCGGTGGATAACTCTGTGCGACACCGCCAGAAGACGAAATCGTCGACTCGACGATACCGGCACTGACCTGATCGATGACCTCATTGTCCTTACCCAGCTGCCCATTGGCAAACAACTGAACTTCAATATCACCATTGGACGCACTCTCCACCAGCGATTTGAAGACGGCTGTCATCGCACCCGAGTGACTCTGGAAGGGATCCTCCGGATTCAGGTGAGCGAGGCGCAACGTCACATCAGCGGCCATGACCGGTGTTCCCAGAGCCAACAGCGATGCTGCCGCCACCAGGCTGACGCCCAGCTTCTTGCAATGATTCATGCCAAAACTCCTGTTCATTTCTGCTTTCATTTGAATTTCCACAACAATCCGGATACTACAACCCGAGCAATCTCGGGATGAACAACGTCAGATCAGCCCAATAGGCCACCAGAATGAGAATGCACACTTCCGCCAGAATGAATGGCATGAGTGCCGCGGATATCTTCTCCACCTTTTCGCCGGTCACCGAGGCCAGCACGAACAGACACGCTCCGACAGGCGGCGTCATCAGCGAAATATTCAGAGCCAGAATGATCATGATGCCCGCATGTACCGGGTCCATTCCCAGCTTCAATGTCAACGGAGCCAGCACAGGAGCCAGAATGATCAGAGTTGCATTGATATCCATGACCAGGCCGATCACGAGAAGCAGCAGCAGAATGAGACCGATGATGACATCCGGGTTCGAAGAGACGGACAGCAGACTCTCGGCCACGGCTTGTGGAACCTGATTGAAGGCCATCCACCAGCCAAGGATGGTGGCAGAGGCAATGATGAGAAATATCACCCCGGTTATTCGTGTGGTTCGGACACCGATCTCGTACAGATCCCTCCAGCTGAGCGCGCGATACACCACGCCGCCCACAAGAAGTGAGTAGGCGACTGCGATGGCTGCGGCTTCCGTTGGTGTCGCGAAACCTCCCAGTATGGAGCCAAGAATGAACACAGGAAGGATGATGGCCAGAATGCCTTCTCGCAGCGCACGCAACACGATTCTGAAGCTGGGTCGCTCCTGCCCCTTGGGCAAGTCCATACGTCTGGCCAGCAAGGCAATCACGATCATGCAGATGATGCAGATCAACAATCCCGGCAGAATACCGGCGGCAAACAAGCCGGCAATCGACACGCCCATGATGGAGCCATAGATGATCGCGAGGGTCGACGGCGGAATGGTAGGACCGATGATGGACCCGGCGGCCGTTACTGCGCAGGCAAACGGCCGACTGTAGCCGCCTTTCACCATTGCCGGTACCAGTGTATTGCCGAACGCTGCGGCATCAGCGGTCGCCGAGCCGGTGATTCCGGCGAACAGCACGGACGCCACCATGTTCGAATGCGCCATGCCGCCACGTAACCAGCCTACCAGCGCGTCCGCCAGACGTACCAGTCCCATGGTGATACCCGAACGATTCATGATTTCACCGGCCAGAATGAAAAAGGGCATGGCCAGAAACGGAAACAGATCCAATCCGGCGAATACCCGGTCAGGCGCCATCGTCATGAACCTGGGGCCCATTTGCAGAATGCCCCCCATTCCGGCAACGCCGATCACGACGCCCACCGGTAGCCCGATGACCATCAGGCCGAAAAACAGGATTGCCACCAGAGTCATGTCAACGCTCCTCCACGAACGAGCCGGAGGGCGGCCTGTCCGCACCGGTACTGTCTGGTGGTTCGGGAGCACAGAAATCCCGCAAACCCACGAGAACGAGCTGCAGACAGGCTACGGCCGCCGCCAATGGCACACCAATGAAGGGATAGCCCTTCGGCATGCCGAAGATCATCGTCACCCGTTTGAATCCGCGTTCGACAAAATCGATGCCATACCACAGTAGTAGAAAGAAGAATGCAAAGGAGATCAGGTCGAAGGCCAATGCCACCCATCGCCGCATACCGTCCGGAAAATGCTTGAAAACGTACTCCACACCAATATGCTCACGATAGACAATACCGCTGGACACTGCCAATAGCGCCATCCAGATCATCAGGTAGCGAGCCAATTCCTCGGTAAAGGTCAGTGGCAACGGAATGGCGTAACGAACCAGAATGCCCAGCCACACATCCAGAACCAGAACGACCAGAAGAAACACGCAAAAAGCTTCTATCCAGTGATTGATTCGCCGGCTGAGCTTTCCGGCTTTTACACCAATCTCCTGCATCTGTTGAGTATCCAAGCTTGCGTTAGTCGGCGAACATTACTGCACAGGGGTTTCAATACTGTCAATGACGTTTCAAACGGAAAACGGAGTCGCACCTTCATGGGGCAACAGGCTCTGACACAGGCCATTGACTGACGACAACAGGCCATACGATGACAAACGACATGCATCGAAAAATCGACGGGAAAACAGCACTGGACAACTGCTCGACTGCCCCACCAGCAAAGATCCGATTCAGACGTGAATCGACTCACGCCTCTTGTTGGGGCATGCGCAACTACCCAACAAGTTTGATGAATCCTCGGCAAAGATCACTTGCCGTCTTCAATTGTCCCTCATCAGGCCGAAATTCCGTGGGCAGATCTCGCAGGTTGCGATTCCGCGCGCACTGAAGGCTTGCAACGGTCGGCTGCCATTCTGCGCTGGCATATCCCCCGTGAACGGACTGTGTTGGCTGAGCTGAGCTGAGCTGAGCTGAGCTGAGCTGAGCTGACTGGCTGAGCTGACTGGCTGAGCTGACTGGCTGAGCTGACTGGCTGAGCTGACTGGCTGACCGACCGACCGACCGACCGACCGACCGACCGACCGACCGACCGACCGACCGACCGACCGACCGACCGACCGACCGACCGAC